>NZ_JBJQII010000009.1:0-7838 GCF_045984355.1 Methylobacillus draconifructus | reverse complement strand
TTGGAGAAGGGCAAACAAGTTCGAGAGGAGCGGTTGGAGGAGGCGTTTTATCGTCAGTCCAACCAGGGGGTACAGTTAAAGGCTTATCAGGATCAATTTGCACTGTAATTGGCTTCGATGCCAAAGGAGAAGTCGGGTTGTTTTCCGTCGCAGCAAAGGTGATTAAACCAATTACCGCCGCATGACCAGCCGCGCTCAGTGCAAAAGGAACAGTTCCGCCAGCAGCTTCAACAAGAAGTGCTATTCCAGCTAATGGCAAAAACGCCTTTGCCGCCACCGGAACAGCCAGAGCAGTGATCGTGATTGCAACAAGGATAGATTTTTTGAAGGTTTTCATAGGAAAAAGCCGGGTTTCCCCGGCTCCTCGTGATTACTTCACGCCAGCCTTGCCCAGGCCTTTCTTGACGGCACTCACGATGAACCATGTGATAGCCAGACCGGCCACGATAGGCAAGAATTGCGTCGCCACATCCTTTGCGGTATCTAAGGCGTCAGTAGCGATACCATCCAGGGCGTCAGCAGGCAGCAGGCTTGCAGCGCTGGCAATTTCTGGCATGGTGACAGTGACAATGGCGGTAGAAGCCATCAAGATTTTTACAATGTTGCTTGCTTTCATGATTAGTTACTCCTTGTGAAATTTTGGAAAAAAGAAATAGCACTTCCCACTAGTAAGCCGAGGATATAGCTCGTGCCAAAGCTGACAAAAAACCACTTCATAAATATTGCGATTGTCATCTCACAATTCCTTTTCCCGCGCTGATTCCCGAGGAAAAGCCGAACAATGTGGCAAAGAGAACAGCGCAGAGAAGAATGATGTCGTCGCCGCCCAGGCTGGAAATTTTGGTAGTGGGCGTGACAGTTTCGAGAGGCGGTTGGACTATGCCTGTACCGTCACCAGTGATAACGGCGTTGGCAGGGGTTGGCGTGTAGTCGGTATCACAAGGCTGGGCAATATAAGTTTTAGACGCAGTAACTGAGCCTTCGTCATAACGGATCGTATAATTAATGACACCAGTTTGATTATTAAATGAAATTGAAACTGGCTGGGTATATACAAAAACAGTACCGCCTGCATTATTAGAAGCTATATAGCCGGTGAAGGCATTGACCACCTGATGAGAGGTTGTATAGCAGTTTCCTAGTACAGACCAGCCGGCAGCCATGCCTATGCACCCTTCAACTTGTAGGTGTACTCAACATCGCGCTTGAGCCAATAAGGGAGGCCCTCAAAGGTGCGAGATGAGTAGAACTTGGAGTAGCCAGCTTCGCTTAACAGGCGTTTACGGGCGGCTTGAGTGAGATTGTTCCAAATGGCTGACATTGAATTCCCCCCCTGGAGAATGGGGAGCAGCGCTCCCCTACCCTTTTACTTGCCTGGAGCGACAGGAACAAGCTTAGTGATGCCACCGCCGAGTTCCATGGTCTGGTTATTAACACGTGGCTCGAATTGCGCCATGTAGCGACCAGGGACTGGCTTTTCTGAACCACTAGGGAGAACAGTTCTAAAAATTTGGCGATCTTCACCAACTTCAAGAACACCTTGGATGCGAACCATTTTGTAAGGATTGCCGGAAGTCTTAGCAACACCTTCAATTAATTCGGAGGCTGTGACGTGTACTGGATACTGAGACATTGTGATTCCCTTTCTGGAATAGTCATTTAATAAATGTATGAAATTTCATACATGGGCAAAGGGTATATGAAAATTCTTATATTGTAAAGAAATTTCATATATATGATGATTCATACAAATCAAGAGAATCAAAAACAATGAAAACAGTACTTTTAATCGCAACAGGGATATTGCTAGGCGGGCTGATGCTGGACTCAGCATTGATATTGAAACGGTACGGAAAGACCGATTTCATCGGGAATATGTTTGCTGGACGGGATTACTTAGAAGGGATCGGTAGCCTGGGAGAGCCGCCCGCTAAACAAGAAAATGGAAAAGTGCAGTTTGTGTTGGTCAAAGGCCAGGACACGGCAATCTGCAAGAGGAAATACAAAACGGACGTGATTACCAATGAAGTAGCACGTTGCACAGTCGATCACTGGGAACCAAGAAAATGAATGCATACGCACTAGTAGAACTAGGAAAAAAGAAACAGATGATCGCAAGCGATAGAGCTTTTGCGATAAAGATAGGTGTAACAAGTCAGAATATTTCAGATTGGAAAGCAGGAAGAGCCACGCCTAACGCAACGAAATTCTTAAAACTTGCAGTTGCAGCAGGAATGAACATTGAAGAAGCTTTGGAATACGCCGAATCAATGGAAAAAAGCAAATTCGTGAAAGAAGCAGGATTTACAACAGTGAAAATGCTTGGAACACTAGGCGCAATTTCAGGCCTGACATTGGCAGCTACGTCACACCTCCCCTACGAAGCGCTTGCAGCCGGGCTAGCGTGCGTTAGCAGTGTGCATTATGTTAAATCAGATGGTAATCTAATTATCGTCATCAGAATGAAAGATCAACCTCATCTGAGGACTTGGATTAGCCATGACCTCTTCCAAACGCCTGCCGCTAATGATGCTCAGTTCGCAGTAGTACCTGCATATCGCATTCACTAATTCCTGCTCATATCCCATTTCTACCAGCCTCAACTTTTCCTTGAATACATATCTGTAGTATCGACGGCGTTTTACTTTGGAGTGCCGTTCAACACGAATCACCCAATATAAGTGCCTTAATTTAGTAGCCCACTCCGGGACATCAACATAATGCGTCTGCTTTGGCTGAAAACTCATTTCTACGAGCGATTTTTTTCTTGTTGTTGATACCTTACCCTTAACCGGGCATTTTAAACGCGCGATTAGAGGCGTTTTTTTCAGTCATCTAATACCGAGGCAAAGGACAGCTTTAAATTTCTTGCGCCAGAGAGCCATAACAACGTTCGATCCCTTGACTGCATGATTTGAGCCGGGAAATCTTCCAATCCGTGCAGCATCGCGATGTCGAAGGCGTCTTTAATCATTTCCGTGATGTTTTGGGAGCCTAGCCAGTGCTGGGTTATCTCGGGCTTTGGAGCGCCCTTACTTGACCAGTAGCGCTTGCTGGAGTGTTCGTGCATATCGAAGCATTTATCCAGGTACTTTGTGAGGTAGCACGCGAGCTTAGCGCTTTTCCAAGTGCCTTTGGGTTGTCCAAAGCGTTTTCTGGGGCCGACGACATCAACTTGCCCCATGACATCCTTGCCAGTAGCCCCTAGGCAGCCTAGGACTTTATACCAGCAGGTGCGCATGTATTTGATGTCCTGACGGCCTTGGACGGCTAGATGCAAGTGCCAGGCACCGCGATCCTGACGTTCCCTGGCTGCAACGTATTTCCAATCAGGATACCTGGCGAGCATCAGGCGGCGGAATTGGTCAAAGTCGCGCTTGAGCCGATCGGTGTCTTGCATGTTGTCGCGATAGGTCAATGTCACCAGGTGATCAGCCTTGAGGCGGTGAACGAGCCATCTGATCGACTGTTTGGCCCGGCGGATAGCGCGGGTCTTGTTTTCTTCGTCCTTACGCGCCCTTTCATCCTCGGGCAGCTCGACTTTGACAGGGGCTTTCTTGAGGCCATGGGAGCGGCTACGCATTAGCTCCAACATGTGATTGACGGGTTTTACTGTTACTTCAATGACTTCCGGGAATTTGCGGACGGTCATTTTAAAGCTTGCATCTATTCCATGTGCTACACTATTCAGCATGTCGAGTCAGTTCCTTCAAGATGGTGATTCGGCAGGGCTAGACGGTTGCACCCGGACTAGCCCATTTTTTTGTCTGTTACTTCCCTACCTACATAGAGCGCTGCGCACCCCTTTTCTGCTGCAGCTCAAGAAAATCGGCTTCATAGGAAGCGATTAGAGCGATTTTTTTACTGCTGCCAATACCTCGGTATAGGCCAAATCCTTTAAATACGCGGGTTTTGAGCCATTTTGATGATTGGCTGCACACCCTACTTTTACCCTTCATGTGCCCTATTCCTCGGGCGTTTCCTCGTCTATTTCCGTTATGTGTCCGTAAGATGAATCTAGGCGCGCTGCCGCGCGCTACGCGTGCGGTCAGCGCACCTTGACTCTCAGCAAGCGGACTGCATGTCCTCGTGCCGGACGACGGCACGACCCTAAAGGGCAAGGGACAGCATGCAGCCGGGGTAACGCCTGGGTTCCGCTTCGCTACAGCCCTATCGGGCCTCAAATCGCCCAGGTGACGAGATTGATAGGCCTTAGTCTGCATTACAAGCGCTGAACCTGCATCACTAGGAGGATGTCGCTTTTCTCATCGGAATCAGTGTTGGCGTTGAACAGACGAGGCAGGAAGCCCAGGCCCTGACGCTGTTTGCTTACCCTGGATTCATTCAGGCCGCCCAGCAGGATCAATTCCCCGCCCCTGGTATTCACTACCGTCTTGATTTCACGCTTTAGCAGTGTTGGCGACTGATTAACGCCTGTTGTCGTGGGTTGGAAGCTGGATATTTGTTGCGTGATGTCCAGCTCGATGGTTTCAGCGAGGATTTTGGGCGTAATTTCAAGAATGACGCCTGACGGTCTATAGATAATGGACTGGACCGGGTTGCCGTTATTGGTTTGCGTGGTCGAGCTAATCGTCGGCGTTTCTGTGCCCACGCTGAACCGGGAGTTCTTGCCATTCTTGACCCGCAGCGATGGCGCACTCACTTGCTTGAAGCGATTATCCGAGTCAAACGCGGAAATGAGGACTTCGATATTCGGCAGGGACAATTTGACCTGGTTAGATTGCGTTGTGCCGTTGTCTACCGTGATGCCTAGCCTGGAATTAAGCAGGCTGACCGCAGCCGAGATAGCGTTCACATCGCGCACGGTGTTGGTGACTTCATAGATATAGGCTTTGACGACGACTTCATTGGACGGGCGATCCAGTTCTGCCAGGATGGTTTGCAGCATGTCCTGCTTGTTTTCATCGGCACGATAAAAGACGACATCATCGGTAATGGCCTGGACTTCGGCACCGGCAAACTTGAGCAGCTCCCCTATTTCCCTCTGGTCCCGGTATTGAGGCCGGTAGGAGTAAACGGGCAGATCAGAGGGCAGCGCGGCTTGTGGCTGTTCCTGGATAGGCTGTTCATGGTC
This sequence comes from Methylobacillus draconifructus, assembly GCF_045984355.1. Taxonomy (NCBI): domain Bacteria; kingdom Pseudomonadati; phylum Pseudomonadota; class Betaproteobacteria; order Nitrosomonadales; family Methylophilaceae; genus Methylobacillus; species Methylobacillus draconifructus. The sequence continues at coordinate 2,743 of NZ_JBJQII010000009.1, read as the reverse complement.
AATTGAGGCGGGCTGAATGTCGCCTGGCAGCGCTTGAGGCGTGGCAGCGTATGCCTGATTTCGAGTCAGGTATAGATACTCCGAGCGTTCTTGCAAGGTGATACCGTTCTGTTCCAGGACGTCAGCCACCAGGGATTGGAGCTTGTCTTCTTTCGCGGCCTTGATCGATACGGTAATGGTGCGGCCATCGGTCAGCACATCGGGCGACAGGATGTAGTTTTTCTTGATGATGCCTTTTAGGACGGTTTGGGCAAATTCCGGAATGGTGACGGCCGCGAACTCAAGATTGACCTCAGCTTGGGCCAGGAACGGGAATGTAAGAATCAGGATTCCGAGGGCTTTTTGTACCATGATGAGCCAACCTTGTAATAAGTGCCGGTCGCGTCTTTCCTGGACTCCCAGGACTCCAGCACTAATCCGGCTTTTGTGGTGATGATGAAATGGTCGCCCAGGTCCATCAAGCCCTTAATTTCCTCGATAGAGGCAGCAGGCACAGTGGCGATGGTTTGAGGCTTGACGTTGTTTGCGTGGCTGATCCAAGAGAACAAGGCAAACACAGCGATGGACACACCGGCAAAGGCATTGATGGCATATGACCAGCGTTGATAAAAGGACATATAGCGCCCTTTGAGATGCCAGGGGCTTAAAACGGTAAAAGCGCCTGTCACTTGCGCTTGGTATTCCTTGACCTGGCGCTTGCCTGACTGATCGATGACGTAACCTTGCAGCGTGAGGTCACGTTCAGCCTCATCCGTGAACACCTGGTCAGTGTTATAGGCATCATAGAGTTTGTTGCCGCGATACCACCAGGTATCGACCTTTGGGGAGTAGTCCTGCTTGCCGTACCTGACAATGCCCATATGAATTTGGGGCAATCTACCTTTCAGGCCGAGCAAGCGAAGGAAAGGGCCAAGAAATGGGATGCTGAGTCTATCAGTGCGCTTGCAGACAACTTTATGCTCAATGAGCGCCCTTCTCGCCTGGGCGTCTATGGACTCGATGTCCTGAGTGATGAAGAGCGTATGCCAATGGTTTTTTCGGACGTGGCGCAGGTATTTGATTACTTGATCCCTGGCCTTACCTTGCCACTCTCTGGAGTTAAGAAAAACTGCGAGTTCGTCCAGGGCAACGAGGCCGAACGTGCTTTCATCTCGACTTGTTGAAGCCATACCCAAAGCCCAAAGATCATCACTACTAGGAAAATCCGGAAGCCTGACATGTGTAGCCCTTGAATTAGGAGGAAGAAAATTTTCCGGGTAAATATCCATGTTGGTTGCTACTGGCAAGCCAGCCGCAAGGAAGTCCATGATCTTTCCCGTAGAAATAATGGACTTCCCTGCCCCCAAATCCCCTGTCAATGTCCAATTCGCCATGGCTAGAAGTGCATTGTGGCCTGGGTGAAATCACGGCTTAAATGCTTGTGCCAGTCATAGACTCGCTTCGTTATCAGCACAGTGACGTAGAAGGAAATGAAAGCTGGCGTTGACGGCGGCAGGAATGCCAGACCAAACGCAACGCCGGTTGGCGTGATTGGACGCAGCAGAGTGATGCCGGTATAGGCCATGGCGACAAAGGCAGTAAACAGGCCCAAGACAAAAGAGACATAGCCCAGGAAATAGGCGCTTTTGCGAATGCCGCGGACGATAAACCAGGTCACGACCCTTTCAACGATGCTAGCCAGACCAATGAACAGCCAATGCATCACGCGCCCCCCTCTGGACGTTCAACAAGAATATTGAACACGCCAATGGCCGTCATGACGAACAGGGCAAAGGCGATTGCTGAATGTAGATAAGGTTGAGCCTCACAAATACTAACCTCATACGGGCGGCCCATAAGCTGAAACGTCATATTGCAATTGGCTGATTCGCCTTGCGTTGCTAGCGTCCAAGGTGATGCCGGGAGGATTTTTTCGGTATAGAGCTGCCAGAGGCCGGAATCAGTGACCATGCTGCGCATACTGTCGCCCAGGTCATCGAATATGCCATCCTGAGTTAGGTTAAATGATTCAGAAAGACCCTGTCCTGCTAATTCTGGATCGGCATTTTCACCATGAATTGCGTCGCTTATATCTTTGGTGATGTCGCGAAGGTTCGAAAGCGTGACTTCGGTTGCGCAGTGGGCGCAATCGCCAGTTCCAGAACCAGTGCCACCCGAAATAGGGGTTGTGCCGGTTTGGTCACCTGTTCCAGGATAGGTCGCTGTTGATTGGCCGGTGACAGAAGCACCAGAACCAGAGCCAGAGCCGCCTGAAATTGTTGTAACTTGTTGACCGGTAGTGCTGTTTGAATAGTTTGGGACTGTATGTGTGACAGTCGCAGCTCCAGTGCTGCTATTGAGTTCAATGGTGACTTTTTCGCCTGTTGAAGCATCCGTGTAGCTAATTCTATTTGGCGCTTCTTGAACTAAAGCCGGGTTATTGTCAGCAGGATTTTGCATAGGGTCACGCTGGAAGGTATTGCCAACACGCTGAATTTCATCTTTTGCTTTTTCTGGTTTTTTAACATCGCCAGGAGATTGGAGATTGCAGGTTTGCGTACCCGTATAGCCAGAAGGGCACGCAGGAATTTTATCTACAGTGCCACCAGGAAAGGAACCCGGTTCAACACCATATTGATTCGGAACAAAATCGACTTCGGAAACTGTCAGAGTAACGGCGCATCGCCCAGCGCCATTGTCAGCATAGCTCGTGGTTAAAGTGTATTTGCAAACGCCGTAGTTTTGACATTCAGCACGGGTTGTT
>NZ_JBJQII010000008.1:0-30007 GCF_045984355.1 Methylobacillus draconifructus | reverse complement strand
CTGTTGTACCTGTTGTACCTGTTGTACCTGTTGTACCTGTTGTACCTGTTGTACCTGTTGTACCTGTTGTACCTGTTGTACCTGTTGTACCTGTTGTACCTGTTGTACCTGTTGTACCTGTTGTACCACCGGGTGAAGTGCTTGGAGAAGTACTAGGCGAGGTACCTGCACCTGTTCCTGCCGCACCTGTTCCTGCCGCACCTGTTCCTGCCGCACCTGTTCCTGCCGCACCTGTTCCTGCCGCGCCTGTTCCTGCTGCGCCTGTTCCTGCTGCGCCTGTTCCTGCTGCGCCTGTTCCTGCTGCGCCTGTTCCTGCTGCGCCTGTTCCTGCTGCGCCTGCAATGAGAATATTGTCTTCAACCATATCGGCTGCCGCCGGGTATGCAACTGTTAAAGCCAGTAATACTAAAAGGCTTGCTCTCATAATCAGTACTCCTTGTTAGTGAGTGAATGGAGAAAGCGTTTTCTATTAAGCCAGGAATCATGCTCCAACAGCCTAGAAAACGGTATTCGCCTAAGAGTTATGCTGCATGAAATAATGCTTGAGCCCTGGCAATAAAATAAGCCAGGTATAACTGAAACAACTGTAGGAATATCATTCAGGCGCACAGCGAGCATCGTCACCGATTTAGCCAAAGAGATGTATGGATTGAACGTCTGGAGGGTTGCCATCAATACTTGAGTTGATAGCCCAGAAATGCAAAAACCCCGACCTATCGGGGTTTCGAACAATGCTGGCGGAGAGGGAGGGATTCGAACCCTCGACAGAGTTGCCCCTGTGCCACCTTTCCAGGGTGGTGACTTAAACCACTCATCCACCTCTCCGCAAAACGAGGCCGGATTATATATTAAATCTCCGGTGCTGACCAAGCGTTTTGCCCAAGAAAACGCGTATTTTTTACGATCCAGTCAATTGCAGACGGCTACAATTTTTGGGCAATACTCCATTTACCCATACCAAATCATCAGGTTATAACAGGCCGCAGCCACAGTCATCCGTTACGCAATAGCTGCAAGGCTTGATCAAGGCGCTCCACGCCTTTGACGTCCAAGCCTTCAATTGCCTGCTTGGGCAAGTTGGACTTGGGGACTATCGCATGGGTGAAGCCGAGCTTGGCAGCCTCCCGCAGGCGCTCCTGCCCGCGCTGGACCGGGCGGACCTCCCCTGCCAACCCCACCTCGCCGAATACGATCAATTTATTGTTCAGGGGTTTGTTTTTCAGCGAGGAGACAATCGCAAGCAGCACCGCGAGGTCCACGGCGGGCTCGCTGATCCTGACGCCCCCGACAGCATTGATGAACACGTCCTGGTCGAAGCAGGCTACGCCGGCATGGCGGTGCAGGACGGCCAGCAGCATGGCAAGCCGGTTCTGCTCCAGGCCGACGCATAGGCGCTTGGGATTGGGCGCATGCGCCTCGTCCACCAGTGCCTGCACTTCCACCAGGAGCGGCCTGCTGCCTTCCTGCGTCACGGTGATGCAGGAACCTGCCACCTGTTCTGCATGGTGCGACAGGAATAACGCCGAGGGATTGCTGACCTCGCGCAAGCCTTTCTCCGTCATGGCGAACACACCCAGCTCGTTCACAGCGCCAAAACGGTTCTTGAAGGCGCGCACCAGCCGGAAGCTGGAGTTCTGGTCCCCTTCGAAATACAGTACGGTGTCGACTATATGCTCCAGCACGCGCGGCCCTGCGAGCGAGCCTTCCTTGGTGACATGGCCGACCAGGATCATGGTCACGCCCGCCTGCTTGGCAAAACGCGTCAGCTGCGCGGAACATTCCCGGACTTGCGCCACGGAACCGGGCGCAGACTGCAAGGCCTCGGAATACATGGTTTGTATCGAGTCGATGACGGCTACTTCGGGCTTATGTTGCTGCAAGATAGCCAGTATTTTTTCCAGGCTGATTTCCGCCAACAGTTCGACCGGGCCGGCGTCAAGCCCCAGGCGCTTGGCGCGCATGGCGATCTGCTGCGCGGACTCTTCGCCCGAAACGTAAAGAGCCTTGCGCATGCTGGCGATATGGCACAAGGTCTGCAATAGCAAGGTGGACTTGCCGATGCCGGGATCTCCCCCAATGAGCACCACGCCGCCCGGCACCAGACCTCCGCCCAGGACGCGATCAAACTCATGAATGCCGGTCGGGTGGCGCGGCACGTCCGCAGCCTCGACATCGGCCAGTTTCTGCAAGCCGCTGGACTGCGCAAGCGCGGCATAGCGGTTCTGGCTAGGGGCGGCTTCCACCACGCTTTCGACCAAGGTATTCCATGCCATGCACGAGGGGCATTGCCCTTGCCACTTCGGGGTTTGCCCGCCGCACTCGGTGCAGCTATAAACCGTCTTTGCCTTCGCCATCAGCCTGTCACCCTGAACACAACGCGCGGCGCCACCGCGCACAACAACTCGTACCCTACCGTGCCTGCAGCCTCGGCAACCGCATCCACCGGCACCGTTTCGCCCCAGAGCTCCACCTCGCTGCCGATGCCGGCATCGGGTAGCTGGGTAATATCCGCAAACAGCATATCCATGGAGACGCGTCCCAGGGTTTGCGTGAGCTGCCCGCCAACCGCGATGGGCGTGCCGTTGGGCGCATGGCGCGGATATCCATCCGCATAGCCGCAGGCGACGATGGCGACCCTGGTTGTCTGCGTCGCGGTGAAACGCGCGCCGTATCCGAGGATATCCCCGGCCTCCAGCGTTTGCACAGCGATCACTTCGCTAGTGAAGCGCATCGCGGGCCGCAACCCGAAACTGGCCGCGCCGATGCCCGATACCGGCGATGCGCCGTACAATATGATGCCCGGCCTGACCCAGTCGCGATGTGCCTCCGGGAAGCGCAAAATGGCAGCGGAATTGGCCAGGCTGACGGGATGGCTCAGCCCGGCTGTCTCAGCATCAAATACATTGAGCTGCCCGGCGATGCCCTGCTCGTCATCCGCTGTCGCAAAATGCGTCATCAAGCTGACGCCTGCCACCACAGGGCAAGCCTCCAGACGCTGCAAGGCTTGTTTGTAGGCCTGCGGCTTGAATCCCAGCCGGTTCATGCCGCTGTTCATCTTGAGGAATATCGAGATAGGCTTGGCGGGCGCGACTGCCGCCCTCTCCTCGAGCATGGCGAGCTGCTGCTCGTTGTGCACGACAATGCTGATGTCGTGCTGGGCGACGGCATCGAGCTCATCCATGCCGAACACCCCTTCCAGCAACAGCAAGCGTTGGCTATAGCCCGCTTCACGCAAGGCCAGGGCTTCGCCCAGGCGCAACACGCCAAAGCCGTCGGCTTCTTCCAGGCCTGGCGCTGCCCGCAACAGCCCGTGGCCGTAGGCGTCGGCCTTGACCACGGCCAGCACCTTGGAGCCCGGCGCTCGCTCGCGCACAAGATTCAGGTTATGGCGCAGCGCGCCCATGTCAATCGTCGCTTTGGTCGCACGCATGCTTACTCGTCATAGTTGTCGTGGTATTGCCCCACGAAATTCTCGAAACGGGTGTTTTCGCCAAGGAAGGTCAGGCGCACGCGGCCAATCGGGCCGTTACGCTGCTTAGCGATGATGATCTCGGCGGTACCCTTGTCCGGGCTGTCCGGGTTGTATACCTGGTCCCGGTAAATGAACAGGATCAAGTCGGCATCCTGCTCGATCGCGCCGGATTCGCGCAAGTCAGACATGACCGGGCGCTTGTCAGGGCGCTGCTCAACGCTGCGGTTGAGCTGGGACAAGGCGATCAGGGGCACATCCAGTTCCTTTGCCAGGGCCTTGAGCGAGCGCGAGATTTCGGAAATTTCCGTGGCGCGGTTCTCGCTCCTGCCGCCGCCGGAGGAGGTGCCTGTCATCAACTGCAAATAGTCGATCACGATCAGGCCCAGCTTGCCCACTTGCCGGTGCAGGCGGCGCGCGCGCGCGCGCACTTCGAATGAGCTCAGGCCGGCGCCTTCGTCGATATAGATGGGCGCCTCGTTCAGCTTGCCGAGCGCGGTCGTCAGGCGCACCCAGTCTTCGTCCTCCAGGTTGCCGTTGCGCATGCGGTGCTGGTCCAGCTTACCGATGGAGCCGATCATACGGGTCACCAGTTGCGTTGCGCCCATTTCCATGGAGAAGACGGCGACAGGCAGGCCAGTGTCCAGGGCCACATTCTCGGCAATATTGAGCGAGAACGAGGTCTTACCCATGGATGGGCGCCCGGCGACAATGATCAAGTCGCCGGGCTGCATGCCCGAGGTCATGCCGTCTAGGTCGGTAAAACCAGTGGGGATGCCTGTGACGTCGCTGTGGTTGTCGCGTTGGTAAAGGTAATCGATACGGTCCGCCACTTGCGGCAACAGGGTCTTCATGTCCAGGAAGCCCTGGGTCGAGCGCTTGCCGCCTTCGGCAATCTGGAAAATCTTGGCTTCGGCCTCATCCAGTAGCTGCTGAGCGTCGCGTCCCAAGGGGTTGTAGGCACTCTCGGCAATATTGGAGCCGACTTCGACCAGTTTGCGCATCACCGAGCGCTCGCGCACGATTTCGGCATAGCGGCGGATATTGGCCGCGGTCGGCGTGTTCTGCGCCAATGCCGCGAGGTATGCCAGCCCGCCTACGCTGGAAAGCTCGGCCGAATTCTCCAGCGACTCGGCCACGGTCACGATATCGGCGGGCCTGCTGCGCTCGAACAAGCGGCTGATGTGCTGGAAGATCAGTTTGTGATCATGCCGGTAGAAATCGTCGGCGCCGAGGATATCGGCAATGCGGTCCATCGCCTCATTTTCAAGCAGCAGGCCGCCCAATACTGATTGCTCTGCCTCTACGGAATGCGGGGGAAGTTTCAGGGATTCTAGTGTGTCGTCAGCCATGGCGCATTATAACAATTAGGCTTGCGGGTTGGTTGCCCGTTCTCGGCAATATGCGCTGGAATCTTCAAAACAAAAGGGCTGCCGATGGCAGCCCTTTCGATGGCTTGAAAGCCGGATGCAGTATTACTCGCCGAGCACGGAAACGGTGATCTCGACAACAACATCGTGGTGCAGCGCGATGCTGATCTGATGGTCGCCAATCGCCTTTAGCGGACCTTCTGGCAAGCGCACTTCGGATTTAGAAACTTCGAAGCCCTGAGCAGTCAGCGCTTCAGCGATATCGCCATTGGTCACAGACCCGAACAAGCGGCCGTCGACGCCAGCCTTCTGAGTAACTTGCAACAGGAAGCCAGCCAGCTTCTCACCACGCTTCTGCGCAGCAGCCAATTGCTCGGCCTGTTGCTTTTCCAGCTCCGCACGACGCGCCTCGAACTCGGCCTTGTTGGCTTCGGTCGCACGCTTTGCCTTGCCTTGAGGGATCAGGAAATTGCGGCCATAGCCGTCCTTCACCTTGACGATGTCACCGAGGTTGCCCAGGTTAACTACTTTTTCCAACAGAATAACTTGCATGGTCTCACCTCTTAGTGCTTGTCAGTGTATGGCAGGAGGGCAAGGAAGCGGGCGCGCTTCACTGCAGTAGTCAGCTGGCGCTGATACTTGGCCTTGGTGCCGGTAATACGGGCTGGGATGATCTTGCCGTTTTCGTTGATGAAGTCCTTCAGCAGATCAACATCCTTGTAATCCACTTGCTTGATGCCCTCTGCCGAGAAACGGCAGTAGCGGCGGCGTTTGAACATGTCACGTGCCATGATGAAAACCTTTCAGATAATTCTTTCCAATGTTTGTATATGCAATACCAGCTGCGAGCTCTTGAGGCTGCGCCTTGCGAGAAACCCGGCCACCTTCACCTGCGTTCCTTCGCTGATTTTCTGTGCTTCCAGCGCCAGCGGCCCCATGGCCATGCTTGACACCTCACATTCAACCTTGCGCTTCATTCCCGCCTCGACCTGTTCAGACATATGCTTCAGGACGAAACTCGATACCGGTATTCCTGCCGGGGTGTAACGCAGTTCCGCAACCTGCGTGAACTCGCCGTCCAACTCCAGCCTGTTTAAACTCACTACTTATTAAGCTGTGGCTTGCTCTGCAGCGGGTGCAGCAGCTTCGTCCTTGGCCAGCAATGACTTGGACTTTTCTTCCTTCATCATTGGGGATGGCGCAGTCACGGCTTCGTCGGTATTCAGGGTCAGGTGACGCAATACTGCATCGTTGAACTTGAATGCGTGCTCGAGCTCTTCAAGCACTGCCTGGCTAGCCTCGATGTTCATCAGCACGTAATGCGCCTTGTGGATTTTCTGGATTGGGTAAGCCAGCTGGCGGCGGCCCCAGTCTTCCAGGCGATGGATGGTACCGCCATTGGAAGTCACGAGCGTGCGATAGCGCTCGATCATCGCTGGCACTTGCTCGCTCTGGTCCGGATGGACGATGAAAACGATTTCATAATGTCGCATAGAATCTCCTTTTGGATTGACAGCCTCCCGCATGCGCAACGGTGAGGCAAGGTGGAAAACCCGGAAGTATAGCTAAAAAATATCAATTAATCCATCACAACCTGCATCATCCCGCCTTCAGGCGCAAAGCGCTGAATACTAAAATTGTCTATTTACTCAGAATTGAATAGAATCATCAGGATTGAACCTGGTCATTATATGCAGCAAGCTGTTCGGATTGACATGCCAGCTTACGCCAAACCTCGCAAACAGACAGATGACCAAACCACTTTAAAAGATTACCAATAAACATATAATCCGCAATGACGAACCCAACAAACTGTCCGGTCTGGCATGACCTTAGCGCCCATTATCACGAAATCCTCCCCCTGCAGATGCGGGACATGTTTACCAAGGATGGGCGCCGATTCGAAAAATTCTCCCTGAACGCCGAAGGCCTGTTGCTGGATTATTCCAAGCACCGCATCACCGATGAAACGCTGCCGCTGCTGTTCAAACTGGCGCGCGACTCCAAGGTCGAGGAATGGCGCGACCGCATGTTCTCGGGCGAGAAAATCAATTTCACCGAAAACCGTGCCGTGCTGCACACCGCCCTGCGCAACCGCAGCGACACACCTATATATGTCGACGGCAAGGACGTCATGCCGGAGGTCAACCGCGTGCTGGCGCAGATGCGCAAGTTCAGCGACGGCATCCGCTCCGGCGAATGGAAGGGCTACTCAGGCAAGCGCATCACCGACGTCGTCAATATCGGCATCGGCGGCTCCGACCTCGGGCCCGTCATGGTGTGCGGCGCGCTCAAGCCCTATGCCCAGGCGGGCCTGAATGCGCATTTCGTCTCCAACATCGATGGCACCCACCTTGCCCAGACCCTTGAGCAATGCGACCCGGAAACCACGCTGTTCATCGTTGCATCCAAGACCTTCACCACCCAGGAAACCATGACCAATGCGCACTCCGCGCGCACCTGGTTCCTGCAGGCGGCCAAGGATGAAGCGCACGTTGCAAAACACTTCGTCGCGATTTCCACCAATGCGGACGAAGTCGGCAAGTTCGGCATCGACGCCGCCAACATGTTCGAGTTCTGGGACTGGGTGGGCGGACGCTATTCCCTCTGGTCCGCGATCGGCCTGTCCATCGCCATCTACATCGGCATGGACAACTTCGAGGAACTGCTGCAAGGCGGCCATGAAATCGACCTGCATTTCAAGAACACGCCGCTGGAGCGGAACATACCCGTGATCATGGCGCTCCTGGGCGTCTGGTACAACAACTTCTTCGGCGCCGACAGCCTCGCGATACTGCCTTACGACCAAGGCCTGGCGCGCTTCCCCGCCTATCTGCAGCAAGCCGATATGGAAAGCAACGGCAAGTTCGTCGCCCGCGACGGCCGCATCGTGCAATGCACCACCGGCCCCATCATCTGGGGCGAAGCCGGTACCAACGGCCAGCATGCGTTCTACCAGTTGATACACCAGGGCAACCGCCTGATCCCCTGCGATTTCATGATGCCGCTGCATAGCCAGTACAGCGTGGGCAAGAACGGCAACGAGCACCACCTGATCTTGCTTGCCAACTGCTTCGCGCAGACCAGCGCCCTCATGCAAGGCAAGACGCTGGATGAAGCCAAGGCCGAGCTCGTCGCGCAAGGCCTGAGCGGCGATGAGCTGGAAATCCTGCTGCCGCACAAGGTATTCGAGGGCAATCGCCCGAGCACCACCATCCTGTTCGACAAGCTCACCCCCAAGACCCTAGGCAAGCTGATCGCCATCTACGAACACAAGATATTCGTGCAAGGCATCATCTGGAACATCAACTCCTTCGACCAATGGGGCGTGGAATACGGCAAACAGATTGCCAAGAAAATCCTGCCTCAATTGAACGACGGCAAGGAGTCGAACGAGTATGACAGCTCGACCAACGGCCTGATGAATTACTTCAAGTCGAGAAAATAGGCTGCCAGCTTTATAGTACTCAGCTCTTATCAATAAAAAAGCCACGATATTCGTGGCTTTTTTATTTCATCGACCGACTTTACTTGAGTCGTTGATGCTTATGCTTACTCCAGACCCAGTTTCTTGCCGAGAAAACTCGCGCTCACGCTGGCGCCCAGGCGCTTGGCAAACCTGTCGGCCAGCCCTTCCTTGGCGGTGAAGTCGACCAGGTTTTCCTGCTTGATCACCTCGCGCGCCACATAGTCAGAGCTGCCGAAGGCATCGGCCAGCCCCATTTCCACGCTGCTCTCGCCGCTCCAGAACAATCCGCTGAACGTTTCGGAGGTTTCCTTGAGACGCTTGCCGCGACCCTCGCGCACCACGGCGATGAATTGCGCATGGATCTGGTCCAGCATCTGCTGGGCGAATTCCTTGTGCTTGGGATTGACGGGAGAAAACGGATCCAGCATGGCCTTGTTCGTGCCAGCCGTCATCAAGCGCCGCTCCACGCCGATCTTGTCCATGACGCCCGTGAAGCCGAACCCGTCCATCAATACGCCTATCGAACCGACGATGCTGGCCTTGTCGACATAGATCTTGTCCGCTGCCACGGCAATGTAATAGCCGCCCGAAGCGCAGATATCCTGCACCACGGCATAAACCGGGATATTCGGGTGCAACTTGCGCTGGCGCTTGATCTCGTCGTTGATGATGCCCGCCTGCACCGGGCTGCCGCCAGGGCTGTTGATGCGCAGGATGATGCCCTTGGTGCCCTTGCTGTCATAGGCCGACTTCAAGCTGGCGATCACGCTATCCGCGTTCACCACATCATCGCTGCCAATCACGCCGTTGATGTCGATCAATGCCGTATGCTCCACCGATGCGGACGAACTCTCGTTCCAGCCGGTGACATAAAACAGGATGATGAACAGGTAGAGGAAACCGAGCGACTTGAAGAAAATGCCCCATTGGCGCGAACGCCGTTGTTCCTTGACCGTGGCCAAGGCAAGCTGATGCAGTGTTTCGCGCTCCCAGTTGGAGCCGTTAGGATAATTGTCAGACATTCATTAAGCTTTCCAGGTTGATCAATATTTGCTGCTGTTGCTCTTTCACCTGCACGGGCTGCAAGCTCCGTCCGTGGCAAGGCCCTGCTACACAATACCCGGTTTCCGGCTCAAAATGCGCGCCGTGGGTCGCACAGATCAGGTAGTGTCTGCTGACGTCAAAAAACTCGCCATGGTTCCAGTCCAGCTCCAGCGGAATATGCGCGCACTGGTTGACGTAGGCATAGACCTTGCCACCGAACCTCACCGCGAACCCGGTGACATGGCCGCCGAGTTCGGGAAGGTCGAAGCGCACGCCCTTGCCGCCGTCTTCCAGCTCACTGCTTTGGCAGATCAGGCGTTCGCGTCCAGCCATTGGCTGAGTGTAGCAAAATCATCGAAATGCGCCAGCGGAGAATGCGGCAGCAAACGTTCCAGCGGATGCGCGCCATAGGTCACCCCCAGGCTGGAGACCTTGGCATTCTGCGCCATCTGCAAGTCGAAGCTGGTATCCCCCACCATCAATGTGCGTTCGGGCTCGACGCCGAACTCGTCCATGAGCTCGAGCAACATTTGCGGGTTGGGCTTGGAGAGGCATTCGTCGACGCAGCGCGTACCGTGGATGAACTCGCCCAGGCCGCTATGGGCCAAGGCATGGTTCAGGCCGCGGCGGCCCTTGCCGGTGGCCACGCCCAGCATGTACCCTTGTTGGTTGAGCCTGCTCACCGTGTCGTAAGCCTGATCAAACAGCACGACGTCATCCTGATGCGCGTTGTAGTGCACATTGTAGCGTGCCGCCATCTGCTGGATCTGCTCCTGCGTAATCACGCCAAACAATTGTTCGATCGCTTCGCGCAAGCCCAGGCCGATAATGCTGCTGGCGGCCTCCTGCCCCGGATCGTCCAGGCCGGTCTCGACAGCGCCCTTGCGGATGCTGTCCACGATGATCTGCGTGGAATTGGCAAGCGTGCCATCCCAATCGAACACGATCAGGTCAAAGCGCTTGGCCATGCTTGGACTCCGCATTCAATATTTCAACAAATTTCTCAAGTTCATTGGGTAAGGGTGCGATTAATTTCAATTTTTCTCCATTGACAGGATGTCGTAAATTCGTTTCCGCGGAGTGCAGGAACATGCGCTTCAAGCCGCGCTTCTGCAGGGATTTGTTCAGGGCAAAGTCGCCGTATTTGTCGTCGCCGGCGATCGGGAAGCCCAGGTGAGACAATTGCACGCGCAATTGGTGGGTGCGGCCGGTTACAAGCTGGGCTTCCAATAAAGTGAACTCGCCCAAAGGCTTGCGCAGGTAAAAAATGGTTTCGGAGTCCTGGCCGTCATCCTGCACGGCCACCCTGCGCTCGCCGCTCGGCAGCACGAATTTGTGCAGGGGCAACTTGACCCGGCGCTTCTGGTCGGTCCATTTGCCATGCACCAGCACCAGGTAGCGCTTATCCGTCTGGTTGTTGCGGATGGCGTCATGCAGGTTGACCAGCGCCACGCGTTTCTTGGCGAGCAACAGCACGCCGGAGGTTTCGCGGTCGAGGCGGTGCACCAGTTCGAGGAACTTGGCATGCGGGCGCTCCAGGCGCAATTGCTCGATCACGCCGCGGCTGATACCACTCCCCCCGTGCACGGCGAACCCCGCCGGCTTGTCGATCACCAGCAGCGCCTCATCCTCGAAAATGATGGCATCGTCGAACTTGGATGCCTGCGGCTTAGCCACCGACTCGGCCTGCGGCTGCGCCATGCGCACCGGCGGCACACGCACCTGGTCCCCCAGACTAAGCTTGCAGCTTGAATCCACGCGTTTGCTGTTGACGCGAACCTCTCCGCTGCGCAGGATGCGGTAAATATGGCTCTTGGGGACCCCCTTGAGTATTTTGGCCAGGAAATTATCAATTCTTTGGCCTTCACTGGCTTCATCTACAGTGAGCAGGTTGACAGCGGCGGGATTAAATTGATTTCTTGTTTTGCTTAAATTATTCATCTCACCTATACTACGACCATCTTGAGGTAAATGCGCTAAGCGCTTCTTCAAGAATGACAACTGGAATGAAAAAACACCTTGGTTAACTCGCTCGCCAATCAACATCAAGTAGCGATTTGTAACAAATAATGCGCTCTAGCCGCCGCAGACCGATATGGCTCATGTGGCGCAACAGCCCAGGATATACTGAAAAAATAGCATATTAGCCGATAATGACGGCTAATCCGAGACAGAAATAGACGTACCGGGGTTTAGACCCAATAGTTTACGAAAGCTTTCGTTAACAAATTCAAGCTGATACTGTGGCACAACGGTATTAGAAAATCTTTTTCCGGGTGGCCCAAGACGGCACCTTTAAACTGCACTAAAACGCACATTAGGAAAAAGCGGCCTGAAGGCAAACAACTGCCTAGCTGAAAAATTGAGAAACTATTGCTTCGCGTTACCTCCTGCGGACTTTGATCTGCTCGTATCGTGTTGTTATCGCTTGCCTACATTGAGCAGGCGCATACATTGAAGTTTCAGTCATACCGCTGCTGCCCCAAGGCCATGCAAGGCCTGCTGCCCGCTTGAAGAGCGCGGGAGCCCGTAATGAAACGCATGCTATTTAATGCGACGCAATCAGAAGAATTACGCGTCGCGATTGTCGACGGACAAAAACTCATCGATCTCGATATCGAGTCCGCCGGCAAGGAACAACGCAAGAGCAACATCTACAAGGGTGTCATCACCCGCATAGAACCTTCCCTCGAAGCCGCTTTTGTCAACTACGGCACCGACCGTCACGGCTTTCTTCCTTTCAAGGAAGTCGCCCGCAGCTATTTCCTGAACGATGGCGATGCAGGCCGCAGCCCACGCATCCAGGATGTCCTGAAGGAAGGCCAGGAACTGATCGTCCAGGTGGACAAGGACGAACGCGGCAACAAGGGCGCCGCCCTCACCACCTTCGTCTCGCTAGCAGGCCGCTACCTGGTGCTGATGCCCAACAATCCTCGCGGGGGCGGCGTTTCCCGCCGTATCGAGGGCGAAGACCGCAACGAACTGCGCGACACCATGGCGCAACTGCAAGTACCTAACGGCATGAGCATCATCGCGCGCACTGCCGGCATCGGCCGCAGCGTGGAAGAATTGCAGTGGGACCTGAATTACCTGCTGCAATTGTGGACTGCCGTCGAAAGCGCCTCCACCATCCAGAGCGGCCCGTTCCTGATCTACCAGGAAGGCAGCCTGGTCATTCGCGCCATTCGCGATTATTTCCAGCCGGATATCGGCGAGATCCTCATCGATACGCCCGACATTCATGAACAAGCCGTGCAGTTCATGAACCATGTGATGCCGAACAACGTATCGCGCGTCAAACTCTACCGCGACGAGATCCCGCTGTTCTCCAGGTTCCAGATCGAGCACCAGATCGAGTCCGCGTTTGCGCGCGAAGTGCGCCTGCCTTCCGGCGGCGCGATCGTCATCGACCACACCGAGGCCCTAGTGTCCGTGGACGTCAACTCCGGCCGCTCCACCAAGGGCAGCGACATCGAGCAGACCGCGTTCAATACCAACCTGGAGGCTGCGGACGAAGTCGCCCGCCAGCTGCGCCTGCGCGACCTCGGCGGCCTGGTCGTCATCGACTTCATCGACATGGAAAGCCAGCGCAACCAGCGCGAAGTGGAAAACCGCCTGCGCGATGCGCTGCACCACGACCGCGCCCGCGTGCAGACCGGCAAGATCTCGCGCTTCGGCCTGCTGGAGCTTTCGCGCCAGCGCCTGCGCCCGAGCCTGGGTGAAAGCAACCATATTCCCTGTCCGCGCTGCCATGGCACCGGCCACATCCGCGGCATAGAATCGACCGCATTGCACATCCTGCGCATCACGCAGGAGGAAGCCATGAAGGAAAACAGCGCCATCATCCAGGTACAGCTCCCTGTCGAGGCGGCCACCTTCCTGCTCAACGAGAAGCGTTCGGAAATCCACAAGATCGAGCAGCGCATGGGCGTGCAAGTGGTGTTGATCCCCAATATCCACATGGAAACCCCCAACTACAACATCCTGCGCATCCGCCATGACGACGTGGAAGAAACAGGCCGCGCCAGCTATGAAATGGTCGAGTTGCCGTCCGAGACTATCGAGACCGCGATTGCCCAGGAGCCTAGACCCGCAAAACCCGAAGCTGCCGTGAAGGGCATTACGCCCGCATCGCCTGCGCCTGCTCCAACGGCCAAGGAAAATCCCAACAGCACCTCCCTGCTCAACCGCTTCAAGTCCTGGCTCGCCAGCGTCACCGCGCCCAAGCCCGAAGCCAAACCGCAGGAAGAAAGCCAACGCCGCGACAATGGCCGCAACCAGCGCCGCAATAACACCCGGCGCAACGAGCGCAACGGCAATGAACGTACCGGCAATGACCGCCAGGCGCAAAACGAGCAGCGTCAGGAACAGCGCAAGGAGCCACGGGGCCAGGACCGGCGTCCGCAACAGGCTGAACAACGCGCAGCCCAAGGACGCCAGGAAAAGGCCGAGCGCAACGAGCGCCCGCCCAAGGCTCAGCAGCAGGCTACGCCTGCCCTGCAGGCAGAAACGCCTGCAGAAGCTGGCAGCGAGCAACGCGGCAACCGCCGTGGGCGCAATGGCCGCCGCGAGCGCCAGCCCCGCAACGAAAATGCAAACCGCGAAAACCGCCAGCAAGCGGCAGAAGACGTGCGTTCAGCTGCAGAAGCTCCTGTTGCTGCGACAGTAGCAGCCGAACTGCCGGTGGAAACCAAGGCAGCAGCCGCTCCGCAAACAGCTCCTGCTCCCCAAGTGAAGGAAAAGGCCGAGGCAGCCCAGGCTGAAACAAAAGCAGCGCCTCGCGAAGAAGCGCCTCTGCCAGTCGCCAAGACAGAAGCCGCCGCGGTTGAGGAAACCCAGCCGGCCATTGTGGAAACGACAGCCAAGGCAGCACCAACCAAAGCGGCAAAAGCGCCTGAGAGCGAACCTGCCGGGGACAGCGCGCCTGCTGCCGCCGAGCCGGCGAAAGCTGCCGAAACCGTGACTGAAGAAGCCCCGGTTGAAGCTGCCAAGCCTGAGAAGAAGCCGCGCGCGCCCCGCCGCCGCAAGGCCGAGGCAGAAAAGCCGGCCGACTTGGCGGATTCCGGCTTGCAACTGGTAGAAACCAAGGCCGATGCAGTTAAAGCAACCGCCCCTGTGGAGGAAGCACCTGCAAAACGCGCGCCGCGCAAGCCTGCGGCCTGGCAGCAAAAGGCGGCCAAGGACGAAGCCGGCAACGACGAGCTGGTGATGGTGGAAACCCAGAAGTAATATCAAGCAGCAACAAAAAAGCCCTGGCTTGTGTCAGGGCTTTTTTTATTCGCGAGTTCGAATCCCACCGCTTCCGGCACGCTTCAAAAGCCGGACTGATCCAATCGAATGATCGATAATTCAATCCAGCAGTTCGTCCGGCACGTCCGCGCCATAAAAACTGTTCTTGAGTTTTTTCAATTGGTCGCGATAGTCGGCGGCCTTCTCGAATTCCAGGTTCTTTGCGCTCTCGTGCATGGCTTTCTCCAGGCGCTTCATTTCCTTGACCAGCTGCTTCTCGGTCATCTTCCCGTAGCTGGCCTGCTCTTCAGCCGCCTTGCGGTCACGCTGGTGATCCTCCTTGCTGTAGACGCCCTCGATGATGTCCTTGATGCGCTTGCTGACGCCCTTCGGCGTGATGCCATGCTCGGCGTTGAACGCCATCTGCTTGGCGCGGCGGCGCTGGGTTTCATCCATCGCCAGCTTCATGGAGCGCGTTACCTTGTTGGCATAGAAGATCACCTTGCCGTTGAGGTTGCGCGCCGCGCGCCCCGCGGTCTGGATCAGCGACCGTTCCGAGCGCAGGAAGCCCTCCTTGTCCGCATCCAGCACGGCGACCAGTGAAACCTCGGGAATATCCAGGCCCTCGCGCAGCAGGTTGATCCCCACCAGCACATCAAACTCGCCCAGGCGCAAGTCGCGGATGATTTCCACGCGCTCCACCGTATCGATGTCGGAGTGCAAATAGCGAACCCGCACGCCATGCTCGGAAAGGTAATCAGTGAGGTCTTCCGCCATGCGCTTGGTCAATGTGGTGGCCAGCACCCGCTCGCCCGCATCGACCCTGAGCTTGATTTCCGACAGTAGGTCATCCACCTGCGTATCGGCCGGCTTGACGATGATCTCGGGGTCGACCAGACCAGTGGGCCGCACCACCTGCTCCGCAATGCGCTGCTGATGCGTGGCTTCGTATTCCGCCGGCGTCGCACTCACGAAAATGCATTGTGGAATGATGCGCTCGAACTCCTCGAACCTGAGCGGCCGGTTGTCCATGGCCGACGGCAGGCGGAAGCCGTAATCGACCAGGTTTTCCTTGCGCGCGCGGTCGCCTTTGTACATGCCGCCGATCTGCGGCACGGTGACATGGCTCTCGTCAATGATCATGAGCGCATTCTTCGGCAGGTAATCGATCAATGTCGGCGGCGCATCGCCAGGCTGCCGCCCCGTCAAGTGCCGGCTGTAATTCTCGATGCCCTTGCAGAAGCCGATCTCGTTGAGCATTTCCAGGTCGAAGCGCGTGCGTTGCTCGATGCGCTGCGCTTCCACCAGCTTGCCGGTCTTGATATAGAAATCCACGCGTTCGCGCAACTCCTGCTTGATGGTCTCCATCGCGCGGATCGTGGCCTCGCGCGCCGTCACATAATGGCTGGAGGGAAAGATGCGGAAATTGTGGATCTTGTTGAAAATCTGCCCGGTCAACGGGTCGAACACCGTGATGCTCTCGATCTCGTCGTCGAACAGGCTGATGCGCACCGCGGTTTCGCTGTTTTCCGAAGGAAACACGTCGAGCACGTCGCCACGTACGCGGAAAGCGCCGCGCGAGAAATCGAAGTCGTTGCGTTCATACTGCATCGCGATCAGCTTGTTGACGATATCGCGCTGACTGATTTTCATCCCCAGGTGGATATGCAGCACCATGCCGTGGTATTCGCCCGGGTCGCCGATACCGTAAATCGCCGACACCGTGGCGACAATGACGCTGTCCTCCCGTTCCAGCAACGCCTTGGTGGCGGACAGCCGCATCTGCTCGATATGGTCGTTGATGCTGGAATCCTTCTCGATGAACAAGTCGCGCGACGGCACGTAGGCCTCGGGCTGGTAGTAGTCGTAGTACGAGACGAAGTACTCCACGGCATTCTGCGGAAAGAACTCCTTGAACTCCGAGTACAGCTGGGCGGCCAATGTCTTGTTCGGCGCCATCACGATCGCGGGACGGCCGGTGCGGGCAATGACGTTCGCCATGGTGTACGTCTTGCCGGAACCCGTCACGCCGAGCAAGGTCTGGAATTTCAGCCCCTCGTTCACGCCGGCCGTGAGCGCCTCGATTGCCGCCGGCTGGTCGCCTGCGGGCGGGAACGGCTGAAAAAGCTTGTATTTGCTGTTTGGGAAAGTGACAATCACATCAATCACCAATGAGAAAGAACTGAGATTCTAACAGGCAAGCGAAGTTCACGTCCCTGTTGATCCACCTTCTTTCAAACCCGGTTGCCTCTTTATTCCTGCCCGAGCCTGGAGGTAGTTATGCGTTATCTGCTGTGGATTGCCGCATCATGGCTGCTGACGCCAGCGCTACCCGCCCATGCCATCGACCGCGAGAAAATGATCGAGCCCTTCTTCTCCACCGTCATGGTGAGGGCCTACCGGGCGGATGGCGGCTTGGGTTACGGCTCCGGCATCGTCGTCGCCAGCGACAGGGTATTGACCAACTGCCATGTGCTGCGCGAATCCGGCAAGCCTTGGATTTCACGCGGCGAGGATGTCTACCAGGTCGAATCGGTGCAGGCCGACCTCTG
This sequence comes from Methylobacillus draconifructus, assembly GCF_045984355.1. Taxonomy (NCBI): domain Bacteria; kingdom Pseudomonadati; phylum Pseudomonadota; class Betaproteobacteria; order Nitrosomonadales; family Methylophilaceae; genus Methylobacillus; species Methylobacillus draconifructus. The sequence goes on along the minus strand of NZ_JBJQII010000008.1, from coordinate 12,874 downwards.
GCACGACCTCTGCCTGCTGCACACGGACCCTCTGCCGTTCAAGCCCGTGACGCTAGGGGAAAGCACCGCGCTGAAGAAAGGCGAGCAAGTCATCGCCATCGGCCACTCCAACGGCGTTGCCTCCCCGCTGATCTCGGCAGGCAATATCAAGTCGCTCTACTCCCTGGACCACGGCAGCATCATCCGCAGCACCGCAAGGTTCGCGCTCGGGGCCAGCGGCAGCGGCTTGTACAACGAGGCCGGCGAGCTTGTGGGCATCAACACCTTCAAGACGCTGGGCCGCCAGGCTTACTACTATGCCCTGCCGGTGGAATGGCTGAAACAGCTGGAGGAACGCCAGCCGCAAACCCGCTTTCCCTTGATCGGCCAAGCCTTGTGGGAGGCGACAGAGCAATCGCGCCTCTATTTCCTGATGATTGCCATCCCGGAAATACAAAAGGACTGGCAAGCCCTGGGCAGGATCGCCACGCAATGGACCATGGCGGAGCCCGACAACAGCGAGGCGTGGTACGAGCTCGGCTACGCGCAGGAACACCTGCAGCAGCCACAGGCCGCGGAAGCCAGCTACAAACAGGCGCTCAGCCTCGATCCGGCGAATACGGACGCCATGTTCCGCCTTGGCCTGATGGCGGCGCATCAAGGCAAGAAGGACGAGGCCTATGCCATAGAGCAATCGCTGGGCAAGATCAGCGAGAAGCTGGCAATGGAATTCCGCAAGGCGGCCGCATGCCCCGACGACTGCAACGACATGGCCGCCAAGCCGGCTTCTTCTACCCAGTAAATTACGCCTATTGCCTCAACTATCGCGCAACACCAGCCAAATATCGCATGCCGCCATATTCCGCATTGGGAATAATATGAGTAAAATTAACGTTTTGCCGTCGTCTTCATTATTTCTCTATAGGATTTCAGATCTTGGAACTCTCGCAGCGCGTTCAATCCATCAAAGAATCACCCACCCTGGCTGTCACCGCACGTGCCGCCAAGCTTAAGGCAGAAGGCCGCGACATCATCGGCCTGGGCGCAGGCGAACCGGATTTCGACACTCCACAACACATCAAGGACGCCGCTAAAAAAGCGATTGACCAAGGTTTCACCAAATACACCCCTGTTGCCGGCATTCCCGGCCTGAAGAAAGCCATCGTCGCCAAGTTCAAGAACGAAAACGGCTTCGACTACACCGAGAAGGAAGTCATCGTCGGCGTGGGCGGCAAGCAATGTATCTTCAACCTCGCGCTCGCCGTACTGAACCCGGGCGACGAAGTCATCGTGCCCGCGCCTTACTGGGTCTCCTACGCCGATATCGCCCTGGTTGCGGGCGCCAAGCCCATCATCATCGAATGCGGCATCGAACAGGGCTTCAAGCTCACCGCCGCGCAGCTCGAGGCCGCCATCACGCCGCAAACCAAGCTGTTCATGATCAACTCGCCATCGAACCCGACCGGCGCGGTATACAGCCTTGAAGAACTCAAGGCGCTGGGCGAGGTGTTGAAGAAACATCCCCATGTGCTGGTCGCCACCGACGACATGTACGAGCACGTCAACCTCACCGGGGACAAGTTCTACAACATCCTCAACGCCGCGCCCGAGCTCAAGGAGCGCTGCATCGTGCTCAACGGCGTTTCCAAGGCCTATTCCATGACCGGCTGGCGCATCGGCTACGCTGCGGGCCCGGCCAAGATCATCAAGGCGATGGAAATCCTGCAGTCGCAATCCACCTCCAACCCGACCTCGATTTCGCAGGTGGCGGCCCAGGCTGCATTGGAAGGTCCGCAGGAGTGCATCACGCCGATGCTGGACGCTTTCCGCGAACGCCACGAGTTCGTCGTCAAGCGCTTCAACGAAATCAAGGGCCTGAAGTGTATCAAGGCGGGCGGCGCATTCTATGCGTTCCCCGATGCGCGCGAAGCCATCAACAACCTGTTTGCCGCAGGCAAGATCAAGCAGGCCACCGACATGGCACTGTCGGAATACCTGCTCGAGCAGGAAGGCGTCGCCGTGGTGCCCGGCTCCGCTTTCGGAGCCGAGGGCTACTTCCGCATCTCGTTCGCCACCTCCATGGACAACCTCAAGAACGCGCTGGAGCGTATCGAGCGCGCATTGGCCTAGCCGACACGCTCACTTGAGCAATAAAAAAGCCTGCACGAAGCAGGCTTTTTTATTGGCATCCGCGATCAGAACCGCCAGTTCAGACTGGCGCGCAAGCCGTGGTCCTCGGCTTGCCGCGCAAACTGCCCGAAATAGGATAGGCTCAGACTCAAGGCATCGCCCGCCGCTATGTCGAGCCCGGCATCCACCACCAGCGCTTCACGACGCACCGGCGTCCCGGCGATGCCGAAGGCTTCTCCCCCGCTGAAAGCCAGTTGCGACCGCTCGCTGGTATCACCGCTCGCATGCCGCCATCCCAGCGAGCCGCGCAATACCGCATGGGTGCGCTCCCCGCTTTCGAGCTGGCGTGCCGCGCGCAGGCCCAGGGTGGCGAAGGTGGTGTCCGTACCTTGGCTGCGGCCTCTCAGGGCGGCGCCTTGCTTCTCATCGAAACCATCGGTATGCAGGTTGACATGCGCCAACGTCACGAAAGGCTCGAGGGCGAGCAGCCCAGCCTCCAGGCGGTAGCCCAGGTCGGCGAAACCCTGCAAGGTGCGACCCTTGTAATCCGCCTTGCTTTCCGCCGCAAGCCCGGGGAAATCCACGCTGCGGCGCGTATTGACGTCATGCCAGCTGTGGCTGGCCCCCAGCCTGAGGCCGAGGCCGTCCCACTCTGCACCACCATAGAGCCCCAGGTGATAACTGCGCACGTTGGCGGAAGAATGCCTGCCGCTGGCTTCCTGGCTGCTGTCGGAGTAACCTGCCAGCGCACCGGCGCGCCAGCGTTCGCCCAGCTGGGTATCGGCGCCGAAGAGGATGCCGCCTATGCGCCGGCTCAACCTGGCGGCATCCTGGGTGCCGCTGTCATGCCCCCAGCTGCCCAGCGCCTGCGTCCAGGCGGTATAGCCTTCCCTTTCCACGGCATCGCCATTGCGGGCCGCCGCCACAGCGCCAAATGCCTGGCGGGTGCGGTCAATCGCCGCGTTGCGTACGAAGCGGCTGTCCTCGATCAGGGTATTGCGCGCCGAGGCATGGATTTCGCCCGACAATTGGTCCATTGCCGCCGCGGTGTCCTGCTGCTGCAATGCCGCATCGATAAACTGGTTGCTCCCGGCGGCAAGCAATACGCCGCCCAGGACGGACCGCTGGTTACGGCTCAGGCTGGACTGCACGTTGTCGACAGCGCCCTGGTCGATAGCCAAGCTGACTTCCACGCTGTCAGTATTGTAGAAGGTATTGAGGCTGACCAGCCCGCCACCGGTCCAGGTGCTGGAAGAAAACGGCGTACCTAGGGAGCCGTCGGTGGTCAACACCGTATAGCGGTGGTTGAGCAGGTAGCCGCCGTTGCCGTTTTCCTGGGTGACCTCCAGGCTGATGCCCGCCAGGTCGGACACGCCGGTATCGGTGATATGCACGAGGTCCGCCTGGCCTGCCGCATTGATTTCGGCGACATAGGTACCGCTGAAGCCGGCGACAGAGCCGTAGGTCTGCGTACCGATGGAATTGCCCGGGCCGATGGTGCCGCTGCCGCTCAAGGCGCCGCTGAAAATGAAGTTGCCGCCCAAGGTAGCGCTGCTATCCACGACCGCATTGCCGACCACCAGGATAGGCGATGCCGCCGTTCCGCCATGGGTGGCCGCTCCCTGTCCCAGGTTCACGTCGCCCACGATGTTGGTGGCGGCGGTGCGGCTGAACAGGATGACGGCATCCTCGGCATTGAGGCCGCTGTTCAAGGTCGTCGCACCGGCAAAGGACACCACGCCCTGGCTCGCATGCACGGTGCCGTCGATGGTCGCATCGCCGTTGAACACGGCAGTGGAGCCGCCGCCGAGATTGAGCTCGCCATTGATCGCGGTATTGCCGCTGTTGAACACCAACGTCGTATTGCCGCTGCCGCCAACGCCGCCCGCCACGGTCGTCGCGTCGCCGTTGAATTGCAGCTGGGCATGGTCGATTCCGCTGACGTTGCTGCCGATGTTGGTATCGCCGTTGAACGTGAAGCTGGCGCCATTGCTAGCCACCGTCTGCGCGATATTGGTAAGGCCGTCGAAACTCACGCTGGAGCCCGTGCCCGCCACTACGCCTCCCCCGATGTCAGCGCCGTTGGTAAAGGCGATGGTCGTGCCCTAGCCGCCGCTGACATTGCCGTCGATCGGGCTGCCATCGGTATTGACGACGGTAGCGCCATCCCCGGCCGTCACGTCATGGATACCCCTGACGATGCCCACCCATTGCGCGCCGGAACCGACGATGAGGTTGGTCAGCCCGCTGCGGCCCTCTTCCAGGCTGTCGATATCCACGATATCGCCGCTGGAAACGGACCCGTTGGCGAGGGTGAGATTGATGATGCCATCCATGCCCTGCTCGTTGCGGTTAACCTGCAGCAGAACGCCATTGTTCCGGGTGAGATTGGAACCCGCCCCGACCAGGATATCCTGCACCTGCCCGGCCTCGGTGAGCTCGGACAGTATGGAGGCGCCCGCGGCATCGATGATGGTGTTGTCCAGGATTGCACTGGCATTGTCCACCAGGTGAATGCCGGAGCCCTGCCGGGAAACCAGGCTGGAACCGTCGAGCTCGAGCCTGCCGCCCGCCGTGGCGAACGCCGCCGCCACATTGCTGCCGGTTGTCAGCACGGATGCATCCTGCAACCGCACCAAGCCGTCCAATATCGCCGACACGCCATACGCATCCTCACCGCCGGTGGCAATGCTGCCCGACTCGAAGACCACTGTGCCGCCAGTGCCATCAAACCACCCGGCCGATACGCCCATGGCCCTTGCGCCGCTGGTTTCTATCGTGACGCCGTTGGCGTTGATCAGGGATTGCGCGCCGCTGGCCTGGATTCCTACGGCATCGTCTCCGGACGTACTGATCGAGCCTGCTTCCACGTCGATACGCCCGCCGTTGAATGCGTACAACCCCCGGCCGACGGACCCCGTCGTCGTGATCGCCACATTGCCGGCCGCTATCCTGCCCCCTTCATTCTGCGCAAACAGGCCATAGGAATTGTGCCCTTCGGTAGAGATGCTGCTGCTATCGATGTTCACCACGGTTTCCTGCCCGGCAAACGCGCCGCTCGTTGCCGCCCACGCCAGCACGGCATGGGAGTTTTCTCCTTTGGTGGAAAGCGCCACTCCGTCAAGCCCTGCGCTTCCGCCGGTATCCGCGCGGACAGCATAGCTGCGGTCGCTGCCGGTCATGCGCACAGCGCCGCCTTTAAGGACAACGCTGGCGCCCTGCGATGCGGCAGCACCGACGGGAGCATCGCTGCCGTTGGTGCCTGAGCCGCCGACGATCAGCTCGGTATTGTTCGCGACGATGCTGGAGCCCGCCCCTGTCGCGCTGACCCCGCGCCCGTAGGCGCCGCTGTTCGTCTGGCTGACCGTCACGCCATCCAGCCGCACCTGGCCGCCGTTGGTCGCAGAGGCGCCGTAAGCGCGGCTGCCTGATACGTTGATGATGGTATCGCTGGCCTCCGCCACACTGCCGTTCCCGTCGGCGACCAGGCCATGCGCGCCCTGTCCCAGGGTCGATATGCTACTGCCTTGTAGGCTGACCTGCCCGCCCGTATTGGCCACTGCGCCATGACCGCTGCCCGAAGCCGTCACTGTCACACCGGACCCTTCGTACGTTCCCCCCGCAACGGCCAGCACGGCACTGCCACTGCCGGCATTGCCCACAGCGCCGCCGGTCATCGCAATTCCGCTGGCATCGGATTTCACCACGGCGTTGGCGGCGCCATTCACGGTGCCGTTGAAATGGCTGTCGGCCAACAAGGCCGAGGCATTGTTCACCGCACTGAGGTAGCCGTCCGCCACGTTCCAGCGCCCGCCCAGCGTCGCATCGTCCAGCCTGATGTTGCCCCCGACCTGGATAGATGGCCCGTTGCTAGCTCCAGTGGCCGATGCGCCGTTTTCCAGTTCGACATTGCCGCCTATGCTGACGACGTCTGCGCTGCCGCCGCTGAAAGTGAAGCCGGCCTGGCTGCCGATCAGGCTGCCGCTAATGACGGCGCTGCCAGCGAAATCCGCCGAGGCCTGTTCCTCCCCGTTGCCCTCGGCAAGCAGGCTCCCCGCGATGGTGGCGTTGGGTGCCACTTGCGCATGCGCGCCCGCGTCGACGACGATATCGCCATCCGTATTGCCGATCACTTCCCCGTCGGCATAGACTTTCCCGGCCAGCAACCTAGACCAGTAAGTGTCAAATACGGTTTCGCCGTTGTTCCTGGCCTTGAGGTACATGGCCCAGAACTGGGACGGTTCGCCGCTGGCGGTTGCGGGAGGGTTCCAGGCGTAGATCAATTCGCCGTTGAAATAATATTCGACCAGGTTCTGCTCGGGCAGCAGGCGCAAATCCAGCGTATTCCAACCGTCGTACTTGATCAGGCTCGCCGTCTCGGCGAGCGTCACCCAATCGCCACTGTCCCATACCTGCAAGCGACCAACGCCATCCTGGTTGTTGAAATGGATGATGGGAAATGCGGCCTCGCTATCGACATACGCTCCATCTGCCACCACCGATTCAGGCATGGCGCTGCCCCACATGCCGGTATTGACATAGTCGGTTGCCGTTCCGCTCTGCCAATCCCCGTCGACCCACATATCGCCCCGCAGGAAGGAAGCGCCCGCAGGCACTGTGGTCTGTTGCGAATAGCCTTGCCAGTTATTGAAGGAGTCGCTTGCCGCAGGCGGGTTGACCGCCAGCTTCAAGGCATCCCGCCCTTGCCACTCCACACGTTCCAGCGAAGGGGAGCCGCCCCTGTCCTTCTTCCAGGCCAAAGGATCCATGTCGACCGCATAGGGCGTATAGACCGCAGGCTCTGCCGACGCCATTGGCGAATACGCTGCGCAACATGCCAGCACGGCCAAGACCGCACTGACGCCGGCCCCGCTGCCGCAGCCTTTGCTCTTGGCCGTTTCAGGCACCACCAGGTGCATCCGGCGCGCAGCGCTCCATATCGTTTTATAAGCTCGGTTCATCCCTGTCCTCCCCTTGGATTGAAAAAATAGAATGGCGCGGTCGATCAACGCTGGTTGATCAGCCTGCCCTAGCCTGCATTCGCAGTGATATGAAGATGAGTGATCGACGGCGTGCCGATGATCCTGCCTGCCTGCACGTCGATCTGCGGCTGGAAATACAGGCTCAGCTCATTGCGCTCCAAAGCGCGGTGCAAGGCGGCCTCGAGGAAAAAGCGCTCCCTTTCGCAGCCGATCACCTGTTCGGAATAGATATAGACGTCCCGCGCATCGGACTCGCGGCACGGCAACAATGCGGACGAGGCATGCGACAACAGCTCCAGGCTTCGTTCCGCATGCCATGGATATACGGCAACCCCGATATTGCACGAGAGGATGACTTCGCCGCCCTCGACCTGGAAAGGCGTGGAGAATAGGGACTTGACCCCTTCCACCGCCTTGAAGATGCCCGCATCGGCAGCATCATGGCTGGTATGCAGGACGGCGAACTCCTCCCGCTTGAGGTGAGCGACCGGCATCCGGTCGTTCAGGCGCTGCGCAATGCCATTGAGCAGGATGGCAGCAGCCTGCTCCCCCAGCACTTCCGTCACCTGCTCGAACCGCGCCACCCTCACGACCAGCACCGCCACCTTGCGCAATGGATGCCGCCTTGCATGTTCGACAAACTGCTCGAGGTGTTCCAGGAACAGCGATTTTCCAGGCAAGCCGGTCACGGCATCGTAGGACTGATCCGGCAAAGAATGGGATACGCCATCCGGCCTGGAAGGCCCAGCAGCAAATAATTGATCTGCCAGCACCGGATATTGATTGCGCGAATCACTGGCAATGCTACCATTCAGCATATATAGCTGGCGCCCATCCGACTTGCGCTCGCCCTTTCCGCTCTTGGGCGTGCCGTCGAGGTGATATCGGCTGGGCCAGATTGTTTGTGGAGTGACGCCTATATGCTCGGCGATCAGACGCTCATAGCGAGGACATGGGCTGTAAAGAGCATTGCTCAACGTTGTGCGTGACAAGCCGTACCGCCTGGATAGCGCCTGCAAGTTGGTTTTGGTCTTGCGCACGGCGGCAATGATGTCTGCCCGATGCCAATCTCCAGTTATCAATTTTTTTTCATCATTCATAGCGACTTGTTGCCAAACATCCAGATTGATGATCAATGAAGATGAGTTATTAAAAGACATCCTAATTCGGATGTCAATAGTAAATAGTCGGAAAATTATTTGTAATAACGGAGAAATAATAACGATGAACCATGAATATAAAAGCATTTATGGGCCATTTACCCCATCCGGAATAATTTCCGATTTTTAGAAGAATTCGGATGAGTGGAATATCAAAGAAGTTACTCAAGGTCATTGGCGGGCAATCTGCAAAATCCTGGGCCGAACAAAACGGCCTTCCAGTGCAAACTGTTCATGAATGGCTCAAGCATGACCGCATGCCGCGGGGAGCCAATTTCCAGCTATTGATCAACGCAACCGGCATTGCCAAGGAATGGTGGATTTCCGACAGCGACCATCCCCCTTCCCTTTCGCCACCCAATACCGCGCCGCAACAGGCAACGGCCTGCAACCCCTGCATCAACAAATCCCTGCTGCACGGCTGCATTGAAGCCTGCAAGCACTTCTACGGTTCGGATTTCAGCTCCGCACCGGAGCAAGCACAGATCAGTTATGCCGCGGATTGCTACAATGCCGTGATCGCCATGGTGCAGGACAATTCACCGAGCCCGGCGAACTCCGTGCAGCTGACAAAGGAAGACATAGGGCACTTGATGAAAATCGCGATCAAGCTCGGGAAACTGCACAGCTTTACAAAGACTTAGGCTGGTTGCGGCGATTACGCGGTAAAATGACCCCAATTCAAACCAACAATATTGCCGTCCATCAATGAAGCTCAACCTCTGGCTGCTCATGATCATGTTGCTTGGCAAGCGCGAACGCACCTTCAACATCGTCGCCACCACCTCGCAATACGGCGTGCAGAAAATCCTGGCCGTGGACGGCAGCAACGTATACGGGCAATCCCTCAATCCCGAGGGCGCGCTTTCGCGCAACGTGATCGCCAGCCCGGTCGAGCGCTTTCCCTACCAGAACATCGTGGTCGAGTACCGCTATTCTGTGGCAGGCAACAACCGCTTCCGCCGCTACACCTCGCTGGGCCGCCTGATGCTGGCGCTCCCGCTCATCCTCACCCCCATCTACCGCTGGACTGCCAACATCAAGCACTTCCTCGGCAGCGTGTTCCTCAACCGCAGGCCGACGGAAACCCGCGAACGCTACGACCTGCTCAAATACATCGTCGCGCACAAGGCCGTCTCCGAAACACCGTTCACGCTCAACGAACTCATGGGGGAAATGGTCGGCTACCTTTGCTTCACGCAGGAAGACCGCATCTGGTACATGCAGAAAATGAAGTACCAACTGGCCTCGCTGGTGGAAACGCATGACTTGGAAATGACGGCCAAGGGCCATTACAAGGTCACCGGCCTGGCATGGAAAAGCCTGAGCGACTTCCAGGAGGAAAACCGCAGGCATCGCGACAGCGCGCGCATTCAATGGGTGATAGTCTTGCTGACGATGGCGATCGGGCTATTCGCGATTTCCAATACCGGCATCGTGCGCCTGCCGGTATTGCTGGACCTTGAGCAGGAGGCCCACCAGGTCAAGAACATCGTGCAATCGCACTGGCACTCGCTGCTCCAACACGAAGAGCCTCCCCTTGACGAGCAGAAGGCGCTGGATTCCATCATGATGCTGCGGACGGAGCCGCAAAGCGTCGAGCAGATCATCCCCACGCCCCCGGCAGATGACAGCCCGCCACAAAAGAAAAAAGCGGATTAATCATCCGCCCCCGCCTTACTTTGCCTGCTTGATGCGCTCCACCGCTTCCTGGGCGATCTTCTGATATTGCGGAATCACCTTCTGGTTGAGCTCGCTGGTCAGCTTCATCGACTCCGCCGCCAGTTGCGGCATTTTCTGGTTGATGGATTTGCCGGCGGGCGAGCTATAGAAATTGATCGCGGCCTGCAGCTCTTCCTGCGTGAACGTACGGCGGTATAACGGCAACACCAGCTTGACGATGGCGTCGTAAGACAAATTCTCCTGCTGCACCTTCACCGCCTTGTCGCCGGCCTCCTCCGCGATCCTCTTCTGCTTGTCGTTCAACTGCTGGTATTGCAGCGATTGCAGGAGGTTGTTCCGCAACGCCGTATCGGCATTGGCGCGCATGGTCTCCAGGGCGCCCTTGACGTTGGACACCTCCATGAACTTGAAAATCAGCTCATCGGAAGGCGTGGCGGCATGCGCGCTGCCCAGCATGGCCAGCATACAGATGGCGAGCGTTTTCTTTAACATTTGAATCTCCTGTCTTAATCAATATGGTCAACCGCGACAGTCCCAGTCGCGAAACGCAAGATTATCATTTTTTTCATTTCAAGGGCATTCCCGCTAGGGCAAACCCATATCCCGGCATCACATGATACGGAACAACCGCAGCGTATCGCCAGGTGGGCTGAAAATCTTGTATTCCTGGGAAATGCCGTTTGAAACATTGATCTCCTCGGAACTTGGCCTGCCCTGGCAAGAACCGCGTCCGGTATCCACCTTGAGCACGTGCTTGCCGTCGGTGAGGAAGAACGTCACATATTCCCCCGGCATGATGGTGTAGGAACGGATGTTGTCGATATAAAGCTCGTTCTCGCAACCGATCCCGATTTCCTTCGGCGCAGGGTCGCGGCGCACCGTGACATACGCGCCGGTAAAGAATTTGGGATAGGACGCATATACCCGGTCAGGCGGCACCGGCGTACTTGATGCATTCTGTAGCGCAACCCCGGCACATGCGCTCAATGAAAGTAAAAGCGCCGACAATATTATTTTTCTCATGATGACCTGACAGATGGGTATTTCCAAAAGACTGCCAATCCGGGGTTAGGTTCAGTGAACAAGCGATTTTAGGATTGGAGCTCAAGCCAAGCCCGGATGCTTCTCATCATTTTCTCTAGCCCAAAATCATGACGATCAGTACCTCAAACTAAGTCATCTGTCGCATAGGCTTTGCCCCGCCATCAGCGATGATGTGTGCCGCTTCATTGTAAAAGCATGTTAAGCAGCTCAGGCATTTAAGCAAAAAATAATCAAGCAAACCTATTGGAGAAGAAAAGATGAGAACTATCATATCCGCCCTCTGCCTCGCATTCGCCGCAACGGGCGCACAAGCCGCAGATCAGATTGAAAGAATGACGGCAGAAAAAATGCAGTCATTCAGGCCGGCTCAAATCGACTGGAAGGATGAGCCGATTCTGCCCAAGGGCGCCAAAAGCGCACTTATCCTCGGCGACCCTTCCAAACCGGGCGTCTTCATTGCCTGGCTCAAGTTTCCTGCCAATTACCCGATTCCCGCCCATACCCATCCATTCACCGAAGTCATTACCGTGCTGAAGGGCAAGTTAGGCAATGGGATGGGCGACGTTCTGGACAAGAAAAAAGGTGAAACGCTGAAAGTGGGAGAAAGCTTTGTATTGCCTGCAGGCCATGCGCATTACGTATGGACTGAGGGTGATGAAACCATCGTGGAATTGATTGCCACCGGCCCTTGGGATATTACCTATACCAACCCCAAGGATGATCCCAGAAAGAAGTAATCCAGGGCAAGGTTCAATTGAGCCTTCTACCTTTGATATACCCCTCGACTAGGAAACCACATAGACGGGGGGTATATTTATAGCCGCCGGCATCATTGCAGTATTCCTGGGCTTTGATTCTTCCAAGCCGCTGATAGTGAACCTGCTTGGGCATATCAGCAAACTGATGCACGGTGGCATCCCTAAGCGCTAGCGAATCCAGAGCGGAGCCGTCATAAACCACGCTCATGCCTAACGTTGCTCTTGATCCGTCGCCAGCATCTTCAGCCGGAGTTTGCACCAGAAACACCAACTCAGGATATGCCTTGTCCTTTGCAAGCACAGCTATATTCAAGGCATCTTCAAAAAATCCCTCAATCCAAGCCGAGCTGGATTGAGTCCTGTCATTCAGGTAGACCACTTCCAAACGCTCGGGAGCCTCGCGCACCTCCAGCACCTTATGAGAAACTTGCTTGATCCTATCGTCCAGCGCCCTATTTTCAGAGCCATTAAGTAAATCGTTGATCATCAAATAACCACCCCCCGCGGCAATTGCGCTAAGTACAAGCAACCACTTAAACGAAGATGCTTTCTGATAAAACCGCATTGTCATATTTTCATTGTCGGATATGAGTGTTAGTCAGGGAGATTTTACCTTCAACCTGCAAGTGGCATGAGATTAAAAATCCACCCGTCATGCATATGCTCATCGATTAATCCTATCGAATCAGGTCACTATATATGTAGACCTGGCCTTTAAATTTCCCATCGTTGATATCTGCAAAGCATTCTTCGCACGCTAGGCTCATCTCATGAGCTAAACAGACTAGAAGCCTGAGTCAAATTTACATCTCCGCCAAGTAACTTAGTGGCGTCCAGGCACAGAAGCGCCTGGAGACCCTTCCGGCCTCTTTGCGGCCAGGATCTATTCAACCTAAGCATTAGAGGAAAAAATGAACATCATCCATCAAGCGTTAATCGCAACAACAGTCTTTATTTCGATGCAAGCTCATGCCGCATGGCCTGACAATGTAGTCACTCCGGTAAGCGCTATTGAATCGCCCCTACTATCCTAGACAGTCGCCAGCCCCTCGAAATAACGCTTTTCATACTCTACTGGCGATAGGCCATTATTGAAACTGTGTCGACGCCTAGGGTTGTAAAACATTTCGATGTAATC
>NZ_JBJQII010000007.1:0-60822 GCF_045984355.1 Methylobacillus draconifructus | reverse complement strand
TGATTACATCGAAATGTTTTACAACCCTAGGCGTCGACACAGTTTCAATAATGGCCTATCGCCAGTAGAGTATGAAAAGCGTTATTTCGAGGGGCTGGCGACTGTCTAGGATAGTAGGGGCGATTCAGACTGTGTGCGACTGGTTACAAGTATTTCAGGAGATATATTTAACCTACCAACCCTACAGGGGGTAGAGTTTACTTATCGATAGATAAAAGTAAAAAATGGAATTTATCTAAGATATTGTTTTGTCTATTAAATTATTTTTTATTTGACGCTGATTATCTTTATTTTTAGAGAGCCATTAACTTACAGGGGGTATTATGCAACGTCTTGTAAAGAAATAATTTTTCCTCCAGCCTTTAGCTCATCTAGATAATCTGCCCATGACTGCATCATCTCTTTTCTCTGCTGAATAAACTTTGTACGGTTATAGGCGCTTCCCAAAGCGTCAGGTACTTTATGGGCAAGCTGGTGTTCAATAATATGTGGATCAATATTTAGGCGTTCATGTAGAAGGGTTCTGGCCATTGCACGGAATCCATGACCAGTGATTTGTGTCTTGGTGTCGTAACCCATACGTTTTAGTGCCGCATTTATTGCACTCTCACTCATTGGTTTAAGTGAAGTATGCCCTCCCATGAACACATATTCACTATGTGCGGAAAAGGGTCTGAGCTCTCGCAAAATTTCAATGACTTGCTTGGGCAGTGGGACTAGATGATCTGTTTTTGTTTTGCTGACTAGATAGCGCCACTCCCCAGCGTCAAGGTCTATATCTTTCCACTTCGCTTGCCGTAATTCGCCGGGGCGTACAAATACCATAGGAGCAATGAGTAGGGCTGCGCGAACGGTAATCGTGCCTTTGAAGCCATCAATGGCTCTAAGTAACTCTGCGACCTGTTTAGGCTCAGTGAAAGCCGCCATATGTTTGACGGGCGATGGCGGGAGAGCTCCTTTCAGGTCTGTAGTGACATCTCGAATGGTCCGGCCAGTTTGCACGGCGTAGCGGAAAACTTGTCCCGCAGTTTGCAGGGTTCGATGGGCAGTTTCTAATATGCCTAGTTTTTCTATCCGGCGAATCGCTTCCAATACATCAGGGGCAGTAATGTCTGCTATCGGTTTACTGCCAAGCCAAGGAAACAAGTACAGCTCAAATCGTCTCAGTACTTTGTCGCGATGGCTGGCTGCTTTATTGATCATATAAGACGATATCCACTCGCGTGCCACAATCTCAAAGCTATTAGAAGCATTGACTTGTCTACTTTGCTTTGCAGCTTTTCTGTTCTCGCTGGGGTCTATGTTTTGAGCAAGTAGTCTCTTCGCTTCGGATAATCTATCGCGGGCCATAGAAAGTGAAACAGTAGGGTAAACACCGAAGGCTAAACGTTTCTCCTTGCCATTAAATCGGTATTTGAGTCGCCAATACTTGGAGCCATTGGGCATGACTTCCAAATACATGCCCCCACCGTCCGCCATTTTGTATGATTTTGTTTCCGGCTTGGCTTTACGTACTGCTATGTCATTCAATTTCATGGGGCATTTTTCCTTATTGGGGGCATCAAATGCCCGCTGGTGGGGACATGCCCCCAATTATGCCCCCGCTGAATCGTGGATTGCAATAGACTGGGTTGGACGAAAGAGAATAAAAAAGCCCGGAATCTCTAGGATTGACGGGCTTTATTAACTTGGTTTGAACCGCTTTGAAGTGTTGAATGGTGGTGATGGGGGGACTTGAACCCTCGACCCCAGGATTATGAATCCTGTGCTCTAACCAGCTGAGCTACATCACCAGAACCCATAGGATTCAACCAAGCCCGCTATTTTATTTTCTTGTTTGCTTAAAGTCAAAGCCAATATGTGTTTTATAACGAGTAAGAGGAGCAGAGCTTGGGGAGAAGCGGGTCCTGAAAAGGTCGGGAGTTTTTCATTGAACGCCTTAATTAATTGAAAGATAAAGGGAATGTATGCTTTTCTCGTGATTGTGTTGATTTTCCTACGAAAACCGGCGGAATTGTCTGACGGTATGCGGGTCTACTTTTCTAGATAATTCCCTATATCTTAATCTTACTGGCTTGTAATGCGGGGGGGTGTATCATGAAAGAGGTTACGCTGGATCGGGGCGTCGTGTCAGGCGCTATTCCAAGCTTGGTATTCAGGCGCGATGTTTCTTCGATAGTATTCAAGCGTAATCCTCCGCAGCCGCTTTCTCAAGCGGCCTCTGCTCCCGCCCGTGATTTATTCCATGCCTTGGTTCGCCGCGCTGATGTTGATGGCGCATATAAATCCGCACGAACGTTTCTTAATGGGAAATTGGCCGAAGCAGAGTCGCTTGAGAGCGATTTGCCAGACGAGATGGCAGCATTACCTCAATGGCTGGAGCAGCGTTGTGCGCGGGTAAAAGCTGGTTACCGGGCGTATTTGGCCGACAGGCATGCCGGGCAGAAAGCGCGATATTTCTCCTGCAAGGCGCATGCATTGCACTTCCTGCAGTCTGTTGCTCCCAGCCGTATGGTAGAGGGTGCCTGGCTATATGGTTTTCTCAGGCATTGGCGCGAGGCCAAGTTTGCGCCGTTGTGCAAGATTTATCTCCGAAACCTGGGTGATGGCGACGAATGTTGCAACCAAGTCAAGTTATACCAGAAGTTGCTTGATCAAAATGGTTGTTCAGATTGGTATGGTTTGGATGACCAGTATTATGTGCAAGGAGCGATCAGGTTGGCATTGGGGCGCCATGTCGACGATTACTTGCCGGAAATCATTGGATTCAATTTGGGATACGAGCAAGTCTCTCTGCCGATGCTGATTGCGGCTTACGAGTTGAGCGAGCAAGAGGTTCAGCCGCATTACTTTACGCTGCATGCCACAGAGGATGACGCTTGCGTTGCCAGCGCCATCAAGTTGCTGAAATCACTTCTTGATGCGGCGGATGATGATGAAGAAAGGCAAGCTTTGCTTCATCGGGTCAATAACGGCTACAAATTGCATCAATTGGGACTGGATATCCCCAAGATTGTCGCTTCATTCGATCTGCAGAAGGCCTTCTTGGCAACAATACAGCCTTGTGCTGCTTATCTTGAGCGGGCCTACCGGATTGATTGCATGGAACGGGGTATTCGCGGCCATTGGACGAATAGCCTGCCATTGCCTTTGTTATTGCAGCAGTTATGCAATGAAGGCTGGATGGAGCCAGACGACAAAGGCAGGACCAGATTATGGCATGTGCTGGAGCGCGAAAGTCTGTTACCCGCACAAGGGTACCAGCAGCAGGTGCTGCTGGATTGGTTGGCATACAGCCAGGAGTATGGCAAGCATTTGCAGTATGCTGATGTCTCAGATCTGGTCGCCGCCCCGTCTGCACTTGCCCTGACAAAGCTAGAGACCCCAGAGGAAAGCTTGGCAGGAGGGGTAAATGAGTCGAGCAACCAAATGGATGTGATGGATTACGTGATCCGTCTCATGTCTCCGCTGGTGCATCACACGCAGGAAGGGTTAAAAGCGGCGCGGGTGTATAAATCCATACTGGAAAAAGGCAGCGAGCTTTATTCCCAGCATTATGCTTTTTTCCTGGAGAGCGACCAGGTGTAGAAAATCGAAGATAAATAAAAAGCCAGGAATTTCTTCCTGGCTTTTTTGTATCAGGCACCCATGAGAGATCAGTCATGGCTGCCTTGAAGGCCTATGAACTGCGGCGGCCGCCTTTGCGGCCTGCAGCGCGTGCCTCCTTGGAAGTAAATTGGTGCGCCGTGCCTTTGGCGTGGGCGGCTTGTCCGCCTTTGCGGCCTGCCAGCCGGGCGGAGGCGGAGTCGAATTCGTGGGCTGTGCCTTTGGCGTGAGCGGCTTTACCGCCCATGCTGGCGATCTGTCGTTGTTTCTCAGGACTCATTGCGGCAAAGCCGCGCGGACTTGCAGTCTGTACCATGATAAACCTCCATAACGAAGTTGATAGAGTGAGGCAGTTAGTCTTGCAACTCTCTCAAATGAAAAGAAAGTGTGTTCATTATTGGCCGGCCTAGAGCGTCTCGTTATAAGCCAGCGTCTTATATCCGTGTCAGAAAACTCGACATTCGCCTTGCTTGAACTCAGTCGTCTTCCGTGGCCTTGATAACGGCGAGCAAGGCTTTGGCTGTTTCCAGATTCGATGTCGCTGGCGATAACTGCTGCAGGGCAAATGTCTTGATATCGGGGTCTTCGGTACGGTTGGCTACTTTGCCCAGCAATTTCACGATTTCCTCCTGGGACTTGACGCCGATAGTCTTGGCATAGCCCAGGTCGAATTCGGCACCGTCCTTGGAGGACAGGCTCCTGAACTTGGCTTTTTGCCAAAGCGATGGCTCCGTCGGGAGGTCGGCGCGTTTCTGGCTGGCCAGCTGCTTGAGCGCTTCGCCCATCTGGGTCTGTGCCTTGAGCATTTCCCGCGCGAAGTCCCGCACATTTTCATTGCTGGACTTGATCACGGCCAGTTCGCTGGCTTCGGTCTGTAATATCTCCAGGCGCGTAATGTCTTTCAGGTAACCTTGATCTTTTGCAGACAGCACCTCTGCCGCCGAGGCGTCATTCAGGATGAACATGGGGGAGGCGAGCAGTGATATTGCGAGCAGGTTAAGGCATTGCTTGCGTAACCATAATCCAGACATCATGTCGGGCTCCATTGGTTCGTGAACTTGCATAATGGCGCCAGGTCGTCGTCAATGGGAATCGGACAGTGCTGATTCTTTTGTAGGAGTAGCGGGGACAAGTTGGAAGAAGCGGGATATTCGGTATTTTCCTACTTTTCCTACACTCTTTTGCGCAATCGGACTACACATGCTTCCCGTAAGACATGCTTAATATTGCGGCAATAGACTTGTTCGCGAGGCGGTAATGGAATTATTCACCTTCAGCGTTCCACCTTTGGAAATCATCATCCGGGGATCGTTGGTGTTCTGGTTTTTGTTCTTCATCTTCCGTTTTGTATTGCGGCGGGACGTGGGCAGCCTGGGAATAGGCGATTTCCTGTTCGTAGTGATTGTGGCCGATGCGTCCCAAAATGCCATGAGCGGTGATTCCAAGACGTTCGTGGATGGGGCGCTGCTGGTGGCGACCTTGCTAAGCTGGAACCTGCTGTTCGATTATCTGGGATACCGCTTTCCATTGATCCGCCGATTCACCGAGTCGTCCAGCATGATGTTGGTACGCAATGGCGAAATCCAGTGGAAAAACCTGCGGCGGGAATGGATCACCAAGGAAGAGCTGATGTCCAAAATCCGTGAGGAGGGGCTGGAAACCCTAGACCAAGTCAAGGAAATGCGGCTGGAGCCGGACGGCAGGATCAGCGTTATCCACTTACCTTCCTAATTGATGGGAGACATAAAAAAATCCGTGCTTGCGACACGGATTTTTTTGAGTTACGGAGTGGATGAATGTTATACGTTGAAGCGGAAGTGCATCACATCTCCATCCTGCACGATGTAATCCTTGCCCTCCAGGCGCATCTTGCCGGCTTCCTGCGCGCCTTTCTCTCCCTTGTGCTTGACGTATTCGTCATAGGCGATGACCTCCGCGCGGATGAAGCCGCGCTCGAAGTCGGTATGGATCACGCCGGCAGCCTGCGGGGCGGTGGCGCCTTTGCGCACTGTCCACGCGCGCACTTCCTTCACGCCGGCGGTAAAGTAGGTCTGCAGGCCGAGCAGGTCGTAGGCGGCGCGGATGACGCGGTCCAGGCCCGGTTCTTCCAGGCCCAGCTCCGAGAGGAACATGGCCTTGTCCTCATCTTCCAGGTCGGCGATCTCGCTCTCGATCTTGGCGCAGATGGCGACCACGGGCGCGCCTTCCTTCTTGCCGAGTTCCAGCACTTTTTCCAGCAAGGGGTTGTTCTCGAAACCGCCTTCGTCGACATTGGCGAGATACATCACGGGCTTGACCGTGATCAGGCACAGCGGCTTGATCAGTTTGAGCTGGTCTTCGTCCAGGCCTAGGGTGCGAACCGGATCGCCCTGGTCGAGGTGCTTCTGCACCTTCTCCAGCACTGCGCACAATGCGATCGCTTCCTTGTCGCCGGACTTGGCTTTCTTGCTTTCGCGCTGCAGGGTTTTTTCCACGGTCTCCATGTCGGCAAGCGCGAGCTCGGTGTTGATGGTCTCGACATCGGCCAGCGGGTCCACCTTGCCTGCGACGTGCACGATATTGCCGTCGTCGAAGCAGCGCACCACGTGGGCAATCGCATCGGTCTCGCGGATGTTGGCGAGGAACTTGTTGCCCAGGCCTTCGCCCTTGGAGGCGCCAGCCACCAGGCCGGCGATATCGACGAACTCGACGATCGCGGGCTGGATTTTCTGCGGGTTGACGATCTCGATCAGCGGCTTGAGGCGCGGGTCGGGAACTTCAACGATGCCGACATTGGGTTCTATGGTGCAGAACGGGTAATTGGCGGCTTCGATGCCTGCGCGGGTAATCGCATTGAAGAGGGTGGATTTTCCTACGTTGGGTAGGCCAACAATTCCGCATTTCATGGTGATCTGCCTGTTCTTGGTTAAAGGTTAATTCTGCTTGGTTTTGGTGTGCAGCTTGAGCATGGCTTCCTCGAACTTGCCTTCGAGCAGTTGCGGCAATACGAGCGTACTGTCGTCCATGGCATATTCTATCTGCTGCAATTCGTCGCGCAGCGGCGCGTGCAGCACATAATTGACCACCGCGCTGCGGTCGCCTGGATGGCCGATGCCCAGGCGCAGGCGCCAGAAGTCATTGGTGCCCAGTTGCGCGGCGATGTCCTTGAGGCCGTTATGGCCGCCGTGGCCGCCGCCTTTCTTGAGGCGGGCAGCGCCGGGGGGCAAATCCAATTCGTCATGGATGACCAGGATTTGCTCGGCCGGAATCTTGTAAAAACGCGCCAGTGCCGCCACGGCGCGGCCGCTGGCATTCATGAAGGTAGTCGGCTTGAGCAGCCAGGTGTCGGCATGGCCGTTGAGCCGGCCGCTGAGGCCGAAGAATTTGGCTTCCAAAGCGGTTTTGCTGGAAGTCTGCGCGCAGACCTGGTCTATCCACCAGAAGCCTGCATTGTGGCGGGTGTCTTCATATTGGGCGCCGGGATTGCCGAGGCCAACAAAAAGGCGGATACCGTTCATTATGATGATGTGACTCTTTAAAATGAATACGCGCGCCCCGGTCGCCCGGAGCGCGCGTTCAAGCATTGACGCCGGTATTACTCGGCTGCAGCTTCGCCTTCAGCATCCGCTTCGCCTTCAGCAGCAGCGCCGCCGCGTGGCTTGGCGATCGATGCGACAGCCGAGTCGTTGTCATGTGCCAGCTGGACGAACTCAACGCCCTTGGGCAGCTTGATTTCGGACAGGTGGATAGAGTGGCCGGCTTCCAGCTTGCCCAGGTCCACTTCGATGAACTCCGGCAGGTCCTTAGGCAGGCAGCTCACGTCCGCTTCTGTCAGGATGTGGGTCACAATGCCGCCGCCCAGCTTCACGCCAGGTGCAACGTCGGCGTTGATGAAGTGCAGAGGCACCTTCACGTGCACCTTCTCGCTCGCGCTGACGCGCTGGAAGTCGATGTGCTGAATGGTGTTGCGGACCGGGTGCAGTTGGTAGTCACGCAGAACGACTTGTTCCTTCTTGCCGTCCACTTCCAGGTTCAGGATGGAAGCGTGGAATGTTTCATGACGGAATTCGAGGAACAGTTCCTTGTGGTTGAACTCAAGGCTGACAGCCTCCTTGTCGCCACCGTAAACAACACCTGGAACGTTGCCAGCGCGACGGAGACGGCGGCTCGCACCCGTACCTTTGCCTTCGCGTTTGGCTGCTTTGATTGTAATTGCCATTTTACTACTCCTAAAAAAGGCCTGTCGGCCTTGGGTTTGCCTGTTATCCGCGACCAGATAACAGAAAGGGCGGGTGGGCATGCCCATCCGCCGGAACCGTGCTCCCGCCTAATCTACGAACAGGGAGCTCACTGAATCTTCATTGCTGATGCGGCGTATGGTTTCCGCAAACAGCTCGCCCGCGCTGACCACGCGTATCTTCGGCGATTGCTGCGCATTCGGGCGCAATGGAATCGTGTTGGTGACCACCAGTTCGTCCAGTTCGGAATTGGTGATGCGCGATACCGCCTCGCCGGAAAGCACAGGGTGGGTACAGTAGGCCACGACTTTCTTGGCGCCTTGCTGCTTCAACGCAATCGCGGCCTCGCACAAGGTATTGGCGGTATCCACCATGTCATCCATCAATACGCAGGTGCGGCCGGAAACATCGCCGATGATATTCATCACCTTGGCCACGTTGGGCTTTGGGCGGCGCTTGTCGATAATCGCCAGGTCGACGTTGAGGTGCTTGGCCGCAGCGCGGGCGCGTACCACGCCGCCGACGTCGGGCGATACCACCACCAGGTCGTCATGCTTCTGCTGGGTCAAGTCATGAAGCAGGATAGGGGTGGCGTAGATGTTATCCACTGGAATATCGAAAAAGCCCTGGATCTGGTCGGAATGCAAATCCATGGTCAGCAGGCGGTTGACGCCTACCGTCGTGAGCATGTTGGCGATCACCTTGGCGGTGATTGCGACCCGTGCGGAACGCGGGCGCCTGTCCTGGCGTGCATAGCCGAAATAAGGAATCGCTGCGGTGATACGCGCGGCGGAGGAGCGGCGCAGGGCGTCGACCATGACCATCACTTCCATGAGGTGGTCGTTGGTCGGCATGCAGGTGGATTGCAGGATGAACACGTCCTTGCCGCGGACATTGTCCAGCAGCTCGATCATCACTTCGCCGTCGCTGAAGCGGTCAACGGTGGCCCTGCCCAGCTCTATGCCCAGGTGGCTCACTACCTCTTCGGCAAGCGCACGGTTGGCGTTGCCGGTAAATACCATCATGTCGCCCTTGGCCACAGTTGGAATCCTTATCTCTAACATAAACCGCGAGAAGTCGCTTCTATAAAAACCGCGAGATATCGCTTGTATAAATCGCGTGCAAAAAACAAAAGCGTGTAATTTTTAAGTTACACGCTTTTATTCTGGCTGGGGAGGAAGGATTCGAACCTTCGCATGCCGGAATCAAAATCCGGTGCCTTAACCAGCTTGGCGACTCCCCATTTGATCGTTGTTTCCATCAGGCTGCAAAACTGCGCAGGGGATGTTGATCCAGCCCTTTTGCATGGAATCCTGAAACTTCGCAACCCGCATATTGTTGCAATTCGCGCGTTTCATTCATTCTTGCCAGCACAGCTTCCGCAGCTTCCTGGTCGTCGAATGCTGCGAATACCGAAGCGCCAGAACCGCTCATGCGAGCCTTGGAGAATTGAGACAGCCATTGCAGGCATTTTTCAACTTCCGGGTACTGCCGTCTAACTACGGTTTCGAGATCGTTGTGAACCAAGTCCCTCAGAAAGGCCGCTATTGTCGTGGGATTCGTGTCCCTTGTCAATTGCTTCGATGCAAAAATTTCTGCGGTCGAAATATGGACGCGCGGGGTGATGACCAGATAATGGGTTTGAGGCAATTGAATTGATTGCAGTTTTTCGCCAACTCCCTCCACCCAGGCGTTTTCTCCGAAAATGAAGAAGGGGACGTCCGCTCCCAGTTTCAGGCCCAGGGAGATAAGCTCTTCGCGGCGCAAACCGAGACTCCACGATCGGTTGAGGGCCAGCAAAACGCTGGCAGCGTCGGAACTGCCTCCGCCCAGCCCGCCCCCCATAGGGGTGCGCTTGGTGACGTAGATATCGGCTCCCAGCTTGCAACCCGCATGCTGTTGCAGCAATTTCGCCGCGCGGATGCACAAATCGCTTTCTTCAGGTACGCCGGGCGTATTTTCCGTGCGCCGGATGGTATGGTCGGTTCGTGGCCTGATATGCACGGTATCGCCAAAATCCAGCAGGCGGAACACGCTTTGCAGCAGGTGGTAGCCGTCAGGCCGGCGGCCTGTGATATGCAGGAACAGGTTGATTTTGGCCGGTGCGGGGTAAGCGTGGAAATCTTGCATGGTCTTGAGGAGGCTGTTGCTTAACGCGATGGCAACTGCCATTGCTGCACGATCAGCTTGAGCGTGAGCCTGCTGGCATTGCGCAGGGTGATGCGCATAGGGAGCTGGTAATGGTTGACGGTAGCATATTGGCCGTACTCGATATCCCAGCCGTCCTGCCTGAGCTTGACCAGGCGCCCGGCATCGTCCCATTGGGCGGCTTCTACCGGCTCTTTGCCTGGGCGTCCCAGCACCCAGTCCGACAGCCCGTTCATGGGCAGGCGCCAGCCCAGGTTCTGCTCGGTCAGGGTTTCGGCGTCCATGGCTTCGTAGCGTTTGTTGTCATTGGTCACCAGGCTGACATTCCCGCTGGTGCGCTCAATGGCGGCGACCTGGCTGCCCAGCGGAGAAAACAGCGAAATAGTGTCCTGCCGGGGAGTATGCTGCCACTGCGTCGAACCGGAAAAGCCCTTGGCTTCGGTCTGTACGCCGATACGCCCGTTCAGGCTGAACTGGTCGATCCCGGCAACGTTAGCCAGGTGTTGCTGATGAACCTCGGGCGCGCTCGGGACGGTGGCGGGGGGAATGCTGGCGCAGCCCGGGACTGCCAATATGGCGCCCAGCAGCAGCCAGCGCTGTGCAGCTTGCATCTTAACGATTGAATTTCCTGTTGGTGCTAATCAGGACTTCGTTTTCAGGAAAGGCTGAAAGCGCTGCCTCCCAGGTCTTGACCGCCTCGTCGTGCTTGCCTTGCTTCCACAGCACCTCGCCCAGGTGGGCGGCGATTTCCGGATCCGGTTGCTGCGAATAGGCGCGGCGCAAGTATTCCAGGGCCTTGTCCAGGTTGCCCAGGCGGTAGTGTACCCAGCCTAGGCTGTCGAGTATGTAGTGGTCCTCGGGGCTTAGCTCGTGCGCTTTTTCAATCATCACCCTGGCTTCCTCGAGGCGGACATTGCGGTCCGCCAGCGAATAGCCCAGCGCGTTATACGCCTGCGCAAATTCAGGCTGTATCTTGATCAGCTTGCGCAGCTCGCGCTCCATCACGTCCACCTTGTTGACGCGTTCCGCCGCCATGGCAAAGTCGTAGACCAGTTCGGGCGAGTTGGGCAGGGTGTTGATGGCGTTTTCCAGGCGCGAGTAGGCTTCCTGGTGGCGCTTGGCCTGGGTCAGGACGTTGGCTTGCGCGTGCACGACCGCTGCGCGCTGCGCATCGGTCAGGTCCGGCAAATTCTCCAGCGATTGGATGGCGGCGTCGATGCCTTCCCGGCGCGAAATGACGTTGGCAACGCCGAGCTGCGCGTCGACATAGCGCACTTCTCCAGGGGCGACCTTGCTATACCATTGCAACGCTTCGTCGTCGTTGCGCTTCTTCTCGGCAATCTGGCCGAGATAGATGTAAATCTGGTCCTTGTCCTTGAATCCCTTGCCCAGGGCGTCCTTGAAATATTTTTCGGCATCGGGCAGTTCGTTCGCCTGCAGCGAGAGCAGGCCCACCACCACCAGGATTTCCGGGTTGCCGTTGGAGGCCTCGATCAGCTTGATGAACTCGTTCTTGGCTTCGTCGAATTTCTTTTGTCCGGCCAATATCCGGGCCAGGGCTAGGCGCACTTCATTGGCATCCGCGTGCGTGGAAAGGAAGTCGCGGTAAAAATCCACGGCCTGTTCCGGAGACTTGCCCAGCAGCACCTGGCCTTGCATCAGCGCGGCCATTTCCCAGCCCGGGCGCAGCTTGTTCGCCTGGTTGAGTTCATTAAGGGAAAGCTCGGTATTGCCTGCGTTCCAGGCGGCATGCGCGATTGCGAAATGCGCTTCGGGAAGGTCCGGGTAATCGCGCGCGAGTTCCTGTACCAGGCTCAGCACCGCGACCTTGTTCTGTTGGCGGGAAAGCAGGTTGTTGAGGAACATGAAGCCGCTGGCGCGGCCTTCTTCATTGGCAAGCAAGGCTTTGAGGTGCGGCTTGGCCTCGTTCAGCTTGCCGGTGTTGATCAGCATCTGGGTCAGGGCCTGGTGTGCCTCCGTGGAACCGGGGTCAAGCTGCGACCAGAGGTTAGCCGCATCGATCGCGGTACGTCCGTCGTTGCCCATCACGGCGGTCTTGGCTGCACGCTCCGCAAGGCGCGAGTCCTGGTTGGTCTGGGCCAGGTCGAGGAACAAGGCGCTTGCCAGGTCGAATTGGCCGCGTTGCCCGGCAATTTCCCCGATCAGATATTTATAGACGAATTCGCCCGTGAGCGCAGGCGAGGGGCTTTCTGCCTTGTTTGCCGCAGTGGCGGCATTCCCCATGCCCAGCGTCATTGCTGCGCAGGCAACTGCAATTGCGATCTTTTTGCTAATAAGCATTTTCAAGGAAATCTCGTAGCGGGTTGATAATTAGCATATTGAGGCCTGCTGAGCTTGTTTTCAATGGGGTAGGCGCAAGTTTTGCACGATTTTGCACCGTCTTTCTTAGTCCGTGACAGTGTGCACAAGTTCACCCATAATGCGCGATGCTATCAACCGGATGCCGTATGGTTTACGTACCTGTATGCTTTAGGGCGCGGCCTCATGTCCGGCTATAGCGGTTTTAAACATGATAATTCAACAGCGTCGGGCTTGTTCTTGCGTTTTCGCGATGCCGAAAAGGCGAGACAAACTTGACAGGCGAGTGATGTTTTTCTAACTTAGCACCCCTTAAAACCGGATAATTCACTCATATATGACGACTATTACCGTAGAGGCTTCAGAGTTAACCCGTAAATATGGCAGCCGTGCAGCGGTCAACGACGTCAGTTTTACCCTGAACAAGGGAGAAGTGCTGGGTTTCCTCGGGCCGAATGGCGCAGGCAAGTCCACCACCATGAAGATGCTGACAGGCAATCTTGCGCCTAGCAACGGTTCGGTGAAGATTTGCGGTATCGACATGATGGAGCGTCCCAAGGATGCCAAGGCATTGATCGGCTACCTGCCCGAGCAGCCTCCTTTGTACCGTGAATTGACCGTGGACGAGTTCCTTACGATTGCGGCCCGCCTGCATCGCGTCAGCCGCCAGCATATCAGGAAGGCGGTCGACATTGCCAAGCAGCGCTGCGGCCTGACCGAAATGGGCAAGCGCCTGATCGAGAACCTCTCCAAGGGTTACCAGCAGCGTGTGGGTATCGCCCAGGCCATCA
Source organism: Methylobacillus draconifructus (assembly GCF_045984355.1). Lineage (NCBI taxonomy): Bacteria > Pseudomonadati > Pseudomonadota > Betaproteobacteria > Nitrosomonadales > Methylophilaceae > Methylobacillus > Methylobacillus draconifructus. The sequence goes on along the minus strand of NZ_JBJQII010000007.1, from coordinate 47,741 downwards.
TCCACAACCCGATGGTGGTGATCCTGGACGAGCCGACCGTGGGGCTGGACCCGATCCAGATCCGCGACATCCGCGCCTTGATCAAGGAGCTGGGCGGCGAGCACAGCGTGATTCTTTCCACCCATATCCTGCCGGAAGTCGAAATGGTCTGTGACCGCGTGCAGATCATCCACAAGGGCAGCCTGGTGTTCAATGGCGGCATCGATGTCCTCAAGCAGCAGCGCCACGGCAACCGCCTGCTTCTCGGGCTCAGGCAGCCGCCCCCCCATGAGGCATTGCTGGGCATTCCCGGCGTGGAGTCGGTCGAGGCGCTGGAAGGTAACCTGCTGCGCATCCGGCATACGCCGGGCGAGGCGCCGTCCGAGGCGCTGGTGCAGGCCGCCGTCAGCCAGAACTGGGGCCTGTTCCAGATCAATCCTGACCAAACCTCTCTGGAAGAGGTCTTCGTCCAGCTTACATTCCAGGAAGCTGCCGCTGCCTGATGGCAGGCAGCCTGAGTTTTAAGGACTTCTTATGATCGTCAATATCGCCAGAAAAGAATTGAAGGGCCTGTTTTCCTCGCCCATGGGCTGGGTGATCCTCGCCCTGCTGCAATTCGTCTTTGCTACCTTCTACTTGATGGGGGTCGACCAGTACTTCCTCACCATGTCGGGCGCCATGCGGCCGGATCAGCGCATGGGCGTGACCGAGTTCGTCGGCGGCAGCGTGTTCGGCATTGCGCCTTTCATCATGCTGTTCGCCGTGCCTTTGCTCTCGATGCGCCTGATCAGCGAGGAGCGCCGCCAGCAAACATTGCCTTTCCTGTTCAGCGCGCCCTTGTCGCTGACCGAGATCGTCCTGGGCAAGTTCGTCGGCTTGCTGTCGTTCCTGTCCCTGAGCGTATTGCTGATCGGCGCCATGGTGTTCTCGCTCAACTTGTGGGCGGATATCGATTTTGGTTATTTGCTCGCCAATCTGCTGGGCCTGTTCCTGCTGGTGGCAAGCTACTGCGCGTTGGGGACTTATGTATCCAGCACCACGCAGCAGCCGGTGGTCGCCGCGATCATTACCTTCGTCGCATTGCTGGCCTTGCAGTTGATCGAGTATTTCCTCGCGGGCGATCCGAGCAATACGATCGCCAACCTGTCCCTGATGCGCCACTTCGAGCCTTTCTCGCGCGGCATGCTGGATACCCGCGACATTGCCTATTTCCTGTTGTTTATCATTGCCTTTCTGACCCTGACTGTTCGTAGGCTGGATGCAGATCGCTTGCGTGGCTGATCGAGAGACTTTATGAAAACCAATCGCAAACTACGCTTTCAATTATTCGTGCAGAACAGCTTCTTTGTGGTGCTGTTCCTGGTGCTGGTGTTCCTGCTCGGTTTCCTGACGTATCAATACCACGTCAGCCGCGACGTGACGCAGGGCGGCCGCAATACCCTGACCGAGGGCAGCGTCAATGTCCTCAAGGAGATGGAAGGGCCGATCAATATCACGGCCTACGTCGTCAAGGATAACGACACGCGCAAGTACATCAACAAGTTCGTCGAGCGCTACCAGCGCGTCAAGCCGGATATTACCCTGAGTTTCGTCAGCCCGACCGAGGAGCCCAAGGCGACGCAGGAAGCCGGGGTCAAGGCAGAGATCGAGCTGGTGGTGGAGTACAACCAGCGCACCGAGCACATCGTGCCGCCGCAAGCATTCATCGAGCAGGACATGACCAACCTGCTGGTGCGCCTGTCCCGCACCAACCAGAACGCCGTGATGTTCCTGGACGGGCACGGCGAGCGCAGCCTGATCGGCGTCAAGAACCACGACCTGGGCGACTTTGGCCGGCACCTGGAAAAGAAGGGCTTTAAGCTGTCCAATCCCGACCTGCTGATCGCGCAGGAAGTGCCGAGCAACGGCGCCATGCTGGTGATCGCGAGTCCGGAGGTGGACGTGACCGAGGTCGAGGTGCAGAAGATCAAGCAATACCTGGAAAAGGGCGGCAACCTGCTGTGGCTGATCGACGACGAGGTCAACCTGCACGGCTTGCAGCCGATTGCCGAGTATCTGGGGCTGCAACTGACGCCGGGCATGGTGGTGGACTTGTCCGCGACCCGCTACGGCGCGGATGCCAAGGTGGCATTCGCCAACCAGTACGGGGTGCATGCGATCACCAAGAACTTCATGCTGCGCACCTTGTTCCCCGAAGCGCGCATGATCCATGCCGAGGATTCCTTCGAGAACGGCTGGCGTTCGTCCAACCTGGTGGAAGTGGCGCCCAATGGCTGGCTCGAGACCGGCAAGGTGGACGACAACGTCAGTTTCGACAGCAAGAAGGACTTGCCTGGACCGATCAATATCGCGGTGGCGCTGGAGCGCAAGTACGGCGAAAAAGGCCAGCGCGTGGTGGTGGTGGGTAACGGCAACTTCCTTGCCAATACTTTCCTCTCCAATGGCGGCAACCTCGACCTGGGCCTGAACATCGTCAACTGGCTGGCGGGCGATGACAGGCTGATCACCATCCAGCCCAAGCCGCGCAAGGACGTGAATATCGTGATTCCTTCCGAGGGCTGGGCCAACCTGCTGGCGCAGTTCGTCTTCATCGGCTTCAGCCGCATCCTGCCGCTGGGCTTGATCGTGATCGGCGTGGTGATCTGGTGGAGGCGTCGCAAGGCATGAGGTCGAGATGGATCGTAAACCTGGTGCTGCTGTTGCTGGTGGCGGGAATCGTGGCGTTTCTCTACCTCAAGCCGCAGGACCAGGAAGAGCAGGCGGCCACCTATGAGGTGTCCAGCCTCAAATTGTCGGATTTCGACAAGCTGAGCATCGAGTTTCCCGCCAAGGCGCCGGTGGTGTTCGAAAAGACCGACGGCTTCTGGTACCTGGCCCAGCCATATGCCGCCCGGGCCGACCAGGTGACTGTGCAGCGGATCGTTTCGATCGTGGCCGGCACCAGCCGCGAGAAGTTTTCCGCCGAGGATCCCGCGCGCTTCGGCCTGGACAACCCCAGGCTGAGAATCAGGCTCAATGACGAGGAATTCATTTTCGGCCTCTATAACCCGGTGACCGCCGAGCAATATGTGGCCTACAAGGATTCCGTGTACCTGTTGTCCGGCTTGTATTCGGAAACGGCGGCGACCCAGTTGCTGGAAATGCTGGACAAGAGCCCGCTCAAACCCAAGGAGGAGATTGCAGGGTTCGACTTCTCGCGCCTGGAGCAATGGGAAGAGGTTCGCCTGCAGCTCGACCGCGATGCCGATGGCAAATGGCAGGTGTCCGTGCCTAATGCCAAGCCCAAGCAGGAAGAGCTTAACGAATGGTTCGACGAGTTCTGGACAAAAATCCGCGCATCTTCTGTCGAGCCATACACTCCCGACCGCAAGAGTCGCTATCCTTCGTTCTCGGTCAAACTCAAGGATGGCAAGCAAGTGCATTTTGAGAGGCTGCAGGAATCTCCACAGCTGATATTGGGACGGCCTGATGAAGGGATGCGCTACTATTTCCCGCCTGATATCGGTTTTACCATGCTCAACCCGCCCGTGGGCCTGGGCAAGTAGCTCGTGAGCTGATGCCGGAATTACCAGAAGTCGAGGTCACGCGTCGCGGCTTGGAACCCTTGGTCGGCGCCACTGTGACGCAAGCCGTGATTCGCCAGCCTGCCATGCGCTGGCCCATTCCTGCCCATTTGCCGCAGACTTTGCATGGCTCCAGGCTGTTGGAGCTGACGCGCCGCGGCAAATACATTATTGCCCGTTTTGAAAGCGGCTGCCTGATCCTGCACCTGGGTATGTCCGGGCGGCTTTGCCTGCTGGAGCGGGATACGTCGCCTGAGAAGCATGACCACTTCGACCTGCATTTTGCCGATGGCCGCGTGATGCGCTTGCGTGATCCGCGCCGTTTTGGCGCGGTTTTGTGGGCGGGTGAACACCCGGAAGCGCATAGCCTGCTCAGTGTGCTGGGGCCCGAGCCGCTTGATGAGTCTTTCAATGGTGAGTTTCTTCACCGGGCCATACGCACTCGATCATCTCCGATCAAGATCGTGATTATGGACAGCCACTTGGTGGTGGGCGTGGGCAATATTTACGCAAGCGAGTCTTTGTTCCGTGCCGGCATTCATCCGCAGACACCGGCTCGGGCGCTTAGCCTGGCGCAGTGCGAACGGCTGGTGCAGGAAATCAAGGCTACCTTGCACGATGCCCTGCAGGCCGGGGGCAGCAGTTTGCGCGACTTTTTCGGGGCAGATGGCAACCCTGGCTATTTCCAGCAAACCTATTTCGTCTATGCCCGTACTGGCGAACGTTGCCGGGTATGCGAGAAGCCAGTTGAAACGTTGCGCCTGGGACAGCGTTCCACCTTTTACTGCCCCTCTTGCCAAAAATAATATTGATATAATTAATTTAATATTTCAATAAAATATAGTCTATCTGGACTATATTTGAATATATCTTTATTGCCTATGATGGAAATCCATTTATCAATAGGAAGTCATCATGAGAGCAATGATCGCGATATTGGTACCTCTTCTTGTCGTAGCGGGGATGGCAGCGCCTTCGGCGCAAGCGGCAGAGCCGGCATTGGCCGAGATATTGCAGGGAGTTGAGGCGACCAGTTGGACCCAGATAGATTACGCTGATTTCATCGGTGGCGGCTGGAACCAGATCGGCCAGCAGCTGACTTTCACCTTTGTGGCAGAGCATACTGCCCATGCGGCAACCCAGGAATTCTGGCTGGACGCAACCTTTACGCCAGATCCTTATGGATATTCCTCGGTGATTTTCAGTGGCGTGGATGTTCCTGGCGCCACGTTGACCGTGACGCTGGAAGGCGTAGCCAGCCGAATTCTGTTTAATTCCAGCATCAATGCTGATCAATTGGCTCCGGGAGGAGCTGCTGGCGATTTGCAGGTTTGGTTGAGTGCTAGCGGCACTTATGCATTGGCCTATGAAGATTGGATTTACGATGGGGCTGACTATAACGATTTTGTCGTGACGGTCTCCGCGGTGCCTGAACCAGAAAACCTTGCAATGCTATTGGCAGGGCTGGGATTGCTGGGGGTTGCCGCAAGGCGCAAACGCAATTAATCTGGATCAATCTGCGTGAATAAAAAAGGCTCGAAAGAGCCTTTTTTATTGGATGTCGCTGCGCTTGCAGTTTGGCGTTTTAATAGTGACTTGGCCGGTTATATGCCTTTTTACTTCAGTTCCTTAACGGTATTTTCTGGACGGAAACGCTGAGATGTTTTGGGCATGGATGCCGGGAGTTTTTCTAAAAACCATTGCCAAAAGTTAATTTAATCCTCAGAATATACAGATCTGTATATTTATTGACGCGGGTTGAGGATGGATATGGCAAGTACAGCAACGGATGGCCAGTTAGCGGACTGGAGAATGCGCGCCTTGAGGCTCGAGGAAGAGGTCAAGAGCGTGATTGTAGGCCAGGATGCGGCCATACGCTTGATCAACATCGCGATCTTCGCGCGCGGGCATGTCATGCTGGAAGGCGGTGTCGGCGTCGGCAAGACCACATTACTGCAATCGGTGGCGCGCGGCATTGGCGGCGCATATGAACGGATAGAGGGCACGGTGGACCTGATGCCCAACGACCTGGTCTACCATACGTTCCTCGGGCCTGAAGGCCGCCCGCAGATAGACGAGGGGCCCTTGCTGCGGGCAGGGGAGAACCTCTCGGTGTTCTTCTTCAACGAGATCAACCGCGCCCGTCCGCAGGTGCATGCGCTGATGCTGCGCGTGATGGCGGAGCGCCATCTGCATGCCTTCAAGCGCGAATACCGCCTGCCGCACATGGTGGTGTTTGCCGACCGCAACCAGGTGGAGAAGAACGAAACCTTCGAGATTCCTGCCGCCGCACGTGACCGTTTCATGATGGAGATCCCGATCCATGTGCCGGAAGACAAGACCCTGCGTAAATCGCTGGTGTTCGACACGCGCTTCCAGCATGCGGAGCAGCTGACGCGCCGCGTGGAGTCGGGTTTGCTGCCGTTCAATATGCTCAATGACTTCTCCGACGTGGTGCAGAACCATGTGCAGTCTTCCCAGGCGCTGGAAGATTACGTGATCGACCTCTGGGATGCCACGCAAAAGCCGCAGGATTTCGGCATCACGCTCGAAGGCGTGGATATGCAGCGCCTGATCCAGGCCGGTGCGAGCCCGCGCGGCATGGGCATGCTGCTCAAGGCCGCCCGCGTGCATGCCTGGCTCATGGACCGGGAGTATGTCTACCCTGAGGATATCCATGCCGTGTTCCATGAAGTGATTGCACACCGCCTGGTGTTCAACTCCATGTATGAAAGCCGCCGCACCGTGCTCGCACGCGAGCTGACGGCAAAAATCCTGCAAACGGTGGCTGTGCCGGCTTAGGAGCATGCTTTAAACCATGCTGCCGTCCTATATCAAGCCGTTCTCCTACCAGATTCCGTGGAAATCCTCCAGCGTGCACGCAGGAGACCACCTTGGCGTGCAACGCGGGCTGGGATTCGAGTACAAAGGCAATACTTCGCTGATCGATTACCCCGACCTGCGCCGCATGGATTTGCGCCAGAGCCTGCGCGATCCCTACGAGCAGGTACAAGTGCGCCTGTTCTACCATGACTCGATCACGCCGGTGTATGCCGTATGCGACCTCTCAAGCTCCATGCAATACAAGGGCGCGCGCCGCAAGATCGAACTGGTGCAGGAGGTGGCCGCGTCGATCGCGTATTCGGTATCGGCCGAGAACGACGTATTCAGCCTGATCGGCTACGACCAGCATGTACTCGATGACTACGTGCTGCCGCTTGGCTACCAAGTGCATGAAGCGCTGGAACGCATCGATGCCTTTACCGGCATAGACGCGCTCGGGCGGGGCTCGACCGGCATCCTGGAGGTAGGTCCCCTGTTGAGCCAAAACAAGGGGCTGGTGTTCTGGATATCGGATTTCCACATGCCGTTCGACACCATCATCCAGGCCATGAACATGCTTTCCCGTCACCAAGTGGTGCCGGTCGTGCTGTGGGAAGAAGAGGAGTACCGGCGCTTGCCGCGCTTCGGCCTGGGCACGATGCTGGACCCAGAGACCGGGCGCGACCGCACGATTTTCTTCCGCGAGTCGGTGCGTGCCAAATTCATTAGCGCATTCGAGCAGCGCCGGGCGGCGCTGGAAGACCTGTTCCTGGCTTTCGAGAGCCCGCCGCATTTCGTCAGCGGGGTATTCGAGGCCGAGGCAATGACGCATTATTTTGAGAAATACCTGACAGCATGAAAAAACTGACGACCTTGTTTTCCATCTGCCTGCTTCCTATCGGCCTTTGCGCGGGAGCTATGGCACATGCAGCGGAAGCCGCCCTGGTCAGCCTGGACAATCCGCGCATTGCGACAGGCATCACGATCGGCGACGTACTCGAGCGCAGGCTGGTGATCGAGGCCAACCCTCCCTACGAGTTGCCCAAGTCTGCCCTGCCGCTCAAGGGTGAGCGCGTCGACGGCATAGAGCTGGTGGGCGTCGCGCTGCAGGGAGAAAAAGCGGCAGGCAGCCAGCGCTATGAAGTCAAGCTCAGCTACCAGATGTTCGCCGCGACAAGCAAGCCCAGCGTCATGCGTTTGCCAGCTTTAACGTTGGCGCTCGGCGGCGGCGATACGCCAGCGGAGGTGAATGTGCCTGCCTGGCATTTCTGGAGCTCGCCGCTGGCGGCGGGCAATATCCATACCGCGCGCAGCAATGCGCAGCCGCAACGCAAGCCGGCCTTGCTCGATACCGGGCCGGAGCGGCTGGCGCTTGCGTTGGCTGTGTTCCTGATGGGCGTTGTCGGGCTGGTCTATATCAATGCCGACCGTCGCTGGCTACCGTGGATGGGCGGCAGCTTCGCCCAGGCTTATCGCAAGCTGCGCAAGACGCCTGCGCAAACTGGGCACCAGGCGCTTGGCTACGTACACCAGGCATTCAACCAAGTGCATGGAAGCACCTTGTTCCGGCCGCAATTGGGCGAGTTCTTCGCGCAGCATCCGCAGTACCAGCCGCTCGCAAAAGATATCGACAGCTTTTTCCAGCGCTCCGAGACTCTGCTGTTCACCCGCGAGAACGCAGACAGTCCAGCCCTGGTCAAGGAGCTGCAGCAGCTTTGCCGCCGCCTGAGGGATTGTGAACGGGGAATCGCATGAGTTTGCTCAATCCCTGGGCCTTGCTGCTATTGCCGCTCGCACTGGCGCCTTTCTGGCTCAGGGGCCTGCAGGGGCAGCGTTACTCCTGGCTGGAGATGGTGCCGGAAGACCCGTTCTCGGACAATATCGTGCTGCTGCTCAAGGTGGTGACGGCCATCATTATCGCTAGCCTTGTGCTGGCCCTGGCAGCCCCGCAAGGAAGCGACAAGGTCGTGAACCGCGTCGGCAAGGGCGCGCAGACTGTGATGGTGATCGATCGCAGCGTGAGCATGGATCATCCCTTCGCCGGCGACGCCACCAGCGGCCGCGCCGGAGAAATCAAGTCCGGCGCCGCACGCCGGCTGATCACGCAATTCATCGACTCCAGGCCGGACGACATGATGGGCGTGGTGGCGTTTACCAATTCCGCCTTGTATGGCGTCAAGATCACGGCCAACCGCGATGCGATCCATGCCGCGATCAACGCCGCGACCAGCGCTGGCATCAACCAGACCAATATAGGCGCGGGCATCACCCAGGCGGCCAGCCTGTTCGACAGCATCCAGAGCTCGGGCTCGCGCGCCATCATCCTGTTGTCCGACGGCGCGGGCAAGTTGAGCCCCCGCGTCAAGGCGCGCATCATGGAAGAGCTAAAGGACAAGGATATCAAGCTCTATTGGATCGTGTTGCGCGAACCGGACGACGTGAGCATATTCGGCGACCGCGTGTTCGAAGAGGACAGGGGGCCTGCGGCGATCCAGCTCGACCGTTTCTTCAAGTCGCTCAAGATCACCTACAAGGCTTACGAGGCGGATAATCCCGTCGCGCTGCAGATGGCGATCCAGGATATCGACAGCCGCGAGAAGAATACAATCCAGTATGCCATCACCGTGCCAGGGCGCGATTACGCGCGCGACTTGATTGTAGTGGCCCTGGTGCTGAGCCTGGGCATGTTCGTCATTAAAAATTTCAGGGTAAAAGCATGGGAATCCGCATAAAAGGCCTCAACCTGCTGTTTGGACTGCTGGCAGCTGCCGGGTTGGCAGGCAGCGTCTATGAAGGCAATGCGCTGGTGCAGCGTCATGATGCCAACCGGCAGATCCAGGCCGGGGCATTGGTCGCTCACGACGGCTTTGGTTTCGAACAGAAGTTCATGGCGGCTTACAAGCTGGGAGAGTCCGGGGATTACAAGCACGCGGTGCAAAGCTACAGCCAGCTGCTCGAAACCGGCTTGAGCCAGCCGCAGCAGGCGCTGGTGCAGTACAACATCGGCAACAACCTCCTGCAGTCCGGTTTGAAGCGCCGCCTCAATGACGACGGCAGCCTCAAGGACGAGGCGAAATACGACTTGTCCCAGGCACAGATCGCCTATGAGCAAGCCTTGCGGCTAGACCCCGCATTCAGGCAGGCAAAGTTCAACCTCAGCCTGATGCTGCTGGTGCAGCCTAATGGCATCGATGGGTTGAAAAAGGAACAGGAAGGCATGGAGCTCAGCAACATTCCGGTGGGCCTGCCATGAAGTGGCAGTTGAGGCTGCGCCATGGCTGGCGCTGGGCCAGGGATCATTACGAGTCCGGGTTGTACCTGTTGGTGGTCGTGTTGCTGCTGCTGGCGATCTTTAAGCCGGAAATACAGCTCAAGCAGCGCGTGCATAACTACCTCTTGCTCGCCGATGTTTCGCAAAGCATGAACGCAGAGGACGTCAGCCTCAACGGCAAGCCGGTGAGCCGCATGGCCTACACGCGCCACCTCATGCGCAAGCTGGTGGAGAATTCGCCCTGCGGCACTTACTTCAGCCTGGGCGTGTTTGCCGCGGAAGACGTCGCGCTGCTGTTCACGCCGCTGGAAACCTGCGCCAACTACGACATCATCGTCGATGCGATCGAGCACCTGGAGTGGCGCATGTCCTGGCGCGGCAACAGCCGCATCAGTTTTGGCGTCAAGGGAGCGGCCAAGGCCTTCGACTCGCTCAATGCGCCTGCGCGCCTGCTGTTCTTCACCGACGGCGACGAGGCGCCCAAGGTGAACGCGATCAACAAGCTCAAGCTCGATGACGTGCAGATCGGCGAGAATATCGTCTTCGTCGGCGTCGGCGGCAGCGAGGACGTGCCGATTCCGCGTTACAACTCCAGCAACAAATGGGTGGGCTATTGGTCCTCCGATGCCAAGGAGAACTCCGCCGGCGCGGTCGGCGTCACCTACAACGATACCAGCCGCGACGATCCTGACCCGGTGGTGGCTTCTGCCGACTACGACCGCTATCTTTCCAAGCTGGAAGAGGCATATTTGAAGGAACTGGCCGAGGAGATCAATGCCCAGTACGTGCTGGCTCAGGACAAGCCCGATTTCTACACCTTCGTGCAGAAGCAGAAGCCGGTCGCCAGCTTTGTCACCGCCTATTCATTGCGCTGGATCTATCTCTTGCTGGCGCTGGCATTGATTCTCGCCAGCTATTGGCCGTATGTCCGCCAGAGGGTGAAGGATATTTGACTCTGTGGTCAACTGTTCTCACGCCACGCGGTTCATGAGTGTGATGATGGTGTGCGATAAATGCCTTGCCTGCGATGACCTCCGTTAAAAAGCAGATGTTTTTTAATTTTTGTGGCGTTTGGCCTGGGACGTGGCGTCTTCATGGGGGATTGCAGTGGATATGTCCGCTGTTGCTGCGGTTCTGCGTAGCGACTCCAGGGCCCCGCATTCTCCAATGCATACGCCACCGGTACAGGTGCTGCGGATGGCGCGAAGCTGTGCATGCAAGGTACTCAGTTCCATCAGCCGCTGATCGATAGCTCGCAGCTGCTCGTCAAGCAGAGTATTCACAGCATCGCATAGTCGGTCTGGATCATCCTGAAGGCATAGTAATGCACGGATCTCGGCATGCGGCATATCCAGTGACCGGCATCGCAGCACGAACAGCAGTCGAGCGACATGCTCATCCCCATAGTTCCGGTAATTGTTGGTTTCGCGGAGGGGTGCTTGCAACAGGCCTTCTGCCTCAAAGAAGCGAATGGTAGGCACTGGACAGCCTGTCAATGCACTGAGTTGACCAATTTTCATTTTTTCTCCGGACTTGACCCTCTAGTAACTTGAGGGTTTTTAATTCACGCATGAGTAATTGTCAAAAAAAAGTTGCACTGGAGATTGTAGTATCTTGCCAGCTGCCGGATCTTATGCGCAGATGCATGCAACGATGAGTATTTTTTGCATTCCCAAGATGGATTGCCCGTCAGAAGAAAACCTCATCCGTATGGCATTGGACGACCTACCTGAAATCCGCGAGCTCCTATTCGATTTTCAGGCGAGAGAGCTCAAGGTTTTTCACCACGGAAACCCAGCCACAGTGCTGGATCGGCTTACTCCCTTAAATCTGGGAGCAAGGTTGCTGGAGTCTACGCAAATCACTGCTTCCAATATGATGGGGGCTGCCACCGGTAGTGATGCTGAAGAGGCGCGTACGCTCAAGCTATTGCTTGCCATTAATGGCGCAATGTTTCTGTTTGAAATAGCGGCTGGCATCATCGCACAGTCGGCCGGGCTCATTGCAGACTCTTTGGACATGTTTGCCGATGCAGCAGTTTATAGCCTTGCGTTGTATGCGGTTGGACGTTCTACGAACATGAAAGTGCATGCCGCTCATTGTGCGGGATGGTTGCAGATGGCGCTGGCAATGGGGGCGTTATTCGAGGTTGGCAGGCGGTTCTTGTTTGGTAGCGAACCGCAATCGATGCTTATGATGGGTATTGGTTTCATTGCATTGGCTGCGAATGTTGTTTGTCTGTACGTTATTGCCAAGAAGCGTGATCGCGGCGCCCATATGACCGCGAGTTACATTTTTTCTGCCAATGATGTTGTTGCCAATACTGGGGTTATCGTTGCTGGAGCGCTTGTCGCGTGGATGAATTCTCCATATCCCGATCTTGTCATTGGCACTATCATCGGTTTGATTGTTCTCCATGGTGCCCGGCGTATCTTGGCTTTGTAAACATGAAATGCGTAATTTTCTGAGTGTTATGTATTTTATTTATACGGCCTATGGAGATGCGCCGCATGGCCATGCAGGTAGCTCGGTTGCTCATGGCGGCGCTGAGGGGCGATCTTCTGCGGCAATAGCGACCCCGCCACCATGCCGATGATGCTGACGCCCAGCCCCAGCAATTGAGGCGGGATCAGCCCTTCCTCGCCCACCAACACCTCCACCAATACCCAGGTGCTGATGCCGCCGATGATAGCGGCCAATGCGCCCTGGTTGGTGGCGCGTTTCCAGAACACGCCGAAGAACAGCGGCACGAAAGCGCCAGCGAGCGTAATCTTGTAGGCGGATTCCACCATACGGAAGATGGACAGCTCGGTGTTCAATGCATAGACCAGCACGCAGCTGGCGAAGCCCACCAGGCAGATGCGCATGATCTTGAGGAAGCCGCGGTCGTTCAAGTGCGGGAAATAGCCGCGGACGATATTCTCGGCGAACGAGATGGAAGGCGCGAGCAAGGTGGCGGACGAACAGCTCATGATCGCCGACAGCACGGCGCCGAAGAAAATCACCTGCGCAGCGATCGGCATATGCTGCAACACTAGCGTAGGCAATACGCGCTGCGAGTCCTGGTCGATCAGGGTGTTGAAGAAACCTGGGTCGATCAAGGTGGCCGAGTAGGCGATGAACATGGGCACGAAGGTGAAGCAGAAGTAGACCGATGCGCCCAGGACGGAGCCCCAGATGGCGACCTTGGCGCTCTTGGCCGAGGTGATGCGCTGGAACACGTCCTGCTGCGGGATGGAGCCCAGCATCATGGTCATCCAGGCGCCGATGAAGGTGACCCAGAGCCAGGGGTCGGCTGGCGGAAAGAAGTCCAGCTTGCCGGCCAGACGCGCATGCTCGATGACGGGCGCAACGCCGCCGGTCATGCCGGAGACCATGTAGGCGATATAGAGCATGCCACCGATGATCACGCTCATCTGCACGAAATCCAGGATGGCGACCGAGAGCATGCCGCCCAGCGTGGTGTAGGTGAGCACGATGGCCGTGCCGAGGATCATGCCGGCTTCCTCGCTCACCGCGCCGTCGGTGATGATGTGGAAGATCAGGCCCAGCGCCTTGATCTGCGCGGCAACCCAGCCCAAGTAGGAAATGACGATGGCAATCGTGGTGAGCACTTCCACGGTGCGGTTGTAGCGCATGCGGTAGAAGTCGCCCAGGGTGATGATATTGAGCTTGTAGAGCTTGGTCGCGAAGAAGAAGCCTGCGATGACCAGGCACATGCTGGAGCCGAACGGGTCGGCGACGATGCCGTTGAGGCCATCCTTGACGAAGGTGGCGGAGACGCCGAACACGGCTTCCGCGCCGAACCAGGTGGCGAATACGGTCGCCATCACTACCGGCAAGGGCAGGTGGCGTCCGGCTACAGCGTAATCCTTGGTGGTCTTGACCCGGGTGGCGGCAAACAGGCCGATGCTGATGGAAACCAGGACGTAGAGAATGACAAACCAGATCAGCACTAAACCAGCCCTTTGCTATGAGGTTGAAATTGGATAAAAGTGGTGCCTTTTCAAAGGAAGGCAGATTTTAGCAAAAACTTGTCCTGAAAGTAGGCTTTATCTCTGAAAATCAATGGCTTTGCAGAAATAGTCCGGGCTCGTATCAATGGCGGGCTAGCCACCAGAACAGGATAGCCGTGCTTTGCAGCAGCACGAGCAAGATCAATGCCATGGTGATGAGGCGCAGCCAGCGGGTCTGGCGCTGGTGGTCCTCAAGCATGCGTTGCAGTTCGGCATTGGTGGGAGGAAGTTGCAGGCCGCGCTCCAGCTGCTGGTGAATCAGGCGCGGCATTTGGGGAAGAATTTTGCCCCAGTAGGGCAGCTCGGCTTTCAGGTTGTCCAGCGCGCTACGCCAGCCGACCTGCTCCGACATCCAGCGCTCCAAATAAGGGCGCGCGGTCTTCCAGAGGTCGAGATTGGGGTCGAGGTCGCGCCCCAGGCCCTCGACGTTGAGCAGGGTCTTCTGCAGCATGGCGAGCTGGGGCTGGATTTCGACGCCGAAGCGGCGCGAGGTCTGGAACAGGCGCAGCAACACCTTGCCGAACGAGATTTCCTTGAGCGGCTTGTCGAAAATGGGTTCGCACACGGCGCGGATCGCGGTCTCGAATTCGTCGAGCGGCGTATCCTTGGGCGCCCAGCCGGATTCGATATGCGCGCGCGCGACTTCGCGGTAGTCGCGGCGGAAGAATGCGAGGAAGTTGCGTGCCAGGTATTGCTTGTCCTCGTCGTTGAGGGTGCCCATGATGCCGAAATCCAATGCGACATAACGGCCGTCGTCCGCTACCTGCACATTGCCTGGGTGCATGTCGGCATGGAAGAAGCCGTCGCGGAACACCTGGGTGAAGAAGATTTCCACGCCGTCGCGCGCAAGCTTGGGAATGTCGACGCCGATTTCGCGCAGGTAGGCCACCTGGCTGACCGGCGTGCCGTTCATGCGCTCCATCACCATTACTTGCTCGTGGCACCAGTCCCAATAAACTTCGGGAACCAGCAGCAGGCGCTTGTCGGCAAAGTTGCGGCCTAGCAGGCTGCAGTTGGCTGCTTCCAGCATGAGGTCGAGCTCGCTGTGGATATGGCGCGCGAATTCGGCCACCACTTCCCGCGGCTTCAGGCGCTTGCCGTCCGAGGAGAGCGTCTGCAGCAGCCATGCCGCGCCATCCAGCAGCTTGAGGTCCTTCTCTATGACCTTGCTGATGCCGGGCCGTAGGATCTTGACCGCCACCGGCCTGCCGTCGGGCAACTGGGCGAAATGCACCTGGGCCACCGAGGCGCTGGCGATCGGCTCGACGTCGAAGCTCTGGAATACTTCCAGCACCGGCTTGCCGTAGGCTTGCCTGAGGATGGTTTCAACGTCATCGTAGCCAAAGGCCGGCACTCGGTCCTGCAGTTTCGCCAGCTCGTCGGCGAGGTCCAGCGGAATCAGGTCGCGCCGCGTGGAGAGCATCTGGCCGAACTTGACGAAGATGGGGCCCAGCGACTCGAGCGCCAGGCGCAGCCGTTCGCCGCGCGGGTGGGACGTGTCGCGCCAGAACAGGAGGATGCGCACCGGACGCTGCAATGGGCGCAGGCTGGTGTGTCCGAGGACAAACTCGTCCAAGCCGAAGCGCAGCGTGACGAAGATGATGTTGAGCAGGCGCAGCCAACGCATTGGAATTCTTTCTAGTGGTCCGCCTGCAGGCGGGATTTCAGCTTGTCGATGCGCTTTTGCAAACGCTCGGTGTCCTCGCGCAACGTATCCACGTCGCGCACGAATTGTTCGATATGGCGTTTCTTGGCAATCAGCGGTTGCTCCTCCTGCCAATATTCCGCCAGCATGCCGGCCACATTCGCAGTCTGGCGTTTTGCCTGCGAAACGGCGGCACGGCCTAGCTTGACGGCTTCATGGGCCGGAATGTCGCCGATCACCCGGCTCAAGTCCTCTTCATATTCCCATGAGATGCCTTGCAATACCCTTGCCAAAGCCGCAGCGAACTCGGTATCGCCCGAGACGGACGCGGCAGCGCCGGCCGATTCGTCACCGGCCAGGATACGCAGTGCCACGGAAGGCGGCACTGTGATGATGGCGTCGGTATTGGCGGTTTCGCCCGCGATCGCCAGGCCGCCATCCTCAAGCACGGCCAGCGTGGCGCTGAACGGGGGCAGGATCAGGCGGGCGTGCTTGCCGCCGAAGGGTTGTAACTGGCCGGCAGTCCAGCTGTTCTGGGCCAATAGGTGATTGAGCAGGCGGGTGAGGAGCGGCTTCAGCATGGTGGTTCGGTTCCAGCGCGTTAAGCAAGGGCGGTCAGGTTTTCCAGCCTTTGTGCAGGGCGACGACACCGGCTGCCAGGTTGTAGTAGTCGACCTTGCCGAGGCCGGCATCCAGCATCATCTGTTTCAAGGTTTCCTGGTCGGGATGCATGCGGATGGATTCGGCCAGGTAGCGATAGCTGTCCGCGTCCTTCGCAAATAGCTTGCCCATGATGGGCAGCAGCTTGAATGAATAGGCATCGTAAATCGGCGCCAACGGCTTCCATACCTGGGAGAATTCCAGCACCAGCAGGCGGCCGCCTGGCTTGAGCACGCGCTGCATCTCGGCCAGCGCCTTGTCCTTGTGCGTCATGTTGCGCAGGCCGAACGCGACGATGACGCAGTCGAAATATTCCTCGGGGAACGGCAGCTGCTCAGCGTCGCATTGCAGCGCGGGAACAGCCTTGCCGTCGTCGATCAGGCGGTCGCGTCCCACGGCCAGCATCGAGGCGTTGATGTCGGTGAGGATGACCTGGCCTGTCGGGCCGACCTTGTTGGAGAACAGGCGGGACAGGTCGCCGCTGCCGCCGGCCACATCCAACACGCGGTCGCCGGGCCTGACGCCGCTGACCTCGACGGTGAAACGTTTCCATGCACGGTGCAGGCCCGCGGACATGACGTCGTTCATGAGGTCGTATTTGCGTGCCACCGAGTGGAATACTTCACCGACCTTGCGGGCTTTCTCGCGTTCATCCACAGTCTGGAAGCCGAAGTGCGTCTTGGCGTTGTCGCTCATGGTGTTTGCCTTAAATCAATTGTCAGCGTCGCGGCTGGCGCCTGCGTCCGCGAGCCGGTCGAGGTATTGTTGCCACAGTGCGTCGTGCCGCTGCAGCAATTCATAAAGATAATCCCAGGAGTAAAGGCCGGTGTCGTGGCCATCGCTGAACACCAGCTTCACGGCGTAATGGCCCACCGGTTCTATGCCGGTGATGTTCACGTCCCGCTTGCCGGTTTGCAGCACCGGGTTGCCATGCCCTTGCACTTCTGCAGAAGGGGAATACACGCGCAGGAACTCGCACGGCAGCATGCCGCTGACGCCGTTGTCGAAGGTGATTTCCAATGCGCGCGAAACCTGGTGCAAGCGGATATCGGTAGGGCGTGGAATCTCTGGGCTCAAGCCGCTCATCTGCCAAATGCCGGAATTTACTCAAAAGGCGATGATAGCAGAATGTATTCGCGCGCTTCAAAATACCGTCACGCTGATGATGCATGATAGGTGGCGGCAAGGTTCAGAAAAGGGATTTAGGCGGCTGATTCATTTGTGAATTTACATAAGCATGCTAGAGTAGCGCTTAAATAATAAGCATCGGGGGGTGCTATGGCCGACAACAAGCTTGAACGTCACTTTCAGGCATATTCCGAGTGGCGTAAAGCCTTGGTGGAAACAATCTGCGACTACCGCAACTGGTTGAACGAGCAAGAGCTCAACGATGCACAGATAGACCTACGGCTGCAGCAGTTGCTGGAGCGCCTGCGCGAGGACAAGCTCAACGTGGCGTTCGTGGCGGAGTTTTCCCGCGGCAAGTCCGAGCTGATCAACGCCATCTTCTTCTCGGCTTACGGCCAGCGATTGCTGCCCTCGAGCGCGGGCCGCACCACCATGTGCCCTACCGAACTGCTGTACGACCCTTCCAAGCCCACCTCCCTGCAGCTCCTCGCGGTGGAAACCCGCACCTCGGACGCCACCACTACCGAATACAAGCGCTATCCCGAGGAGTGGACCGTCCTGCCGTTTGACGTGAGCGACAGCGATAACATGGTGGAGGTGTTCAAGGAAGTCAGCCGCACCAAGCGCGTGACCGTGGAAGAGGCCGAGCGTTACGGCCTGTTCGATCCCAATAGTGCCGACGATGCCTTGGCGGTCAACGCGGACGGCACCGTGGACATTCCCTGCTGGCGCTATGCCGTGATCAACTTTCCGCATCCGCTGCTGGAGCAGGGATTGGTGATCCTCGATACGCCGGGGCTCAACGCCATCGGCACCGAGCCGGAACTGACCCTCAACATGCTGCCGAATGCGCATGCCGTATTGTTCATCCTGTCGGCAGACACCGGCGTGACCAAATCCGAGATCGATGTCTGGCGCCAGTACATCAGCGGCACGCGCTGGAAGCAGAAGGGCAGGCTGGCGGTGCTGAACAAGATCGACGGCCTGTGGGACGAGTTGCGCAACGAGACCGAAATCAGCCGCGAAATTGCCAAGCAGATCGCGTCCAGCGCGGAGCTGCTGGGGCTGGAGCAAGGCCAGATCTTCCCGATTTCGGCCCAGAAGGGTTTGCTGGCGAAGATTGCAGGGGACGACGCCCTGTTGGAGCGCAGCGGGCTATCCACCCTGGAAAGGGCGTTGTCCGAGGAGTTGATCCCCTCCAAGCGCGAGATCGTGCGCGACAATACCATCGGCGAAATCGACGACTTGGTGAAGAACTCCAACATCCTGCTCGATGCCCGCTTGTCCAGCCTCAATGAGCAATTGGACGAGCTGCGCGGCTTGCGCGGCAAGAATGAAGACGTCATCGAGCACATGATGAACAAGGTCAAGGTGGACAAGGAAATCTTCGAGAAGGGGCTGCAACGCTTCCAGGCCCTGCGCAGCGTGTTCTCGCAGCAAACCAACAAGCTGTTCACCTTGCTCGGCATGGAAGCCCTGCGCGTGCAGGTGACCAATACCCGCAGCACCATGGTCAACGCCAGTTTCACCAAGAGCATACGCAGCGCGATGGACGGCTTCTTTGCCGACCTGCGCGACCGCTTGCTGAAATCCGAAGCGCAGATCGACGAAATCAAACGCATGATGGACGCCATGTATGAGAAATTCGCGCAGGACCACGGTTTGCGCAAGGCTGAGCCGCCAGCGTTCTCCACACTGCGCTACCAGAAGGAGCTCGGCAAGCTGGAGCGCGCGTACCGCGAGCAGTTCAATACGACATTGAACATGCTGACGAACGAAAAGATGACATTGACGTCTAAGTTTTTCGAGACATTAGCCAGCCGCGTGATCCATGTATACGAAGTCGCCAACCATGATGTCGAGAACTGGCTGAAGGCGGTAATCGCCCCGATGGAATCCCAGGTGCGTGAGCACCAGCTGCAACTGCGACGGCGCCTGGAAAGCATTAAGCGCATCTACAAGGCGACTGATACGTTGGAAGACCGCATCGGCGAACTGGAGGCTATCGAAAAAAACATCCTGGCACAGATGGCCGATCTCAAGATATTGCGCCAGCACATGCACAATGCGCTGATATTCGACAACAGGATAGTAGAGGAAGAAGCGGCATGAATCTGACCAGCCTGCTGCTGCAACTTGGCCTGACATTCGTGTTCATCGGCTTTGCCGCAGTGGGGATTCTATGGGCGATCAAGAGCGGTCAGTATGACGACCTGGAAGGCCCTGCGCAGCGTATCCTGATGGACGACGACGACCCCCTGATTCCATTTAACCACTTGAAGACTGGGGCTAATCAGAATAAAATCAAGAAATAACTTGCTGGGGAATTTGAATGGCTACTACCAATAAAGCGGACGAAGGTTTCAGGTCCTATTTCACTTTCGAGAATCTGCCGCTCACTATCACGATCGCCCTCATCGCCGTTTCGTGGCTGAGCGCGTTGTCGGTGATACTGTTCGGTTAAGAACGGATTCAATAAAAAAGGCTGCAATTGCAGCCTTTTTTATTTGGGTGTCGCATTGAGGTTAGGCAGAAGCCAGGAAGCCCTTCATTTGCTTCATGGCTTTTTGCTCGATCTGGCGGATACGCTCGGCAGATACGCCAAACTCTTCGGCCAGGTCATGCAAGGTGGCGCTATTGCCTTCTTGCAGCCAGCGGGCTTCCACAATGCGGCGGCTACGATCGTCCAGCTTGGCCAGGGCGGTTGAAAGCCCCGTCGTATGCAGTTGCTCGACTTCCTGCTCTTCCAGGATTTCGGAAGGCTCGGCATGGGTCGCCTGCAGGTAGGAGATGGGGCTGAATACATCCTCGTTCTCATCGTCCGCATTGCCTTCAAGCGCAATCTCGTGCCCGGACATCCGGGCCTCCATCTCCAGCACCTCTTCAGGCTTCACGTTCAGCTCGCGCGCAATATGCGCCACTTCGTCCGAATGCAGGCTGGCGGATTGTCCTTTTTTCATGCTGCGCAGGTTGAAGAACAGCTTGCGCTGGGCCTTGGTCGTGGCTACTTTCACCAGGCGCCAGTTGCGCACGATGTATTCATGGATCTCTGCCTTGATCCAGTGCATGGCAAACGACACCAGGCGCACGCCGCGCTCCGGGTCGAAGCGGCGCACCGCCTTCATCAGGCCGATGTTGCCTTCCTGGATCAGGTCGGACTGCGGCAGGCCGTAGCCCGAATAGTTGCGGGCAATGCTTGCCACCAGGCGCAAGTGGGACACTACCAGGGTTTTGGCAGCCTCAAGGTCGTTTTCCTTTTGAAGGCGGGTTGCCAGCTTCAATTCCTCTTCGGCGCTGAGCACGGGAAAGCTCTTGATGGCACGCATGTACTGATCAAGGCTGTCGAAAGATGAAATTGCAGGTAATGTCATGCTGTTGGTCATATTTGAAACCTCCGTCATGGAAACGATTCTAGCACTCACTGTTTGAGAGTGCTAGTGGTGAAAAGTTTCGCGTTGAGAGGGAAGAATATTCCATCGCACATTTCTTCGGCGTGATGACAATTCTTCTCCCCAGCAGTGACTTGCTTCTTTCCTATGACGTCTTAGTTTGTTTTTAGTTTATACGGCATGAGGCGCTCGGCCTTGATGCGGTACCCGGCGAAGCCCATCGCGGTATTGCTGGCGACGGTCTCCATCAAGCCGCTGACGGAGACTGGGCCATATTGTTGCGCCGCCTGGTTCAATGTTTTCTGTTGGTCCTTGGGCAGGCTCTTGGGCAGGACGATATGGATCACCTGGTTGTTGGGCGGCGGCGGCACATGGATGCATGCGCCGAAATAAGGCACCAGCAGGAATTCGCGCACCTGCGTTCCGTTCATGTCCAAGGGCACGACGAATCCCGGAATCTGCACGTGCTGCTTGTCCAGCTTTTGTACGATGGGAGCGTCGTTCCAGGCGCTGCGCATCTGTTCCAGCGCCTCGATCGCGCGCGGATCAGCGTCATCCAGCTTTTCCAGGTCCAGCCCCTTGAGCGATTTCATCGGGTCCCAGTCCGCGGGCATCATGTCGTCCCAGTCCAGGGTCTTATAGGCCGGGTTCGCTTTCGAAAGGGCCTTGGCCTCGCCAATGCGCTCGCCCACCTTGTAGTCGGCGGCCAGCGACGGGGTGTGGCTGATGATGGTGGCAATCATGCCCAGCATCCAAAAAGTTGCTTTCATCCTCTTACTCCGATTGATTGATCCTGCTGTGCGTTTACAGCCTGGGCGTGAGGCCGTCCGCCAGCGAGAGCCTGTAGGCCATCCAGGCCGGGAACAGGCTCGCCAACAGGCCGACCAGGGCCATGGCGGCAAGCAGGCGAAGTTCTTCCAGGCTGGGCCAGCCGGCCGTCATGCTGATGCCGAAATGGGATTGCATGATGGGGGCTGCGCATAGGGTGGCGATAGTCAGGAAGAGCAGGCCGGTCACGATGCTGACCAGGATGACGAATATCCCTTCATACATCAACAGCAGCAAGATTTCCCTAGGTTGCGCGCCGACCGCCCGCAGGATGGCGAGCTCGCGGCGCCGCTCGTTCAGGCCGGCCATGATGACGGCGACCAAGCCGCTCAGGCTCACTACGACCACGATGGCGGATACCGCCATCAGGCTCTTTTCCGCCACGCCGACCACCTGCCATAGTTGCTCCAGCGCCAGGCCGGGCATGACGGCAAGCAAGGGCTCGTCCTTGCTTTCATTCACCATCCGTTGCACGCGGAACACGGCCGCCCGGCTTTTCAGGCCGATCAGCACGGCGGTGACGTCCTTGGGCTGCAGGTCGAATTTCTGCACGTATTGCGGCGGAATCTGGAAGCCGGGAGTCGGCGCGCCGCCCACCCAATCCAGGTGGATCGCACTGATGGCTTCCAGGCTGACATGGACGGTACGGTCGACCGGCGTGCCTGTGGGCTTGAGGATGCCGATGACGACAAATGGCTTGTCGCCGTGTTCCGCCAGGCTGTTTGTGCTGTTGCCCATGCCGTGGCTCAGGGTGATGCGGCTGCCCACCTCGTAACCGAGTTGCTTGGCGACATCGGCGCCCAGCACGGCGTCAAAGGTGGCATTGAAAGGCTTGCCCGAGGCAAACTCCAGGGCCAGGCGGTCGCCGTAACGGTAATGCCTGAAATAATCCTGATTGGTGCCCAGCACGGCGAAGCCGAGATGCGAATCCCCCAGCGAAATGGGTATGCTCCAGGCCACTATGGGATGCTGTTTCAGTTTCTCGTAGCTGGCCCAGCTGATGTTGTTGGTGGCTTCGCCGATGCGAAACACCGAATACAGCATGAGCTGTACCGGGCTGGTACGCGCGCCCACCACCAGGTCGGTGCCGGACACGGACAGGCCAAACCCCTGGTGCGCCTGATCGCGCAGGCGCTCGACCCCGAGCAGCAGAGTAACGCTCAGGGCAATTGCCATCACGGTCATGCCTAGCGTCAGCTTGCGGTTCCAGGCGCTGTGCAGCGCCAGTTTCAGCAGGTATTGCATATTCATGCCGTCACCTGCGGGACAACGCGATTGAGTTCGGCGAGCGCAATGCTGCGGTTGAAGCTGGCGGCCAGCCGGTGGTCGTGGCTGACGAATATGAGGGCGGTGGCAGAGGCAAGGCATTCCTGCATCAGCAGGTCGATGAATGCCACTTGATGCTCCGCGTCGAGCGCGGAAGTGGGTTCGTCGGCGATGATGATTTCCGGCCTGCCGATCAATGCCCTGGCTGCGGCAACGCGCTGCTGCTGGCCAATGCTCAAGGCCGTGACCTTGCGGGACCAGAGCGCGGCATCGATACGGAGCGCTGCAAGCAGGCGCTGCGCTTCCTGAACCATGTCGCCAGCAATGTTGTTGCGCCGGTATGGCGAAAAGCGGCAGGGCAGCAAGACGTTGTCCAGCACCGAGAGATAGGGAATCAGGTTGAATTGCTGGAACAGGAAGCCGATATGGTCGGCGCGGAAACGGTCCCGTCCAGCGCCGTTCAGCGCGTCCAGCCGTTGGCCGAGGATGGTGACGGCGCCAGCTTGAGGGAGATGCACCCCGCCGAGCAAACCCAAGAGCGTGCTTTTACCGCCGCCGCTTGGCCCGTGCAGGAAAATATGCTCCCCCGGCGCGATGATCAGGGACGGGATATCCAGGCAAGGTTGCCCTGGCGACCATTCAAATTGCAGGTTCTCGATCTCGATGACCGGAGAAATCATGCCTACCATGCGACCTGGTTTTGCCCTGGGGTGAGTCTGGTAATTTTCTGGATTTGCCCGGCCACGATCTGGACGTCGATCTTGTGCAGGTGGGGAAACCGCTCGAACAACTGCACGCTCAGCCTTTTCAATTGGCCTGGCTGTTTGCATTCATAGGCAAACTCGGCATCCAGGTCGGCATGATGGCTATCATGCTGGTGGATGTCATGTTCGAACAACGGGGACTCCAGGTCGATTGCAGTGTTTTCGCATTCTGCCTTGGCCGGCAACTCGAACAACTGGGCAGGTTTGGAAAGCTGTTTTTTTAACGCATCCACCGCTGCCTGCTCTTGCGAGTTGCGGGGGGCATGTTCAAAGCCCAGCAAGCTTTCCATAGGACTTTCCAGTGCAAGAATCAATGACCTGCCCTCAATGGCGATGTTCAATTTGGCGGCGCCGTGCACATGTGCATGCTGCTCGTGCGCGTGCGCAGGCGTTGTGATGAGCAACAGGCTGCCGACGCCATATATGAATAATCTGAAGTATGAATGCATAGGGCTCCTTCTTGATCCTGTCCACGCCAATAACGTGGTTAGTGGTGGTGAAGATGCTGGGTTGCCAACGACACTGCAACGCCGCCGATTATCAATGCAATCTGGACTGCGCCATCCTTCAATGAACGTTTACGCTGCAATTCCGGCACCAGGTCCGCGACGGCGATATAAACAAAGCTCGATGCCGCGATGACTAACATCACAGGAATTGCGGTTTGCATGGTACCCAATGACAGCCAGCCGAGAAAGCCGCCCAGCACCATGGCCGCGCCCGACAAGGCATTGAGCAATAGGGCACGGCTTTTTGACAGGCCGGCATTCAGCAATACCATGAAATCCGATACTTCCTGCGGTATCTCATGCATCATGACCGTCACCGCCATCGTCCAGCCCAACGCGGGATCTGTCAAAAACGCGGCGGCGATCAGCATGCCATCGACAAAGTTGTGCAATCCGTCCCCGATCACGATCATGGACACCGTTTGATCAAGGATGACCGCGCCATGCGCATGCTGATGGTCGTGTCGCCATAATGCCATTTTTTCCAGCAAGAAGAACGCCAAGATGCCAGCCATCAATATCCAGCCGGCATCATCGGGCGATAAGCCCGATTCGATCGCCTCGGGCAAGATGTCGGTCAAGGCAAAGGCCAGCAATATCCCGACGGCGAATGCCACCATCTTGTCCGCGACCCGAGCCAGGACGGTGAGCGAGACGATAGATGAAATCAGGACTGAAACGACGCCACCCAATAGCGTGGCAATGAAGATGGAGAGCAGAAGCATTGAGTGACGGAGCTGATTAAAGTGTAGAGAATGAGATTGAGTGTTCGTTGCCTTGGTTCGTGCGATGTTTTGGGCAGGCCGTCAAAGGTCGATCCGCATGCCGATCTCGATATTGCGGCCCAGTTCCGGCGTGTAATAGCGCAGGAACGAGGTGCTGTTGCGGATTTCCGCATTGGTGATATTGCGCATGTTGATGAACAGGTCGCCGGTGAACCAGTTGGATACTTCAATACTACGGCGTAGCGCGATATCGACCTTGTTGTAACTGTCGGTGCCGGGTTCCGGCATCATTTCGTCGCCTTCGCCTGTTGGCATCGTGCCAGTGCGCGTCTGCGCGCGAACATGGGTCAGGCGGATATCGCCATCCCATTTCCCTATGCCTGCCTGTATCAGCAAGCCATGGCGGGCAGGCGTGAGGCGCGGCACGTGGGTGTTGTCGTCCAGCATGCCGCGCACCTGATCGGCAAACACGCTGGCGCGGAATTTGCGCATGCCGGGGATCTGCAGGGGTAAGCCAACTTCAGCCTCGTAACCGTAAAAGCGCGCATCCTGCTGTTCGTATCGCATATTAAACATGCAAGAACCATCACACTTTGCTCTCCCTGTTTTCGGATAGTAGAATCCGCTCTCCATCAGAATCATAAACCCATAATTCTGTTGGTAAATATAATTCTCAGCAGAGTATTTGAACAGGTTGAGGTTGGTATCCAACTTACCGAGTTTTTGCTGCAGGCGTATATCCCAGCCATTCAGGGTTTCTGTTTCTAAATATCCGTTACCCACATCATATGTTTTAGTCGCCAGATGTGGCCCAAATGCCGCAAGCTCCTGGATATCAGGCGCCCGTCTGGCGATCCACCGGTTGATGGTGATGCTGCCGGTTTTATAGGTACGCTTCAATGCCAATGTATAGCTTTCGGGACTGAATTCCTTCTTTATTGCAGGGTTAGTTCTTGGAATAGTGCCAATATGAACAGGCTGGACATCGGCATTGATCTTACTTTTCTCTTTGCGAAAACCAAACTCCAATTGCCAGGGATTGAAATCGAGCGTTTCAATTAGGTAAAAACCTTTGGTATCTATCTTCGACTCCGGTACAAATGCTTCCACACCCAAGGCCGAGAAATCGCGATTGATGCCATGGAAGCCTAACGTACCGGTGAGGTTTGGGAACAAGCGGTGGTTGAATTCCAGCCGATGTTCAATGACATCATTGTTGAAGCGGGTCTGTGCTATGCCGCTGCTGAGCTCATCGTGATGGTAGCGGGATTTGCCGATGCGCAACGCAATGCTTTCCAGCCACTCATATGGCAAAAATAACTCGCCTTTGAGATCGATGCGCTCCTGCTCCATGTCGATGCGTACGCGTTCCGCATCGACAACCGGAGCGCCGGGGTGGCTATGAGGGAGGCCCATGGGGATGCCATAGTTGTTGGCATAGTGGCTGAGCGAAACGCCCATGTAGCCCATCTCGCCAAAGATACTGGCACCGACACTGCCCCCCTTGCTGCGGGCATTGGTATTGCCTGTGTATCCATGAGTATTTTTGTCGCCTGGAGGTTCCATCCACATATAGGCGAGTGCAGCTTCATCAATGGCCATGCCTGGCACGTGAATATCGTTGCTCTCCCGCCCGTGCACATCGGCATGGAAAGCCACCTGGCCTGCCTTGGTGAGCAGTTCGGTCGCCATGATGCGCTCGTCATGGTTGGTATTGAAGCGCAACTGCGTAGTGACCTTGGTCTTGGCCGGCAAGCGCTCGGGAATGCGCCCGTCCGTGATTTCCACCGCGCCGCCGATGGCGCCGCCGCCGTTGCGTATCGTGGCCGGACCGCGCAATACCTTGATTTCCTTTGCCAACAGGGATTCCACCGTGGTGCCGTGGTCCGGGCTCATGGCGGAGGCGTCATGCGTGCCTACGCCGTTGACCATGACCCGGGTGCGCGGGCCATGCTGCCCGCGGATCAGCGGCAGGCCCACGTTCGGGCCGAATGTGGCGTTGGCCACGCCCAGTTCGTCCTGCAGGGTGGCCCCCAGCGTCGCCGCGCTTTTCAGCATCAGCTCCTTGCCGGAAAGCGTGCTAGACGGATCCAGCGAGTTGGTCAGTTCTTCCGGCGCAGCCTGTACTTCAATGGCGTCCAGCACAATGGAAGGGCCTTCTTCGCTTGCCTTTTCTGCCGCGAATGCCAGTACCGATAGAAAAGCGCCGGGAAAAGCCAGGGAAACCAGTGCGGCAAGGCGGCAGGAGCGTGAGGGGTCGACAGGGGGACGCACATCTAAACCAATAAATTATCTGAAGTTTTCATGATTGCAATCATTGTAATGCTACCAAGTTGCATTGTGCAACAGTGTTGTATATCATGGATTACGGTTCAGATAGTGTATCTGGATGGGAATTTATATCTTCTTGTTTATAAAGGGAGTAATACCATGCGTCATTTGATCGCAACTATGTTTGTAAGCGCGAGCTTGTTCAGCGGGGCTGTATTTGCAGAGGACCTGCATGCAGGTGATATCATCGTGACACTGAACAATGGCCAGTTCGAGGTGGGTAGCGCTGACTCAGGGCTGCACTATCAGGAAGGCACCGGCTATGCCATTTTCGAGGGCGATTTCCGCGATTTTGCCCGCGGTCCTTACGCGACAAGCAATCCTGGCTTTGATAGCCCCACCAATAGTTTCGCCCCTGATACCATCATTGGTTATCAGGCCATTGGCAACTTGTGGTCTTGGACTGGCGATGTTTGGACCAATGTGGTCAACAATGGTGAAAGCATCAGCGTTGCAGGTGCCTATGGCGAAACCACCACATGGGATGTGAATGGTATCAATGGTGATACTTTTGGCCTGATTGGCCAAGCCGGTTCCACAGGCAAGATTCACTCTCATCTCGACTTTAGTATCAGTTCAGCTTCAGGTTCTCCAACTGATGGCATTTACTTCATTACCCTGCAATTGGTTGAGCTCGAGTTGCAAGGCAACCAGTTGGTGCTTTCCGATAACGGCTATCTATCTTCCAATCCCTTCTATCTCGTGCTTAACAACGGCTTGAGCGCCAGCGATGCCCACCATGCGCTCCACGACCTGCAAGATAACCTGGTTGTGGCTGTGCCGGAGCCAAGCACTTATGCCATGTTCCTCGCCGGTCTGGGCTTGATGGGTTGGCAATTGCGTCGTCGTCAACAGGCTTGAATCCTGTGAGAAAAGCACCCCCAGGGGTGCTTTTCTTTAAGTCATGATTGGGGAGTAAGCAATGATCAAATCTTCTATATTGGCACTCGCCATGTTGGGCTATGCCACCTTTGCCCAGGCTGTGCATTATGATGTGCGGGTCGATACCAGCAACGGTCCGGTTGCCGGCAGCAAAATCGACATCGATTTTTATGGTGATTTCGACCTAGCGGGCAAATTACCTGTCGATACCCAAACCGGTTACAAGATTTTCCCGGGATATTTTGACGATCTGGAAGGCGGGCCACGACTGACTGACGACCCGGGGTTCCAATCCTTTGCCAATACTTTTAAGTATGGTGAAGAGGTGCATTTCAGGGCGCTCGGAACCCTTTCATACTGGGATCCGAGCACCGGGCTCTGGGGCGATGCTGCCAGCGGCGCAACGGTGACGCTTTATGGTGCCATTCCAGCAGATGTTTTTGTCAATTACATGTTGAACCCACGTAATCCCACTTATGCGGCACAGTACAACTACTATGCAGGAGGCACTGTTTACAGTGCCGACGGCATCAGTGGGCCGCAAACGGCTGCGATCGATGCCGCCAGCCAGAATGGGACTTTCCATTCCCATCTGGATTGGGCGCTATCCAGTTCCGCACCGGCAGGGGCTTACCTTCTGACGCTGCAGATATGGTCGCCGGCCATGGAAAACGGCGAGCAGAAATACATAGACTCGGACCCTTTCCATGTATTGTTCAAGTCTGCCGGCATTACGCAGGCGCAATATGATGAAGCCTTCAACCTGCGCATTGCGGCGGCGGTGCCTGAGGCTGATACCTGGGCGATGCTATTAGTCGGCTTGATGCTGATGGTCGGCTGGCGCCTGAAATTAAAGCGGTAGCCGGTTTGCCTGTTGAGCCCCACACCTGATCTTGGGTGTGGGTTTTAATATAGATACCTTTAGTTATGTCCTAGTCTAGGGTATTACCATTCCAGGTTTCCTAAACTCCTTTCATTCGGCTCATCCACTGCAATAAATTTGCAGTTCCTACATCAAGCCCGGATTTGCTGCGTTGCTTTCATGCAACTGGCGGGCATTGCTTCAATTTGCCCGGTTTTACACTGCGTGCAGAAGCGTATCGGACTAGTTCTTGTGACATATTATTGTCATGTAGATGACATCAAGCTAGGTTAACTTCCTTGTTTCAGGCTCAACGATGAGCTTCGGTTTTTGCAAAGGAGATTGATCATGAGAGCTTATACATACCAGGCAGAGTATTTCACCAAGGCATCGGAGCTGAGCGACAAAAAGGCGGAGCGCCTGTTGTCCCGCATGAGCGTGCACCTGCATTCCCAGTTGGTGCGGGAGGGCTATTCGCGCCAGGAGATACTGGCGATCCAGCTGCAGATCGAGGACGATCAATTGCGGGACTGGCGAGAACGTGTTGCACAAGTGCGCCGGCAGGATCAGCTATGGCTGGAGCAAAACGCGCATTTGGCTAATAGGGCGTCTCTCAACTGAGTTCATTTCTGCTGCTGATGCTGTTGAATAAACATCATAAAATATATGTTTCAATTCGGCGTCATGTCGACGTCTCTTTTTAGAGACAGAGTTTTATTGTTAAAAAACATGCGTTTAGATTTATATTATAAAGCGTAGTAGGTAGATTGCGTCTCTTTTTGGAGACATGTCGCCAGTGGGCAGGTTGGGGCAAATAATATTTATTATTATTTTAATCAATGAGTTATTAAGTTTGGCATGGAAAGTGCTTACTGATGAAGTGAAGTACCAGCCCGTTCATAGGGCTATCTAGAGTCCAAGCCATCCCCCCCTGGCGGAAGACTCAAAATCCAACGCCGGGCTTTTTGCCCGGCGTTTTCATTTCATATGATCGACATCATTCCGGTTGCATGCTTGGGATAAGCGGCTTGGAAAGCCTGGCAAGCGGATTATGGCGAGCGCAAAGGCGTGAGCAGGCCGGAGAGGCCGTTGTGGTCCAGCTCTTGCATCAAGGCCAATAGGCGTCCAATTTCACCAGGGGGGAAGCCTTCGCGGGCAAACCAGTTGAGGTAGTTCCCGGGCAGGTCGGCAATCAACCGTCCTTTGTATTTGCCGAAAGGCATGGTGCGGGTGACCAGCAACTCTAAGTCGCGAGTGTCCATCGATTACGCTTTCACCAGGCTGGAGAGGAGGGCGATGGCCGAGGGGATGTCAGGCGCGCCGAGTTTTGGCGTGCAGCAAATACCTTCCAGCGAGGCGTGGGCGCGGATCAACATCAGGACTTCCGCCAACGAGGCGGAGCCTGCCGCAGTTAGGCGCTTGTTCCTATCCAGATCAAAAATCTTCCCTTCCGCATCGATGAGCTTTGCTGATGTGGAGCCTGTTTGCCATGCCTCGAACGTACCCGCATCAGGAATGAACTCAAGCTCGGCATCGCCATGATGCTGGACCAATGCCGGCCATACGGGCGGTTGTGCAGTCGCAAGCGTCATCAGGCGTTCTTCAGTATTGATCGGCCCGCCGCGGGCAGGAAATTGGGAACTTGCTGGCATTGTGAAGGCATGGGCGTTACCATAACGGCTTTTTGCTCCTGTTATCCAGGAACATGATTTTAAAACGCCTCTTTCAATATTGGAACAATATTGAAAGGGGCAACACTGAAAGTATATCAATGAGCAAGATCGTGATTGAAAGCAAGCCGTCCGCCGCCCGCCTGGAGCAACTGGGAGTCAGCAAGTGGCCGACCTGGTCCAAGGAAGTCTCGACATTCCCATGGGTGTTCCCCGAACAGGAAATTGCCTATGTGCTTGATGGGGAAGTGGTGATTACGCCTAACGATGGTGGCGCACCCGTGACTTTCCGCAAGGGTGACCTGGTCACTTTCCCTGCAGGCCTGCGCTGCACATGGGAAGTCAAGCAGCCCCTGCGCAAGCATTACCAGCTGGACGGCACCCTCATCGGTCGCATTTACCGCCGCATCAAGCTGTTCTTCACACGTTAAGTGTCACGCCGGCCTGTGGATTCCATGCAGGCCGGCCTACCCCTGGCACTCATTTTTCATTCCCTGCCAATGCACGCGGTATCGTGCATAGTGCTTGGGATCGAATCCCACGGCCAGCCAGATTGCCACGGCAAAGACGGCTGCCAAGCCTATCCAGACTAGCCCGAAATGATGCATGGTGTCCCTCATGACGCCTGCCAGCATGGGCAATATCCCGGCGATCAGGTAGCCAACCCCTTGCACGCGAGCGGTGACGATGCCGGCTGCTTGTGCGTCCTCCAGGTGATCCATGCAGATGATCAGGCTGAGCGGGAACAACGCGCCGACGCCAACACCCGCTAGGACAACGCCGAGCCATGCGGCATTTGGCCCTGCGTTCAGGC
The DNA here is from genome assembly GCF_045984355.1 of Methylobacillus draconifructus. Taxonomy (NCBI): domain Bacteria; kingdom Pseudomonadati; phylum Pseudomonadota; class Betaproteobacteria; order Nitrosomonadales; family Methylophilaceae; genus Methylobacillus; species Methylobacillus draconifructus. The sequence goes on along the minus strand of NZ_JBJQII010000007.1, from coordinate 16,616 downwards.
AGAGCATTCCCGCGATCGCCAGCAGCAATGCCAGGATGACCCAGGGACGCCTATCTGCCGACCTTGCCGCCAGTTGCGACAGCACCAACCCCGAGACGACTTCAGTGGCGCTCAGCAGGGCGAGCGCCAGCCCGGCTTGGGTGGGAGGATAGCCGAGGTCGAGGAAATGCGGCGGCAGCCACGCCAGCATGCAGGTAAAGCCGGAGGTGCCCAGGCCGAAGAAAACCGCCAGGCGCCAGAAACGCCCGGGCGTTAGCGATGACGTATCGGCAACGGCGCCTTGCGGCGGGATGACGGGAACCAGCCGAAGGAACATCAATAGGGCGGGGGCGGCCAACCATCCCCAGCTGCCCAGCGCCAACGCGGCACCGGCATGCTCGAGCAATATGGGAGCGCCTGCGGCCGAGATGGCCGCCCCTGCCATGATGGCGGAGACGTAGATGCCCATGAATGAGGCGGTATGCCCAGGCCACTGCCGTTTGATGACAATCGGTAGGAAAGCCTGCGCCAGCGCGATGCCTAGGCCCGCCATGACGGCAGAGGCGATCATGGTTGCCGGGCTGTGGTCTATCAGCCTGCATAGGGTGCTGATGCCCAGGATGAGCAGTGCGAATGAGATCAGCCGCCGTAAGTCTGCAAGTCGCAAAAGCCGATGGCTCGTGAGCGCTCCCAGCCCCATCATGATGATCGGCACACCGTTCAGTAACGAGATCCAGCCATAGGATAGCTGCCACTGGTGGAGTAGGTAATCGGTCAGAGGCCCTATGGTGGCCATGATGGGGCGCAGGTTGATCCCCAGCACTACCAACATCACGACGATGAGCACATTGCGCCTCATTGCGATTGCTCCAAATGCAGTAGTAATTGGCGCAGGCCTTGATTGATAGCCTCCCTTTCATGTTCCTGAACCGGACTCAGGGCGGAAGATAGCTTGGCAAGATAGCGTTCGAGCAATGGCTCGAATAGCATCCTGCCATCCGCCGTTAGTTTGACCACGGTGCTGCGCTTGTCTTGAGCGTCTGGCGTACGCTCCACCAATCCTTTGGATTCCAGGGTGTCCAGCCGGTTGGTCATGGCGCCCGAGGTAATCAGCAGACGCTGGTAAAGCGCGGTCGGGGACAGCGTCCCGCCGTTGCGGTAGAGCGTGGCGATGACATCGAACTCCCCTTGGTTCAACCCTACATCATTGATGACCGGCATGATGTCCTTCATGAGCAGGGTGACGGTGCGCAACAGCCGCGTCGCCAGCTCCATATCGCGATAGTCGCGCCCGGGGCTGATGTTTTCCCAATTCGCGATCAGCTGGTCGATATGGTCTTGGGCGGAGGATTGGCTTCCCATAATATCTCGATGTTAAGTTAATTTATCTTGATATTAAGATAAAATCTCCTGGCCAGCCTATCAGTATTCTCCTACGTCAACTTCAGGTGCTTCCTACTGCGCATCAGGTGCCGCTCAAGCATGATGGCGCCTCCTCAATCACATCAAGAATAAATCGGGAAGCTTGTATGGAACTGTTCAAGGTATGTGTTGCGTTTGACGACGGCGGGGATATCTACCTGAGTGATGCTTTCGAGCACCAGGATGATATTTGCCTGGCGCTCGACTGGCATATGGGGCCTGCGCGGGACAGGAATCATCCCGAGCGCGTAGTGCGCCTGCCCAAGGAGCAACTCAAGGCCACTACCGATTCACTGCATTATGAATACCTGCTGCCTAGGTCGCTGCCAGCGCAACTGCGAACCGCGAGGCATGCGGCAGAAGTGCCCGCTGGCTACGCGGTGGAATTCAGCCCCAATTACATTTTTACCCTGCAATAACTCACGAAGACGCGGTGATGGCTAATGGGAAGGTGCAGCGTACGCATAGACCGCCATCATCGCAATTGCTGAGCGAAATGCTCCCCTGATGGTGTTCGATGGCCCGCTTGGCAATCGCCAAGCCCAGGCCATAACCGATATGTCCTGCCTTGTCCGTGCCGCGCACGCGGTAGAAAGGCTGGAATACCGACTCCACTTCCGTTTCCGGCAAGCCTGGGCCATGGTCGCGCACTTCCACCGTCACGGAATGATGCTCCTGCCTGATGGATACCTCGATCGGTTCGCCGGCCTGGTTGTACTTGAGCGCATTGCGGATGATGTTCTCGAACGCGCGGCGCAGCAATTCGTAATGGCCGTGCAATATCACTTCGTTCGACGCATGGAACGCGATATTGCTGCCGACGGCTTGCGCCTCGAAATTGGCGTCCTGGACAATGGTGGCGAGCAGGTCATTGAGGTTGAGTTTCTCGCTGCTTTCGCTGCTGATGCCAGATTCCAGGCGCGAAAGCGTCAGCATCTGGCCGAGCAGTTCGTCCAGCCTCTCAGTTTCACGTTCGATGCGGCTCAGTGCCGAGGCCAGCTTGTCCGGCTGCTGCTGGGCCAGGCCCACCGCAAGCCGCATGCGGGCGACCGGCGAGCGCAGCTCATGCGAGACATCGTGCAACAGCAGGCGTTGGGCATCGAGCAGGGTTTGCAGCCGCGTTGCCATATAGTCGAAGTCTGCGCCCAGCTCTATCAGTTCATCGTTGCGATTGCCAAGCTCCGGACTCACCCGGGTGCTCAGGTCGCCCTCGGCAAGCCTGCGGCTGGCCTGGCGCAAGAGCTTGATTGGGCGGCTCAGGTAGAGCGCAAACCCCGCGCTGAACAGCAGGCTTGCAAGCAGGGCGATGAAAATCTGCAGCTGCAGGTTGTAGCGGGGCGGGCCTGCAGAGTCTGCGCTATCGGCCGGGATGAAGAGGATGTATTGCTTGCCGTCGCTGGACTGCACGCGCCGCACGCTGGGGATGGGCGGCGTTTGGTCCAGCGCATGGATGGCTTGCTGCAGGGTTTCGGGCCGGACCGTGCGGTTGAGGATATCCTCATGGTCCTGGCCTATCACCAGGACGGTCGGCACCTTGTGCCCGGGCCAGTTATCGAACAAGGCCTTGGCGCCCGCTTCCCCGCCGTATTGCAGGGCATTGGCGGTGATGCCGACAACGAAATCCGCCCTGCGGTCGCGCAGGAAGCCTTCTTCGCCGGAAGGGTTTCTTTCATTCAGGTAGATTGCACCGCCAACGCCTGCGACCGTTACCAGCAACGTCAGTGAGAATCCAAGAAATATTTTCCAGAATAGCTTGCCCATGGATATTGTCCGGTCAGGTTAACCCGCGATGAACTGGTAGCCGACGCCTCGCACGGTCTGGATCGGAGAGCGTCCGTCTTCCAGCAGGCCCAGTTTTTGGCGCAGGTTGCTGACGTGCACGTCTACGCTGCGGTCATAGCGGCTTTCCGGCCGCCCCAATGCCTGTGTGAAAAGGTCGGCTTTGCTGACGACGCGCCCGGCATGGCGGGCCAGGACTTCCAGCAGGGCGTATTCGCTGGTGGTGATGTCCAGCGGTTCGCCTTTCCACTCGATAATGCGCTCGGAAGGGTAGATGGCGATTTTGCCGACGCGAGTGATGTTGGGCGTGCTCTGGCTGTGCAGGGCTTCGTCACGCACAACGACGCGGCGCTGTATGGCGCGCAGGCGCGCCACGAGCTCGCGCGGATTGAATGGCTTGGACAAGTAGTCGTCCGCCCCCAGTTCCAGGCCCACGATACGGTCTATCTCGTCGCCCTTGGCCGTGAGCATGATGACCGGGATCTGGCTGCTGACGCGGATCAAGCGCAAGGTGTCGAAGCCGTTGAAGCGGGGCATCATCACATCCAGCACCACGAGATCGTATTCGCCGGAAAGGGCGAGGCGCGCACCTTCTTCCCCGTCATGGGCGATCGTCAATGTGAAGTCCTCGGCCCCCAGGTATTCTTCCATCATCTGGCAGAGTTCGACGTCATCATCGATGAGCAGGATACGTAGCACTGTGTTCACCTTTCACTTCTTTAACATTGCAAACGGCATTCTGCCGCAGGCTTTATAGCAGGAATCAGCATCTTACAAAGTTTTACGCACAATTACACCGATTTGACCAAAGGCAACAAACATTTAGCCGAGGTCTGGATCATAGTATGCAGACAAGGTTAATTGTCGTTCTTCACAACCAAAGGAGCATTCATCATGATCAAGCCACGCAAATTCCTGGTTCCATCCCTTATCCTCGCTTCCTCCCTGCTGGCAATGAATATTGCAGTGCATGCCGAGTCGGGGCATGGCGACAAGAAATGTGACAAGGATAAAAAGCATGCCGCGTTTGGCGAGCATCGCGGTTTTTCCGAAGGGCGTTTCCTGGAACGCAAGCTCAGCAAGCTGGACCTGAGCGGCGAGCAGCAAACCCAGGTGAAGCAGATCGTCGATAAGCAGAAGCCGGTGCTGGCTGAAAAGCGCCAAGCTTTGCACGCTTCATTCAAGGCCCTGGCTTCAGCTTCCGCGAATGATCAATACGATCAAAAGAAAGTGCAGGAGATCGCCAGCGAACAAGCCAAGCTGCAAGCGGATTTATTGGTGTTGCGCAGCAATACGCTGCATGAGGTTTACCAAGTGCTGACGCCCGAGCAAAAGCAGAAATGGGCCGAATTCCAATCTAAGGTACGCCCCAAGCATGATGAAAAGGCTTAAGAAGAGGTGGCAAGATAACACTCTTAAGCATCAATTCACTATGTAATAAAAATGCCCGGTCTGCGCCGGGCATTTTTATTGAGCAGGGCAACCTTGGAGCGGCTAACAGAACTCAGCGAAGCGATCCTGGCTAGGCGCTCTGCCGCAGTCAGTACAAGCAGTACGGTAAGGCAGGGCAACGGCGCGAGGAGAGTGTTGTTGGCGCTCTTAATGAAGATGTTCCCTGATGGCGCTTGATACCAGGGGATTGAGGCCGCTATCCGGATGCTCGCCGATATGCTGCAGGATCTGCTGGCGCATCTGGGGCGCCCAGAAACGCTGCAAATGGCTCGCAATATCCTTCTTCGCCTGTTCATGGTCAGGATAGGAACGGAAGAAATCCCCGATTTGGTTGGCCATCTTCACCAACTGCTCGATGTTCATGCTCATGCCAGCTCCTTGTGTAACAAACGTTCCGCGACGCTATAAACGACATGCTGCTCCTTGCGGGCGAATCCTACCAGGGTCAGGCCGCAGCCCTGGGCCATGCGGATCGCCAGCCCGGTGGGCGCGGAGATTGCCACCAGCATGGGAATATCTGCGCTGGCGGCTTTCTGCACCATTTCGTAGCTCGCTCGGCTGGAAGTCAGCACAAACCCCTCGCGGGACAACTGCCGTTCGGCGATGGCGCCAATCAGTTTGTCGAGGGCATTGTGCCGCCCGACATCTTCCCGCACCAGCAGCACCTTGCCTTCCCGGTCCGCCCAGGCCGACGCGTGGGTCGCACCTGTCCTGCCCTGCAATGCCTGCTGGGCCTGCAATTCGCGCTGGGCACGGTATATGGCTTCGGCATCGAAAGTGATATCCGCAGCCTGTATCCTGCGGGGCACCCTGATGGCCTGGTCCAGGCTTTCCGAACCGCAAAGGCCGCAGCCTGTGCGTCCTGCCATGCTGCGCCTGCGTTCCTTCAGGTGGACGAAATTCTCGCTGGCGATTTCCATCTGCAGCTCGATGCCATTGACGCGCTCGACGATGTCGATGCCGTACAGCTCTTTCGGGTCGGACAATATGCCCTCGCACAGCGAGAAGCCGAGCGCGAAATCGGTCAGGTCGTCCGGCGTGGCCAGCATGACGGCGTGCGATATGCCGTTGTAGATCATGGCGACCGGCACTTCCTCGGCGACCTGGTCCTGCAGTTCACGCAGTTCGCCATGCTCGTACTTGAGCACCGTCACACGGCTGTCGGTCGCTTCCGCTTCAATCAAGAACTCTGATGCATTCATCCTTATTCCACACGGGCTGTATCCCGTTGTTTGACCAGGGCAATCTGCTCGTCGCTGAATTCCTGGTAGTGGCGCTGCCAGTCTGACAGCTGCGACACACGGGTGACCTGCACCGCAGTGACCTTGAATTCAGGGCAATTGGTTGCCCAGTCCGAGTTATCGGTGGTAATGACGTTGGCGCCAGATTCCGGATGGTGGAAGGTGGTGTAGATCACGCCGGGCTGCACGCGCTCGGTAATCTTGGCATGCAGCACGGTGTTGCCCGCACGGCTGGTGATTCCCACCCAGTCGCCATCCTTGATGCCGCGGTCTTCCGCATCCTGGGGGTGGATTTCCACCACATCCTCGGGATGCCAGGCGACATTGTCGGTGCGGCGTGTCTGGGCGCCTACGTTGTATTGCGACAGTATACGCCCGGTGGTGAGGATGAGGGGGTACTTGCCGTTCACCTTTTCCGAGGTAGGCACGTACTCCGTGATCATGAAACGGCCTTTGCCGCGCACGAACTCATCCACGTGCATGATGGGCGTGCCGTCGGGATGCTCCTCGTTGCATGGCCATTGGACGCTGCCCATTTCGTCCAGTTTCTTGAAGCTGACGCCGTGGAAGGTCGGCGTGAGGCGCGCGATTTCGTCCAGGATTTCCGAGGCATGCTGGTAAGGCATCGGGTAGCCCAGCGCTTCGGAAAGCAGGGCGGTGATCTGCCAGTCCTCATAGCCGTTCTTCGGCGTCATCACGCGGCGCACGGGCGAGATGCGGCGCTCGGCATTGGTGAATGTGCCGCTCTTTTCCAGGAAGGAGCAGCCGGGTAGGAACACGTGGGCGTACATCGCGGTCTCGTTGAGGAACAGGTCCTGCACGATCACGCATTCCATGGAGGCAAGCGCATGGGTGACGTGCTGGGTGTTGGGGTCGGACTGGGCGATGTCCTCGCCTTCGCAATACAGCGCCTTGAAGCTGCCGTCGATCGCGAAATCGAGCATGTTGGGGATGCGCAGGCCGGGTTCGTTGTCGAGCGGCCTGCCCCAGGCGGCCTCGAACAAGGCGCGGGTAGCGTCGTCCGACACGTGGCGGTAGCCCGGGAACTCGTGCGGGAACGAGCCCATGTCGCAGGAGCCCTGCACGTTGTTCTGGCCGCGCAGCGGATTGACGCCCACGCCTTCGCGCCCGATGTTGCCTGTAGCCATCGCGAGGTTGGCGATGCCCATCACCATCGTCGAGCCCTGGCTGTGCTCGGTGACGCCCAGGCCGTAGTAGATCGCGGCATTGCCACCCGTCGCGAACAGGCGCGCGGCGGCGCGGATGTCGGCGGCGGGTACGCCGATGGCTTCCTGCATGGATTCCGGCGAATGTTCGGGCTGCGCGACGAATTCGCTCCAGTACTGGTAGGAATCCCACTCGCAACGCTCCCTGACGAAGGCTTCGTCGGCCAGGCCTTCGGTGACGACCACATGCGCCATGGCGGTGATCAGCGCGACATTTGTGCCTGGGCGTAGTTTCAGGTGGTAATCCGCCTTGACGTGCGGGCCGGATACCAGGTCGATCGCGCGCGGATCGGCGATGATGAGTTTTGCGCCCTCGCGCAGCCTGCGCTTCATCTGCGAACCGAATACCGGGTGGCCGTCGGTCGGGTTGGCGCCGATGACCATGATCACGTCGGATTTCATGATGGAGTCGAAAGTCTGCGTGCCGGCGGATTCGCCCAGGGTCTGCTTGAGGCCGTAGCCGGTAGGCGAGTGGCAGACGCGGGCGCAAGTATCGACGTTGTTGTTGCCGAAAGCGGCGCGCACCAGCTTCTGCACCAGGTAGGTTTCCTCGTTGGTGCAGCGCGAGGAGGTGATGGCGCCTATGGAATTGCGTCCATGCTTGGCCTGGATGCGCTTGAGCTCGCTGGCGGCGTAGCCGATCGCTTCCTCCCAGCTCACTTCCTGCCATGGGTCGTGGATGCTCTTGCGTATCATCGGCGTGGTGATGCGGTCGCGATGGGTGGCATAGCCCCAGGCGAAGCGGCCCTTGACACAGGAGTGGCCGTGGTTGGCGCCGCCGTTCTTGTCCGGCACCATGCGCACCACCTGCTCGCCCTTCATCTCGGCGCGGAACGAGCAGCCGACGCCGCAGTAGGCGCAGGTCGTGATGACGCTGTGCTCGGGCTGGCCGTGCTCGACCACGGTTTTTTCCATCAATGTCGCGGTGGGGCAGGCGGCGACGCAGGCGCCGCAGGAGACGCATTCCGAATCGAGGAAATTGTCGAAATTGCCTGCGGCAACCTTGGAGTCGAACCCGCGGCCCTGGATTGTGAGCGCGAAGGTGCCTTGCGTTTCCTCGCAGGCGCGCACGCAACGCGAGCAGACGATGCACTTGGAGGCGTCGAACTGGAAATAGGGGTTGCTGATATCCTTGCCGGCGGCCAGGTGGTTTTCGCCGTCATAGCCGTAGCGCACTTCGCGCAAGCCCACGGCGCCGGCCATGTCCTGCAGTTCGCAATCGCCGTTGGCGGAGCAGGTGAGGCAGTCCAATGGGTGGTCGGATATATAGAGTTCCATCACGCCGCGGCGGATGTCGGCCAACTTGGGCGTTTGCGTATGCACCTTCAGCCCTTCATCGACCGGGGTGGTGCAGGAGGCGGGATAGCCGCGCCTGCCTTCGATTTCCACCAGGCAGAGCCTGCAGGAGCCGAACGGCTCCAGGCTGTCCGTGGCGCAGAGCTTGGGAATGCTTACCCCTGCCTCCATCGCGGCGCGCATGATCGATGTGCCTTTGGCGACCGTCACTTGCATGCCGTCAATTTCCAGCGTGACTTGCTGCTCAGTTGTCCGGCTCGCTGGGGTGCCGTAATCCGCTTGCTTGTCCATCACTTTCTCCTCTTGACCACTTTGGCAAACCCCGGTTTTTATGTGGGGCAGGGTGGTTTGCCGGATGTTTGCTGCATTAACTCATGCCGCGCGTTCCTTCTTGCTCACGCCAAAATCCTCGGGAAAATGGTTGAGCGCGCTCAGAACCGGGTAGGGCGTCATGCCGCCAAGCGCGCAGAGCGACCCGTTCAGCATGGTATCGCTGAGGTCGCGCACCAATGCGATGTGCTTGGCGTGATCGGTGCCTGCCATGATCTTGTCCATGACTTCCACGCCGCGGGTGGAGCCGATGCGGCATGGGGTGCACTTGCCGCAGGATTCCACGGCGCAGAATTCAAAGGCATAACGCGCCATGTGCGCCATATCCACGGTATCGTCGAAGGCGACGATGCCGCCATGGCCCAGCACGGCCCACAGTTTGCCGAATTCCTCGTAATCCAGCGGGGTGTCGAATTGCGATTCCGGCAGGTAGGCGCCCAGCGGGCCGCCGACCTGCACGGCCTTGATCGGCCTGCCGCTGGCGGAGCCGCCGCCGTAGTCGTACAACAATTCGCGCAGGGTGACGCCAAAGGCTTTTTCCACCAGGCCGCCATGCTTGATATTGCCTGCGAGCTGGATCGGCAACGTGCCGCGGGAGCGGCCCATGCCGTAGTCGCGGTAATAGACGCTGCCCTTGTCGAGGATGATAGGCACGCTGGCGAGGGAGATGACGTTGTTGATGATGGTCGGCTTGCCGAACAGGCCGGAAATGGCGGGTAGCGGTGGCTTGAAACGCACTAGCCCGCGCTTGCCTTCCAGGCTTTCCAGCAAGGCGGTTTCCTCGCCGCAGACATAGGCGCCTGCGGCACGGCGTACTTCCAGGTAGAAATCATGCCGGCTGCCGAGAATGCCCCGCCCGAGATAACCTGATTCATAGGCGCTCTTGATCGCCAGGTTGAGCGCGGCGATCGAGTGCGGGTATTCCGAGCGCACATAGATATAACCTTGCGTGGCGCCGACGGCAATGCCTGCGATCGTCATGCCCTCGATCAAGACGAAAGGGTCGCCTTCCATGATCATGCGGTCGGAGAATGTCCCCGAGTCGCCTTCGTCTGCGTTGCACACAATGTATTTTTGCTCGGCTGGCGCTTCCAGCACCGTCTTCCACTTGATGCCGGTCGGGAAAGCGGCGCCGCCACGCCCGCGCAGGCCGGAATCGGTGACCTGCTGCACAATATCTTGCTGCGCCATGTCAATCGCGTTGCGCAGGCCTTTGTAGCCGTCATGGGCAATATAGTCCTGCAGCGACACCGGGTCGGTGATGCCGACGCGCGCAAAGGTCAGGCGCTCCTGGTGTTTCATCCAGGGCAGCTCCTCCGTTGGGCCCAGGCTCAGCGTGTGCTGTCCGCCATCAAGAAAGCCTGCGTCAAACAGGGATGCCACCTGGTCAGGCGTGACGGGGCCGTAGGCGATGCGCCCCGCACTCGTTGCTACTTCGACCAACGGCTCTAGCCAGAACATGCCGCGTGAGCCATTACGGATGATATTCAGGGGAATGTTGCGCGATTCGGCTTCCTTTGCGATGGCTGCGGCCACCAGGTTGGCGCCCAGCGAAAGCGCGCTGGAATCGCGGGGAATGTAGACGGTATTCATGGATTCTCCCTCCGTGCGTCGGCGAGAAGGGATTCGACTTGCTGGGGGCTGACGCGGCCGTAGATTTCGTCATCGAGCATGATGGCGGGAGAGCAGGCGCAGTTGCCGAGGCAGTAAACGGGTTCGAGCGTGATGCTGCCGTCGCTGGTGGTTTCATGGTAGTCGATGCCCAGCGAGGACTTCACATGGGTCTCCAGCGCGCCGCAACCCATGGCCTGGCATGACTCGGCGCGACATACCTGCAGGACATGCCTGCCTGGCGGCTTAGTGCGGAAATGGTGATAAAACGTCACCACGCCATGGACTTCCGCGACAGAGAGATTAAGCGCCTTGGCGATCAAGCCGTAGCACTCTTCCGGGATATAGCTTAAATCGTCCTGAATCGCATGCAACAAGGGCATTAACGCACCGGCCATGTGTTGATGCGATTCGATGTGCGATTTAATGCGTGCCATCTGGTCATGCATTACTTTCTCCTCGAATCCACCAGAACCTGTTCAAGGTCTTTTATCGGTACGCATGACTTCAAAACGCGTCCGATCAAGACGCAGTCCGCAGAGGATGCTTACTGCCCTCGTCAAGGACTGCAACGCAGAGCGGGCGCGTTTTCAAGCCATGCCCTGCGGGTTGATCCGGTAAGGCAGCCGCTGCTGCGTTGCAAATCCTCGCCGTGCTATCAGCACGCCTGTGGTTTGCGCCTTGCTTCGGCTGCCTTACCGGATCAACGTATCCCATAATAAAGACCTTGAACAGGTTCTAACTACGACTACGTTATTGTTATGCTTGCTTTGCTTATAGTACGAACTATATACCGAATTGTACACAGGAAGACAATAAAAACTACCATGCACAGTAGGGCTATTTTCAGCCGTAAATAACGGCTTTCAGGTCAATTATTGCGGTGGTTCCAGCGATATCTCGTGAAATCCATCCGCTGAGCCCGCTATACCCGACCGTGTAAAAATAAGACAGCAATATTCGGCAATGGTTTGAAATTGGCTTGCGTCAGTATGCTGATGCTGTCACAGCTTCTGCACTTCCGTTTCGCTCGGCATCAGGACATTGCCGTCACCGGCTTGCGGGACCATATAAGCGATAGGCTGCTTGGTTTTTCGGTCGATCAGCAGGGAGTGATGTTCTTCCTGGGTAAACAAATGGCGTTCTCCCCATTGCCGCAAGGCCACCATCACTGGAAACAGGCTTTCTCCCTTGGGCGTCAGTACATATTCCTGATAGGCAGTGCCATCTGAAGCCGGCCGGGTTTGCAGGATGCCTGCATCGACCAGCCGGCGCAGACGGTCGGACAGGATGTTGCGGGCCACGCCCATGCTGCGCTGGAAATCGCCGAAGCGGTGCATGCCGTCGAAAACGTCACGCACGATGAGCAGCGACCAGCGGTCGCCAACCACATCGACGGAGCGTGCTACGGGGCAGGTTTCAGGTTTTTTTGGCTTGCGGCGAGGCATGGTGTTCCCTTCGTCGGGATATCTGAATTCAAGTTGCATTTTAAAACTAGATTATCTACCATTCAATGAGTTTTATTTTGAAACTAGATTGATGGTAATGAAGCATCCCGTCTTAATTCCCGCATCGATGCGCCATGACAATCCGATGGAACCGCCAGCGCGCATGTCGTCGAGCATGGTCTTGCTATTCGCTATCGCCAGCGGGCTGAGCGTAGCCAATGTGTATTATGCCCAGCCGCTGCTGGATGCGCTGGCCCTGGAATTCGGCATCAGCCATGCGGCGGTCGGTGGCGTGGTCACCGCAACGCAAGTCGGCTGCGCCCTGGCTTTGCTGTTCCTCGTGCCGTTGGGCGACTGGGTGGATCGCCGCCGTCTCATGATCGTACAGTTGCTATTGCTGGTGGTGATGCTGGGCATGGTGGGGTTGGCGCAATCCGTCATCGTCCTGTTGGCGGGCATGCTTGGCGTCGGCTTGCTGGGCACGGCAATGACGCAAGGGCTGATTGCCTACGCGGCTTCTGCCTCCGCTTCACATGAGCAAGGGCGAGTGGTTGGCGCGGCGCAAAGCGGCGTATTCATCGGCCTGTTGCTGGCTCGCGTATTCGCTGGCGGTATCAGCGACCTGGCCGGTTGGCGAGGTGTGTATTTCTGTGCTGCGGCGTTGATGCTGGTTCTCGCATTGCCGTTATGGCGGGGGCTGCCAGCGCTGCCTGTTATCTCTGGTACCTTGAGCTACCCGCGCCTAATTGCTTCAATGCTGGTTTTGCTGCGGGATGAGCGGGTATTGCAGATTCGCGGCATGCTTGCGATGCTGATGTTTGCCGCCTTCAATATCTTCTGGGTTGCGCTGGTGCTGCCGTTGAGCGCGCCGCCTTATGGTTTTTCGCATACCGTGATCGGCGCTTTCGGGCTGGTAGGCGCAGCGGGCGCCCTGGCTGCTGCCCGTGCCGGCCAATGGGAAGACCGTGGATTCGGCCAGCGTACCACTGCCGCCGCGCTGGCGGTATTGCTGCTGGCATGGTGGCCGCTGTCGTTGATGGAGTGGTCTTTGTGGGCGCTGGTAACCGGCATTGTGCTGCTGGATATCGGCGGGCAGGCGCTGCATGTCACCAATCAGGGCATGATCCTGCGCACCCGCCCGGAGGCGCATGGCCGGCTGGTCGGGCTTTATATGCTGTTCTACGCGGTCGGCAGCGGGCTGGGGGCGATCGGCACGACCGCCATATATGCTTCTGCAGGCTGGCAAGGCGTGTGCATCCTCGGAGCCGGGGTCAGCTTGCTGGCGTTGGTGTTCTGGGCCGCAACGCGGCGCTACATGCCGGAGGCGCCCCGTGCTGAGCCGGGTTGCGCTACAGGTCGAAGATCTTGCCCGGATTCATGATTCCATTCGGGTCGAATACCTTCTTCAGTTCGCGCATATAGCCGATCTCGACCGGGTCGCGGGTGTATGCGAGGTAGTCTTTCTTGGTCATGCCCACGCCATGCTCGGCGGAAATCGAGCCGTTGTATTTCTGCACGGTCTCGAAGACGAACTGGTTGACCACCTTGCATTTCTCGAAGAACTCGTCCTTGGTCAGGTCGGCTGGCTTGAGGATGTTGAGGTGCAGGTTGCCGTCGCCGATATGCCCGAACCAGCAGACTTCGAAGTCCGGGTAGTTGTCGGCCACGATCGTGTCGATGTCGGCAATGAACGCGGGCACGTGGGTGATCAGCACCGAGATGTCGTTCTTGTACGGTGTGAACGGCGCAATAGTCTCGGAGATGCCTTCGCGTAAATGCCACAAGGCCTGGGCCTGGGCTTGCGACTGGCTCATGACGCCGTCGAGTATCCAGCCTTGTTCCATGCAGTGCTCGAATATCTGCATGGCGTCGTCGACCACGGCCTCGAAGCGGCCCTCGAATTCGAGCAGCACATATAGCGGGGATTCGGTTTCAAAAGGGCGCGCCGCGTGACCATGAGCGAGGACTTTCTCCAGCGCCACCTGGTTGAAGAACTCGAATGCGGTGAGGTCTATGCGCTGCTGGAACGCATGCAGGATAGGCATGACCGCTGCAAAGTCGGGCACGCTCAGTACCAGCACCTTAAGGTCCTGCGGCTGCCGCGTGAGCTTGATCTCGGCCTCGGTGACGATGCCCAGCGTGCCTTCGGAGCCGATGAACAATTGGTGCAGCGCGTAGCCGGTGGCGTTCTTGATCATGCCCTTGTTGAGGCGCAGGATGTCGCCCTTGCCGGTGACCACGGTCAGTCCCAGCACCCATTCGCGCGTCATGCCGTAGTGGATCACCTTGATGCCGCCGGCATTGGTACCGATGTTGCCGCCCATCTGGCTTGAGCCGGCAGCGGCGAAGTCCACGGGGTAGTAAAGGCCTTGTTGCTCGGCATATTGCTGCAATTGCTCGGTGACTACGCCTGCCTGTATGCGCACCAAACGGTCGGCATGCAGGAAGGACAAGACCTTGTTCATGCGGTCCAGGCTGATGACGATCTCGCCATTGGCGGCGACTGCCCCGGCAGAAAGCCCGGTACGGCCGCCGCTCGGGGTGACGGGAATATTGTATTGGTTGGCCAGCTTGATGATGGCTTGCACTTCCTCGGTGCTGCCGGGAAAGACGATGGCGGATGGACGGGGATCGAAATGCTTGGTCCAATCCACTCCCCAGCTTTTCAGGCTGTCTTCATCAGTCTTGACGCGTTGTTCGCCTACGATGGTCTGCAATTGTTCCAGAAGGGAGGAGGGAAGGCTGGCGGGTGCATTCATCAAACATTTACCTGTGAAAATGGCATTAAAAACGTCAATGTAAAATAGTCAACGGTCAAGCGACTTAAGCAGCTATTCTAGCAGTTTTATAATTGATATTGATTCCCGATCTCAGTTTTATCCGTGCTGCCTGCATTTGCGCTCGACGGGGCCGTATCCCTGATTTGATAGGGGTTTAATAAGTTTGCCGGTATGCTACGATCACTGATTTTTGGCCTTTTACCGGAGCCGTAATGACCCAACAACTTTCCCTGCCAAAAGACAAGATCCGCTTTTTGCTGCTTGAAGGCGTGCACCAGAACGCCGTGGACGTGTTGAACGCCGCGGGTTACCGCAATATCGATTACCGTAAGACCGCGCTGGACGAAGACGCGCTGATCGAGGCGATCAAGGATGTGCATTTCCTTGGCATTCGTTCCCGCACCCAGGTCACCGGCCGCGTGCTGGATGCCGCCAACAAGCTTACCGCCATCGGCTGCTTCTGCATCGGCACCAACCAAGTGGACCTGGACGGCGCGCTGGAGCGCGGCATCCCGGTATTCAACGCGCCTTACTCCAACACCCGTTCCGTAGCGGAGCTGGTGCTGGCGCAGACCATCCTGCTGCTGCGCGGCATTCCCGAGAAGAATGCGCTGGTGCACAAGGGCGGCTGGACCAAGTCGGCAGAAGGTTCGTTCGAGGCGCGCGGCAAGACATTGGGCATCGTGGGTTACGGTTCCATCGGTTCGCAATTGTCCGTGCTGGCGGAAAGCCTGGGCATGAAGGTGATCTACTTCGACGTGATCGCCAAGCTGCCATTAGGCAATGCACGCCAGGTCGGCACGATGGAAGAGCTGCTGTCGCAGGCGGATGTCGTCTCCCTGCACGTGCCGGAACTGCCTTCCACCATGAACATGATGCGCGCCGAGCAGTTCGCGCAGATGAAGAAGGGCGGCATCTTCATCAATGCGGCCCGTGGCACCTGCGTGGATATCGACGCGTTGGCAACGGTGATCGAATCCAAACACTTGGCAGGGGCGGCGATCGACGTGTTTCCCGTTGAGCCCAAGAGCAATGACGAAGAGTTCCTCTCCCCGCTGCGTCCGTTCGAGAACGTCATCCTCACCCCGCATATCGGCGGCTCGACCCAGGAAGCGCAAGCCAATATCGGCATCGAGGTCGGCGAGAAATTCGTGCGTTATTCCGACGCAGGCTCCACGATCACGGCCGTGAACTTCCCAGAAGTCTCCATCCCGCAACAGCCCGGCACCCATCGCCTGTTGCACATCCATCGCAACGTGCCGGGCGTGCTGTCGGCCGTGAACAGCCTGTTCGCGCGCAACAACATCAACATCGCGGCGCAGAGCATGATGACCAAGGGCGATATCGGCTACATGATCATGGATGTGGAGGCCTCGGCTTCCGATGCCGCGATCGAGGCGTTGCAGACGGTTGAGGGGACATTGCGGACTCGTGTACTCTATTAAAGCTGTGAAACAGCGCGCTTGAAGCGTGCAGGCACTTTGCGAACCCTTGGCTTTTGCCAGGGGTTTGTTGTTTATGGGGTTTTAGCTTGTTGTTCAGTGGAGTGCGCACCTCTTAAAACCAAGGGCGAGCGTAGCGAAGCCAAGTATGGGTTTGACGTTGTTCCCGTCTGGCTGCGCCGAGTAGCGGAAATCTGTCTGGAAAAAGAGCTTGCGTCTGTCTGAGCGCAGCGAGTTCAGCAAGCTCCCAGACAGATTGAGCAACGCAGGGAACCGGGAGCTTGCTCCCGGCGCAGACTCCGGGGTCGCCTTTTGTTTGGTTACTTTATTTTGGCGAAGCAAAATAAAGGGACTCGCTGACAAGCGAAAGGCAATGGGTCAATCACCTGCGATAGGAGTCAAGACCATTGTTCCTTCAACAACCCAAATCCAATCCCATCAAGCTCAACGATTTTCCGTCTTCATCAAAACTGCGATTGGCGCGAGGATGGGTTTCGCCCCGCCGGGCGAGTATCTTTCTTTTGTTTCGCCAAAAGAAAGATACGAAAGAAAAGGCGACCCGATTGTCTGCGACCCGGAACGTTGTTCCGGGCAACCTGCGTTGCTCGCT
>NZ_JBJQII010000006.1:0-221129 GCF_045984355.1 Methylobacillus draconifructus | reverse complement strand
CAGTGACTTGCTTGACGGCGGCCTGTTTGAATTCTTCGGTGTAACGTTGTTGCTTGCTCATGATGTCTCCTCAACTTCCATAGTTTGAGGCTCTTGAGCTGTCTAGGAAAGTGGGGGCGATTCAAACGGAAAACTTGCTATTTATCCAGCAAGCAACAAACCTGTTCCCACATCTTGGTTAGCAAAACATAAAGACGCTATTATCCGATCAATCTTAGATGTCATGGATATTGAGGCATATTCATACCAAAGCTTCACTACGGGGAGGTATGGCAATCAAAAGTTCGCAGGCCTCACACTTCAATTTGACGCAATAAAAAGTCAAGGTTCTCCATACACGATTTTTAATGTAATTCTTACTCGTGCTAGAAACTCAAAGTCTCACAAAGCTGGCACACCACTACCTCACAATCAATTTCGAGTAACAAAGAGATGCTCCTTCTATAAATTCTGGGGCAGTGCAGGATTGAAAGCTCCTAGCCGCCTTGGATCATTTCATGACTATATGGGCAATCTTAAGGGAAGACTCTTTATTGCAAAGCTCAATAATGAGCGCATCAAGTCTGATTCTTTAAAACCATTATGTATATCAGCATCTAGTATTCGTGAGGCAGTGGGTTTAGCGAACAAAACGCAAACATCCCCCAAACAAATGCCAGACAATTGCCACACAACAATGCCAAACAAGGATTTACCTGAAAGCCAGCATTCGCGGGCAATTCAGCAGCATTCAGCTACGGGAGAAAATAACTACGGTAATACAGTAATCAGGAAGCGCGGGGCTAAGGGTAGATTACATTCTTATTACACTAAGCCCGAAGAACAACCTAATGCCGAATGGCTAAAGGATTACAACTTCTATGATCAACAACCCAATCTACATTGATGAGTTAATAAGGGCTGAAAAATGACACGAGAGCATGGAATGCAGCAAAAGCAGCCAACAGCGAGCAACAACTCAAGCATACAAGTTTCTACATCACCAGAGTGCCTTAGTGCAGTAGTACTAACAATTTGTAATAAAACTGAAGCATCACAGATTAACGAAATGATTGATGAGCTGTTGCGTCAATCATCTGCTGTCCACAATGGAGATATGACACGCGCAGAAAGCATGTTGGTGGCTCAAGCGCATACGCTGGATGGTATTTTCGCAAAACTAGCCAGTCTAGCTTTATCAACTAAGGATTTAGACAGATTGGATCAATATATGAAGCTTGCATTCCGTGCTCAAAATCAATCACGTGCAACCTTGGAAACGCTCTCAGCGATTAAAACTCCCAAACAAGTCGCATTTGTTCGCCAAGCCAACATCGGTAATCAGGTTCAAGTGAATAATCAATCACCTAAATCTTCCTCACGCACACAAGAAAAAAATAAATCGCCAAACGAACTATTGGAGAATGATCATGGCAAACGGATGGACACCAGAACGTCGAGCAAAGCAAGCAGAACGGATTCGGCAATGGCAACCTTGGAAAAAAAGCACCGGTCCAAAAACACCTAAAGGTAAGGCAGCTTCAGCAAAAAACTCCAACAAAGGAAGACTAAGACCATTAATACGTGAACTGTCTAGGGCACTTAGATGCAAACCAAGCATTGGTTAAACATTCTAAGGCTAGAGACTCTACGACAACCCAAGATTACCAGAAAGATTTGTCGTAGGTCATTAAAGCATTACGCACAAGCTTGCATCTACTTCTACTGAATCTCGGTCAAAAGATCACTAACCGAGCGCGCCACCACATATCGGGCTGGGTTCTCACCAACCCCCAGCGCAGTAAAATGCACCTTGCCGCATTCTATCTTGGCGCTTTCCTTGTCGCGCAGGTCGTCGGTAAACAGGCTGCTTTTGGTTTCCACCACAAAGTACAGGTGCTGGCTGCCGTCCTCTTCCACCAACACGGCCCAGTCGGGGTTGTAGGTGCCCAGCGGCGTGGGCACTTTGAACCAGCCTGGCAGCTTGGCGTAGAGCTTGATGGCGTCGTTCTTCTCCAGCCCATGGGCGAAGTCCCGCTCGGTGGTCGAGTCGTACACCACGTGCTCGTAGATCGACTTCTGGGTATCCAGCAGCATGTTCTTGAGATAGCCGGTGAGCTCTTCCTGCTCGAACAATTCCTGCGCATAGACATGCTGGTCGCCGAGCTTCTGGTACTTGATGCCATCGACCAGGGCCAGGCGCTTGCAGCGGTTGATGGTCTCGGCAGCCAATTCAATGAACTGCTGGGGATTGCGTTTGAAGTCGTCTAGGCGACCGCTTCCCGTCAGGATACTGACGATGGTGCGCCGGGTGAGCTGGGTGCGGTCCTGCAGATCGGTCAGCAAATCCGGCAGCTCGATATCCGCCTCGTCCAGCACCACGGTCGCCGCGCCCGCTTTCTCTGTCGCGGCGACACCTGCCTTGCCGATAGAGATGTCGGCCTTGCGCCATTGCAGCCGTGCCTTGGCAATCACCGGGGCCTTTTGCAACGCTGCGATGCAATCCGTCACCAGCTTGGCGTTATCGAACTGCACGCGGTACGTTGTCTGGTGCTTGATGCGGTCCCACAGCGCCTTGAATTCGTCGCTCAGATAAACTGCCTTGCCATCTTTGCCCTTGCGCAGCGGCACTTGCCTGCGCTCATCGGCATTCTTGATGTCGAGCCGGCCCGATACCTTGCGCAGCACTTCGGCAATCTGGGCTTTCTGTGCATCAAACTCGGCTGGCAGCTCCAAGGTGCCGTTCTTCAGCGCCGTTTTCAGTGAATCCTGCACCTTGCCCTTGGCATCGATATGGCCTGCAGCTTTCAAGTGCTCCCACAGTGCCTTTGATTGCTCCATGCCCAGCGGTGCGGCATGCCCATCAGCGCCGGTCACGCCAATGGCGGCAAATTGGTGCTGCTCCACGATGCCAAAGCGGATGCCTGTGTCTTTCTCGATTTCCTTCTGCAGGTTCTCGGCAAACTGTTCATAGTTTTCCGTGGCCACCACAGTCAGGGTGTTGACCTCGAAGCCGCGTACCCGCTCGCCATCCTGGTTGACGCACAAGCGCAGGCCGCGGCCAATGGTCTGGCGACGCTCGCGCTCGGTCTGAATGTCGCGCAAGGTGCAAATCTGGAACACGTTGGGGTTGTCCCAGCCTTCCTTGAGCGCGGAGTGGGAGAAGATGAACTTCAGCGGCGTGCTGAAGGACAGCAGCTTCTCCTTCTCCTTCATGATCAGGTTGTAGGCCCGCTCGGCGTTCTCCCGGTTACCCGCATTGTTCTCGGCGGTGTCGGTCCAGCCGCCCTTCTTGTCGATGGAGAAATAGCCGTTGTGCACCTCCTCAGCGGCAGACGCCAGGTCGATCTCGGCAAACAAGCTCTGGTAGGCCGGCAACTTGGCGGCACGGCGATATTCCTCTTCGAACATCTGCGCATACACGCCCTTGACCGGCTGGCCGTCCGCATCGTACTGACGGTATTTGTCCACCGTGTCGATGAAGAACAGGCTCAACACCTTGATCCCCAATGGACGCAGGTGCTTTTCCTTGTCCAGGTGTTCCTTGATCGTGCGGCGGATCATCTCGCGTTGCACGGCCAGCGCATCCACATCACCGTGAGCTTGGCCAGGCTGCAAGAACACTTCGCCGCCGGGGTAGCGCAGTTCCATGAACTCTTCGCCCTTGGCCGTATTGATCTCGCCCACCCGAAAATCGGCGTAGATCGCGCGGCCATCGGCGCTCTGCTGAAGGTCGTCGCCATCGCTGACCGTCACCTCCACCCGCTGCACGCCAGTGGCGGCTTGTTTATCCAGCTCGACCTTGGCGCTGATGCGGCCGCGCTTGTTTTCCACCTTCACCAGGCGCACGAAAGGCTTGTTGTGCGCATCCTCTACCGTGGCCGATGCCACTTCGATCTGTTTGACCAGCTTGCGCTCATAGGCATCCACGGCATCCAGGCGGAACACCATGTGGTGCTTGTCCACATGGGTAGCGGAGTAGCGCAGCGTGCAGAGCGGGTTCATGGCGTCAAGTGCTTCCTTGCCACGGCCTTCCAGGCCGCCGTCCACGCTTTGCGGCTCATCCACGATGATGATCGGCCGGGTTGCCTTGATCAGGTCGATGGGCTTCTCGCCGCCGGTCTTCTCGCTCTCTTTGTAGAGGTTGTTCACATCCTTCTTGTTGATGGCACCCACTGTCACCACCATGATCTGGATGTTGGCGCTGGTGGCGAAGTTGCGCACCGGCCCAGGCTTGGCCGAGTCGTAAAGGAAGTAATCGAAAGGCACGCCCGCGTAGAGCCCCTTGAAGTGCTCCTCGGTGATCTGCAGGGTTTTGTAAACGCCTTCCTTGATCGCTACCGACGGCACCACGATCACGAACTTGGTAAAGCCATAGCGCTTGTTCAGCTCGAAAATCGAGCGCAGGTACACATAGGTCTTGCCGGTGCCGGTCTCCATTTCCACGGTGAAGTCGCCCGAAGTCAGCGAGCCGGAAGGCGGTAGGCCACCGCGCAACTGGATGTCTGACAGGTTCTTGAGCAGCTCGTCGTCGAGCAACGTCAAGCGGTTGCCAACGCCAAGGTCGGACTGCGCCACGCCCAGTGACATCTGCACTTCATCAGGCAGTTTCATGGTCACCGTGAACTCGGTGCGGCATACCTCCTGACCACGGAACAGATCGCACACGGCCTCTATGGCCTGCATCTGGTAGTCGAGGTTGGGCTCGAAGTGGAGTTTCATACGCTTCCCCCATTTTTGTGGAGTCTGCAACCGACGCTAGCAGTCTTGCGGAGTCCAATATTAAAAATAGACTCCACAAAGAGGCTTGTGGAGTCTGCAACTGACACAAACAGGATTGCGGAGTCCAAAACTAAATCCAGACTCCACAAGGAGGTTTGTGACGTCGAGCCGCTACGCAAAATCTCCGTCATAGGACCTCCTTGCCTTCGGCGAGGTTGATGAGGCGCGGGAAGCACAGCGTGGCGGCGCGGCGGCCGCTGCCGGCCTGCAGCTCTCGCAAAATGCCCGCATCGCGCAATTGCCGTAGCAACGCAGGAGCGGTTTTTTCGTGAATCCCAAAGTCCGCCGTCAGTTGCCCAGCCAAATCAGAAAGGCGGAAAATCGGTTTGCTAAAAATGGCATCCAGCAAGTGCACCGAATACTGGGAGCGCGTAGCTTCCTGAATAGCCACCTTCATCTCGTCGTACAAGGTTTTAATGGTTTCGACGCGCCGAATATTCTGTGCCGCCTGTTCAATCGTAGCCCGTAAAAAGAAGGCGATCCAGCCATTCCAATCCTTGTCTGCCGAAATCCCCTTGAGCCGCTGGTAATACTCTTCGCGGTGATTCTCCAGATACTCGGACAAGTAAAACATCGGCTGCGACAGTGCCCGCTTCTGGTACAAGAACAGCGGAATCAAGATGCGGCCAATACGCCCATTGCCGTCCTTGAAGGGATGCAACAATTCAAAATGCGCATGCACCACGGCAGTTTGGAGCAGAAAATCCACATCGTCGCTATCCAGATACTGTTCCCACGCCTGCAAATAATCGGGCAACTGCAAGGGGTTCGGCGGTACGAACGTTGCCTGCTCAATCGTGCAACCCTGTCGCCCGATCCAGTTCTGGTCGCGGCGAAACTCCCCCGGCGTCTTATCCTGTCCGCGTACGCTATCCATAAGAATGCGGTGCAACTCGCGCACAAACCCCAGACGGATCGGGTAAGCCTCCAAATACTGGCGAGCTGCAAACAAAGCTTTCCGGTAGTTGGAAATCTCTTGAATGTCTTTGTATTTTTCGCCCTCTTTGAGCAAACCCGCTTCTTGCTCCAGCACTTCGTCCACCGTGGCCTGCGTCCCTTCAATCTTGGAAGACAGCACCGCTTCTTGCGTGGTCAGCGGCGAAAGCATCACCGCCGGATTGGGAATGCCGGCCAGCAAGCCGTCATAGCGTGCCAGCGCCGCATTGGCCTGCCCCACCAATGGCAAGAGCAGGCGGTAGTCCAACTCGGTGAGTGGTAACGTATCAGGGATATACGGCTGCATCATTCACCTCACAAACTGCGCACGTTCTGGATACCATGCTGTTCCAGAATGGCGGCAAGGTTGGTTTTGGCCACGTCATCGGCTTCACCTGTGGCGGTTTGGAATGCACTATCGCGGAACACGCAGGTGCTTTCTCTTCCAGCCGGGCCAGCGGGTGCCAGTACCTTGTGCCAGGCGATGATGCCCTGGGCGAGTGGCTCTACCTGCTCACGGGTGATCTTTTCGGCCAGGCAAGCCAGCAGCACGCCGCCGCCCACGGCATGCACATCCAGCCCTTCGATGCGGCGCTTTTCGATGGGTACGCACAGGTCAAGGCCGAGTTTGAGCAGCAGTTCATAGAGCACATCAGCCTCGCTGCGGCCTTCAAGTAGGTGATCCTGATGGTCGAATAGTGTGGCTTCCAGATCGTGTGATTTGGGATTCCAGGCGCGGATATTAGAGGTGTCGAGCTTGAAGACGCGGAAACCGGTGTCGCCGACGAAAAGTGCGTTGTCGGCTTTGACTTTGACCCCAGCACGACGCAGGCGTTCTTTGGTGAGCTCAGCGATGTTGCGAGGCTTGCCGAGCTGATCGCAAAACAAAGCGGCGCTCTTCTGATCGTTGTTATCTGCTGATAGTGGCTCTGGCAACTGAACGACTATGTACCTACGACTGCCCTGGTCCTCCGCATTTGCCTTCAGCGTTGCATGAGCGGTAGCCCCCGATCCCGCAAAGAAATCCAGAACAATCGCATCTTTTGGGGCTGCAATCGTCAGCATTCTCTGCACCAAGCGCAGCGGCTTTGGAGTAGAGAAAACCTTTTGGCCGAGCAATGCCGATGTCTCCTTTTGCGCCTCATCGTTGTGCCCGCAATCCTCAAAGGTCCACCATGTTGGAGGGACGATTCCCTGCTGCACTTCCTTGAGATATCGCTTGAGGCGGGGCTTTCGGTAAGACTGGTTTGGTCCCCAGTAAAGTCGGCCCTCACGCTCGATTTCCAAATGTTTCTCCTGCGAGTATCGCCATACCGCGTGCTCCTCAGGCCACACGTCCTCGCCAGTGAGTGGGTGCCGGATTGCGTACCACAGCGTTGGCCTTTCGTCTTTTGACTTATTGCTAACGTAATTGTCGGATGCCCATTCGCCACGCGGGTCATTATCTGGATTCGAATAACGGGCATTCTGCTCGTCTGTGCGTGGGAGTAGGCCTCG
The DNA here is from genome assembly GCF_045984355.1 of Methylobacillus draconifructus. NCBI lineage: Bacteria > Pseudomonadati > Pseudomonadota > Betaproteobacteria > Nitrosomonadales > Methylophilaceae > Methylobacillus > Methylobacillus draconifructus. Next base: position 213,935 of record NZ_JBJQII010000006.1, on the reverse strand, counting down.
AACAAACGCGTCTGATTTACGATAGACGAGCACATGGTCATGCATTACTCCGATTCCCGGATCATCGTTTGCAACCGCATACTTCTTCTGCCAGACAACATTAGCTAAGAAGTTTTCCTCTCCGAATACCTCATCACCGATGCGGCGCATATTCGCCACTTCAGTATCATCTAAGGTTAGAAACAGCGCGCCATCCTCTCGTAACAGATTTCTTGCCAGCTTGAGCCTCGGATACATCATATTCAGCCAGTCCGTATGAAAGCGCCCGCTGGACTCCGTATTGCTGCTGATCTTCTGCCCGCCTTCCACTTGCCCGGTCAATTCCAGATAGTTCTTGATGTTGTCCTGGAAATTATCCGGGTACACAAAATCCTTGCCAGTGTTGTACGGTGGATCGATGTAAATCAGCTTGACCTTCCCGGCATAGCTCTTTTGCAGCAGCTTCAGCACTTCGAGGTTGTCGCCCTCGATCATCAGGTTCCGGGTGGTATCCCAGTCCACACTGTCTTCCGGGCATGGGCGCAGGGTGCCGGTGCTGGGCGTCAGCGCCAGTTGGCGGGCGCGACGCTTGCCATGCCAGTTCAGGCCGTACTTCTCGTCGGCATCCGTCACGCTGGCATCACCCACCAGCGCCTTGAGCACGTCCACATTCACCGCCACGCCGTCCGCGCCTTCGGTAATCAATTCCGGGAACAGGGCCTTGAGCTGTTCGATATTTGCCGCCACCAAGTCGGCGGACTGGGCTTCGGGGCTGGCTGCCGTGAGTTTTTCCATGGTTTTCTCCGTCATTCGTTCAATCTTCAAAGCTGGCTATTTCAGAGTTTCAGGCGCGCAGCGGCCAGTTCGGCCTGGATGCGCTTGAGCGTCAGGTTCAGTTCCACCTGGCGCGCCAGTTGTTTTTCCTTGGCGGCTTGCGCTCGCAGGCGGCCGATCTCGTTCTCCAGCCGCTCACAATCAGCCAGCGCCTGCCAGCGGGCAGCCGCTTGTTCCGGGGTTGTGTCAGCCTGGTAGGTTCCCGTCAGCCGTGCCGCCTGCCAGGCCCACACGCGCTCCATCCAACCCTGATAAAGGGCATGCAGCGTGGTCTGGGGTTGGCGTGCAATCGACAGGGACTGCACGAAGGCGCGCTCGATTTCGGGGGCTATTGCGTCTTCCACTGCGGCGGCATCTTCGGTTGCGTGGGGCAGCGAGGCCAACACTGGGTCGCCGTCGAGCACGACCTTACCTGCCTCGTTCTGCGCCCAGCGTTTGTGCGCCAGCGAGAGGGTCAGTGCCTGGCCTTGCACAAGCAGCAACACGGGATACGGCACGGCCCGATGCACCAATTCGGCAAGGCGAGCGAGACTGGCGGGCTTGACGGTGCCACGCAGGGTCAAGCCAAGCACGGCGACTTCCAGGTATTCACGCTGCGCGTCCCGGTAGCTGGGTACGCCAATGGTGTTGGGCTTGAGTGCGGCAAGCCACTGGATTTCTTCAATGGCGTCCGTGATTAGGCGCTTGTCGGATGCCGTGGGCGCACCGTTCTCCAGCAACAGCTTCTTGGGGACGCGCTGATCCACCCGTGCGCTGTCGGGAAGACACAGTGCGGGAACGACATCCGTCCGGTTCATGACGACAGTTCCGCGCCAAAGGCCTTGATGGTTTCTTCGCTGTCGCGTCCGGCAATGGCTTTGCCCATGGCCTGTTCGATGAGCTTCAACAGCGCAGCAGCGCGTTGGCGGATGAAAGTATCAAAGTCGTCCGAGCGAAGTGCCTGTACCGGAATCACATGCGAAGTCAGGAACTCATCGAGACTGTCGGGGGCAACCTGCTTGGCCTTCTGGATACGGGCGAGGTAGACGCTGGGGGCATCTCCACTGATGAAGCGGTTGGTGCCTGCCGCCAGCGGAGCCTTGTTGACCACGCTGTTCCACTTTTCCTTGGGCAGCTTCTGCTTTTCGCACCAGGCGCGGGGAAAGACGTGGTGGATGTCGATGGCGTTGTTGAAGTAGGTATTGAGATCAATGGGCGTGCCGCTGGCGAAATCACGGCCGCCGTGCTTCATGAGCAAGGCGGCCAGCCCTTTGTAGGCCGCAGCGAGGCGGCTTTGCAGGGAGAGCAGCCTTGTCGGTGCGAAGTTGGCATCGCGGACCGTGCGCGGTTCGCCGCCGCCTTCGACCCATGCAACCACATCCTGAATGTCCATGCCGAAGCGAGTTTCATTGGCACCGCCATACAGTTCGCCGAGCACACCACTCCAGTACCAGCGCAGCAGCTTTTGCTTGACGCCATGTTGCGTCGTGCGGTCTGCCAGGTGCGCGCAGATGGCAGACAACGGGACAAGCTGCGTGGCATACGGCAGGCTTCGATCATCGAAGATTTTTTCCTCTGCCAGCAACTCGGCAGCCCGCTTGAAGCCTTTCTCCAAATCGGATTCCAGCGCCTTGAAGTCCGCCAGCGGCAACTTCAGCACGTCGGCACGCTTGCAACTGACGGATGTGCCAAGCGCTTTGTGCCGCCGATAGCTGGCCAGCAGCGTGACTGCGGTGAGAAAGCTGGTGCCATCCACCGCCGTGAGCACATCGTGCTTGGCGGTCAGTCGCTCCTGCCGCGCATCCCAGTCATCGCGCAGGTTGAATTCATCCGCTGCGAAGGTGGCGGTCATCAACTCAAACACCGTCAGCGTGACGCCGCCGGTATTGACCTTCTCGAAGACTTGGCACACGGCTTCGCGTGGCGTGTCCTGGGTCAGTTCGATGGCGGGCACCTTGAACTGTTGGAATCGCAGCCAGATGGCTTGATCAAAGCGCATCAAGAACATGGCCGCCTCAGGGTTCTGTGCGTGGTGCTGCGCGAATCCCATCTTCCAGGTCATGTAGCCTTCGGCATCAAACAGAAGGGCAACTGGAAACAAGCGCTGGGCAAACTGCAATTCAGGCGTACTGACGTCCAGCTCGACCTTGCGGCCAAAGTCAGAGGTGACCTGCAGCGTCTCCGGCACCGAGAGAACAGCTTCTTCGCGGTCTGCCGATTCGTCCAAGCATTGGGCCATGTCAAGGAAATACAGGCGGCGAATGCTCGCGCCTTTCTCCGTGCGCGTCGGCACGGGCTGGCCGCTGCGCAGCGCCAAGTACATGGAGGTCAGGCGTTGCTGGCCATCAAGTACGAGGGTCTTTGGAGCAGGCGCAGGCTGCAGGTTGACGCCGGCAAACAGTCGGGGCTTGAACGGTACCCCACCTGCTTCCAGAAACATGACCGCGCCGATCGGGTAGGACAGCGAGAGGCTCGCGATCAACGACCGAATATGGTTGTCATCCCACACCCAGCCGCGTTGGAAGTCAGGAAGCTGGATCTGCCCCGATGCGATTCCATCGAGGACATCTTTCAATGCGGGTTCGGCGGTGCGAAAGCTCATGCAAGTCCTTGTAATCAAATACTTGGCTGATCGGGCAACACAACGAGGAATGCCACCACCTCAAAGTCGCCGCTGCCGGCGAACTCGCCTTTCATGGCGTGCGTGCCACCGGGCGTGAAAAGGCTGGCCACGGCCCGTTCCTCTTGCTTCCCGGCGACGGATGCCACGGCCGCCGCGAGCAGCTTCTGGGCGTGGCGCATGTCCTCGCCGCCTTTGGTTGCCTTATCGAAGCGCGCGCAGGCACTGTCATCCGGCCGTTCGCGCCCGAGCGCCAGGCGCTTGAGGCGATCCAGGATGCGCTTGGCCTGCGGGTACGGCAGCAACACGGTGCTGTCATCGCCGACATGCACCAGGTAGTGCGGCGCCAGCGGGTAGTCGGACGTTGTTGCGGGCTTTACAGCCGGGTCGCAGGCTTGCAGGCAGAAGATCACGCCGGGCGGAATGTCGGCATCCAGCGTGGTGGTGACCGCATAAGCACCCAGCGGCTGGGTGTCCAGCTTGCCGGGGTGCGCTTTTAGGAACTGCGCCAGGTCGATGCGGAAGTCGGTCAGGGTAAGGTCGGTGATCGCCACGCCAGTCGACAGGTCTTCCATGTCGATCACCGTGTCCTGCAGCTTGAGCAGTTGCTTGCGCCGGTACTCCAGATCATTCATGGCGTTGCCGGACTGCTGCTCGATCAGGTTTTCTTCGCCAGTGGCCGAGACATCGAGCAGCACCATGCGGCCGCTGACACGCTGCTCCAGGTTGATGTATTCCTCCAGTTCCATGTTGGGCCAGAAGTTCACGAGCTGGATGCGTTGGTTGGGCGAGCCGATGCGGTCGATGCGCCCGAAGCGCTGGATGATGCGCACCGGGTTCCAGTGAATGTCGTAGTTAATCAGCCAGTCGCAGTCCTGCAGGTTCTGCCCTTCAGAGATGCAATCGGTGGCGATCAGCAGGTCGATTTCGCCTTCATCCGCCAGGTCTTGCGGGCGCTCCTTGGCGCGCGGCGCGAAGGCTGAGAGCACGTCTCCCATGTTCTTGCGCAGACCTGGCAAGGTGGACTGGATGCCGGCGCTGCCGGTGACGACCGCTGCGTGCATGCCCTGCGTATTCCTGGCCCAGGGGGCAAGTTGGGCGTAGAGATAGTGCGCTGTGTCCGAGAAGGCGGTGAACACAATGATCTTGCGGTTGGCTTTGCCATCGTGGATGTTGATGGGTTCGGCGCATTTGCGGGCAATCATGTCGCGCAAGGCCGCCAGCTTGGCATCACGGGCGGCATCCACTTGGCGCGCTGCAGCCAGCAAAGTCGCCAGGCGGTTGCGGTCTTCCAGTAGGTCCTGCTTCCAGCGGATCAGATCCACATCGCCCAGCAGCACCTTGACTTTGCGACCGACCAGCAAGGTCTCAAACGCCGGATCGTCGATATCGACGTCGGCAATGTCGATTTCCTCCAGCGCTTCGGCATGGGATTCGATGTGTGCCAGTGTGTTCTCTACATCCTTGAGTTGGCGCTGCACGGTCAGGGTGAAGGCCGATACACAGCTTTCCATGCGTTTGAGCACGTTCACGCGCAGCAGGTGGATCAGGCTTTCCTCACGATCGGCTTGCCGGAAAAAACCTTCGCCACCACGCACCTGGGTGCTGTATTTGGCGTCGTAGGCGGCCTGCTTGTGAGGCAGCACATAGCGCAGCGGCGCGTAGCTGGCGAGCGTGAGCCGACGGATTTCCTGGTTGATATCGCGGATGGCACGAAATTCGCCCGCAAGGTCCACGTCGGCCTTGATGTTGATGGGCGGCAGTCGGTCGGGAAAGCGGCCGGTCTCGCTGGTGCCGTAATACTTCTCCACATGCCGCCTGGAGCGGGCAATGGTGAGATGGTCCAACAGGGTGAAGTAGTCGAACCCTAGCATTTCTACCAACTGACCGGGAGTCTTTTCAGCTTCGTCCAGCGCCAGCCAGCGATTGAATTGCGCCTGTGCCTTGCGGGTCGTGGCCTCAATGCTGGCGATGCCATGCTCCATCAGGGCCGCGTCATCGCCTTCAGTGGCAAAGGCAATCTGGTTGCGCAGGTCGGCCAGGCGATTGTTCACCGGCGTGGCCGAGAGCATCAGCACGCGGGTCTTGACGCCTTCACGGATGATGCGCCGCATCAGGCGGTCGTAGCGCGATTCCTTGCCCTTGTGCGTGGCCTTGTTGCGGAAGTTATGCGACTCGTCGATCACCACCAGGTCGTAATTGCCCCAGTTCACATGAGACAGGTCGATGTCACCCGACAGGCCGCCATCGCGCGACAGGTCGGTGTGGTTGAGCACGTCGTAGTTGAACCGATCAGCCGCAAGGATGTTGCGCTTGTCGTTGGCCTTGTAAAGCGTCCAGTTGTCGCGCAGGCGTTTGGGAGCCAGCACCAACACGCGGTCGTTGCGCAATTCGTGGTATTTGATGATGGCCAGGGCTTCGAAGGTTTTGCCCAGCCCCACACTGTCAGCAATGATGCAGCCGCCAAAGCGGTTCAGCTTGTCGATGGCACCCACCACACCATCGCGCTGAAATTTGAAAAGCTTTTTCCACACTACGGCATTGCGGATGCCAGTGGCGGACTTGACGATGCGCTCCTCGTCCATCTCTTCACCGCTGCCCTGAAACAGGCGGTGCAGCATCAAGGTGTAGATGGTGAACGGGTCACGGTGTTCGCCAAGGGTTCGCAACGCCTCAAGAACGGATTTATGCTCTTCTCCCTTACCCTCGGAGTCGGTTAAAGCAGCAGTTGGCAAAGCTGCCCACTGCTGATCGAACCATTGGGCGAGATTCGCGGCTTCCTCGGCGGTCTCTGACGCCTGAATCAGGTTCAATGGGTTGCCTGGCGTCAGTCCAAGGCCAGACGTGTTGAAGGCAAACGAGCCCAGCACCACTTGTGCGGGTACCCCGTCCTGGCCGCGCATGACAGCAGCCCCCTGTGGCACCGACCTCAATGCTCGCCGCAGCGCTACTTTTTCACTGATCCATTTCGCGCACTGATTGGCCAACCAACGTGCCTGCAGACGATTGCGCGCTGCACGGTCGCCTTCCGTGCCCAGGAGATCGAGCGCCTCTTTATCTGGAGGCACGATCAATTGGACTCGATCCAGAGCGGACAACGCCTCCCGGATTTCCGCGAAGGCGTAGAGAGAGAACGAAGGCGTTACACAGTCTAGTCGGTTGCCGTGCTTGAGGTAGGGCCTCATCAAGTCGATGACGCGCTGTGTTCCGGTGTTTTGGATTAGCTTCATGTTCGTTTCCGCTCAGTCAACCATCGGAGTTTCTTTATTTGGCGATGTATCATCTCGAATGAAGAGCAAAATACTCTAAGAGCATAAACCGGTAGCTCTGTGGTTTAATTGAATATAGCAAGCTGTTTGTTCAACACTCTGCTAGAAAACCACGACCCGCTTCATAATCTTGTCTATTCTTCTATTTTTAGCTTTGTCATGATAATAACAAACAGCGCAATGACTAAGAACATGCACCATACAAATTTCGCAGGACGAATTAATTACCCTTATGCTTTGATCATGCACTTGGGACTTTAAAATATTCCTCATTGATGCAACCTGCACTCATCATGCGCAAGTAGGTGAGGATGCTTTTGAAAAAATACCTGGCAAGAAACCGCAGCAAACAACATAAGTACATTTAAAAACAAACACTTAGATATATACAGATAAATAGAGACCGTAAACTCCTCATCTTTCAAAGGAAAGAATATGTCAAATATATAAAGTCACCGGTGGTTTCTATACCCATATCAACTTACAAACAATCTGCCGGGTAGATAACATTACAATTAATTAGACTAGTCAGTTTATGTAAACAGAAAAATTACATCACCAGAATCATCTGGGGGCATAATTGGGGGCACATATAAAATATTAATTTAAAAACCCGTTGCAGCCCAGGGCATTCCTCGATTTGTTCCAGGGACCCCATCCCACCAAATACCCATCCAATGAGATTCGCCAAAATCCCGAAAACCCGTGTCTCTGCGGGTTTTTTGCTGCCTTTTGATCCGGGAATGTCTAAGCTGATCCAATGAAATCCGTTGGTAATTGTTGGTAACTACCTTCTACCAACAATTTTGTTATCACCAGCCGCATAAGGCAGATTAGACATGGCTCTCACTGATATCACTATCGCACTATTAAACCCACAGACAAGGATCGAAAGTTCTCTAACGGAGGTGGTTTGTTCTTGCTAGTCACGAAACAGGGCAAGAAATGGTGGCGGTATTCCTGCCGTATCCCTGGCAAGCAAAAAACCTTGTCTCTTGGGGTCTATCCAGAGGTTAGCCTGAAAGAAGTGCGTGAGCTACAGCTGCTGCAAGGAAATTAGTACAACAAGCATAGACCCTAGCGAAGCCAGAAAGACGCAAAAGGCTGTTTGAATTGCCCCGGGTTTTGAGGAGGCTCCAATCTTTGAGAAAATGGAGTCATCATCCGCAATCAAACGGAGTTTGAGTTTCCCCAGAAGTCCGTGAACGCGCCGCTCGTCTGGTGCAGAAGCATCGCGGCGAGTATCCGTCACTGTGGGAGCCGTCCAATCCATTGTGCCGAAGATCGGTTGCGTGCCGGCCACGCTACCGGACTGGGTCAAGCGTAGCAGCGAGATCGACAAGAGCCAGCGCGATGGCATAACGAGCAGCGAACGAGAATACATGAAGGCACTGGAACGCGAGGTCAAGGAACTGCGGCGTGCCAACGAGATTCTGAAGCCAGCCAGCGCTTTTTTCGCCCAGGCGGCGCTCGACCGCGAACTGAAGAGGTAAACGTCTATAGCGACCGGCACCGGGACGTCTACCCGAAGCCATCAATGGACTGTACAAGGCAGAATTAATCCATCGGCGAGCGCCCTGGAAAACCAGGGCCGCTGTCGAGTTGGCAACGCTGGAATGGATCGCTTGGTACAACCATCAGCGCCTGCTCCGCTCTACCGGTATATCAGCCTGCGCAGGCTGAAGACATCTATCTGCAAAAGCACCAGACGCAGCAACAATGAACGCTTTGCTATAACCAAACTGCCTCCTCGGTTGCCAGGGCAATTCAATACCCAGCATGGCTCTGCTTCGACAAACGCTTAGATCAGATCAAACAATTAAGATCAGCGCATCAAGATGCCCTTCTGAGTAAACGCCTGCTAATGCCCACTGCTTTCGCACTGGCGATCCTAACATCATCATTGCCATTACCTTGCTAAGCCTCAGGAGTGCGGCCCAAGGCCTTCTTGCAAGACAACGCCTAGCTCACTTCCTTTTCTCCGTTAATGTCTTCTCACAGCCTTGCCAGATATCGTCTCATGTTTGTCCTTTCTCCGATTAGGTACATTGAACCGGCTTGGCTTGAATTCAATGTCATACATTACCAAAGGAGAAAGTCATGTTTTCACATAATAAGCGTTTGCAATACACCGTCCATGTCTCGGAGTCCAATCCCGGGTTGGCAAATTTGATGCTTGAACAGTTTGGAGGCCCTCAAGGCGAGCTTGCCGCCGCCTGTCGGTACTTCACGCAAGCGATTGCCGAGGATGATCCTGGGCGCAAGGATATGCTGTTCGATATCGCCACGGAAGAGTTAAGCCACCTCGAGATCATCGGCACGATGGTTTGCATGCTGAACAAGGGCGCCAAAGGAAAACTGGCGGAAGGGATCGACAGCGAAGCTGAAATTTATCGTTCATTGTCGGGCGGGGGCAACGATAGCCACATCACGCAACTGCTCTATGGCGCAGGAGCACCTTTGACCAATTCTGCAGGCGTGCCCTGGTCGGCGGCCTACATTGATACCATAGGCGAGCCGACTGCCGACCTGCGCTCGAATATCGCTGCAGAGGCTCGCGCCAAGATCGTGTATGAACGCTTGATCAACTTGACCACAGACTCGGGAGTCAAAGATGCGCTCACCTTTTTGATGACCCGGGAGATTGCTCACCAGAAATCCTTCGAAAAAGCCTTGTATGCTATCCAGCATAATTTCCCTCCAGGCAAGACGCCCGGAGACCCCCGCTTCACCAATCTCTACCTGAACATGTCCAAGGGAGATGAAATGCGGGGGCCATGGAACCAAGGAGAGCAATGGGAATATGTTCAGGATCCAGGCTCGCTTGGCCAAGGCGGCGGATTGGCTAGCGTTGAACTGAGCACGGATGAAGAAGCACTGAACCTGCAGATGGCGCTGCGCACCCAGTCCAACCCAGAGGGAAACCCCTTGACCGGGGCGGAGTTAGGGATGGGGTCAGGCAAATCCGACGCCTTGCATTGATTCTTTTATTTCCGGCAAGCCCCGCAAGGGGCTTGGCCTTTTCAGGAAACTTTCGCTTGATCGACAAGTCTCCCTCCCAGGAGGCGCTATCCATATGAGATCGTTACTTGCATTTGCTCTGCTGGCGGTGGCAATGCTTGCTCATGCCGACACAATAGATAAATCCAAAGAGGAAGCGCGACAGCGACAGCAGGTTGAGGCTATCAGACAATACGAGCGCAGCGGGCACCGCGAGCCTTTTGGTGGGGAGCACGAGCGCCTCGGCAATCCACCTCAGCCCATTCCCAACGACGCATACGAAGATGGAAGCCAACTCCAGCCCCAACGCAAGCAATATGACTGGCAGAAACGGTGACTCTCTTTTTTAAGAGTCATGGCATAATGCAGAGGCAGGTTATCGATTAGCATTAATTAAACCCTACGGCCCGCATCACCCCGACAATGCAGAGAGGAAGACTTCCTTGAAAGCACCGATCATGCGTGACCACGCTCCAGATGCTATGGGAGAAGCAGAGTACCAGTTCCTGCTCAAGCTCAGCAATTCCATTCGTCCCCTCGTCAATACCGAAGAAATCAAGCAATGCGTCTGTAAGATGCTGTGCGAGGCGATGCCGGCCGAACGTGCCAGCTATGCCGAGATCAGTGCCGTCGGTGATGCCATGATCAACATCTCCTATCAGCGTCCGGGCATTGCGGAAATCCACGGCAGCTTCGAGCTCGACAAGTTCGGCAAAAGCCTGATGGATCGGCTGCGCATGGGAGAGACGCTCGTCATGCGGGACATCAAGCATGAGGATTCGTTAAGCGAACAAGAGCGCCATGCCTATGCTTCCGTCGGGGTGCAAAGCTATATTGCCGTCCCTTTGATCAAGCAATCCACGCTCATGGCAATGCTCTCGATCAATGCCAGCGCTCCCCGGCAGTGGTCTGCGCACGATGTGCTTCTGCTGCAGAAAGCGGCGGAACGTACCTGGGAAACGGTGGAGCGCGCACGCGCGGAGCGTGCCCTCAGCCTCACCGAGATGCGCTCTCAGCAGATTTTTGATTCCATAGATCAAGGCATGTGCATTATCAAGATGGTCTATGATGGCGCAAGCAATCCGATTGACTATCTCTTCCTGCATACCAATGCCGCTTTCGCCAACCAGACCGGCCTTGTCAACGTCATCGGGAAAGGCATGCGCGAGTTGGCCCCCCCAACATGAGCAAATCTGGTTTGACACCTATGCGCGCATCGACAGAACCGGCGTGCCGGAACGTTTTGAGCACCGGGCGGAAGCGTTAAAGCGCTTTTACGAGGTTTACGGATTCCGCATCGACGAACCGGAACAGCACACGCTCGGCGTCTTGTTCAAGGATATTTCCTCGCGCATCACTACCGAGCAGGCGCTCATCAAGGCCAACAAGGCAAAGGATGATTTTCTTGCCGTGGTGTCTCATGAATTGCGCAATCCGCTGAACCTGATCCTGCTAAATGCGGAACTGCTGGGACGCCTGCCCGAGGCCAGTTCTCAGCCCATCATCCAACGCGTTGCGGATACGCTGAGCCGTACTGTCAAGAACCTCGCCACCGTGGTGGATGACCTGCTGGACTTGTCGCGCATCAATACCGGCAAGCTGGCGCTGCAACGCAGCCATTACCACCTTGAGAACCTGGTGGAGAGGCTGGCCACCTCCTTTCAGGATGAAGCCAGCCAGAACGCCGTCCCGCTAAGCCTCGAGTTGCAACCCGAGATTGTGATCTACGCCGACTCGACACGGATCGAGCAAGTGATATGGAACCTGCTTTCCAACGCATTGAAATTCACGCCATCAGGCGGCGCCATTCATATTTCCCTGTCGGCACGCGACGAATGGGCGGTGCTGGAGGTGACCGACACCGGCCAAGGCATCCCTGCCGATGTGTTGCCGCATGTCTTCGACATGTTCGTGCAGGAAGACTCTTCTTCCTCGCGGATCAACAACGGCCTTGGCATCGGTCTAGCCCTGGTCAAACAGATTGTGGAGTTGCATCAAGGGAGAGTGGAGGCCTTCTCCCAGGGCAAGGGCATGGGCGCAAGCTTTCGCATCTTCTTGCCGCTGAGTCACTCAGCCACCCAGGAAACCAGCCAAGCGAAACCCGGACCGGAACGACCCATTCGCCTCCTGCTGGTGGAAGACAACGGGAATTCCGCCGAGTTGCTAGCGCAATTGCTCACCCTGGAGGGTTACGCAGTGGATGTTGCATTCGACGGCCAGAGCGGGCTGAAGCAGGCGATCAATGCCAAGCACGGCTATGACCTTATTCTCTCCGATATCGATATGCCCGGCATGGATGGTTTTCAGTTGGCCAGATTGCTGCGCGCGCACGAGAAGACTGCGGCGACACCGCTCATTGCAGTGACCGGCATCGCCCTCCAAGGCAGCCGCGACAAACTATACTCGGCGGGCTTCAATGATGTCGTATCCAAACCCATCACCATCGCTGCAATACACACGGCAGTAAAAAACCTGCTGCGTTAACGCAGCCGCTTGCGGAAACCTCGAAGGCAATGCGGACATCACCCTTCCTCGTCGCTGCCACTTAAGCAATATTGAGGCTTCGCTGGCACTTGAACCTCTCCTCCATTCCGGGTTCGAACTATTTCCAACGGAATCCAGAAAGGAAAAATGATGGGGCAAGAAAACCAAGCGCCTTTATTCCCGGTCATTACGTTCACCACCACGCCCATCCCTGAAAATGGGCTCATCGTGTTTTCCCCGGCTTACCTGAGCGAATTAGGACAACAGCCGGAAGATGCCATCACGGGGCCGAACTACGCATTCACTGCCGATCAAGCCGTGGCATTGATTCTTGAGCTTCATCGCGCCATTGACCAGATGGAGAACTCGAGTTACCTGAAACGGTCGCTGCAAGACATCTAGCATGTCCTCTATCGCCTTACACAACACCTTTCTCCATCATGCCTGAAAGTGTCTTTTTAATGATAAATGACATAGCGCCTGTCTCTCATGCCGCCGTACCATTCATCAAAAAATCACAGATATTAACCAACGTTATGGACCGCAATCATGGCATTGCATAACTCCTGCAATGCATAATACGATCTATATAAAATATTCGTATATGTGATGTTGTTCGACAATTAAAATTATCGTTACCTGCTCTAGCTTTTTCATACTGCTTAATAGGAATTTCTAATGAAATGTCCCATGATTCCGCCAGATGAAATCGAACGCTTGCAAGCATTAGCAGCCTATGGATTAGGTTCGGACCGGCCGCTTCCGGCACTTGAACCGGTGGTACAAATCGCTGCCCGCATGTTCAACATGCCAGTGGCAGCCATCAACATGATCGGCAGCGACCATGTGTTTTTCGCGGCCAGTACCGGGGTCGGGAATGTGGACATGAGAAGGGACGTTTCCTTCTGTGCCCATGCCATTAACCAGACCAATGTGATGGTCGTGCCCGATTCCCATCTCGATGAGCGGTTTCACGATAATCCCTTAGTCCTCGGGCCTGCCAATTTGCGTTTCTATGCAGGCGTCCCGTTGATTTCACCTGACGGTCATGCGCTAGGAGCCTTATGTGTGATCGACGGCCAGCCCAGGGAGTTTTCCGGGGAAGATTGCGAGCGCCTGCGCGAACTTGCCAAGATGGCAGTGGATCGCCTCGAGCTGCGCCGCCTGGAAATCTCGACAGAGCAATCTCGTCAGCCGTTCGAGGAGTTCGCGCGCAACTCGCCCACAGCAGTTGTCTGGTTTGATGCCCATCGCAACATTGTGACCTGGAACCAGGCCGCCGCAGCGCTGCATGGTTATCGCCTGGATGAAGGCGAAGGCTTGCTCGTCGATCAATTGATTCCGGAACGGGAACACCCCATTTTCCATCAATTGGTCGCACAAGCGGTAACCACCGGCACCTTCGACGGCATATCCATGCCGGAAGCCACTCACGGCCTGCGCAAGGATGGAAGCGAATTCGAGCTGGGGCTTTCCCTCTTCTGCTGGCAAGAGCATGGCCAGCTTATTTTCAATGCGCACCTGCAGGACATCACGGCAAAAAAGCGCGAGGAGGCGGAGCTGCACCGCTTGGCCACTACCGACCTGCTGACCGGCCTGGCGAACCGCGGCCGCTTTTATCGCGAAGTGGAACAAGCCTTGGTCGCTGCAAAACCGATCGCCGTCTTGATGCTCGACCTCGATGGATTCAAGGATGTGAATGATACGCTGGGGCACGCGGTAGGAGACAGCATCCTCCGCGAAATCGCCCATCGGCTGGAGCATGCGCTGGCAGGCTCCGGCTTGGCAGCCCGCATCGGCGGCGACGAATTCGCGCTGCTATTGCACGAATTAAAGGACCCTGCGGAAGCACAGGCTGTTGCACAGGCCTTGATCGAGGCGCTGGTCGATGCGATTGTGATCGACCATCATGAAATTCGCATCACGGCCAGCTGCGGCGTAGCGATAGCGCCACAACACGCGCAAGAGGCGCTGGAGTTAATTGGCAACGCAGACTTGGCCTTGTTCCATGCCAAGCGCCTCGGCGGGGCGCAATCCTATATATTCGTCCAAGCCCTCAGGATGGAGGCGGTGGCGCGCCATCTTTATGGCCTGGAATTGCACCGGGCGGTGCACGATGGCGAATTCGTCCTCTTCTACCAACCGCAGGTCCGCTTGTCCGACGGATTGTTGGCTGGGGCCGAAGCGCTGATCCGCTGGCGGCACCCCGAGCGCGGCTTGCTGTCACCGGCGGCTTTCCTGCCTGCGTTGGAAAACGGACCGCTGGCGGCAACGGTAGGCAACTGGGTGCTGGATGAAGCCTGCGCCCAAGTGGCGCAATGGCGGCGACAAGGCTTGGCGGACTTCCGCATGGGAGTCAACCTGTTCGGCGCACAGTTCCGGGTGGACGACCTTGCGAAGACGGTCATCTCTATGCTTGAGCGCCACGGATTGCCGCCCTCGGCGTTGGAATTGGAAATCACGGAAAATATCGTGCTCGAGCATGACGAGTTGGCACTCGAATCCATACGCCGTTTGCGGGAGGCCGGCGTCGGCATCGCCTTTGACGATTTCGGCACAGGATACGCGTCGCTCAGCCTGCTCAAACATTACCCCTTAAGCCGTATCAAGATAGACCGCTCTTTTGTCCAGGGAATGCTGGAGTCGCAACAGGACAAGGCCGTCGTCAATGCCGTGATTGATATGGCGAACGCATTTTCGCTGGATACGATTGCGGAAGGCATTGAAACTACGGAACAACAAAAGGCCTTGCTTGAAATTGGCTGCTCCGAAGGCCAGGGATATCTTTTCTCCCGCCCTTTGTCTGCCATCCAGTTCGCTGACATGTTCGGCTTGGATCACTACCTATCCAGACGGGCTTGAATCGTCTATCAAGATAGCAGATCGGACAACGCCGCTCAGCAAGCGTCGGCTGCAAATTCTTGGGATGCTCAGTCATCTTCTCTGACAAAACCCCAGCTCTTGCACAGCCATTATTTGATCTTATCCCGGCCGTTTCCAATGCAAAAGCGAGGGGTAATTTTCCCAATTAGCGGAAGAATTTTGATCGCCTATTTAATAGACCACATTCAAAATTAAGGCGTGAGCAGCTACTGCCATGCATGCTGCAAGCGGCGGCTTTCACAAAAATTAAACTTCCTGGTTACAGTAAGCTCCAAGCAATAACCAATATTATCCTGACATATTGACGATTACCATTTTTTCTATTTTTGACCTCGACCATGTTGTTTCTGAATAAGTGGCGATGTTGTGATCGCCTTGATTTACATATGAATTGATATGATCGTCAACCTGGCTTCCAGAAGCGGGAGTTTTATCATTTTTCTTTCATTGTATTGATATATTCATTGTTTTATTTTTAAGGTTAATTTGAATATAATGCCGGATCGAAGTGAATTAATTCAGATGATTTCAAAGAATGATTGCTGCATTTCTTCACTGGCGGTATCTTGAATTTATTTCCACATGACCACAAACAGGACTGACTCATGGCAACTATTGATACAAAAAGAGAAAAGCTGAAGCAAAAGATTTCCGCTCTGACAGAGCAATTGGAAGCGCTGGAAAAAAAACCAGTGGAATTGAACCGTCAAAGCGAAGGCATGCCAGAACTGATCGCCGCATTTGACGCAGTAGTCAAATCGCACAAGGTTGCCGCGGTCGACGTATTCGAAGTATTGCTCAAGGCAAAAAGAACCGGGCTGACGCTGGTGAAAAAGGCTTAATCCAGGTCAGTTTTATCCAGGGGCGGACAGGGTTCCGCCTTTTTTATTGCCCTTGATAACAGTTTTTACAACAGCCAGTCGATGGGCATTATCGACAATATCCTCACAAAAAAACGCTGCATCAGGGTGGTGCCCGGGTCAACGCTGTACCGCTGCTCCACCCCGTCCTGGTATGACAGCCAATACAAGCGGTTATTTTCATCCAGCCGGACTTCATAAGCGCTCTCCGGCACATCCGCCTTGAATGCCTGTTCCATCTGCTGGGCCAGTCCCGGGCTTTCGATCATGAAGCCAAGTTCTGTATTGAGCTGCGCTGAACGCGGGTCGAAATTGAACGAGCCGATAAATACGCGCGAACGGTCAATGGTAAAAGTCTTGGCATGCAAACTGGAACCTGAACTGCCCAATGCCCCCAGATACTTGGCCATGCCGCTTCCAGCCACCTGGCTGCGCATTTCGTACAGCCGTATGCCGGCCTGCAACAACGGCTTACGCCACTTTGCATAGCCCGCATGCACCGCCGCCACGTCGGTAGATTCGAGCGCATTGGTCAGGATGCGGATATTGATACCCTTCCTGGCGAGCGCGGAAAACCCATCGACCCCGGCCTGGGTCGGCACGAAATAAGGAGAGACAAGGTCGACGCTCTCTTTCGGGTTGCGCAGGATGCGGGCCAGGTTGAACACCATCAGCTCATCCTTTTTTGCCTCTCCGGTAATCTTGTCCGGACTATCGCTGATCAGCTCCACCTTGGACCAATCGAATGCATGCTGACCCTTGATGAAATCGTGGATGAACTGGCTTTCTTTCAATGCCTTGAGGTAGCCTTGCCCAGTGACGGTTTTTTCCGCCTTGTCTGCCGCAGCGCTCAATGCTTGCAATTCCTCATCGCTCGGGGCGGGAATCAGCACGCTCAAGGGGTAGGCTGATGCGCTGGCCCAGTAGCGGTCGAAATCCTGAGAGGTGTCGTCCACTACAGCGCCGATCGCCATAACGTCGAGGTCTGCAAACAATATGCCGTCCGTCGCGCCGAAATACTCATCGCCAACATTGCGTCCGCCGATAATGGTCACCATGTTGTCGGCAGTGAACGACTTGTTGTGCATGCGGCGGTTGAGGCGCGAGAAATCCGTGAGAAAGCCCAGAGGCTTGAATGTACGGAAAGGGAAAGGATTGAACAGGCGGACTTCGATATTGGGGTGCTTGTTGAGCGCAGCCAGCCTGGCATCCATTTCACGACCGCTAATGCCGTTATCGTCCAGCAACAGCCTTACCCGGACGCCACGCTCCGCCGCTTTGCGCAATGCTTCGAGGAACAGTATGCCCGTATTGTCGTTGCGCCAGATGTAATATTGGACATCCAGGGTCTTTTGCGCGGAATGGGTCAACAGCATGCGCGCTGCAAAAGCGCTGTAGGCATCCAGCAAAGGCATGATGCCGGATTCGCCCGGATGGGCGGCCTTGAGCGGCCGCATGGTCTGGCCCAACTGCGTGTCCGCCACCTCCTCCACCCGAAGCGCCATGGAGAGAGGCTTGTCGCTCTCACGCACCTGAGGCAAGCCGCATGCGAACAATGGCACGACCAACATCAGCATGATGCCTCGCTGGCACCAGGCCATGCCAGCATGCAGCCAATCCAGCTTGTTCAACCGTCTGGCCGGGGAGGCCCTCATGCTGCCATCTTCTTCATATTATGGTTCTCTGTAAGAATAAGCCGGATGAGCTTCGCTGTGTGACACATGAATTGCCTCTCGGGTTCTTTGCGCATCATGAGAAAAATTAAGCCTTGCAGGGAAGATTGGAACAATCCTGGCAGACTATAATCAATGCATAATACAAACACCAGCAATTCACTATTCGATGGAAAAGGAGAACCGCATTATGACCAGCCACACTCGGCAATGGGGGTCGCAATCCTGGCTTTGGCTGTTTATTGTTGTCTTTATCAGCGCGGCGCTGCTTTACTACATTTTCGGCGGGCCGGCAGTCCCTGATAGTGCGGAGCAACGCAATGATCGTGCGGCGATACAGGATTGCTGGAAGCGCCATGCCAATTCCGCGCTTTCGCCCACGGAACTGAAATATGTCGCTGAAGCCTGCGAATTCATGGAAAACGAATTTGTCCTGAAATACCGGCAAAACCCCTGATCAGGGGCCTGATTCAGAATCACAGCCGCCACCCCACATGGCATATATCGGGGCACTCAAAAACGACTGAATACTAAAGGAAAAAATAACAACGCACGGTGCATCTGCCCGCCCCCCTTCATTATCTACTGCGTAAAGCTTCCCGGCTGGCAAATGCCGGATGCAGCGCGCTGATGAACAAACATTTGTGAAACGCACCTTGTGAATTTACTGCACACTAGGTGTGCGGGCGGCCAGTTGGCAGATACCATCTATTTTGTGACAATAATGAACAAAAGCGAAGCATAACGCCGCACTATCAGTAAGCAACAGAATTGATCTGTATCGGGGAATTTATTTGGGAAAGAACGCACATGGAAAGAATTCCATTATTGCAAGCACAGGTTGAAGCAATGGCAAGACAGTTGAACCAACGCACGTTGGAAAGCCTGGAATACCGCATTCTCATGAAGGCTGTCGTCGCGGCCCACCCCGACAAGGATACGTTATCGTCCTGCATTCAAGAACAACGGGACCGGCTTGTCGAGCAAGGCATCATTGGCAATATTGTCGAGGGGGACCGCGAATATCTCAATGAATATATAGAAAAATGGCTGGATCTCTGCCAGCAATGAGCCAGCCTAAAAGGGCTCGACCTAGGGGCATTTAACCTTATTAAAAAACACCTTACCGTAACCGCCACGTGCGCTGTCCGGATTATCCGCAGGGTAAGCCACCACTTTATAATCATCGCCTGCATAGCGGATCGCCTCTTCCGCTATTGGCTGGAAATCCTCAAGCGCACTCACGCTCTCATCTAGTGGCCGTATGGTGAAACCGTCTATTTCCATTTCCACCTCATGATGGGGCGAGGGCGTCTTGAGCTTGGCAATCAAGCCTTCCATTTCATTTGCCTCACTTCTCCACGTACCCTGATGCAGCCTCTATAGAGACAGATACATTCGCAAGGTCTGGACGCTCCGCCTCGAACTGGGCTTTGCCGATGCGGTACGCCTCCTCCACATCGGCCGCATCGACGTCATTGCTCCATAACGGCGGCTCGACAGCCGAGTGTCCTTTATAGCGCACATTGACCGTAAATAATGCCATCACGGATCGCCCTTTTCTCAATGCCGCAACGCGTTGTCCGCATCGGAGGGAATATGGCCGCGCCAGCCGCCCGCAGGCGCCTTGCGTGACTCCAGCAACTGGCGGTAACGCTCAAGGTCTTCCGAAATCTTGAGCTCCAGCACACCCATCATGCTGGCGGCCGTTTCAGCCACGGTGTCGGTTTCATATTCAATTTCTAGACGCACGCGGGTGGAATGGACATCTACATGCTGGAAGGATACGACTCCAGTATTGCGTATGCCGGAAACGCTGCGCCACGCGATATGGTCGTCCGGCACCTGCTCGGTAATCTCGGCTTCCCATTCGACGGCCTTCCCGCCGATCTGCGCAAGCCACCAGACATGCCTGTCGTCCAGCTGTTTTACATTGACTACACTATCCATGAAGTTGGGAAAGGTCTCGAACTGGGTCCACTGGTTATAGGCAATATTCACAGGAACCTTGACGTCTATGGTTTTTTCAATGGTCGGCATATCAGACTCCATGCACACTTTACAAGAATGAAAACCAGTGTAATCGCCGTGCTATTCATGCAAGAGCTGGCTTACTCCTAAAAGCATGTCAGAAAAACCAACTATTTTTTGCAGATTCGCGTCAAGACCGTATCCCCGCATGAGAATTTCATATAAAAAGTTGCGCGCTGACACAATCTTGAGTTAATTTTTCGAATACCCATACTGTCCATGCCGGAATGCTAGGCAGCATGGCTCGCAATTTGATCTCTCGCCAAGTTTGAAAGGTTTCCCCCCGGATGGAGCACACGCCACTCATTGCCACCATAGTTGGAGGCCTGGTACTGGCTTTTATTTTCGGCATGCTGGCCAACCGCCTGAAGATGCCGCCGCTTGTTGGCTACCTGATTGCAGGGGTCGTCGTGGGCCCGCATACCCCGGGGTTTGTCGCTGACGCCAACCTTGCCCATGAACTATCGGAAATCGGCGTCATCCTGCTCATGTTCGGCGTAGGCCTGCATTTTTCGCTGCGCGACCTGCTTTCGGTCAAATCGATTGCCATTCCCGGCGCTATCGTGCAGATCGCCATTGCCACGCTGCTCGGCCTTTCAATGGCATTGGCGATCGGCTGGCCGCTGGGAGAAGGCCTGATCTTCGGCCTGGCGCTGTCCACAGCCAGCACCGTCGTATTGCTCACCGCCTTGCAGGAACGGCGCATCCTGGAAACCAAGCGCGGGCAGATCGCGATTGGCTGGCTCATCGTGGAAGACATTGCCATGGTGCTCACCCTGGTGCTGGTGCCTGCGTTGAGCGGCATGCTGGGCGGCGAGAGCAACAACCTGGACGGCAGCGCCCTCCTCAACACCATGGCGTTGACCATAGGCAAGGTGATCGCCTTTGTCGCCGTGATGCTGCTGGTCGGACGCCGCATCATCCCTTGGCTGCTGGCACGCACTGCCGCCACCGGGTCGCGCGAGCTGTTCCGGCTCGCCGTGCTCGCGATTGCCCTCGGATTCGCGCTGGGTGCCACCTATATTTTCGGCGTATCGTTCGCGCTGGGCGCGTTCTTTGCGGGCATGATCCTGAGCGAATCAGAGCTCAGCCACCGCGCCGCGGAAGAATCCCTGCCGTTGCGCGATGCGTTTGCCGTATTGTTTTTTGTCTCGGTCGGCATGCTGTTCGACCCCTCCATCCTCTTTCGCGAGCCCTGGCTCATTCTCGCTACCCTCTTCATCATCGTCATCGGGAAATCATTGGCCGCCTTCGGGATCGTGCTGGCCTTCCGCCATCCATTGGGCACTGCGTTGACGATTTCTGCCAGCCTGGCGCAGATTGGCGAGTTCTCATTCATCCTGGCCTCCCTTGGAGGCTCGCTGGGCCTGCTGTCAGACACCGGACGCGACTTGATCCTAAGCGGCGCGATCCTCTCCATCCTGATCAATCCGTTGCTGTTCGCCTGGCTTGATCGCCTGAAGCCGTGGCTGCTCAACCGCGAAGAGAAGCGTCCCCTCAAGGGCGAAAGCGGCGCACGCACCATATCGTATCCCCACCTGCATGCCCATGCCGTCCTGGTGGGCTATGGACGCGTCGGCAAGCTGGTAGGCGCGTCGCTACGACAGCAAGACCAGCCGTTCATCGTGCTGGAAGACCAGCCTGAAACAGTCCAGGCCCTGCGCGAGCAGGGTACCCCGGCCTTGTGCGGCAATGCCGCGGCGCCCGGCATGATGGAAGCTGCCAATCTCAAGTCCGCGCGCTGGCTGCTGGTCGCCATCCCTGACGCGCTGGAAGCAGGACAAATCATCGAGCACGCCCGCAAGATCAACCCGCAGATCGAAGTCGTGGCGCGCGCGCATTCCGACGCCCAGATCGAGCACCTGGAAAAACATGGCGCGTCCTACACCATCATGGGAGAAAGGGAAATCGCCAAGGGCATGGCGAACTGGGTGCGCGCCGGCGTGGAATGGTAGTCCTGCGACTTGGCGCTAGCCGGGCTTCCGGTACGGCGCACGCTCGTCCAGCTCTTGCTGGTAGTGGCTGACGCCAACGCCTTCCCGTGAGACAAAGCGCCTGACCGCAGCCTCGAAATCGGCATGGGTGATATGATGGAATGAACAGGTTTCCCGCGCCACGAATCCGCGTGCCAGCTTATGCTCCCCCTGGGCGCCGCCCTCGAAGAAGCGGATACCCTGCTCGATGCAGAACTCCTGCGCCTGGTAATAGCACAGCTCGAAATGCAGGTTGGGGACATAAGCCAATGCGCCCCAATAGCGTCCATACAGGCAATCCGCATCGTACAGGT
This sequence comes from Methylobacillus draconifructus, assembly GCF_045984355.1. Classification (NCBI taxonomy): domain Bacteria; kingdom Pseudomonadati; phylum Pseudomonadota; class Betaproteobacteria; order Nitrosomonadales; family Methylophilaceae; genus Methylobacillus; species Methylobacillus draconifructus. The sequence goes on along the minus strand of NZ_JBJQII010000006.1, from coordinate 192,036 downwards.
TGAGCGCTGCACCGATACGCCGGCCGTCACGCTCCGCCAACACCAGCATCACGTTGTCCGGCAGGCGCTCGCCCAGCTCGTGGAAAAATGCCTGGGTCAGATAAGGGCTGGAACGGTGCTCGAGATAGGTATTGAGATAGCACTTGTAGAAAAAATCCCACTCGCGCTCGCTGATATCGCACCCGCGCAGGCGCCGGCAGCTCACCCCGGCCGCACCGACCTTCCTGCGCTCCTGGCGGATTTTCTTGCGCTTGTCATGCGTAAGGGTCATGAGGAACTCGTCAAAGCCGGCAAACCCCTGATTCTGCCAGCGGAACTGCACTCCCTGGCGCCTGAGCCAGCCTTGGCCTGACAACATATCTGCATTTTTCGCGTCGGGAAACAGGACATGGACAGACGACAGCTGCAAGCGGTGCGCCGTATCGCGCAGGATATCCGCCATCCGCGCTTGCAGCACGGCATCATGCGACAATAGCCGCGCACCCGTAATCGGCGTGAAAGGCACTGCCGCCACCAGCTTGGGGTAATACTCCAGCCCATGCTGGGCATAAGCGTCCGCCCAAGACCAGTCAAATACATATTCTCCGTAGGAATGATGCTTGAGGTAGAGGGGCACGGCCCCTGCCAATTTGCCGTCGCGCCTGAATACCAACGGCATGGGTTGCCAGCCGGTGCCCTCGCCAACCGAACCGCTATGCTCCAACGCACTGAGGAAAGCGTGGCTGAGCAAGGGAGACCCATCCGTCAGCGCATTCCATTGTGCACTATCCAGCTCGCTCACGCCTGCGGCGATTTCAAGCTCGATGTTCATGGCGTCTCAACCGGTGAGAACCGCCATGGCCGAGTTGCGGCAATTCCATATGCGCTGACTTTGCACCGAATGAGAAAAGACACCTTACTCTCCAATACTGGCGACACTCTAGAGTATCAGGATAATACGGCGGAAGCAGGCGAAAAAACACCACTACCCGCCGGTTGACGCGATAGTGGTGAAGCGGAGGAGAGGTTGAAATATTGGCAGCCATGGGCGTCGCAAAATCGCGACACCCGTGGTTAACACTTGTGGCTTAATACTACTTGCGCTTGCCCGCTGAATCGACGCCATGACCGATGACGCCGCCAATCGCTGCCCCGCCCACAGTACCGAACGAACTCCCGCCCGTCAGCACCGCTCCCGCTACGCCGCCAATGGCGGCACCCGTAGCCGCATTCTTTTGGCGCGTGGACAATCCGGAACAACCGCTCAACATGGCGAGCAACAATAACCCTGCAATCGTTTTCTTCATTTCATTTTCCTTTCAAATTCCAGGTATTCACCCGTTACTGTTCAGATTGCAAAAACTAGGCCATTAATGATTTTTAAATTAAAATCAATTAGTTGATTATAAAATTCACAACCAAGGGAGAGGAAAAATTGAAAAATTGTCGCCAATAAAAGACAAAAGAAAAGCACTGTCCCGGCAAGGCAGTGCTCAAAGGTTTCACAAGGAAGATTTATTATTGGAATTCAGTCATAGCGCCCGCTTGGGAACGGCAACGCTCACATCCTTTACATCGTGCAGCGGCGCTGGTTCAGCCACATCCTGCAATTCTTTGTCCTTCTTCTCGAGCGCCTTGTGCTGACGCTCGGCAATCTGAGCCTGCATGACCTCAAGCTCGTTCATCGTAATCACGCCGTCGCCATTGAGGTCGAACTGTATGAAATGACGAGCCACCTGGGGAAGCATTTCCACCGCTTCCTCACGTGAAATCACCCCGTTACCGTCTTTGTCAGCTTCTTGAAAACGCTCCAGAATGCGCTGGCGCATCACGCGCCTACGTTCTTCAATCTGAGCATGGGCAGCATCGACGCTGCGGGAGTATTCGTAAAGATCGCGCCGCAAGCGCTGGCGATCCTCACCAGAAATTTTTGCATCCAGGGTTTGATGGATATGTGCCGTCGGCACTTCCTGCGCATCGGCCGCCATATCGTCATTTGCATAACGTACGTTCGCAGCATGGACGACGCCGGCAACGCCCAGCAATACTGCCGTCATTACCAGCTTATGATGCCAAACCAGATCAGTTACCATCAACATAAAGCTAAACCGTACACTTGCAAGATCATATGATTCGCTCGCCTCTGTTTTAAGCTTACTTGCGCCCTCGCCGGCGGCTAACAATATGCCTGGCTCAGGAACCATTCAACCTCGCCATTGATGCAAAAATGTACTGGCAAGCAGTTGAATGAGGCGACATCATCCCTCATTGATGTAAACTGAGTGTTTCATATCGGCTTCTCATTGTAAAAAATTGTAACAATTATTGTGTGGGATTTTCCACCTTATGCAAACCCATAAGCTGGCAATAAAGAGAATCAGCACAAAGACGATGGAACCTTGTAAATAATACTTTTCATCCACCCTCATTTCCGCAGAAAATATGGCTATGCAGACACCTTCGAAAAAAATATTAATGGTGGACGACGACTTGCGCATGCGCGAGTTGTTGCAACGTTATCTGGGCGAACAGGGCTTTTCGGTAAAAGCCGTCTCCGATGCCGGAGAAATGGACCAAGTGCTTGCCCATGAGCATGTGGATTTGCTGGTACTCGACCTCATGCTCCCGGGAGAGGACGGTCTTGCCATTTGCCGCCGCCTTCGCGCCAACGGCAGCACCATCCCAGTCGTCATGCTCACCGCACGCGGAGACGAGATAGACCGCATCATCGGTTTGGAGATGGGAGCGGACGACTACCTGCCCAAGCCGTTCAACCCGCGCGAGCTGCTCGCCCGCATCAATGCGGTCCTACGCCGCCACAGCCGGCTCCCGCCCGGCACGCCGGTGGCAGAGGCGGAACACATCAGCTTCGGCGAGTTCATCTTCGACCCCTCGACACGCACGCTGACCAAGAACGGCGAACCCGTCACCATTACCAGCGGCGAATTCGCCCTGCTCAAGGTATTCGTCGACCATCCGCGCCAGCCATTGTCGCGCGACCGCCTCATGCAATTGGCCCGCGGACGCGAACTGGATGTATTTGACCGCAGTATCGACGTGCAGGTATCCCGCCTGCGCCGCCTGATCGAGCCGGACCCATCCCATCCGCGCTACCTGCAGACCATGTGGGGGTTCGGCTATGTCTTCGTTCCCGATGGCGAAACTCAGAAAAGCTAGTGTCGCGCCTCCGTGAGCCTGTTGCCCCGCACCCTTCTCGCACGCGTCATGCTGCTGATCGCCCTGTTGCTCGCAGCAGGGCAGTTCGCGGCGCTAAAGCTGTTCGACTACTTCGAAAGCGAGCCACGCGCCATGGCGGCGGCGCTACAGGCGATCACTGTCGTCAACTATACCCGCGCCTCCCTGCTCGCCGCGCATGAAAATCGCAGGCTGGCCTTGCTTTCGGAGCTATCCGGACGCGAAGGCGTGCGGATTTACGCCGCGGACATGCTCGAGGAAATCGAGCCGCTTCCCAACGACCACCTGATCCGCCTGATCGCGGAAAAAATCCGCGAGCGCCTGGGCAAGGACACGCTCGTCGTATTGAACCACTTCGGCATACCCGGCCTGTGGGTCAGTTTCAGCCTGGGACAAGACGATTATTGGGTAGTGATTCCGCGCATCCAGGTAGACCGCCCGTTCCCTTGGCAATGGCTGGGCTGGGGCGCCCTCGTCATCATGCTGTCATTGCTCGGCGCCTACCTGATCGCATCAAACATCCACCATCCCTTGCGCCTGCTGGTCAAGGCAGCAGGCCGCTTGAGTAGCGGCGAATATCCCCCGCCATTGCCGGAAGAAGGCGCCCATGAGCTGCGCGAAGTCAGCCGCACCTTCAACGAAATGACCGAGGCACTGGTACGGCTGGACAACGAACGGACCTTGCTGCTGGCCGGCATCTCGCATGACCTGCGCACCCCGCTGGCGCGCCTGCGCCTCTCCGTGGAAATGCTGCCTGACGAGTACTGCGCCAGCCTCAAGGCCGGCATGATCCAGGACATCGGCGACATGGACAGCATCATTCACCAGTTCCTGGATTTTGTGCGCGGGATCGAAGGCGAGCCGACGCAGATGATGGACCTCAATGCATTGCTCACCTCGATTGCAGACCGCCATATCCGCGCAGGCCGCAAATTGACCATGTCCCTGGCGCCGACCCATCTGATTCCCGTGCGCCCGCTAGCCATGCAGCGGCTGCTCACCAACCTGATCGACAATGCCTTTGCCTATGGCGGCGGTGAAGTCACGGTCAGCACGCGCATCACGGCAGGCAACATCATTCTCAGCGTATTGGATAACGGCCCAGGCATCCCTGCCTCGCAGATGGAACGCCTGCTGCGGCCATTCGAGCGCCTGGACACTGCGCGCGGCAACAAAAGCGGCAGCGGCCTGGGATTAGCGATTTCCGACCGCATTGCCAAGCTGCACAAAGGACAGCTCACCCTGCTCAACCGCCCGCAGGGAGGCCTGGAAGCCAGGCTTACCCTGCCGATACAGCCTCAGGTGACGGCGCAAACCAAGCAAGCTTTTCGCGTAAACGCACAACCTCGCCGACAATAATCAGGCATGGCGCGCGCAACCCTGCGTGCTCCACCAGCCCGGGCAATGTCGCCAATGTGCCTTCCACGACCCGCTGCCGTTGCGTCGTGCCTTGCTGGATGATGGCGATGGGTAGATCTTCGGAAGCGCCGTGGGCCACCATTTGCCGGCATATCTCGGGCAAGCCGACCAATCCCATATAAATCACGACTGTCTGGTTCGGGCGCACAAGGGCATGCCAATCCAGGTTGACCGAACCGTCCTTGAGGTGCCCGGTCGTGAACAGGCACGACTGCGCATAGTCCCGGTGCGTCAGCGGAATGCCGGCATAGCTGGATACCCCGTTCGCTGCCGTGATGCCGGGCACCACCTGGAACGGGACGCCGTTCTCCATCAGCGTCTCTATCTCCTCGCCGCCGCGGCCGAAAATGAACGGGTCGCCGCCCTTCAGGCGCAATACACGCTTGCCTTCCTGGGCAAGGCGTACCAATAGCTGGTTGATGTCCTCTTGCGGCAAGGTATGCTGGTCGCGCGACTTGCCCACATAAATCAGCTCGGCGTCCCGCCGTACCAACTCCATGACTTCCTTGCTCACGAGTTTGTCGTAGACGCACACATCCGCTTGCTGCATCAGGCGCAGGGCGCGGAAAGTCAGCAGGTCTGGATCTCCCGGGCCGCCGCCGACAAGATAGACTTCGCCATGATTCAGCTCGCCACTCCCTGCCAGCAATTGCTCCATGGCATGCCGCGCCGCAGACTCCTGTCCGGACAATACCTGTTCGCCTATCGCTCCCTGGAACACATCTTCCCAGAAAATCCGCCGCTGCTGCCCGGTACTGAACCGCCGCTTCACTGCCTCGCGGAACTCGGCGGCAAATGCTGCCAAACGGCCGTAGGCGGCAGGAATCATGGTTTCAATCCGGGTGCGCAGCAGGCGTGCGAGCACTGGCGCAGCCCCGCCGCTGGACACCGCCACCAGCAGTGGAGAGCGGTCCACGATCGAAGGCACGATGAATGTACAAAGTTCAGGCGCATCCACCACATTCACAGGAATATTGCGTGCCTGCGCCGCCTGGGAAACGGCGCGGTTTACCTCGGCATCGTCCGTCGCGGCAATCACAACCGCAGCGCCATCCATCTGCGATGGCTCGAATACCAAGGCAAAATGACGTATCCGCCCTTCTGCCAGCCATTGCATCAACGTAGGGTGCAACTCAGGCGCCACCACCGTGATATCAGCCCCGGCTTTTTCCAACAGGCTGACCTTGCGGCTTGCAACATCGCCTCCTCCGACCACAAGGCAGGGTCGATTGCGCAGTTTCATGAAGATAGGCAGTGTTTCCATGCATGGCATTTTATTCCATTTCCAACTTAATACGAGACTAGGCGCGACGACACGGACAGTGCAATTACACGGCAAGGAGGAGCAACACCGTATCGGATTAATTGGAAATGGGATTACTCTGCGATTGGCTTTCCGCAGCAGCTAAGCTAAAATGAGGCCTTACCCTACTGTTTTTCTTACGCTATTTTGCAGCCTGCGACGTCCACCTTCTACTCCTCCCGCGCCTCGAGCGCAGCCTGACCTGCTGTATGAATCCGCCGAAAAGAATTTTCATCAAAACCTTTGGCTGCCAGATGAACGAGTACGACTCGTCGCGCATGCTCGACATGCTGCATGCCGCAGAAGGCATGCAGACCACCGAAAACCCGGAAGAGGCCGACGTCATCCTGCTCAATACCTGCTCGGTGCGCGAAAAGGCCCAGGAGAAGGTGTTCAGCCATTTGGGGCGCTTTGCGCCGCTCAAGGAAAAGAACCCCAACCTGGTGATCGGCGTAGGCGGCTGCGTTGCAAGCCAGGAGGGCGAAAGCATCGTGGCGCGCGCGCCTTATGTCGATGTCGTCTTCGGCCCGCAGACCTTGCACCGCCTGCCGGACATGATCCAGTCCAAGCGCAAGACCGGCATTTCGCAGGTCGACATCAGCTTCCCGGAAGTGGAGAAGTTCGACCACCTGCCGCCGCCGCGGGTGGAAGGCGCCGCGGCGTTCCTCTCCATCATGGAGGGCTGCAGCAAATATTGTACGTTCTGCGTCGTTCCCTACACGCGCGGCGACGAAGTCTCGCGCCCGTTCGATGACATCCTCACCGAGGCGATCCAGCTTGCCGAGCAGGGCGTCAAGGAAATCACCCTGCTCGGGCAGAACGTCAATGGCTACCGCAGCGAAACTGCGGAAGGCGAAACCGCAGACCTGGCGCTGCTGATCGAGTACCTGGCCGAGATCCCGGAAATCGAGCGCATCCGCTACACCACCTCGCATCCGAATGAAATGACCCCTGCGCTGATTGATTGCTACGCCCGCATTCCCAAGCTGGTGTCGCACCTGCACCTGCCGGTTCAGGCTGGCTCCGACCGCGTGCTCATGAACATGAAGCGCAATTACACTACATTGCAGTACAAGTCCGTCATCCGCAAGCTGCGTGCGGCGCGGCCGGACATTTGCATCACCTCGGACTTCATCATCGGCTTCCCGGGCGAAACCGAGCAGGATTTCGAAGCCACCATGAAGCTGATGCGCGATGTCGGCTTTGATTTCAGCTTCAGCTTCGTTTACAGTCCGCGTCCCGGCACGCCTGCCTCCTACCTGCCCGACGATTGCAGTGCAGAGGAAAAGCAGTCACGCCTGTCACGCCTGCAGGCGCTCAATGAAGCGCAGGGCAAGGCCGTTAGCGCCTCCATGGTAGGCAGCATACAACGCGTGCTGATCGAGAGCGTTTCCGCCAAGAGCGACAGCGAACTCGCCGGGCGCACCGACAACAACCGCATCGTCAATTTCCCTGGCGATGCCGCCTTGATCAACCAGTTCGTCAACGTAAGAATTACCGAAGCCCTTTCACATACCCTGCGAGGAGAGTTGCTCTAACAATATGCCGGTAGACATTACCCTACAACCTGAAGACAACATGCGCCTCGCCAACCTGTGCGGCGCGCTGGACGAGAACCTCAAGCAGATCGAAGATGCGCTGGATGTCGGCATCTCGCGGCGCGGCGCGCATTTCCGCTTTTCCGGGGAGCAAGGCAATACTCGCCTCGCCGCGCAATTGGTCGAGAACTATTACGAGCGTGCGGGCAAGCCCATCAGCCTGGAGGAAATCCAGCTGGGGCTGGTCGAACTTGACCGCCTGTCGCCCGACGAGGTCGCTACGCCTATGACTACCCTGATGACCCGGCGGCAGGACCTGCACGGGCGCACGCCGCGCCAGGTCAGCTACCTGCAGCAGATCCAGGATTTCGACATCACCTTCGGCATCGGCCCCGCCGGCACCGGCAAGACCTATCTCGCGGTTGCCAGCGCCATCGACGCCATGACGCGCGACCGAGTCAAGCGCATCGTGCTGGTGCGCCCGGCAGTGGAAGCCGGCGAGCGGCTGGGCTTCCTGCCCGGCGACCTCTCGCAGAAAGTGGACCCTTACTTGCGCCCGCTCTATGACGCTTTGTATGACCTGGCAGGCTACGACAGCGTCAACAAGATGTTCGAACGCGGCGCGATCGAAGTCGCCCCGCTCGCCTATATGCGCGGCCGCACCCTCAACCAGAGCTTCATCATCCTAGACGAGGCGCAGAACACCACGCCGGAACAGATGAAGATGTTCCTCACCCGCATCGGCTTCGGCACCAAGGCCGTCATCACCGGCGACGTTACCCAGATCGACCTCGCGCGCGGGCAGAAAAGCGGGCTGGTGGAAGCACAGAAGGTACTCAAGGATGTGCGCGGCATCGCCTTCACGCAATTCCTCTCCGAGGACGTGGTACGCCATCCGCTAGTGCAAAAAATCATCAACGCCTACGAACGCTACGACAGCGAACGGCATGCGCAGCCCAATGCGGGCAAATCTGGAGCCGACGGCAAGCCCGGCACGGACAAGGAATAACCGCCATGCCCAAGCTCGCCATGAGTGTTCAATACGCCAGCGAAAGCGACGGCCTCCCCAGCGAGAAGCAATTCCGCCGCTGGGCGCGCGCCGCCCTGCGCGTGGATACCGAAGCGACCTTGCGCATCGTCGATGAAGAGGAAGGCCGCATACTCAACCGCGACTACCGCGGCAAGGATTACGCCACCAACGTACTGACCTTCCCCCTGGTGGAAGAGCCATGGCTGGTCGGCGACATCATCCTCTGCGCCCCAGTGGTCGCCAGGGAAGCACATGAACAAAACATCACACTGGAAGCGCATTACGCACACCTCACCGTGCATGGCATACTGCACATGCACGGCTATGACCACGAAGAGGAACACCAGGCCGAATTGATGGAGTCGATAGAATCCTCCACCATGATCCGGCTTGGCTATGCAGACCCTTATTTATCAGAAAAACGGAAGCCTTAATCCATCATCATGGCAGAACCCGACAAACGTAGCGCGAACGACAAACCCCATTGGCTGGAACGCCTGACCCACTTCCTGCTGCGCGAGCCTGAAGACCGCGAGCAGCTCATCGAACAACTCCACACCGCCTATGCCAACAGCGTTCTCGATGCCGACGCGCTGGCCATGATAGAAGGCGTATTGCAGGTTTCCGAAATGCAAGTGCGCGACATCATGATCCCGCGCTCGCAAATGGACGTCATCGACATCACCGACCCGCCCGAGAAATTCATCCCGTTTGTCATCGAAGCCGCGCACTCCCGCTTTCCCGTCATTGACGAAAACAAGGACGACGTCATCGGCATCCTGCTTGCAAAGGACTTGTTGCAGTTCTACAGCGGCAAGGACTTCAACGTGCGCGAGATGCTGCGCCCCGCCGTGTTCATCCCCGAATCCAAGCGCCTCAATGTCCTGCTCAAGGAATTCCGCAGCAACCGCAACCATATCGCGATCGTCGTCGACGAATACGGCGGCGTGGCCGGCATGGTCACCATTGAGGACGTCCTGGAACAGATCGTCGGCGATATCGAGGACGAATTCGACGAGGACGAGAACGAAGACAACATCATCCAGGACGCGCATGGCCGCTATCGCGTCAAGGCGCTCACCGAAATTGCCGATTTCAACGAGGCCCTGGGCACCGAGCTCAGCGACGAGGAATTCTCCACCATAGGCGGCCTGGTGGTGAGCAAGTTCCAGCACATGCCCAAGCGCGGCGAAGAAGTCAGTTTCGACAACCTCAATGTTACGGTATTGCGCGCCGACAGCCGCCGCGTTTATTCCCTGCTGGTCGAAGTCGTTCCACCCGTACAGGATGAAAGCGGGCTGTAACAAGGGAGCTCTTCACTGAGAACGCCCAATAAGCCATTGTTGCAACAGGAACTTCAGCTCAAAATCGCTATCAAAACTGTCTGACACCTTGAATAGGGAGTTACGTGATGCGTATCGTGTGGTTTACCCTGTTATTGTCCTTGTCCTCCGGCCCGCTCATGGCGGAAGAAAGCCGGCAGCCGTTGGAGACCGCCATCCCCACGGCTGAAACCGAATTTGTCCAGAACATCCACCAATTCGACAAGGCCACGATCGTGGCCCAGTTCGGAGAGCCCGCCAGCAAGCAGGACTATCACCGGCCGGGCACGGACGAGCTCATGGCCTCGGTCTGGCAATACCACTACATCAATACCGATCTTGAGGGCAGTTATTACCAGACCACCGAGCTCGATTTCGTCGGCGACAACGTGGTCATGGTGGTGTTCATGAACCACGATGGCAAGGATGAGAGCGAGGCCTCCCCCAATCCGTTTACTCCCGACCTATGAGCCAACCACCAGCGCAATAAAAAAGCCGGATGCATTCCGGCTTTTTTATTGCGCCACCTAGACCATATGCCAATCCAATGATTGGCAACAATGCTGGTGGAAGTTACTTCTTGAGCGAGTCGCGGATTTCACGCAACAACAGCACATCTTCTGGCGTAGCGGCCGGCTCAGGCACTTCGGCAGTCTTGAGCTTGTTGATGGCTCGGATCAGCAGGAACACGGCAAACGCCACGATCAGGAAGCTCACCACCGCATTGATGAACAAGCCGTAGTTGAGGGTCACTGCGCCGGCAGCATGCGCGGCCGCAACGGAAGCGTAGGGCGGGGCCACTTCAGCACCGTCCTTGAGCACGATGAAGAGGTTGCTGAAATCCACGTTACCGAGCAACAAGCCAATCGGCGGCATGATAACGTCGTCAACTAGGGATTTCACGATGGAGCCGAACGCCGCACCGATGATGATACCCACCGCCATGTCGACTACGTTGCCGCGCATCGCAAACGCTTTGAATTCTTTAAACATATTATCTCCCGTCAAAAACAGTCAGTTTGAGTAGCGCATGCATGCCGCATGCCTGATATCAGCCCGAGCCGCTATAATGCAATAAACACGCGATATCCGTCCAGTTTAATACCCCTGAGGCCCACTTGAAACTTCCGCGCTTGGGTTTACCCCACCTTGCCGCCCTGCTTGCCGGGGCATTCTGCGTCATCGGCTTTGCGCCCTTTTATTGGTATACAGCCACGATAATAGGATTGGCCGGCCTGATCTACCTATGGCAGAAATCGGAAACCCCGGCCGAGGCCTGGTGGCTGGGCCTGGCCTTCGGGCTTGGCTTGTTCGGCGTCGGCATCTACTGGATATACATCAGCCTGCATGATTTTGGCGGCATGCCTGCCGTCATGGCCGTCTTCGCCACTTTCATGCTCAGCCTCTTCATGGCCCTGTTCCCGGCCGCCACCGGCTGGGGCGCGCGCAAGCTCGGCAATCCCTGGCTGGGCATCCCGGCACTATGGGTATTGAGCGAATGGGTGCGCGGCTGGATATTCACCGGCTTCCCCTGGCTTTTGGCAGGCTATTCGCAAATACCTGGCAGCCCGCTGGCCGGGTTTGCCCCGGTACTCGGCATCCACGGCGTCTCGCTCGCCACCATCCTCAGCGCCGGCCTGCTCGCCGCCATTGCCTTGCATTGGCGCCAGCGCATCATCTTGTTCCGCAGCGCGGCATTGTTGATCCTGCTATGGGTTGCCGGCGGCCTGTTGAAGCTGCCGCAATGGAGCACGCCGGCAGGTGCGCCAGTTTCCGTCGCCTTGCTGCAGGGCAATATCACGCAGGACCTGAAATGGGAAAACCAGACATTGCGCGAAACATTGCAACGCTACCTGGACATGACGCTGCAGACCAAGGCGCAACTCATCATCCTGCCCGAGACCGCGTTTCCGCTCATTTCCAGCCAGTTGCCGACGGATTACCTGCAACAGCTTGCCGATCACGCGCGGCAAAACGGCGGCGACATCCTGATCGGCACGGTCGAGCATGAAAACGACCGTTACTACAACAGCATGCTGAGCCTGGGCACCTCGCCGGAACAAGCCTACCGCAAGACGCACCTGGTGCCCTTCGGCGAATTCATTCCGCTCAAGCAGGTATTCGGCTGGGTCTATGAGAACTGGCTGGATATCCCGCTCACCGACATGTCGCGGGGCGGCTTCCAGCAGCGGCCGATGCAGATTGCCGGCCAGGCCGTCGCCATCAATATCTGCTACGAGGACGTGTTCGGCGAGGAAATCATCCTGCAATTGCCCGAAGCCAACATCCTGGTGAACACCAGCAACGATGCCTGGTACGGGGAGTCGTTTGCCGCCTACCAGCATTTGCAGATTGCACAGGCGCGATCGATGGAAACCGCGCGCATGATGCTGCGCTCTACCAATACCGGCGCCACTGCCATCATCCGGGCGGACGGCACGCTGGCAGCCCATGCGCCGCATTTCCAGACCACAATCCTTGAAGGCGAGGCCCAAGGCTATCAGGGCATGACCCCTTATGTGCGCTGGGGCAACTGGCCGGTCCTGATCCTGCTGTTCACCGCGCTTGGCCTTTTATGGCGCCGTCGCGCCCGGCCTTTTGCCGCGCGGTAAAAAGAAGTAAAATCAAGCCCTTTTGCACGTTGCCGCAATGCATGATGCGCCACTAGGCATCGCACAGCGCCAACGGGTGAGCAAACCCAATCCAGACAAATAGTTAATCACACCATGCTGACTTTTCAACAGATCATTCTGACCCTGCAGCAATATTGGGACAAACAAGGCTGCGCGCTGCTGCAACCTTACGACATGGAGGTCGGCGCAGGCACTTCGCATACCGCTACCTTCCTGCGCGCGCTTGGCCCCGAGCCCTGGAAGGCCGCCTACGTGCAGCCCAGCCGCCGTCCCAAGGATGGCCGCTACGGCGAAAACCCCAACCGCCTGCAGCATTACTACCAGTTCCAGGTCGTGCTCAAGCCAGCGCCCGACAATATCCTGGAGCTCTACCTGGGTTCGCTGGAAGCCCTGGGCTTCGATCTGAAGAAAAACGACATCCGCTTCGTCGAGGACGACTGGGAAAACCCGACGCTGGGCGCCTGGGGCCTGGGTTGGGAGGTCTGGCTCAACGGCATGGAAGTCACGCAATTCACCTATTTCCAGCAGGTAGGCGGCATCAACTGCCGCCCGATCACCGGCGAAATCACCTATGGCCTGGAACGTCTGGCGATGTACCTGCAAGGTGTGGAAAACGTCTACGATCTCGTCTACTCCAAGGGCGTCAACGGCGCGCCCGACCTCAAGTACGGCGACGTATTCCACCAGAACGAGGTCGAGCAGTCCGCCTATAACTTCGAGCACAGCGACGCCGACTTCCTTTTCACCGCCTTCAACGCCCATGAAAAGAAGGCGCAGGAACTCATGGAGCATAAACTCGCCCTGCCCGCCTACGAGCAAGTACTCAAGGCCGCGCATACCTTCAACCTGCTCGACGCGCGCGGCGCGATTTCCGTCACCGAGCGCGCCGCCTATATCGGCCGCATCCGCAACCTGGCGCGCGCCGTGGCCGCAAGCTACCTCGACAGCCGCGCCCGGCTCGGCTTCCCGATGGCGCCCAAGGCCTGGGCGGATGAAGTATTGGCAGAACTGGCAAAGAAAGCAGCAGCATGAGCAACCTACTCGTAGAACTATTCGTTGAAGAACTGCCGCCCAAGGCATTAAACAAACTCGGGCAGGCGTTTTCCCAAACCCTGCTCGACAGCTTGAAAGCGCAAGGCCTCACCGCCGCAGACTCCAGCGTCACTTCTTACGCCTCGCCGCGCCGCCTCGCCGCGCACATTACCAAGGTCGCGGCCAAGGCCGATGACAAGGCCGTCGCGCAGAAGCTCATGCCGGTCAGCGTAGGCCTGGATGCCGACGGCAACGCCACACCCGCCTTGCTGAAAAAACTGGCGGCGCTGGGCGTCGATGCCAGCGCCGATGCCAGTGTAGTCGGCCAGCTCAAGCGCGAACATGACGGCAAGGCGGAAGTGCTGTTCCTCGACCTCACCGTCGCAGGGGCGACATTGGCGGAAGGCTTGCAGAAAGCGCTGGATGAAGCCATCGCCAAGCTGCCCATCCCCAAGGTCATGACCTACCAGCTGCAGGACGGCTGGAGCAACGTCAACTTCGTGCGCCCGGCGCATGGCTTGGTCGCATTGCATGGCAGCGAGATCGTCCCTATCAATACATTGGGCCTGACCGCCTCCAACCAGACGCAAGGCCATCGTTTCGAAGCCACGCAGAATCCTATCGTGCTGCGTGACGCCGACAGCTATGCTGAGCAATTGCGGCAGGACGGCGCCGTGATTCCCGGCTTCAAGGAGCGCCGCGACGAGATTACGCGCCAACTGGAAGCTGCCGCAAGCAAGCTCAAGCTGCGCCCAATCGAGGACGAAGCCCTGCTGGACGAAGTCACTGCGCTGGTCGAGCGCCCCAACGTGCTGGTCGGGCAATTTGAGCAGGAGTTCCTTGCCGTGCCGCAGGAGTGCCTGATCCTGACCATGAAGGCCAACCAGAAATACTTCCCCTTGCTGGATGCGCAAGGCAAGCTCACCAACCAGTTCCTCATCGTCTCCAACATCAGCCCGGCAGACCCGAGCGCCGTGATAGGAGGCAACGAGCGCGTGGTGCGCCCGCGCCTGGCCGACGCCAAGTTCTTCTTCGAGCAGGACCGCAAGAAAACCTTGGAGTCGCGCATTCCCAGCCTAGCCAAGGTGGTATACCACAACAAGCTGGGCTCGCAAGGCGAGCGCATCGCCCGCGTCAGCGCGATCGCCAACCTGGTTGCCACGGCACTGGGCGACCAGACCCTGGCCGCACAAGCCTCACAGGCGGCGCAGTTAGCCAAGGCCGACCTCGTCACCGACATGGTCGGGGAGTTCCCTGAGCTGCAAGGCATCATGGGACGCTACTATGCGCAGCACGAGGGGCTGAGCGACGACATCGCCTATGCCATCGAGGACCACTACCGCCCGCGCTTCGCTGGCGACGAGCTGCCGCGCAACCGTATCGGCCTCGTGGTCGCGCTCGCCGATAAGCTGGAAACCCTGGCGGGCATGTTCAGCATCGGCGAAAAACCCACCGGCGAAAAAGACCCGTTCGCGCTGCGCCGCCATGCCATCGGCATCCTGCGCATCCTCACCGAGGGCGGCTTGTCCCTGCCGCTCGACACCCTGCTTGAACAGACATTATCGGTATTCCAGCATGAGTTCGACCGTGGTGCGGCATTACAGGCGCTGGAAGAGTTCATTTTCGACCGGCTGTCCGGCAGCCTGCGAGATCAGGGCTACAGCGTGCAGGAAGTTGACGCGGTGCTGGCACTGAAACCTCAGTTACTCGGCGATATCGCCAAGCGATTGGAAGCCGTGCGCGCTTTCGCCAGCCTGCCCGAAGCGGCCAGCCTGGCCGCCGCCAACAAGCGCGTCGGCAATATCCTCAAGAAGTCCGAAAGCGCGATCGAGGCCGGCATCGACCCGGCGCTGCTGCGGGAGGGTGCGGAAAAAGCCTTGGCGCAATCGCTGTCGCAAGTGCAGCCGCAGGCGCAACAGGCGTTTGCCGTCGGCGACTACACAGGCTCGCTCAAGGCATTGGCCGCGCTCAAAGAGCCGGTGGACGCCTTTTTCGACCACGTGATGGTCAATGCCGACGACCCGGCATTGAAGGCCAACCGCCTGGCATTGCTGGCGACCCTGCACCAGGCCATGAACCAGGTAGCCGATTTGTCCAGGCTCGCGGCATAATAGCCATAACAGCCTGACCGGGAACCGCCATGAAACTTGTCATACTCGACCGCGACGGGGTAATCAACCAAGACAGCGCCCAGTTCATCAAGAGTCCTGATGAATGGAAACCGATCGAGGGCAGCCTGGAAGCCATTGCCCTGCTCAACCAGAACGGTTACCGGGTGGCATTGGCGACCAACCAGTCGGGCATTGGCCGCGGGCTGTTCGACATGGCCACCCTGAACGCGATCCACGACAAGATGCACAAGGCGCTAGCGCAGTTTGGTGGCCGCATCGATGCCCTGTTCTATTGCCCGCATGCGGCGGATGCGAACTGCAATTGCCGCAAACCCAAGCCTGGCATGATAGAGGAAATCAGCAAGCGCTTCGGCATGGACCTCAAGGGCGTGCCCAGCGTGGGGGACTCGTTGCGCGACCTGCAGGCCAGCGCGGTATTCGGCGCGCAGCCCATCCTGGTGCTCACGGGCAAGGGCGAGAAAACCCTGGCTGCCGGCGGCCTGCCGGAAAACACCTGGGTATGCGATAACCTGGCCGAGGCAGCACGCCGCATCATCACCGAACCAGCTTAATCAACCTGCTTGATCGAACTTGCTTAATCTATGATCTATATCCGCTCTTCCCTCTACATGCTGGGCATGTGGATTTTCACCCCCATATTCACCACGCTCTCCCTCCTTACCTTCCCGTTGCCGCGCAGGACGCGCTACATCCTGATCTCCGGCTGGGCCAGGAGCATGCTCTGGTGGCTGAAGCTGACCTGCGGCTTGCGCTACCGCGTCATCGGCAGGGAGAACATTCCCGGCCATCCCAGCGTCATCCTCTGCAAACACCAGTCCGCATGGGAGACCCTGGCCTTGCAGCAGATTTTTCCGCCGCAAGTCTGGGTGCTGAAGCGCGAACTGTTGTGGGTTCCCTTTTTCGGCTGGGGATTGGCATTGACCTCGCCGATCGCCATCAACCGTGCCGCGGGACGCGAAGCCCTCAAGCAACTGGTCGCCAAGGGCAAGGAACGCCTCAAGCAGGGCTTCTTTGTCGTGATTTTCCCCGAAGGCACGCGCGTCGCTCCCGGCACCCGCGGCAAATACCATATTGGCGGGGCATGGCTGGCTGCGCACACCAAGTCCACCGTCGTGCCCGTGGCACACAATGCCGGCGAATACTGGGGCAAGAACTCCTTCCTCAAGCGTCCCGGCACGATCACGCTCAGCATAGGCAAGCCGATTGAAACCGCAGGCATCAAGGCCGATGAGCTCAACCAGCGGGTCGAGGACTGGATCGAGCAGGAAATGCTGCTGCTGGACCGCAAATAATGCAGTACGTCCTGGCCCTGCCCGACGGGGAGCAAATCCCTTACCGGCTTGAGCGGCGGGCCAGGCACACCATCGGCATGAAGATCACTGTGGATGGCCTGATCGTGCATGCGCCGCTGCGCATCCGCCATGCCGACCTCGAAGCCCTGTTGCGCAGCAAGGCACGCTGGATTACCTCCAAACTCAAGGCCAGGCAAGCGGCGGTCGTTCCCGAATTCGAGTGGCGCGATGGCGCCGAACTGCACCTGCTGGGCCAGCCGCTGACGTTGAGGATCGCGCCATCGTCGCGCAACAGCAGCCCCAAGCTCGAAGGCAATGCGTTAAAAATAGCCACCACTAATATTCACGACCATACCATGATCGCCCGCAAAGTGATCCAATGGCTGCAGAAGGAAGCCAGGCTGGACTTTGCGCGCCGCCTGCCGATATTCGCGGCAAGGCTGGGCGAACCCACCCCCGCCCTGTTGCTTTCCAATGCCAAGACACGCTGGGGCAGCTGCAACTCCAGGCGCGAAGTCCGCCTCAACTGGCGCCTGATCCAGGCGCCGCCTGCGCTGATCAATTACGTCATTGCCCACGAACTCGCGCACCTGCGCGAAATGAACCACTCAGCCAGGTTCTGGGCAGTAGTAGCCAAGCTGTACCCCGACTACCCGGCCGCCGAGCAAGCCCTCAAGGCCTGCTCGCAGCAGCTTTACCGTCTAGGCTGACGGAACCCGCATACGAATTTGCTGCCGACAATTGTTGCATACAAAAATAAACAATACTATACTGCCCGGCATGCAGCTCACCAAATTCACCGATCTTGGCTTACGCGTATTGATGTACGTTTCCCAGCATGAGCGCAACAAACCCATCACCATCAGTGAAATCGCCACGCAGTTCAATATCCCGCGCAACCACCTGATCAAGGTCGTCACCTTCTTGAACAAGACCGGCTGGATCCAGACCACGCGCGGCCCCAATGGCGGCCTGAGGCTGGGCACGGACCCCGCTTCGTTGCGCCTTGGCCACGTGATCCGCGTGCTGGAAGGCAGCGTATCGCTGGTGAACTGCCAAGAGCCGCCCTGTCCGCTGGGAGGGCAATGCGGCCTCAAGCATGCGCTAGACCAAGGCCTGAATGCGTTCTACGAATATATGGATACCTACACATTGCAGGATGTAATTCATAACAGCACAGCCCATGTCATCATCAAGCTGCAGCAGAGCCATCTGGCGGGAATGCACTGAAATGCCCGCACCACGTTGCAGCGCTTTTTTTTTGCAGCAATTGTTTCATTTTACATACAACATAAGGAGCCGATATGCTTTCTGCCGCAGCCCGTCCCTATATTGACGCCAGCGTTCCCGTCCTGAGGGAACATGGTCTGAAAATCACGCAAGCCTTCTATCAGAATATGCTGGGCACCCACCCCGAGCTCAAAAACCTGTTCAATATGGGCAACCAGGCCAGCGGCATCCAGCAGCAGTCCTTGGCTTCTGCCGTTTTTGCCTATGCCGCCAACATCGACAACCCTGCCGCCCTGGCGCCAGTGGTCAAGCGCATCGTGCACAAGCATGCCGCGGTCGGCATCAAGCCGGAGCACTACCCTATCGTCGGCACGCACCTGCTCGGCGCCATCAAGCAAGTATTGGGAGAGGCCGCCACCGATGAGCTGCTGGCAGCTTGGGGCGAGGCCTATTGGCTGCTGGCCGACCTCCTGATCGAGGAGGAAAAATCGCTGTATGCGAACACCGCCAGCACGGCAGGCGCCTTGATGACGCTCAAGGTCGCGCGCAAGGTATTCGAGTCCGAGCACATTGTCTCGTTTTACCTGCAGCACCCGGACGGGCGTAAACCAGGGGATTTCCTGCCCGGGCAATATATCAGCGTGGAAATGCAGTTCGAGCAAGGCAAGAGGCGCCAGCTCAGGCAGTACAGCCTGTCGGACTCGATCGCGGCTCCCTGGTGGCGCATCTCGGTGAAGCGCGAACAGGAGGCAGAAAAGCCGCAGGGCCTGGTTTCCAACTGGCTGCATGACGAAGTCAAGGTCGGCGACCTGATCCAGGCCACGCCTGCATTCGGCGATTTTGTGCTGGATACCGTCATCAGCGACCAGCCATTGCTGCTTCTTTCGGCCGGCGTCGGCATTACCCCCATGTTGTCCATGTTGAACTCAGTGCGCGACCTCGCACCGCAGCGCCCGGTATTCTTCGCGCATGCGGCGCGCAGCCCGGCATGGCAAAGCCATAGCCTGGACCTGCAAGAAGCCAGGTATCGCATGCCCAACCTGGCAACCGCATTGTTCTATGAAAGCCTGGAAGGCGCGCATGGCAGCATAGGCGGCGTATACCACGGAAGGATGGATGTCACCGGCTTATGGCCGGCAGCGCTGCAAAATGCGGATATTTACCTGTGCGGCCCGCTGGGCTTCATGCAAGCGCAGCGCGAGCAGCTATTGCAGGCAGGCGTCAACCCCAACCGCATCAAGCGCGAGGTATTTGGCCCAGACCTGCTGGATCATTTACTGTAAGCAAAGAAATAAACGGAAAATTCTGGCACCGGCGGGCAATATGCTCGCCGGCAATGGGAGTCTACTCAGACAAAGCCGACCGGCATGGCGATGTCGTTTTCCTGATGCGCCTCGCGCAAGCATTGCTTGGCGCAACTGGCACATTGGCCGCACTCGCTGGCCACGCCCAGATCGCGCCTCAAATCCTTGAGACTGCTGGCTCCTGCGCGCGCTGCCTGGAGAATTTGGCGATCAGTGATGGCCCGACAAACACAGACGTACATAGAACGATCGGTGGCTTTCTCTTGCTGAATCAAGATGCGTTAACAAACGATAACCATTATCGTTTTAACCCCCTGTCTTGTCAAGAGAAATTCCCGACCGACATGCAATAAAAAACCGCAGGCAAAGCTGCGGTTTTTTCTGGATGAAAGCCAGCTTAGTCTGCGGCTTCCATATGGGCTTGCAGATAGTTGGGCAATGTCACATCGGCAATCAGGCTGTGCTGGGTTTCCAGCCAATCGATCGCAGCCTCGCTTTTTTCCAGCAGTTCTTCCAGCAGGTCGCGGCTGACGTAATCCTGCAACTCCTCGCATAACGCGATCGCCTCCACCAGCAACGGGCGGTGGATTTCCCTTTCGTACTTGAGGTCGCCCTGCAGGCATTCCACCACATTTTCACCGATCAGCAACTTGCCCAGGTTCTGCAGGTTGGGCAGGCCGTCCAGGAACAGGATGCGCTCGATCAGCTCATCCGCCTCCTTCATCACGCGGATGGATTGCTTGTACTGATAGTCGTTGAGCTTTTCCAGCCCCCAGTTGCGGAACATGCGGGCATGCAGGAAGTACTGGTTGATCGAGGTGAGCTCGTTCTTCAATACCTTGTTGAGGATATCGATAATCTTTTTGTCGCCCTTCATCATATGCTCCTTATCAAACCGCAGGCTCAGACTTCATCTGGCTCTGCAGGTAGTTTTCCAGGCCGACCAAGCCGATTAGGCGCAGCTGTTGCTCGATCCAGTAGGCATGATCCATTTCGGTATCGTCGAGTTGCAGCAGCAACATGTCGCGCGTCACATAATCGCCGGCCTTTTCGCATTGCGCCATGGCCGCCTTGAGATCGGCTACGACCTTGTATTCCAGCGCCAGGTCCGACTTCAGCATCTCGGGCACGGTTTTACCCGTCGTCAGCGCATGGCGCTTTTCCAGGTTCGGCTTGCCTTCCAGGAACAGGATGCGCTGGATGATGGCGCGCGCGTGCTGGCGCTCATGGTCGGACTCATGCAGGGTTTTCTGCGCCAGTTGCCCCAGGCCGAAGTCGGCATACATTTCGCCGTGAAGCAGGTATTGATCAACAGCTGTCAGCTCGCCTGCCAGCAGCTCGTTCAGGGTTTCGATGATTTTCTTATCGCCTTTCATAGCGCCTCCACGGATGATTTGTCCAATTGCACGCATCATACCCAATATCATCTGAAATGGATAGAAAATATTTTTGTAAATTATTGATTTTTAATGATTTTATAAAGAAAAATACCAACAAGAATCATTCTTCGTACTACACGAGAACACGTCACTTTCGCGAGAAGATATCGAAAGGAAAAAGCTGGAATGCAGGCGCGCTATCGCAGGCGCAAGGCGTTGAGTATGACGATCAGGGAGCTCACGGACATGCCGATCGCCGCCATCCATGGCGCAATCAGCCCCGTGGCGGCAAACGGCAATGCCACGGCGTTATAGACCAGGGCCCAGGTGAAGTTCTGGCGCACGATGCTGACGGTGAAGCGTCCCGTGGTGATGGCATGGTCGATCTCCTGCAGGTTTTCCCCGAGCAGCACGATATCCCCGGAGGCCCTCGCCATTTGCGTGCCATTGCCCATGGCGAACGACACTTGCGCCCCTGTCAGCACCGGGGCGTCGTTGATGCCGTCGCCGACCATGGCAACCACCTCTCCTCGCTGCTGCATCTCGCGCAAGGCGGCAAGCTTGCCCTCAGGGGTCAGGCCCGCCCGCCAGTCGTCAATACCGGCTACCGAGGCGAAATGCTGCACGCTGGAGGCCGTATCGCCGCTCAATATCGATACGGCAATGTTGCGCCTCTTGAGATTGCCTACCAGCGCCGTGACTTCCGGGCGCATCGTATCCGCCAATACAAATGCCGCCATCGCCTGCCGCGAATTGCTGAGCCATACGATGCTGGCTCCTGGCTCCAAGCCGGACAATTCAGGGTATGCAACCTGAGGATTGAGCGCCATATTGCCGATAAAGTAGCGTTCGCCGTCCACTTCGCCGCTGATGCCCTTGCTTGGCTGGTTATTGACGCCAACCACGCCGGAACGCTCGCCCGCGGGCACCATGTCGGTGAAGCTGCGTGCCAGCGGATGCTCCGAGGCCTGTTCCAGGCTTGCGGCAATGCGCAGCGCCGTTTCAGCCTCGTACCCGTGATAGGGAACGGTCGCAATAATGTGCGGACGGCCGATGGTCAGCGTACCGGTCTTGTCGAATACCACGTGCGTGACCCTGGCGAGGGACTCCAAGGCATGGCCGCGCGTCAGCAACACGCCCCGGCCGACCAGGTGCGAGCCAGCCGCCGCAAATGCCGCTGGCGCTGCCAGCGATAATGCGCACGGGCAGCTCACCACCAGCACCGCGAGCACGATTTCAAAGCAGTGCTCCGGCGCGATCCACCACCAGGCCAGGCCGATCACCACGACGGCGACCAGCAGGATAGTGGTGAAATACATGGCGACATGATCGGCCACCCTCGCCAAGCGCGGCTTCTCCGCCTGGGCGCGATCCAGCAGGCGCGCGATCCCCGCAATCACGGTCTGCTCGCCAAGGCCGGTCACCCTGACTTGCAGCGGACTTTCGTAATTGACGCTGCCAGCGTAGACGTACTTCCCCGGCAGTTTGGCCACCGGGCGGCTTTCGCCGGTGAGCAGTGCCTCGTCAACCTGGCTTTCCCCTTCCGTCACGACGCCGTCGCCTGCAATGGCCTCGCCGGGTTTCACCAACAAGGTATCGCCTACTTGCAGCTCGTGTAACGGCACCATTTGCGGCTGCTGGTTGTCATCCAGCCTGGTAGCCATCGGGGGAATCAGCCGGTGCAGGTTCTCCGCCGCCTCTACGGACTTCTCGCGTGCGTGACGTTCCAGGTAGCGGGTGGCGAGCAGGAAGAAAATCAGCATGGTCAGGGTGTCGTAATAGACGATGCCTTGCCCCTGGAAGGTCACCCAGACGCTGCCGATGAAACCGGTGATCAGGCCCAGGCTGATAGGCATGTCCATGCCCACTCTGCGGTTGACGATGCTGCGCCAGGCGGCTTGGTAGAACGGCCAGGCCGAATAGATCATCGCCGGGACGGTGATCACCAGGCTGAACCAGCGCAGCAGTTGCTCGGTGGCAGGCTCCAGCCCCTGTTCAGGGCCGGCATAGAATGCCACGGCCACCATCATCACTTGCGCTGCGGAAAGCCCGGCGATTGCCAGCCGGCGGAAATCCTGCCGCCGCCGCTGCTCGCGCACGGCTTCCTGTTGTTGCGCGCTGAAGGGATGGGCGTGATAGCCCAGCTTTCGGATTTCTGCCAGGATCTGGCTCAAGCGGATTTTGCTGTCATCCCAGCGCACTCGCGCACGATGGGAGGAATAATTGATCGAGGCGGACGCGACGCCGTCCAACTGCTGCAGGTGGCGCTCATTGAGCCAGATGCAGGCTGCACACGTGATCCCCTCGAGAATCAGCGAGGCTTCCAGCAAGTTTCCCGATTCATCGTGCACAAAGCTTTTCTGCACTTCGGGATGGTCGTACAGCTCAAGTTGGCGCAGTTCGTCCGGCACCAGCTCCTCGGCTGTCTGGGGCAGCTCGGTACGGTGCCGGTAATAGTCTTCCAGCCCGTTCTCGACGATCGACTCGGCCACCGCCTGGCAGCCATGGCAGCACATGCGGCGGCGCTGCCCGAGGATGGCGGCGTGAAACTCGCTGCTGGCCGGTACCGGCAGGCCGCAATGGTAGCAAGACGCTCCCAGCGCCTGCGGACTATTCATCGCCGATGAATAGCGACTCCTGCTTGCGGTAGCGCTTGTCGCCCTGCTTGACCAATACTTCGGCAATCCATCGCCCCGAGTCGGGCAAGACGACATCGGCGCCATATTCCCCTTCGGCCTGTTCTTCCAGGACGTAAATCTTGTCGTCGCGGCTATTCGCCATGCGCCAGAAATTGAGCGTCACCTCGGCCTGGGTGACGGCATTGCCGTTCTCGTCGAGAATACGCGCCGCAATGCGCTTCGAAGTGCTTGGGTTCAAATCATCGACTCCTTGCAGCTTGAGCTGCCAACCCAGGGCTTGCTGTTGTTGCAGCTGCTCGAGGTGCGGCTGGTAGCTCTTGTTGCGGTCATGCGGCATCACGCCTGGAAAAGCGGTGTGCACCCGCTGGTTGTCAGGATTGGGCAAGAAAAAGGATGTCAGGCCTTGCGGCAGTCCCCGCCCTGCTATAGAAAGCAGGATCGCATTGGAAATCACCAGGAAAATGAAAAAGCCGATGATGATCTTCGGGGCCCAATGCATGGATTGCTGCTTCTGCTTCATGCTGCCAAACACGCCGAGCAGGCCCGCATTAGCAAGGAATACCGCAAAGTGGATCGCCAGCACATCGCCGCCCGCCCAATGCTGGGTGCTGTAGACAATATAAAGCAGGAACGGGATGGCGCCACTCAATACGGCTGCCCAGAAATTGGCTACCCGGGCGGCACGCAACAGGAAATAAAGCCCGATGGCGAAAATGAGGCCGCCGAACAAGGTTTCGGCGATGGATAAAACGGGAATCAGCTTAAGCATGTATCAATGACTGTTGAAATTGGTCTTCACCACCACAGGCTCGGCGTCTGCGATGGTGGGGATGATCACAAACGAGAATTCTTTGGTATTACGCGCGATATCGCTGGCGAGGTCAACCTTGGCATTCAGGCTCAGGCTTTTGCCGGCACGCACGCGGATTTCCGGAATGTTGCCGAGGTCCAGCGCGCCAGCGGGAATACCTTGTACTTTCAGCTCGTAGCGCTGCTCGTGCTCGGTCTTATTGGCGATGTTGATCTGGTAGCGGTTGCGCACGCTGCCGTCGGACAGCATGACGAACAACGGCTGCCTGACCTGCTGCACGTTGGCCTCGGTATCGTTACGGGTGCCGATGTTGTAGAACAACACCATCGTCGCCACCACCAGTGCCGAGGCGTATCCCAGGACCTTGGGGCGCTTCCACTCCAGGCGCGGCTTGTGCGGCGCCGGGCTGGCAATATTCTGCTCGGAGTCGTAGCGGATCAGGCCGCGCGGAGAGCCGATGGAATCCATGATGTTGTTGCATGCGTCGATGCACAGGCCGCAGGAAATACACTGGTATTGCAAGCCGTCGCGGATATCGATCCCGGTCGGGCAGACCTGGACGCAGAAGCCGCAATCGATACAATCGCCGTGGCCGGCCGCCTGGCGTTCCTCGCGGGTGCGCAACCCCTTGGCCGGTGCCTTGCGGCCGGCAGTACCTTCCCCGCGCTTCACATCGTAGGCGACAGCCAGTGTATCCGGCTCATACATGACGCCCTGGAACCTGGCATACGGGCAGGCAAGGGTGCAGATGTGCTCGCGCGACAAGCCGGCTGCGACATAGGTCGTGATGGTCAGCACCACTACGGTGATGTACCCGGCCTCCGCGGCCGTGCCGGCGAATAGCCGTGGCACGAAATCCGGCGCATAGGCGAAATAGCAGGCAAACGTCACCCCGGTCCAGAACGACACCAGCACCATCAGGCCATGCGAACTGCCCATCTTGATGATCTTTTCGGCGTTCCAGGGCTGCTTGAGCAATCTCAGGCGTGCGGGCCGCTCCCCCTGGATCATGCGTTCGATCATGATGAAAAGGTCGGTCCACAGGGTCTGGAAGCAGAAATAGCCGCACCATGCCCGGCCGATCAGGCCCGTGGTGAAGAACAGCAACGCGGCTGCGATGAACAGCAGCATTGCCAGCCAGAAGATATCCTGGGGGTAGACAACCAGGTTGAAGATAAAGAAGCGGCGCGATTCCAGGTCGAACAATACAGCCTGGCTCGCAGCGGTATTGCGCTCCCATGGCATCCACGGCAACAGGAAATAGACGGAGTAGGCGATCACCATCACCGCAGTCTTGAAGCTGCGGAACTTGCCTTTTACCGAACGCGTGACAATCGGGATTTGCCGGTTTAGAAGCGGGGATTTTTTAGTAGTGCTGGCCGAACTGGTTGCTTCCATAACGCTGGTGATACACCACCCCTCTAAAAATGCAACTGCTCTAGAAATAAAGGCCCACGCAACCGTGAGCCTTTATTCAACATTGATGCGGTTTAGCGACCGCCGCCCAGTGTGTCATGTACATAGACAGTCAGGAGCTTGATTTGTTCTGGCTTCAACCGCTCTTCCCAAGCAGGCATCACGCCGCTGTTCATCCCGCCGGCGATGATACGCTTCACTTCGGCAACCTTGGCCTCCTGCCCAGTCTTGCCGCCGACATCCGCCCAAAGCCATATCTTATCGGTCAGGTCGGCAGAACCCATTGCAGTATTGCCCTTGGCATCCGGGCCATGGCATGTAAAGCATATCCCGGCACCGCTGAACAATGTCTTGCCTTGCGTAGCCAGAGCCGCATCATGCGGTTCGCCGGACAAGCTTAGTACATAGTGTGCAAGCTGGGTGATTTGATCGTCTTCCAGGCTGTCCTTGAATGGAGGCATCACGCCATTGCGGCCGCCTTCGATCGTCGCGTGGATCTGCTCGTAGGTACCGCCGAACTGCCAATGGTCATCGGTCAAGTTAGGGGCCATGCCGATCTTGCCTTGACCGCCTGCCTGGTGGCACGCTGCGCAGTTGTCGGAAAACAGGGTCTTGCCCGCCGAGTTCACGAACTGCATTAGCTCGGCATCCTTGGAGACGTCCTCGAATGACATCGCAGCCACCTTGTCGAACCATTGCTTCTGGTCGGCCTGGTGCTCGTTCATTTCACGCATGTACTTGGCACGCATGTTCCAATGAGAGGTCTTTTCCACTTCCTTGCCGTCTGCAGTCGTCGCAGTGTAGGTAATGGTGTGCAGCCCAGGGACGCCCTTGGTGAACTTGTCGCCGATCGGCCAAGCCGGATACAGCAGCCAGTAGACCACGGTGAAGATGAATGTGATGTAAAAACCCCAGATCCACCAGGTAGGCAACGGGTTGGTATATTCCTCAATACCGTCCCAGCTATGGCCCGTGGTCTTTGGTGTTGTCGTCGTAGCCTTATCCTGACTCATAATGCTTTCCTAACTAGATTTCGTCATCTTGCAGCGGAATATTCTTGTGGCTTTCCAGCCTTTCGCCGCGCTTTTTGCTTCCGAAGACATAGAACAAGATGCCGCAGAACACGAGGAAGAAAATCAACAAAGACAAAGGCTTAGTATTTTCAAAGCGAGTGAACCAGAGCAGCCATTCCATCGTCTTTACTCCTTAGCGGAATTTGACGAAATAATCGTCATCATATTTCTTGAAATCAACCATGGTGCCCAGCACCTGCAAATAGGCCACCAGCGCGTCCATTTCGGTGATATTGCTCGGGTCAGTATCGTAGTTGCCCGACTGCGCCTGGGCGGCTAGGTTCTTGTCCGCATCAGGAATGTGCAGTTGCTTGGCAATATCCTCGCCGAACTCTTTCACATTGCGCTCGAACTCCGCCTGGCTGTTGGAATACGGCACTCCGACACGACGCAGGGCCAGCAAGCGGTCCTTGATGTCGTCGTACTTGAGCTCGGTGGTTGCCAGCCATGGGTAGTTGGGCATCACGGATTCCGGCACCAGGGAGCGCGGCGCGATCAAGTGCTGGGTATGCCAATTGTTGGAGTACTTGCCGCCCACGCGCGCCAAGTCAGGACCGGTACGCTTGGAGCCCCACTGGAACGGATGGTCGTACTTGGACTCGGCAGCCAGGGAATAGTGGCCGTAGCGCAATGCTTCGTCGCGGAACGGACGGATCATCTGCGAGTGGCAGAGATAGCAGCCTTCACGGGTGTAAATGTCGCGGCCGCGCTGCTCGAGCGGGGTGTATGGACGCACGCCTTCGACCTTTTCCACTGTTTCCTTGATGAAAAACAGTGGAATGATCTCAACCATGCCGCCGGCACTGATTGCCAGCATGGTGAACACCAGCAGTATGCCTAGGTTGCGCTCAATTTTGTCATGCTTCATGAATAACTCCAGTAACTCGTCTTTACAATCAAGCGCCGATTAGGCTGCCGCCACATTGAGGCCGGCATGGGCCTCGGTGCTGCCTTGACGGATGGTCTTGTACATGTTGTAGCACATGAGAATCATGCCCGCGAGGAAGAACGCCCCGCCCGCGGCACGCATGACGTAGAACGGATGCGCAGCGGCCACAGACTCGACGAAGGAATACTGCAGGTTGCCGAAGTCATCGAAAGCGCGCCACATCAGGCCCTGCATGATGCCCGAGATCCACATGGCGGTGATGTAGAGCAGAACCCCGATCGTCGCGAGCCAGAAGTGGACGTTGATCAGGCGCAGGCTGTACATCTGGGTGTTCCAGATGCGCGGCACCAGGTGGTACATACTGCCGAAGGTGATCATGGCAACCCAGCCCAGCGCGCCGGAGTGGACGTGGCCTACAGTCCAGTCGGTATAGTGGGACAGCGCATTCACATCCTTCAGGGACATCATCGGGCCCTCGAAGGTGGACATGCCGTAGAAGGACAATGCGACGATCAGGAATCGGATCACCGGGTCGGTGCGCAGCTTGTCCCAGGCGCCAGACAAGGTCATGATGCCGTTGATCATGCCGCCCCAGGATGGCAGCAACAGCATGATGGAGAAGGTGGCAGCCAGCGTGCCGGTCCAGTCGGGTAATGCAGTCCAGTGCAAGTGGTGCGCACCCGCCCACATGTAGAGGAAGATAATCGCCCAGAAGTGCAGGATGGACAGGCGGTAGGAGTATACAGGACGGCCGGCTTGCTTCGGAACGAAGTAGTACATCATGCCGAGGAAGGCCGCGGTCAGGAAGAAGCCCACCGCATTATGGCCGTACCACCATTGGGTCATTGCATCCTGGGTGCCGGAGAACAGGCTGTAGGACTCCAGGGAGAACAGCTTCACGGGCACTTGCAGGTTATTGAAGATATGCAGCAGGGCCGTTGCGAGGATAAAGGCAAGGTAGAACCAGTTGGCGACGTAGATGTGCGGCTGCTTGCGCTTGAGCAAGGTGCCGACATAGATGCCCAGGTAAGCCACCCATACGAAGAGGATCAGCAAGTCGACCGGCCAGGTCATCTCGGCATATTCGCGTGCCTGCGTATAGCCGAACATGTACCCGAGCGCAGAAAGCGCCACTGCTGCCTGCCAGCCCCAGAAGGTGAAATTGGCCAGCCCCTCGCCCCCGAACAGGCGAGCCTGACAGGTACGCTGTACAACATAGTATGAGGTTGCAAACAGGGCGCTGCCGCCGAAACCGAAGATCACGCCACTGGTATGCACAGGGCGCAAACGGCCGAATGTGATGTACGGGCTGTCGAAATTCAGGAACGGAAAGGCCAGTTCAGAGGCGATATACACGCCGACGAACATACCAATCGCGCCCCAGATCAAGGTCATGATGGCGAATTTGCGAATAATATCGTAGTTATATTGTTCGCTAGCACCAACACCAGCAGACGCAATGCTTGCCGTTGCCATGGTCGCACTCCTCATCTAAAAGTCTAATTTATAAAAATCGCAAAATTATATTCTTTATCCAAGCCCTTGGACAAGAAAAACCCTAAAAAAATTGGGTAATATCATGCGCCAGTTGTTCCGGCGTCTCGTCATGCCGCAAATAGGCACGCACTTTTCCTTCCCGGTCAACCACATACACGCCGGTACTGTGGTCGACGGTATAAGCATCCCCGTCTTCCGCCGGTCGCTTGGCGTATACCACCTTGTAATTTTTCGCGACCCGCTTCAACTGCTCCGGCGTTCCGTTCAAACCGATAAAACGCGCATCGAAGAATGGAACATATTGCGCCAGCACTTCCCGCGTATCCCGCTCCGGGTCTACGCTGACAAACAATACTTGCACGTCCTGCGCCTTGTCGCCCATGAGCTTCATGGCGTTCGCCAGGGACAGCATGGTGGTCGGGCACACATCCGGGCAATGCGTATAGCCGAAAAACAACACTACGACCTTGCCCTTGAAGTCTTCCAGGCGCCGCACCTGGCCTTGATGGTCAGTCAGGGTAAAAGCACCGTCCAACTCCCTGTCGCTGATATCAACGCCGTATAGTTCCAGCTCCTGCTTCCCCGGCCCGCATGCAACCAAGGAGAAAACTAGGAAAATCCACAACCATCTCAACATACATCCACCCGTGGCCGACAATCCAAACTAGGATTATCGGCCACTAGGCGGTTTATGCCAAACCGCAGCCCGTGGCTGCCAGGCAATTAGAAGCGCTTGCCGAAACCAAAACCGATGACCCATGGATTGATGTCCAGGCTATCGATCTTGGGGCCGTTCTTGAGCTTGACGTCGGTATCGATCCACAGGTATTTGACGTCAGCGTTGAGCAACCAGCCATCCTTGAGATTGATATCGAAGCCGGCTTGCAGCGCAGGGCCCCAGCTGTTGCGCTCGACGCGAATATCCTGACCACCCAGCTGACTGGTATGCAATCCATTATCCATGAAGCGCGTATAGTTGATACCGGCACCTACATAAGGGTCGAATGTCTGGTCGGGGCGGAAGTGCCATTGCGCTGTCAATGTTGGCGGCAACAAATTCACCGAACCCAGGTTTTCATTCGCCACACCGCTAGCGCCTTTGATGCTGACATCATGGCGGGTGCCCAAGGCAAGGATCAGCTCCAACGCAATGTTCTTGGTCACATAGTAGGAAATATCCAACTCGGGAATCACCTGATCGTTGACCTCCAGCTTGGAACCAGCGCCAGCGGCACCGCCAGTGATCCCATTCAAATATTTCCCCAAATCGCTACTTTCATTCGGGCTCACATTCACCGCGCGCGCGCGGATCACCCAATCGCCCGCTTCGGCCATCGCAGCGGCAGGAACCATCAACGCACAAGCCAGCAACACACTTTGCTTCAGTTTCATCATATCTCTCACCTTATTATTGACTACAAAACAGGACACCATGAAACCCATTCTACCCCTATTAACCATAATTTAAAAGTGGTTAATATCCGATCAAATTACTCAACTTATTTAGGCTCCAAATTATTTACTTCATCTCGCGCATAGCCGTCGCCAGGTACCGCCTTCTCGCCAACAATTTTGAGAAAACCAGCTATTCAAATACAAGGCCTTGCGCGTACAATGGAAGTTTTGACAGCACTTGGTAACGGAGAAGCAAAGATGTCGATGGCCGACCGCGATGGTCTGATTTGGTATGACGGAAAAATGGTACCTTGGCGTGATGCCACTACGCATGTACTGACCCATACATTGCATTACGGCATGGGCGTATTTGAAGGCGTGCGCGCCTACAAGACGGACAAGGGCACTGCGATTTTCCGCTTGCAGGAGCACACTGACCGCCTGTTCCGCTCCGCCCATATCCTGGGCATGAAAATGCCATTTGACAAGGCGACCCTGCTGGAAGCGCAAAAAGCCGCCATCCGCGAAAACAACCTCGAGTCGGGCTACATGCGCCCGATGGCGTTCTATGGCGCCGAGGCCATGGGCATCTCCGCCAAGACGCTTTCCACCCACGTGATCGTGGCGGCATGGAAATGGGGCGCCTACATGGGCGACGAGGCGATCAAGCACGGCATCCGCGTCAAGACTTCCTCGTTTGCTCGCCATCACGTCAATATCCACATGTGCAAGGCAAAAGCCAACGGCAACTACATGAACTCGATCCTGGCCCACCAGGAAGCCGCCCAGGACGGCTATGACGAAGCCTTATTGCTGGATGTCGACGGTTTCGTCGCCGAAGGCTCGGGCGAGAACATCTTCATCATCCGCAACAACAAGATCTACACGCCCGACCTCACCAGCGCACTGGAAGGCATTACTCGCGACACCGTAGTCCAGCTTGCCACGGAATTCGGTTACCAGATCATCGAAAAGCGCATCACCCGTGATGAAGTCTATTCGGCAGACGAGGCCTTCTTCACCGGCACCGCAGCCGAAGTCACCCCGATCCGCGAACTGGACAATCGCGCCATCGGCGCCGGTACACGCGGCCCGATCACCGAGAAGCTGCAATCCAAGTATTTCGACGTGGTGCACGGCCGTTCCCCTGAGCATATCGGCTGGCTGACACTGGTATAACACAGCGCAAGAGGACACGACATGGCAACCGACAGCAAGGAAATCGAAGTCACTGCGAAAGACCTTCCCCTGCATTGCCCCACCGACGAGGTAGCGCTGTGGTGCTCGCATCCTCGCGTTTTTCTTGATATCGCTGCCACGGGCCATGTCGCCTGCCCTTACTGCGGAACCAAGTACAGATTGAAAGCCGGCGAAACCGTCGCACACCATTAAACAATAAAGCCGGACTTGTCCGGCTTTATTGTTTAATGCCTTAAATTGATACAGCGGTGCTCACACTGAGCTGAGTGATTGCCCGCCTATCGCCTCTACTTCAATATCGCCGCCATGCAATAAACGGATCAGCTGTTTTGCATTACCTGCAGGACTGTTAGTCCACGCCCTGACAATACCTGGCGTCCCTGAGACGGCCAGCAACCCTGCCTCCTCCAGTCGATGACGCACTTGTCTCGCCACCGCCTCCCCCGTATCGATGAGCACGACACCTGGCCCGGCAATTTCGGCGATGAGGGGTTTAACAAAAGGATAATGCGTGCATCCCAATACAATCGTGTCGGCTCCCACATCTATTAATGGGGCGACATACTCCGCCACCAGCGCACGGGTGGCTTTACCATCCAAGTCTCCCCGCTCTATGCATTCGACCAGGCCCAAGCACGCCTGTGTCACCACCTTGATATTCTTCCCGTAATGCGCAAGCAAGGCGGCAAATTGCGCGCTCTTCAATGTTCCGGTAGTAGCCAGCACCCCCACAACCCCACTACGCGTTGCAGCCGCGGCAGGCTTGACTGCCGGCTCCATCCCGATGATGGGGATATCGAGCTCACTCCTGAGAGTCTGGATCGCAGCCGCTGTGGCCGTATTGCACGCGACGACGATCGCCTTGGCTCCATGTCCAATCAAAAACCGGGAAATCTCCCTGGATCGTTCAATGATGAAAGCCTGCGACTTGGGACCATATGGCGCGTTCAGGGAGTCCGCGAAATACAGCAGGCGCTCGCCAGGAAGCTGCTCACGGATATGCCGCAGCACGGACAGCCCGCCCACGCCGGAATCGAATACGCCAATGGCCGGAACGACACAAGGGCTTTCAGGCGGATAAATTGATGAATAGGCCACGATAGACAGAAGAAATAAGAACCTAGGCAGTTTACCCAAGCGCTGGCTTGCGAGCCAGCATGCGCATTGCTTTACAATGCGCCTTATGCACGCGACAAGGATAAGCAACCATGGGCAACCGCCTGAGCAAGATATATACACGTACTGGTGACGATGGCACCACCGGCCTCGGCGACGGCAGCCGGATAGAGAAGGACAGCTTGCGTGTAGAGGCCATGGGCTGCGTGGATGAGCTCAATGCGGCGCTGGGGGTATTGCTGGCCGAACCGCTGCCACTCCAAGTAAGCCAAGCCCTGACGCAGATTCAGCATGACCTGTTCGACCTGGGAGGCGAGATTTCCATTCCCGGCTACCGGCTTTTGCAAGCGAGCCGCGTGGAGGCGCTGGAACACACCTTGGACTCGCTCAACGTTCAACTTGCCCCGCTCAAGGAGTTTATCCTCCCCGGTGGCACGCGTGCTGCAGCGTTATGCCACCTCGCCCGCACCATATGTCGCCGTGCGGAACGGGTACTGCTTTCCCTGCACCGCCAGCAAGCCACCAGCGATGCCGCCTTGCCCTACCTGAACCGCCTGTCGGACCTATTGTTCGTCATGGCGCGCTACCTTAACCATGCGGCGGGCGAAGCGGATGTATTGTGGCAGCACCGGCGCACATAGCATGCATATTAATGATTCATATAAAAATAGATTAAAAAAGTATTTTTAACTATTAATAACTATTGCTAAAGTGCGGGCTATCAATTCATTGAGTTTTTAAAGAACCCCTACATCATGTCGATATTAGCCGTGGAATTTACATTAGGTCTTATCCGTGAGCAGGGGACCGCTTGCCTGGTTCACCAGGCGGCACAACGTAGTCATATCCCAGCGTCTCGTTGTCCTGTTTAAACACCCCTAACACCTACTGTATCACCAGCGGTTGAATATCAACACTTGTTAACAAACAAGGTTCGCTTGCCAGTCAACTGGAAGCAACAAACATCAGGGAGATTTATCTTGATCAAGAAAACTGGGCTTATCCAGCTATTGATTGCCAGCGGCATTGCACTCACGGCCGGACTCACTTATGCAGCCGAAGAAGCTGCGAACGCGCCTCTGTCAGCAGAGGAGCTAGACCAACAAGAACGCATCAAGGCGCGCAAAGCGGAAATTGCAGCCGAGGCGGCACTCGCGAAAAAAGCGGAAAAAGGCTACTGGGTTGCTCCGCGCGCCTATGGCACCCAGCGCGAAAGCGAGCCCCCTAGATTCACCAAGCCGATCAACCAGACCTGGCTCAAGGAATATACCGACATCGACTGGCTGGACGTCGGTGCCGACTACCGGTTCCGTTATGAAAACCGGGAAAATGATTTCCGACGTAACAGGAATGTCACTGATGAGCCATTCCTGCTTCGCTCTCGCATCTACCTTGCAGTGCGCAACAAATTTGATCCTTTGAGATTCACGCTCGAACTGGAAGACGATCGCCGCAACCATAGTCAATTCGCCCGCGACAACCGGGATGTCGACCTGGCCGAGCCGATCCAGCTATATGGCGAGCTGTTCTTCAAGGACGGACTGGGCAAGGATGACCTCGGGAACGACCGCCCCATCAGCATCAAGGCCGGCCGCATGGCGTTCGAGCAGCTTGACCGCCGCCTGATCGCCCGTAACGAATGGCGCAACACGACCAATACATTCCAGGGCGTGCGTGCCACTTTCGGCCAGCACAAGAACGACTGGGAGCTGGACCTGTTTGCGTTGCAGCCTATCGTGCGCTTCACCGAGCAGCTCAACCAGCGCGACAAGGCGCAATGGTTCTATGGCGCCGTTTTCGACTGGCGCAAATGGTCCGATATCGTGACGCTGTCCCCATCCTACTTTTACCTTAAGCAGGATGGCGATGAAGTCAAATACAATGCCTCCGGCGCCAGGGTCACTAATATCAACGACTTCAAGGACCGCGAAATCCACACTGCCGGGCTGCGCGGTTATGGCGTAGTCGGCAAGACCGGCTTTGACTACGACGTCAGCTACTACCGCCAGTGGGGCGAGGAAGACGTGACGCCGACCACCAAGCGCGACCACCGCGCCTACTCCTACATCGCTGAAGTCGGCTACACCGCAGACCATGCCTGGAAGCCGCGCTTCAGCGCCAATTATGGCGTAGCGAGCGGCAACAAGGCCTCCACCACCGGCACCCAGGAACGCTTCGACCGCCTGTTCGGCTTTGCGCGCCCATGGTCGAGCAATGATTACATCCAGATGGAAAACATCAATGCCACCAAGATCCGCGCCGAGTTCACCCCATATACCGGCGTCAATATCGACACCGGCTACAGCTGGTACAAGCTGGATAGCGCAACCGACCGCTGGGGTGCGGGCAACAACCTGGTCAACACCGGCACCAACCAAGACAGGGATCTTGGCGAGGAATGGGATATTCGCGTCAGATTCCCGATTGTGAAGCAGGTCACGGGCAATGTGGGTTATGCCTACTTCAAGGGCGGCGACTTCGTGAAGAACAATACGGGAGACCGCAAGGACACCTCCAACTTCTTCTATGTCGAGTTGACGGTCAGCGCTTTCTAGTTCGCCTTTTCCTGTATACCTCCATTTTCAACCGGGATCGCCATGGGCTGTCCCGGTTTTTTTACGCCTATCAATATTCAAAAAAACGATAAAATTATAAAAACAAATTATTTTTAACTATTTAATAACCTTGCTACAGTTCACCCATTCATTGAACACTGCCAAGGGCAAACGTATGTCACAAGAACCAAAATTGAAAACCAGCAACGAGGTGATTCAGGAAATCCTGCGTTCCATCGATTTGCTGCGTTTTGGCTCCATCGAGATCACCGTCCACGATGGCCGCGTCACCCAGATCGAGCGCCGGGAAAAAGTACGCTTCAACAACGACACGCCAAAAAACAAGCCAGCCTTGCAAAGCGCTGTTAACCACTAAGTAATTATAAAAAAGGATTTTGCATGAACCGTTTTATTCCCCGTCTTTCCGGCTTGATCGCCATCGCGGCATTGGGCAGCTCGCTCTCTGCATTGGCGGCCGATGTCACACTGCTGAACGTCTCCTATGACCCGACGCGCGAGCTCTACCAAGAGTACAACAATGTCTTTGCAAAATACTGGCAAGCCAAGACAGGCGACAAGGTCACCATCAAGACTTCCCATGGCGGCTCCGGCAAGCAGGCCCGCGCCGTCATCGACGGCCTGCAGGCCGACGTGGTGACGCTAGCGCTTGCCTACGATGTCGATGCGTTGCAGGAAAAGGCCAAGCTGATCCCCAAGGACTGGATCAAGCGTCTGCCGGACAACAGCTCCCCTTACACTTCCACCATCGTGTTCCTGGTGCGCAAGGGCAACCCCAAGAACATCAAGGATTGGGACGACCTCGCCAAGCCCGGCGTCAAGGTGATTACCCCCAACCCCAAGACTTCCGGCGGCGCACGCTGGAATTACCTGGCAGCCTGGGCTTACGGCCAGAAGAAATTCAATAACGATGAATCCAAGACCCGCGAATTCATCGGCAAGATTCTCAAGAACGTCCCGGTGCTCGATTCAGGCGCCCGCGGCTCGACAACGACCTTCGTGGAACGCGGGATCGGCGATGTCCTGCTGGCATGGGAAAACGAAGCCTTCCTGGCGCAAAAGGAATTGGGTCCAGATAAGTTCGAAATCGTCGCCCCATCCCTCTCGATCCTGGCCGAGCCGTCCGTCTCGGTAGTGGACAAGGTTGTCGATAAGCGCGGCACCCGCAAGGTAGCAGAAGCCTATCTTGAGCATCTGTACAGCGAGGAAGGCCAGGAAATTGCGGCGAAGAACTACTACCGGCCCCGCCTCGAGAGCGTCGCCAAGAAGTATGAAAAGTTCTTCCCCAAGCTGAGCCTGGTCACCATCGACTCGGCATTCGGCGGCTGGCAAAAGGCGCAGAAAACGCACTTTGCCGACGGCGGCACCTTCGACCAGATCTACCAGCAATAAATTGACGATTCATTGATTAACAGGCAGCGCCGAGCACAATTTGGCGCTGCCAGCAGCTAAAGGAGACTCTCATCATGAGTACTGCGTTAATTGTAGGCGGCGACCAGATTGAAGGCATCAAGCAAGAGCTGTCCAACTTCGGTGTCACACATATCAACCACTGGTCGGGCCGCAAGGTCGGCGACGGCAAGAAAGTCATTCCGCACGATACCGACTTGATCGTGTTGGTCACCGACTGGATCAGCCATACATTCACCCATAAGATCAAGCAAAGCGCGGCCAAGCGCGGCGTGCGAATTGTTTACACGCCGAATGGTCCAACAGCATTGCGCACCCGCTTGAAGCAACTGAACCCCGACTACGTCGCGGAGGGAGAGTGTAGCGAAGACACGCAAGCCAGTGCTCAATGGCAAGCCGTCTCTCACTGAATTAACCTGTACTCAAGCAGTTGATGTAGCAAAAGGAGTTTTATCATGGCAATTCATGCAATTAACGTCCGCAACCAGTTCCGTGGCCGGATCAAGGAAATCGTGCTGGGCCCAGTGGTATCCGAGGTCGATGTGGAAACCCCAGTGGGTATCGTCACCTCCGTCATCACCACACGTTCGGTCAACGAGCTGAACCTGCAGGTCGGCACGGAAGTGCTGGCGCTGATCAAGGCAACCGAGGTTTCCCTCGCCAAGGTATAAGCTGCCACAACATTGTCAATCAACAAAAAGGCCAGGAATATTCCTGGCCTTTTTACTTGCCGCAAGCTGGCTAGCAGATACGTTTAGCGTTTTGCGGAGGCCAACTTGAGCAGCACGCCCTGCAGGACATCCACTTCGGCATAGGTATTGTAGAAAGCCAGCGACGGCCTGACCGTGGTTTCCACGCCGAAGCGCCGCAGTATCGGTTGCGCGCAATGGTGGCCAGAGCGCACCGCAATCCCTTCCTGGTTCAACGCGGCTCCCACTTCTTCGCTCTTGTAGCCGTGTAGGTTGAACGACAGCACGCTGGCCTTGTTCTGGGCGGTGCCGATCAAGCGCAAACCCGGCACCTTCTCCAGCGCGGCGGTCGCATAGACCAGCAGCTCATGCTCGTAACGCGCAATGTTCTCTATGCCCAGTCGCTCCACGTACTCGAGCGCAGCCCCCATGCCTACCGCATCGGCGATATTGCCGGTACCGGCCTCGAACTTGGCGGGAGCGCCGTGATATACCGTCTTCTCGAAGGTGACGTCCTGGATCATGTTGCCGCCGCCTTGCCAGGCGGGCATCTCGTCCAGCACTTCAGCCTTGCCGTACAACGCGCCGATGCCCGTCGGACCAAAGATCTTGTGGCCGGAGAACACCAGGAAATCGCAATCCAGGGATTGCACGTCCGTGCGCATGTGCGAGACCGATTGCGCGCCGTCCAACAGCACCTTGGCGCCAACCGCATGCGCCATGGCGATCATCTCCCTTGCCGGCGTCACGGTGCCGAGGGCATTGGAAACCTGGGTGAAGGAAACCAGCTTGGTGCGCGAGGTCAGCAATT
This sequence comes from Methylobacillus draconifructus, assembly GCF_045984355.1. NCBI lineage: Bacteria > Pseudomonadati > Pseudomonadota > Betaproteobacteria > Nitrosomonadales > Methylophilaceae > Methylobacillus > Methylobacillus draconifructus. The sequence goes on along the minus strand of NZ_JBJQII010000006.1, from coordinate 153,729 downwards.
TCTGATATTCATCGAGCAGCACCTGTCCGCTATCGTCCACCGGCACCACTTTGAGCTTGGCCCCGGTTTCCTGGCACAATTGCTGCCAGGGCACGATATTGGCGTGGTGCTCCAGGTTGGTGACCACCACTTCGTCGCCCTCGCCCAAGTACTTCCTGCCCCAGGTCTTGGCCACCAGGTTGATCGCCTCGGTCGTGCCGCGCACAAACACGATATTTTCCACCGCAGGCGCATTGATGAAACGACGTACCGTTTCACGCGCGCCTTCATAGGCATCCGTCGCGCGGGCCGCCAGTTCATGGGCTGCGCGATGGATGTTGGAATTCTCGTGCTGGTAGAAATAGGACAGGCGGTCGATCACCGCTTGCGGCTTCTGTGTCGTCGCAGCATTATCCAGCCAGATCAACGGCCTGCCGTTCACCAGCTCGCGCAGGATAGGGAAATCCTTGCGCACCAGGTTGACGTCGAACGGCGGGTGGGCCGAAGCTGCCACCTCCGGTATGCCGGGGCGCTCCGCGACAAAATAGTAAGGCGACGCCTTGCTGGCGGCCGACTTTCCCGAACCGTGCGGGCTATTGGCGGGCGAAGCCAGCAGTCCTTGCAGGTCCACTGGGTACGGAATATCCACGCCGCCAAGCAGGCTGCTGATATCCAAGCCCGGGAAGACAGGCGCAGGCCCGACGGCCTCAACCCGCTCCTGGCTGAATTCCGGCGGCAGCTGGGACGGCGATACGCCGAGGCTGGGGGTCGCGATCTGCGCAAGCTCGATGCCGGGGACGACATTGGCCGCAGCGGGCGCGCCCGTCGGCAATGCAGACACCGCGGAAGGTGCCGGCGGCACTGGCGCCCCTATTCCCGGGCTTCCGGCGGCATACGGCGCAGCGGAATCCGTGAGCGATGCCGTGGAAGGAAGCTCTGGCGCACCATGCGGAAAACCCTCCGCATAGATTTCATTGGCAATGCGGGTCAGCTCGTCAATATCCAGGTGCCCGCTTGCCTGCGCCTCCCGCCCCACCGCAATGGCCGCGGCCATGCGCGGATGCTCGCCCGGCAATGCTGCCAGGATAGCTTCGGGTTCAAACGATGACAGGTCGTTAATGTTACTTGTAGTCATAGTAGTTGCCTACGTCGACATTCTCGAGCACGGCAATCGCATCTTCGGTCAGTACCGCCAGCGAGCAATAAAGGGAAACCAGGTAGGAAGCAATCGCCTTGTGATTGATGCCCATGAAGCGGACGGACAGCCCCATGCTTTGCTGGCCTGGCAGGTTGGGCTGGTACAGGCCCACTACGCCTTGGCGGCTTTCACCGGTACGCAGCAGCAGGATGTTGGTCTTGCCCTTGGTCACGCGCAGCTTGTCGCACGGGATGATGGGAATGCCGCGCCAGGTGATGAACTGGGAGCCGAACAGGCTGACAGTCGGCGGCGGCACGCCGCGGCGCGTGCACTCGCGGCCGAAGGCTGCAATCGCCTGCGGATGCGCGAGGAAGAACGCAGGCTCCTTCCACACGCGGGAAATCAGCTCGTCGAAATCGTCCGGCGTAGGGGAGCCGCTGCGGGACTTGACCTTCTGACCGGCTGCGATGTTGTGCAGCAAGCCGTATTCCTTGTTATTGATCAGCTCGCTTTCCTGACGCTCCTTGACCGTCTCGATGGTCAGGCGCAACTGCTCGCGGATCTGGTTGTGCGGGCTGCTGTAGAGATCGGAAATGCGGGTATGCACGTCCACCACGGTATTCACGGCATTCAGCACATACTCGCGGCCCCATTCTTCGTAATCCACGAAAGTGGCGGGCAGTTCGCGCTCGTCCTTGTTGGAGCAATCCACCTCGACATGGTGGTTGTCCTTGACCTTGTTGACGCGGTAGATGCCCGCCTCCACCGGCACCCATTGCAACAGGTGCACCAGCCAGCGCGGCGTGATGGCGCCCAGCATGGGCACGGTCTTGGTGGCATTCGCCAGCGTACGGGCAGCGACGTCTCCCAGGGCGGTATGCGCTTGATGAATGTCTGACATGAAAATCTCTCCTTTAAAATTACCGATCGATGCGGCGGACCAGATGCCGCCCTATTGCTTTACTGATGAGTCACAGTGCCGTTGCGCTGGCCTGCAGGCGCGCCTTCCCTCATCTGCGCCTGGGTGATATTGCTATTCGGTGGGACGCTGTACGTGAGCCAGACATTGCCCCCGATCACCGAGCCGCGACCGATGGTAATGCGGCCCAGGATCGTGGCCCCGGCGTAGATCACGACATCGTCCTCGACAATCGGGTGACGCGCATTCCCCTTCACCAGGCTGCCATCGGCATCCACAGGGAAGCGCTTGGCGCCCAGCGTGACTGCCTGGTAGAGCCGCACATGGCGGCCAATGATGCTGGTCTCCCCGATGACGACCCCTGTGCCGTGGTCAATGAAGAAGCCCTCGCTGATCTGGGCGCCGGGATGAATATCGATGCCCGTGGCGGAATGGGCAATTTCAGTGATCATGCGGGCAATCAACGGCACGCCCAGCTGGTGCAGCACATGGGCAATACGGTAATGGATGATGGCGTTGATTCCCGGGTAGCACACCAGCACTTCGTCCACGCTGCGCGCCGCCGGGTCGCCCTCATAAGCTGCGCGGATGTCGCTGTCGAGCAAATGCCGGACGGCTGGCAACTGGGCAGCGAATTCACGCACCAAGGCGGTCGCGCGCGCTTTCACATCCTCGGCCTGTCCGGCCTCTGCAACGAAGCTCAGTTCAAGCCTCACCTGGGCGACAAGTTCCCGCAATGCCACATCCAGCGTATGGCCCACGAAATAGTCGATGCCCTCTTCCCGCAGGTCCGGCAAACCGAGACGGTTGGGAAACAGGGCGGCGCCCAGCCCTTCCACCACCTCGGCAAGCACCTTGCGCGCAGGGAGCTTGGGAGGACGGTTCAGCCGGTTGCGGTGCTCCAGCGCAGTCAGCCTGACTTCGCGCAGTTGGGTGACGATCTGGCTGATCCCCAGTTCATCCCCGAACTCAGCATTTTTTTCATGTTGACTCATCAATTGCCGCCCAAAATTGACCTTGTAAAAACAAAAAAGCCAGCACCTCTCAAGAAGAAGTGCTGGCTTCCGGTTGTCCGGTCAGCTCACGCTAACGATATATTGTGACGATGCATCCAAAGTACATCCTCATCATAAATGGTCGCTGTCCATTGGTCATGTTGCAACAAACACTGCAATAATGGAAGATTACCACATATTCGAATTAATTCTATACATATAAGTAAAAAATATATGTGAAAGTTTGAGTACAAAATAACGAATCAATTTAATTATATTCCACTATATTCTTTTACATTATTTCCAAAGCCTCCTATAGTGCACTCCATCATCTCTCAATCCCTCTAGAGGTCTCAATGCTACAAAAAATATTGGCTATCAGCCTATTGGCCGCGGCGGGCCTGGCTCATGCAGACACTACCTTGCTGAACGTTTCCTACGACGTGACACGCGAGTTCTATAAAGACTTCAATCCTGCCTTCAGCAAGTACTGGAAGCAGAAAACCGGGGAATCCGTCACCATCAACCAATCCCATGGCGGTTCGAGCAAGCAGGCCAGGTCCGTTGCGGACGGCTTGCAGGCGGACGTCATCTCCATGAACCAGAGCAACGATATCGACATCCTCTTCGAGCGCGGCAAGCTGATCCCTGCTGATTGGCAGAAGCGCCTGCCCAATGCCAGCTCGCCCACCACGTCGACCACCGTCTTCCTCGTCCGCAAAGGCAACCCCAAGAACATCAAGGACTGGGACGACCTGGTCAAGCCCGGGATCGGGGTGGTCATCCCCAACCCCAAGACCTCCGGCAACGGTCGCTATAGCTATCTTGCCGCCTGGGGTGCCGTCATCAAGAAAGGCGGCGACGAAGCCAAGGCGCGCGATTTCGTCACCAAGCTGTTCAAGAACGTGCCGGTGCTGGACGCGGGCGGCCGCGGCGCAACCACGACTTTCGTGCAGCGCGGCATTGGCGACGTATTGCTGACATTCGAAAACGAAGTCTTCCTCATCAACAAGGAGCTGGGGAACAACAACTTCGACGTGGTCTACCCGTCCTCCAGCATTTTGGCGGAAAACCCGGTTTCCCTGGTCGACAAGGTGGTGGACAAGCGCAAGACGCGCCAAGTGGCACAAGCCTATCTGGAATTCCATTATTCGCCGGAAGGCCAGGAAATCGCCGCCCGCCATTACCTGCGCCCGCGCTCGGCCGAAGTCCTGGCGGCCCACAAGGCCGACTTCAAGCCGTTGCAATTGTTTACCGTGGATGACACCTTCGGCGGATGGCAGAAAGCCCAGAAAACGCATTTTGCCGACGGCGGAATATTCGACCAGATTTACGTGAACAAATAAGTAGCCAGCCATGACGACAAAGAACACAGTCTCCACCTCCGCTGCCATCGAGCAGCTCAAGTCCCAGTTGCGGGAATCCCTCTACCTGGATCTCGACGAGTACGGGCTGGAAGAGCAATCCTCGGGAGAGTTCAACAGCACCTTCCTGGGCTTGCAGCTCAACAGCGCCTTCCAGCCTATCTACGATAGCGAGGCCGGGGACTTGTTCGGCCACGAAGCCTTCATCCGCCCATCGCTCGGCGGCCAGCAGGGCATCAGCCCCGAATTCGCCTTCAGCTTTGCCGGGCAGGTAGGCAAACTGGTGAAGTTCGACCGCGTGGTGCGCACGCTGCACGTGCTCAACTTCCGCCAGATCTATGCGGAAAACGGCCTGCTGTTCCTCAACGTGCACCCCAACCTGCTGATCAGCGTCAATGCGCACGGCAAGGTGTTCGAGCGCATCCTGCACTCGAACTCCGTACCGACCAACCGCGTGGTCATCGAGATACAGGAAAGCGTCGTCGAGCATGAGAACCAACTGGCGGACGCCATCGAGAATTACACGGAACGCGGATACCGCATCGCCATCGGCAACTTCGGCAACAAGCACTCCCACCTGGAGCGGCTGTGGAAGCTCTCGCCCGAGTTCGTGAAGCTGGATACCAGCCTGATCAAGGAAGCCGAGCGCAACCCGCGCGTACGCAAGATCCTGCCCCGCTTAATCCAGCTGGTGCACGACATCGGCGCGCAACCGGTGATTACTGGCATAGAATCGCAGGCAGGACTGGAAATCGCCATAGAGTCGGGCAGCACGTTGCTGCAAGGCTATTTCCTCGGCAGGCCGGCCACCGCCAAGGAGTTACAGCCTGCCGAGGCCTTGAAGCCCGCGCTACGCTTGAACAAGCGGGCCGCAGCATAACGGCGCGGCCCATAGAAAAATAACATCGGGGCATATCATTATAAAAACATATTATTTTTGCCCGGCAGTCGCATCTGCTACATTGCACCAGCCCAATTCCAGCCAAACAAACTAAACTCACAATATGGCAAAAAAACACAAACCGCATAACGTGCTGCCCGGCTTCAACCTCTCTCTCGGCTATACGTTGCTATACCTGAGCCTGATCGTCTTGATTCCATTGTCGGCCGCCTTCTTCAAGACCACCGAACTAAGCTTCGGTGAATTCTGGCACACCGTTACCACGCCGAGGGTCATCGCCTCGTACAAGCTCACCTTCGGTGCATCCCTGTTCGCCGCCATCATCAATGCGGTTTTTGGCTTGCTGACCGCATGGGTGCTGACGCGCTACACCTTTCCCGGTAAGAAGCTGGTCGACGCGCTGGTCGACCTGCCGTTCGCCCTGCCTACCGCGGTGGCAGGCATTGCGCTCACGGCGGTCTACTCGGCCAACGGCTGGATCGGCAGCCTGCTCGAACCTTACGGCCTGAAAGTGGCATTTACCCCGCTAGGCGTCGTCGTGGCGCTCACATTCATCGGACTGCCGTTCGTCGTCCGCACCGTGCAGCCCGTGCTCGAGGACCTGGAGGCGGAAACCGAAGAGGCTGCCGCCAGTCTGGGGGCCAACCGCTGGCAAACCTTTCACCGCGTCATCCTGCCCGCGCTCTGGCCTGCCCTGCTCACAGGCTTCGCGCTCGCCTTTGCCCGCGCGATTGGCGAATATGGCTCCGTCATCTTTATTGCAGGCAACATGCCGATGATCTCCGAGATCACCCCGCTCATCATCATCACCAAGCTGGAACAGTATGACTACACCGGCGCTACCGCGGTCGCGGTGGTCATGCTCGTCATCTCCTTCCTGCTATTGCTCACCATCAACGGCCTGCAATGGTGGAGCAGCCGCCGCAACAGCGCATCGCGATAGGAACACAAGCATATGTCGACCACCGTTTCCCAACTCGCCCACTACAACGCCAAGGTAGCGCGCAGCCGCGCGACCTCCGAGCCCACGTGGGTTCGCTGGACCCTGATCATCTCGGCCCTGCTGTTCCTCAGCCTGTTCCTGTTCATTCCGCTGGCTGCCGTGTTCACCGAGGCATTGCGCAAGGGCTTTGAAACCTACATCGCCGCACTGGTGGAGCCAGATGCCGTCTCCGCGATCAAGCTCACCCTGATCGCCGCCGCCATCTCGCTGCCGCTCAACCTAGTATTCGGCATCGCAGCAGCCTGGGCGATCGCCAAGTTCGAGTTCAAGGGCAAAAGCATCCTCATCACGCTGATCGACCTGCCGTTTGCCGTTTCCCCGGTCATCGCGGGCCTGATCTATGTGCTGATCTTCGGCCTGCAAGGCTGGTTCGGCGAATGGCTGATCGACCATGACCTCAAGGTGATTTTCGCCATCCCGGGCATTGTGCTGGCCACGATCTTCGTCACCTTCCCATTCATCGCGCGCGAGCTGATCCCGCTCATGCAGGCGCAAGGCAAGGAAGAGGAAGAGGCAGGCCTGGTGCTGGGCGCGTCAGGCTGGCAGATCCTCTGGCACATTACCCTGCCCAATATCAAATGGGGCTTGCTGTACGGCGTGATTCTCACCAATGCGCGCGCCATGGGCGAGTTCGGCGCGGTCTCGGTGGTGTCGGGCCATATCCGCGGGCTCACCAACACCATGCCGCTGCATGTGGAAATCCTCTACAACGAATACAACTATGCAGCCGCGTTTGCCGTGGCCTCGCTGCTGGCTTTCCTTGCGCTCATCACGCTGGCGCTCAAGTCGTATATCGAGTGGCAAAGCAGCCGCAGCGCCAGCGCGCGTGAAAAAGCCTCTGACCAATAACGTATAAACAGCATACCTGTCACAAGGATGACATCATGAGTATTGAAATCCGCAACATCAAAAAAGAATTCGGCAGCTTTACCGCACTGGGGGACGTCAGCCTCGACGTGCCAAGCGGCGAACTGGTTGCCCTGCTCGGCCCTTCGGGATGCGGCAAGACCACGCTGCTGCGCATCATCGCCGGCCTGGAATCGCCCGATTCCGGCAGCATCCACTTCCATGGCGAGGAAGCAACCAACCGCGACGTACGCGAACGCCAGGTCGGCTTCGTGTTCCAGCATTACGCCCTGTTCCGCCACATGACCGTGTTCGAGAACGTCGCGTTCGGCTTGCGGGTCAGGCCGAAGAAAACGCGTCCCAGCGAAGCCGAAATCCACCGGCGAGTGCACCAGCTATTGAGCCTGGTGCAACTCGACTGGCTGGCTGACCGCTACCCGCCGCAGCTTTCCGGCGGCCAGCGCCAACGCATCGCACTCGCCCGCGCGCTCGCTGTCGAGCCCAAGGTATTGCTGCTGGACGAACCCTTCGGCGCATTGGACGCCAAGGTGCGCAAGGACTTGCGCCGCTGGTTGCGCCGCCTGCATGACGAGCTGCACATCACCAGCGTATTCGTCACGCACGACCAGGAAGAAGCCCTGGAAGTCGCGGACCGCATCGTCGTCATGAACCAGGGCAAGATCGAGCAAATCGGCTCCCCGCAGGAGGTGTACGACAACCCGTCATCGCCGTTCGTCTATAAATTCCTCGGCAACGTCAACCAGTTCCATAGCCGCGTCGACCAGGGCCAGGCCCATATCGGCAACATCACGCTCAGCCTGGATGAGCACCATGCCGTGCAAAACAGCAATGCGCTCGCCTACGTGCGCCCGCACGACATCGACATTTACACCGAACCGAATGGCAACCCGGCATTGCAAGCCGTCGTCAGCTACATCCACGCGGCCGGCCCGCTGGTGCGTCTGGAACTGCAACCCGTGAATGATGCCGACATCATCGAAGCGGAAATCACGCGCGAGCGCTTCCGCGAGCTTGCCATCGATCAAGGCAGCCACGTCTACCTCAAGCCGCGCAGCGTGCAAGTTTTCCTCGAGAGCAATACCAGCACGGGTTAGGAATACTCCAGCCGTCTGACCCAAAGGCCCGTGTGATGCAATATCGCACGGGCCTTTTGTTTGGCTTGAGGAAGAAACGACTTATTCAATCAGTAACCATTGTGATAGCTTAAGTTATAATGACCGCTATCAAGCTGCGCCCAAAACTAAAAACTTATCAAATGATCAAAAAACTGCTGCAACGCGTTTTTAAATCCCCCAAAAAACCTGCCTCCTCCAGTACGGTCCGTCCTCAGGGCAACACCAAGCGCATTCCTGCCAAGGTGCACCGCATAGACCGCAAGCTCATCAGCAATGCGGCGATCAAGACCACAGACGGCTTGCAAAAGGCGGGCTTCGAGGCATTTATCGTGGGCGGCGCGGTGCGCGACCTCCTGCTCAAGCAGCGGCCCAAGGATTTCGATGTCGCGACCAATGCCACGCCTGAACAGGTCAACCGCATTTTCCGCCGCTCGCGCATCATTGGGCGCCGCTTCCGTCTCGTGCACGTGATGTTCGGCGATGAGACCATCGAGGTTTCCACCTTCCGCGGCAGCCATCTGGCGGAACAAGGGGACGCCAAGGTGACGGACAGCGGCCGCATCCTGCGCGACAATGTGTTCGGCAGCCAGGAGGAGGATGCGGCGCGGCGCGACTTTACCGCCAACGCGCTTTATTACGACCCATCGACCGAAGAGGTGCTGGATTTCCATCACGGCGTAGCCGACATCCAGGCCGGCGTGTTGCGCATGATCGGCGACCCGGTCACGCGCTACCGCGAAGACCCGGTACGCATGCTGCGCGCTGTGCGCCTTTCGGCAAAACTCGGCCTGAAGCTGGATGCGGCAACCGAACGGCCGATTTCCGAATTGGCGGAGCTGCTGCATGACGTGCCGCCTTCGCGGCTGTTCGATGAAATGCTCAAGCTGTTCCTATCCGGCCATGCGATTGAGAGCGCCAACGCCTTGCGCCAGCACGGGCTGCACCATGGCTTGCTACCGTTACTGGACGTGGTGCTCGAACAGCCGATGGGCGAGCGTTTTGTCAGGCTGGCATTGAAGAACACAGATGAGCGCGTACTGGCGGACAAGCCGGTTTCGCCCGGCTTCCTGTTCGCCACCCTGTTGTGGCACGAAGTGCTGCTGGCCTGGAAGAAGTTCGAGCAGCAAGGCAACAAGCCCATCCCGGCATTACATATGGCGATGGACGAGGTTTGCGACATCCAGGCCGAGAAAATGGCCATCCACAAGCGCTACAGCGTGACGATGCGCGAGATCTGGGGCTTGCAGCCCCGCTTCGAGCAGCGCGCGGGCAAGCGTCCCTACAGCCTGCTGGAAAGCCCGCGCTACCGTGCCGGCTACGACTTCCTGCTGTTGCGCTGCGAATCAGGCGAACTGCCCGCCGACATCGGCCAATGGTGGACTGAGTTTGCCAACGCCGACGGCGAGAAACGCCAGGCCATGCTGCTGCCCGACACCGCCCCGCGCAAACGCAGGCGCCGCCGCACCAAAAAGCCAGCCTCGGCCGCAACAGAGGAGTGATCATGGCGCGCGCCTATATCGCCTTGGGCAGCAACCTGCGCGATCCCGCCCAAGAAGTCAGGCAAGCCATGGCAGAGCTTGCCACCCTGCCGGGAACCCGCCTGGTGCGGCCTTCTTCGCTCTACCGTACAGCGCCTGTCGGTTACGACAACCAGCCCGACTTCATCAATGCCGTCGCCGAAATAGAAACCAGCCTGGAGCCTATCGCGCTGTTGCACGCCATCCTCGCCCTGGAAAACCAGCATGGCAGGGAACGCCCTTTCCCCAACGCGCCCCGCGTGCTGGACCTGGACCTGTTGCTGTATGATCAGGTGACCATGAATAGCGCCGAACTGACACTGCCGCATCCACGCATGCACCAGCGCGGCTTTGTGTTGCTGCCGCTGGCGGAAATTGCGCCGGAACTGCATATTGCCGGCCAGGGCAAAGTGGCAGACCTAGCAGCGCAATGCGCGGACCAGGGAGTGGCATTGTGGCAGGAGGACAATGCATGAGCATTTTCGACCGCTTCCACTACATCGTCGTCGAAGGCCCCATCGGTAGCGGCAAGACCACGCTCGCGCACAAGCTGGCCGATATGTTCCCGGTCAACCTGCTGCTGGAGAATGCGGGCGCCAACCCTTTCCTGCCCAAGTTCTACCAGGACGCGCCGCGCTACGCCCTGCCGACGCAGATGTTCTTCCTGTTTCAGCGCGTGGAACAGATTCGCGACCTCAGCCAGCGCGACATGTTCAACCAGGCGACGATTGCGGATTTCTTCCTGGAAAAAGACCCGTTGTTCGCGCGCTTGAACCTCAACGACGAGGAATATGCGCTCTATCGCCAGATGTACAAGCACCTGCATGTGCAGGTGCCCACGCCCGACCTCGTGATCTACCTGCAATCCCCGGTGGAAACGCTGCACGAGCGCGTGAACCAGCGCGGCACCGCCTACGAGCAGGAGATTCCGCGCGAATACCTCGCCCGCCTGTCGGATGCGTACAGCAACTTCTTCCACCAATACGACGGCGCCCCCGTGCTCATCGTCAACAACGAAAAACTCGACATCACCGAAAAAGAAGGCGCCATCCAGATGCTGCTGGACCGCATCATGCAGATGCGCGGCCGCCGCGAGTTTTTCAATCCCAACCTGGAATAAGGAGCCTGTTCGGCATGAACCTCCTGGCATTGCAACAGATGAAAGCGCGCGGCGAGAAAATCGCCGTGCTGACCAGCTATGACGCCAGCTTCGCGGCGCTCAGCGACAAGGCCGGCGTTGAGGTGCTGCTGGTCGGCGACTCGCTGGGCATGACCATGCAAGGCCACGCCAGCACCCTGCCCGTCTCGCTGCGCGATATGGAATATCACACGCGATGTGTCGCCAACGGCGTGCAGAACGCCTTCGTCGTCACCGACATGCCGTTCGGCAGCTATCAGAAAAACCCTGAACAGGCCTTTGAGAACGCCGCCCTGCTGATGGCGGCGGGCGCGCAAATGGTCAAGGTCGAGGGCGGCGCCATCATGCTGGAGACCGTGCGCTTCCTGGTGGAGCGCGGCATCCCTGTCTGCGGCCATCTCGGCCTGACGCCGCAATCCGTGCACCAGCTTGGCGGCTATCGCGTACAGGCCAAGGATGAGGCCGCAGCTCGCCGTTTGCTTGAGGACGCGAAAGCCCTGGCACAGGCAGGCGCTGGCATGCTGGTGCTGGAAATGGTGCCTGCAGCGCTTGCGGCCGCGGTGAGCCAGGCCGTGCAGATTCCCGTGATCGGCATTGGCGCGGGCAAATACTGCGACGGCCAGGTGCTGGTGTTGCAGGACATGCTGGGGATTTATGCGGGCAAGTCGCCGCGCTTCGTGCGCAACTTCATGCAAGGCGCCGGCAGCATCGAGCAAGCGATCAGCGACTATGTCGCCGCCGTGAAGGCGCAAACCTTCCCCGACACGGAACACAGCTTCGAGTAACCCATGGCGCTACAGGTAATTCCCCAGATTGCGAACTTGCGCGCGCGCCTTGCGCAGGAAGACAGCATCGCCTTCGTCCCGACCATGGGCAACCTGCATGCCGGGCATATCCACCTGGTGGAGCTTGCGCGGCAGCGTGCCGAATGCGTGGTGGCGAGCATTTTCGTCAATCCATTGCAGTTCGGCGCTAACGAGGACCTGGCGAATTACCCGCGTACATTGGCGGAAGATTGCGAAAAACTGCAGGCGGCAGGCGCGGACATCGTGTTCACGCCATCCGTCGAGGAAATGTACCCCACCGAGCAAACCATGCGCATTACCCCGCCGCCGATTGCGAACGAACTATGCGGCGCCGCGCGGCCCGGCCACTTCGACGGCGTCGCCACCGTGGTGATGAAACTGTTCAGCATCGTGCAGCCGCAGATTGCCGTGTTCGGTAAAAAGGATTTCCAGCAACTGTTCATCATTCGCGAGCTGGTGCGCCAGTTCAACCTGCCGATCGAGATCGTCGCGGGAGAGACCCAGCGGGAGCAAAGTGGCCTGGCCCTGAGCTCGCGCAACGGCTACCTGAACGACGGGCAGAAGCTGGAAGCGCAACGGCTCTACCGCACCTTGAAGCTGATCGTCGACAATGTGCAAAAAGGCAACCGCGACTATGCCGCGATCGAGGCGCAAAGCAGCCAATACCTCACCCAGCTGGGCTGGATTGTCGATTACGTCTCCATCCGCTCCGCCGCCACGCTCATGCCCGCCAGCGCGGACGACCGCGACCTAGTGGTGCTTGCCGCGGCACGGCAGGGCAACACCCGGCTGATCGACAACATCGAATTCAACATCTCCTGAAAGAGCATTTGTAAATAGCAACTATTCTCGACTAGAATCTTGCTATTTATTCCTTTTGCCTAAGAGCCGCTAACAAAATTCAGCGCAGCGATTCCGGCTAGTGTTCTGCGGCGTGCCGTACACCTAATGTAGTACGGTCGGCAGGACAACGACGCCAGAAGGATTTTTAGCGATTCTTAATCGGCAAAGGCAGCCTACCAGCACAGGATCATGTCAGACTCATCCAGCACATCGCCGTCGCTCGTTTCCTCATTGACGCGCCATTACGAGGATTTGGTGGATTACGTCCGCTACCGCTTTGGATGCAAATTGTTTGCGCGCGAGATCGTGCACAACGTCTGCGTGCACCTGCTGGAAAAACCGGCCATAGAGGCCAGGCAGCCGATTGCCCTGCTCAAGCGCATCTCGCATAACATGGCAGTCAACGAATGCCGCGCCGAGAGCGTGCGCAACCGCCTGATCGAATCCATGGCGGAATTGCCGGAAAACGTTGCCTCAGGCACGCCGGACCACGCCGCCAGGCTGGATGCCCAGCGCCAGGTGGACCTATTGGCTCGCGCGATCGAAGCGCTGCCGCCGCGCTGCAAGCAAGTGTTCATCATGCACAAAATTCATGACATCCCCCAGAGCGAGGTCGCCCTCCGGCTCGGCATTTCGGTCAAGATGGTCGAACGCCACACCCGCCTGGGACTGGCTGCCTGCAAGCAATATCTTGGACGCGATTGAAGCCATGCAGCAGCGCACGCCGCCTCCCAATAAGGAGAAAACCAACACGGAAGAGGCCATCGCCCAGCACCGCGACACCCTGAAAGAGCTTTTCCCGCTGCCGGAAATCAAGAAGCCGCGCAAGAAGAAAACCGCCGCGAACGCAACACTGCTGCTCGCCATGATCGCCGCAGGCTTGCTCTGGCTGGACCCGGCCTACAGGAGCGAACAGCATGCTACCGTCATCGGGCAGCGTGCCGACATTGCGCTGGCGGACGGCAGCAAGCTCACGCTCAATACCGATACGCAACTTGAGGTTTCCTGGCACCTGCGCTCGCGCCGCGTGGCATTGCACCAGGGCCAGGCACTGTTCTCCGTCGCCAAGGCCACCTACCGGTCATTCACCGTGGCGGCGGGCAAGGCCGACATCAAGGTGGTCGGCACCGTGTTCGACGTCTACCGTCAGCAAGACCATGTGACGGTGACAGTGGAAGAAGGCAAGGTGCAGGTCACCAGCAAGGCGGCCAGCGGCTATATGCGTACCATGCTCACCGCCAACCAGCAGGCCACCATATCTGCGGATGGCGCATTGCAGCCGGCGCGCGACGTCAACCCCGCCAGCAGCCTCGCCTGGCGCGACGGCAAACTGGTATTCGAGCAAACACCGCTCAGCCAGGCCATCGCCGAAATCCAGCGCTACCGTCGTGGACCCATCCATCTGCAAGCGCCGGCGCTAGGCACTTTGAGATTCTCCGGCGTGTTCGCCATCGACAATACAGACAAGCTGCTGCAATTGCTGCCGGATATCCTGCCGGTCAACGTAGAAGAACAGGAAGACGGCAGCCTGCTGATTAGCAAAAAATAAGCAGTCAAACCACTCAAAGAAAAAATAATCAAAAAAATTCTCATTCCCAGGTTGGGGCAAACCTCCTGCCAAACGGCTAACTCCCTGTAGGTCATCAGAATCGTTTATAGAAGGGGAGTTTTACCGTGTCACATCACTACGCACTCAGGCAGGCCGCCATTGCCATCAGCCTGTTATTTGCCGCATCCATCCAGGCCGACACCGGCAAGCTGGCGTTCGATATCCCGGCAGAGCCGCTGGAACAGGCCGTCAACCGCATCGCCAAGCAAGCCGACGTGCAGGTGCTGCTCGCCAGCAGCCTCGCCAGCGGCAAGAGCAGCCCGACCCTCAAGGGCCAATACACAGCGCGCGAAGCGCTGGAAAAACTGCTGGCCGGCTCCGGCCTGACCATCCAGGACAAGGGCGGCAACAGCTTCATCATCACGGCGGCGCCGCAAAAAGAATCCGTGCTGCCGGAGGTCGCCGTCAAAACGGCGGCAGAACGCAACCTGACCACGGAAGGCACCGGCTCTTACGCAGCCAAGGGCGCCAGCCTCATGAAGGGCACGCAGTCGCTCAAGGATATCCCGCAGTCCGTCACTGTCATGACGCGCCAGCAAATGGACGACCAGCGACTGGATACGTTGACTACTGCGCTGGCCAACACGCCGGGCATTACGCTGGTCACCCGCCCCAACGGCGGCAGCGACATCTACTCGCGCGGATTCCTGACAGACACGCTGCAATACGACGGCGTACCGCTATCGCGCTATCACAGCTTTGGAAATGATTTGTCCGCCAGTGCAGTACACCTTGACCGCATCGAAGTGATGCGTGGCGCGCAAGGACTGTTGGAGGGAGCGGGCAGCCCAGCGGGCGCCGTCAACTTGGTGCGCAAGCGCGGCCTTGCAGAAACCGCTGTTATGCTCGAAGGGCGCGCCGGTTCTTGGGACAATTACGGCGCACGCCTGGATATGGGCGGCGCGCTGAACGCAGAAGGCACACTCCGAGGCCGCGCCGTCATCGACTACGAAGACAAGAATTCCTTCCTCGATACGGTGTGGGACCGCAACCTGAATGCCTATGCCGCCATCGATTTCGACCTGTCGCCTGATACCACTATCGGCCTTGGCATCGCGCACTCCCGCCTGGACGGCAACAGCGCGCTCTATAACGGCGTACCCCGCTATGCGGACGGACACTCTCTCGGACTTTCCCGCTCCGCCAATATCGGTGCAAGCTGGCAGGAGGCCAACCGCCGTGAAACGCAGGTATTCCTGGACTTGGAGCACCGTATTAACGATAACTGGAAAATCAAGGCTGCAACCGCTTTCGCCCAGGACGATTGGGAGGCCATCACATCGAAAGGCAATGGCATCGTGGCACTGGGCGGCAGCATGGTTCCCGGCCCTGGGTTTACTTATGACAATGCATCCAACAGCAAAGGCCTGGATATCCACGCGGATGGCAAGTTCCAAGCACTGGGGATGGCGCATGAAGTGGTGTTGGGCGCCAACTACTCGCGGCAAAAGCGGGATGACAGTTATTCCCAATATTGGAATTACACCGCCTACGACGTGTTCAACCCTAACCACAACGCCCCGCGCTTCAACACGCCCAGCGATATCTGGGACCAGACATCGACCACGACCCAAAAAGGCATTTATGCCTTGCTACGCAGCCATTTGACCGAGCACACCACTTTGGTATTGGGAGGCAGGACCAACTGGTACGACTTCCATTCGCATGGCTCGAGCAGAATCGATGGCTACGAAGAGACCACCGAACGCAAGGAAACCGGGGAATTCATTCCATATGGCGGCCTGGTGTATGCGTTGACGCCGCAATGGTCGGCCTATGCCAGCTACGCAGAGATTTTCAACCCGCAAAGCGCCACCGACACCCTGCGGAAAGTGCTGCCGCCGATGACGGGCAAATCCTACGAGGCCGGAATCAAGGGAGAACTGTTCGACGGCGCGTTGAATGCCTCGCTGGCGGTGTTCCGCGTCGACCAGAAAAATCGCGCAGTGCTGGATTACAGTTCACCGATGACATGCAACGGGTGGTATTGCTCCCGTGCCGCAGGCGAAGTACGTAGCGAGGGTTTCGAGGCTGAAGCGCACGGGCAATTGGCACCAGGCCTGCAAGTCAGCGGCGGCTATACCTACACCAAGAACAAATACCTGGAAGATACCGACGAAAGCCTGGTCGGCAAGCCGTTCAACTACCTGATTCCCAAGCATATGCTGCGCCTGTGGTCGAACTACCAGCTGCCTGGCGAGTTGAACAAGTGGCGCGTCGGCCTTGGCGTCAATTACCGTAGCGAGCAGAAAACCAGCAGCGACACCATGCTCAACCCGGTACAAGGCGGCTATGCGATATGGAATGCACGCATCGGCTATGACATTGACAAGCACTGGTCGGCGGCATTGAACGTCGACAACCTCTTAGACAAACGCTACTACTCCTTCATTTCGGACAATTACTTCTACAGCTACGCAGGCGAGCCGCGCAAAGTGCTGCTGACGCTGCGCTGGCAATATTAATACCCTTCATGACAGGCGCATCTCAAGGGATGCGCCGCCCAAGCCCCTTCCTCAAGATTTACCTGGATTAACAACCAAGCCACACCTGAGCATCTACAATTTGGAGTACCGCAATCGCATTAAAGGAACGAGCATGTTACGCAAAAGCTTTCTGTTGATCGTCATTTCCGCCTTGCTGCTGGGCGGCTGCTGCGGCTTCGGCCCGCATGGCGGCCATGGCGGAGGCCCAGGCAACTCCGAGCGAGGACAGGGCGGCGACAGGCCCGCGCCTGGACGTTGAGCGACTTGTCACAAAGAGAAAGCCAGCAATTGCCGGCTTTCTTAACAACCAGCGAAAACGTATCAAGCCAGTTGCACGATCTGGTTCAGCAAGGCCAACGCTTCGGCAAAGCGGGCATCATCGACCCGTTTCATCGGATGGGGCGTGCCGCCGCGTAACCGCCAGTCGAAGGATTTAGGCTGGTGACACAGTACATAGCTGGGTTGCCCGGCTTTGCGTCCACTGGCTACACCGACTTGCACAGCGAAAGGATTGTCGGCGTTGTAGTCCGCTGTCGTCATGGGCAGGCCGATGACCAATGAGGTGCGCTGGTTGAAGGCCTTGGGCGACAATACGAGAAAAGGATGCACATCGCGCATTTCCTGCCCGCGCTGCGGGTTGCAGTCGATCCAGATCACATCCTGGCGATCAGGCGCCCAGCTTTTTTCCGGCTTCACCATCGCTCGGCGCCAAGCCTGTCATCAGCGGACATGGTTTCGCCGCCATGGCGTTCGGGGTCGAAGCGGGCCAGCCGTTGCTCCAGGGTCAAGGCTTCGCCGCGCAACGGCGTGATGATGATGCGTTCTCCCTCCACCGCAATATGCACACGCTGGTCAGCATGCAGATGCGCAGCACGGGCCACTGCTGCGGGTAGGCGCACGCCGAGATTGTTGCCCCAGTGCTTGATGTCAAGAACTGTTTCGCTCATGTCGATCTCCGAATATACGTTTAAACAAAGTATAGACATTATCGCTTGTGTCGACAAGCATATTCTGGTGATGGAGGCACAGATCATTACGCGTGACTAGAAGTTAGGCATGCGCCATGAAAAGGTTGGTCACTGCCGGCTTTTCTACATCATCCCTTGCTGAAAGTATCGCAGGCTTCCACCTTGCCGTTCTTGTAGCCGGTATTGAACCATTGCATGCGCTGAGCGCTGCTGCCGTGGGTGAAGCTTTCCGGCACCACGTAGCCCTGCCCGCGCTTTTGCAGGTTGTCGTCGCCGATCTGCGCGGCCGCATTCAACGCAGATTCGATATCCCCGGCTTCCACGAGGCGGTACTGCGCATCGGCATGGTGCGCCCATACCCCTGCCAGGCAATCGGCCTGCAGTTCCTGCAGCACGGAAAGCTGGTTGGCTTCCGCCTTGCTCGCACGGGAGCGCAGTTGATCCACCTTGGGCAGCACGCCGAGCAGGTTCTGTACATGGTGCCCGACCTCGTGGGCGATCACGTAGGCCCGCGCGAACTCGCCCGGCGCGCCCAGCTGCCTTTCCAGCGTGTCATAGAAGCCGAGGTCGATATAGACGGTGCGGTCGAGGGAGCAATAGAACGGCCCCATGGCGCTCTGCCCCACGCCGCAACCGGTCTGCGTGGTATTGGTGCTGCCGCCGAACAGCACCAGCCTGGGTTCCTGGTAGGTGCGGCCCGCCTCGCTGAACAGCTTGCCCCATACGTCCTCGGTGTTCGCCAGCACCGCGGAAACGAACATGGCCTGCTTGTCGTCCGCGGGCGGCGCCGCGCCTTGTTGTTGCGTTGCCGGCGCATTGGCGCCATCGAGCAGGCCGAGGATGGTCAGCGGGTTCACGCCGAATATCCAGCCCGCCACCAACGCCACGACTACGGCGCCCAGGCCGAGGCCACCTTTGCCGCCACGCCCGCGCCTGTCTTCCACATTGCCTGAACGCCTTAATCCATCCCACTTCATGTTCGATCTCCCGTTGAACGCCTGCGACTGGCATTGCCGCAATCTAGCATTTTTACAACGATAGGGTAGCACTTGGCCGGCCTGTCGGCAGCAAATCATATTGCCATTGTGGAATACCACCGAATCCTACTAAAATGAGAATCGTTATCATAACATTCCGGCCTGACGTTCATGTCCGCTCCTCCTGAGTCATCCATCATCACCGATTTGTATTCCGCCCATCACGGCTGGTTGTCCAACTGGCTGAACAAGAAACTCGGTTGCCCGCACAATGCTGCGGATATCGCCCAGGATGCATTCGTACGGCTGCTGTTGAAGCATGAAGCGCTGCAAGGACTGGCTACGCCGCGCGCCTACCTGGTGCGCATCGCCAAGGGGCTGCTGGTCGACCAATGGCGCCGCCAGGAACTGGAGAGGCACTACCTGCAAGCCCTGCAACAGCATGAAACGCACACATCAGGTTCGCAGGAGCTGCAACACATGATCGTCGAGACCCTGCTGGAAATCGACGCCATGCTGAACCGCCTCAATCCCAAGGCCAGGCAGGCGTTCCTGCTTGCCCAGATCGACGGGCTGACATACCGTGAAATCGCGACGCAGCTCGATGTCTCGGAACGCATGGTGAAAAAATACATGGCCGCCGCGATGATGCATTGCCTGCTGCTGCGGCGCGAACTCAACGAGGCGCGCGCATGAGCAATGCGAGCAAGAGCGAAGGCGACCTTCTCGCCCTGCAGCAGGCGGCGGAATGGTTCGCCGTATTGCGCGACGAGCATGCGCACGCGCAAGACCGCACCGCGTGGCAGGCATGGCTGGATGCGAGCCCCTTGCACCGGCAGGCCTGGCAGGAAGTCGAGGCGATCCATACGCCTTTCGAGCAATTGTCCAATATTGCGGACAAGCAGGCTTCGCACAACGCGCTGAACCAGCCGCGGACCAGGCGGCAGGCGCTCAAGCTGCTCGGCATCGGCGGCATGGCGTTTGTCGGCGGCATGCTGATCAAGCGTTACAGCCCATGGCAGGATTGGGCCACCACCCTGACAGCGCATGCCGAAACCCACAGCACGATCGCAGGCAAGACCGGCATGGTGGCGCTTGCCGATGGCGGCAAGCTCTGGCTCAATACCCGCACCCAGGCCAAGGTGGAATACGGCTTCAGCCTGCGCCGCATCACCCTGCTCGCGGGAGAAGTCCTCGTGCAATCCGCGCCGGACAGCCAGGAACCGGCTCGCCCGCTCGTCGTGGACAGCCGGCACGGCCGCCTCACCGCGCTGGGCACCCGCTTCACTGTACAGCAACAGGCGGACCATACCTTGCTCGCCGTCTACCAGGGCGCCGTGGCGATCACCCGCCAGCACGGCAAGCCCGTCGTCATCGAGGCTGGCTGGCAGACACGCTTCGACGCACGGCGTATCGCCCATCCCGAACCGGCCTCGCCTGCGCGCGAAGCCTGGACACGCGGCATCCTCATCGCCGACAACCGCAGGCTGGACGACTTCATCGCCGAACTCGGCGACTATTACCCGGGCAAGCTCAGCGTCGCAGCCGAAGTGGCGCACCTGCGGCTGATGGGCGCCTATCCATTCAATGACGTGCCGCAAGTGCTCAACGCGATCACCGACACCCTGCCGGTGAGGCTTGAGCGCACCGCTCCTGGCGAGATGGCGCTGGTGTCCGCACGCTAGGAAAAAATTTCATCCCCGAGGTTCCCTTTTCCACGTTTGCTTCGGTTTAGGGATGAAGCGTTTTATTTTCAACTTCTTCATCAGGGAACCTCAATGCATCATCAGATTTCAATCAAGCCGCTCAGGCAACACCTGCGCGCAGCCATCCTCGCCGTTTCCATCGGCAGCGTTGCAGCCATGCCCGCCTTCGCGGCAGAGCCCAATGCGGCGCTACATGAATACCATATCCCGGCCGGTCCGTTGAGCCAGGTACTAAGTCGCTTTGCAGCGGAGGCTGGCATCCTGCTTTCAGCGGACGCCGCTCTGGCCGACGGCAAGGCCAGTCCAGGACTGAACGGACAATACAGCATAGAAAATGGCTTTGAAATATTGTTAAAAGATTCCGGCCTAGTTGTGCATAGGCATGGACAGAAACGCTATTCCATCACGGCAAAACCTGAGCAAGGTAACGCGCTACCTGAAGTTGAAGTAAAAACACGTACCGATAGCCTTGCCTTCTCGGAGGAATACTCAGGCGGACAAGTGGCACGTGTTGGGAATGTCGGACTGCTAGGAAACAAAGACTTCATGGAAACGCCTTTTTCCACTATCAGCTATACAGAAGAGGCAATTGCAAACCGACAGTCCGGTAATGTCATGAACATCATTTCCCAGACCGATCCATCGGTCAACATCATAGGTAGTGCTGAAAATTCAGGATATTATTTGCGCACCTCATTGCGTGGGTTCAGTACAACCAGCGCCTCTTATGGGTTCAACGGCTTATATGGTTTGGGCTCTTATCAAAGTTCGTTCACATCGGCTTTTGCGGAGCGTGTGGAGGTGTTAAAAGGGCCATCAGCACTACTCAACGGCATGTTGACTGACGGTTCCGTGGGCGGTGCCATCAACATAGTGACAAAAAGAGCCGCAGATGCACCTCTAACACGCCTGACTGCCGGCTATGAGTCAGACTCTATCTGGAAAACCCATCTAGACGTTGGACGTCGTTTCGGTGAAAACAATGAATGGGGCGTACGATTCAATGCCATCAAAGAACAAGGCGACGCGACGACTAAGTACAAGGAACGAAACAACGATGCTTATGCGTTAGCGCTGGATTATCGCGGAGATCGTCTGCGTCTGTCGGCAGATATCTTTCAATATAAAACGCATATTACTGGGGACAATGGCTCCATCACTCTAGCAAACACCACCACTAAAGTTCCCTCTGCCCCACAGCATGGCAGGCTTATTGGCGGTGAACCTTGGGCATCCATGGACGACAAAAATACGGGCGGTATGTTCAAAGCAGAGTTTGATCTGACCAAAAAAACCAGCGCCTGGATCAGCGCCGGATACAACCGCTCTAATCCCGATCAAATCGGGGTTGCGGGGTGGATGATATTGACCCCGCGGGAAACTATACAATCACACGCGCAGTAAGGTTCAATTTTAAGTACAAATCACAAGCCGCCGATGCCGGACTACGCCATGCGTTCCAAACTGGCAGCATCAAACATGAAATCGTCCTGAATGCGAATACGTCTACAAGAAAACGATACGACCCGGCAGGAGGCTGGCGTCAATACATCTCTCTTAGCGGTACAGGCAATATTTACGATCCGTCTTATACCGCACGACCACAAAACATTCCGAGCGCAGATGGATATGTCAAGGCGGAAGAAAACAAACTCCAAAGTTTCGGCATTGCCGATACATTACATTTTCTAGATGACTCAGTGCTACTTACACTGGGGCTACGACGCCAAAGCGTAGAGCAGGTATTCAGTGATTATCATAAAACCGTCACTACGCCAGCCGTGGGTCTGCTATTCAAGGTTAATGAGCGGGTCTCGCTGTATGGTAACTACATTGAGGGCCTAAGTGCCGGCTCCACTGCGCCAACGACAGCCGCCAATGCTGGCGAGGTGTTTGAGCCATACCAGACAAAGCAGGTGGAAGCGGGCGTCAAGCTGGATTTGAACGGATTTGCCACCACCATCGCCGCCTTTCAGATCAAGCAGCCCAGCGCCTACACCGATCCCACCACGAACATTTATAGCGTGGATGGCGAGCAGCGCAACCAAGGGCTGGAGTTAAACTTCTTTGGCGAACAACAACGCAACCTGCGCGTTCTGGGAGGTATGACCTGGATGCAAGGCAAGCTAATGGAGACCAGCGGCGGTATTAACGAGGGCAAAACAGCAGTAGAAGTACCCAAGCTCGTTGCCAAGCTAGGCGTAGAATATGACATCACTTCAGTGCCCGGACTGACATTGACTGCCAACGCCATCCACACTGGTAAACAATACATCAATCAAGCCAATACCCTATCTGTGCCAAGCTGGCGGCGCTACGACTTGGGTGCACGATACGTAACCCGGATCGGCGACAAGCCAGTCACGCTTCGTGCCAGCGTGTTTAACATTACCGACAAAGTGTACTGGATGGGGCAACTTTATCGCGGGGTCAGCGATCCGCGCACTGTGCAACTATCGGCCACAATCGATTTCTAATGCATCAGCTTTTCGCTTCAATTATTTATCGGTAGCAATGAAGGTTCCGAATGTAGCAATTCGGGACCTTCATTTAATTACAACCATCACTATCGGGGCAAAGCAGCAGTGCCTGAACTCATACTGTCCTGCCTGCCTATTGCTCCTCCACCTGGTATTTCATGTTCCCTATCCACAACTCGCGCCAGGCATTGGGCTTGGCGGAGAAATCCAGCGCGTCCAGTTCGCGCTGCATCTTGGCGGAGCCCAGCACGCCCATGTCCTTGCCTGCCAGCCGGCCGGCCACTTTCCATACGCCCTGCTCCTGGGAAAAGATGCGGCTGCCGTAGCCGTCCAGCAGCACCAGCTCCCGCCCGCCGTCGCCGTTCAGGTCCAGCGTCAATACCGGGCAAGGCTTGTCGGCACGGCAATTGAGGTAAATATCGCCGGTATTGTATCGCCCGAGCAGGAAATCCAGGAATGCCGGATCAAGCCCGGTATCGTGCGGATAAGGCGTCAAGCGCTCGCGCAATTGCTCGCGCGTCAGCGGTTCCGGGCCCTTGGGCTTGAACGTGCGATGCGTCACCTTCAGCGCAGCCGCGGCCTTCTGCCGGATCAATTCCGCATGCTCGTGCGCGGTATTGCGGACGAGATCCTGCAAGCGCTGGTTGCCGTAGCGCCCGCCTTGCAGCCGCAGATACTCGAAATCAAAGTCATTGACCGGCGTGCGGCCGTCCAGCAACCTGGCAACCTGGCTGCTCACCGCCACCCTGGCCGGGTCGAGCACCGGCGTCATGGTCAGTATCAGCAATGCCACCGTGAACAGCGCCGCGGCAATATTGACCTGCCTTGCTTCCAGCATCCAGACGGCGTTGCGCATGAGCACCGCGAACGCATAGCCCAGGGCGTAGATCGCCATGGTGACGATGGCCAGTACCGCCCATATCCTGTCCACGCTCCAGCCATATTGCGCGACGCGCAGGCCGAGCGAATAGGCGCAGAGGGCGATGTAAACCGGCATCGCCAGCAGGCCAAGGCTGATGAAGCGCAGCAGCCAGCGGGGGAAACGCTGCTCGCCCGAGGCGTCCTGCCAGGCGGCGTTGAACAGGAACACGGTCCATGCCAGCAGGCACAGCATCAGGCTGGTGGCGTAGCCTGTCTTCCAGAGCAGGGCCAGGCCCTGGAACGGCAAGGCCAGCAGGAACAGGATGAGGATGAGGCTCACCACGGGCAGCAGCCAGCCCAGGATGTTCAGGCTGGCGCGGTAGATGCCCACCAGCGCCTCCTCTTTCGCGGCATAGAGGGAAATGCCGATGCCGAAGGCGATCGCCGTGATGGGATAGGCGAATATGCGGCTGGTGAAGAGGTCCATGAGAAAACCGATGTTGAGGACCTTGAACAACCCGGCCAGCAGGAACAGCAATATCCACAGCAGCCCGGTGAACAAGGACGCCAGCACCAGCTTAACCAGGTTGCGCCAGGCGGCGGAAAACAGCAGCGAATAATCGCTGAACCAGCGATGAGTGACCAGCTTGTGCTCGGCGAACGGCAACAGGACAAACCAACTGCCCAGCGTAATGAAGCCAAGCAAGAAGCCGCGCCGCTCGACGCTGCCAACCGGCAGGCCGTCCACCCATGCCTGGCAGCCCATGTAGGCAGCGGCAGCGGACACCACAAGGGAGAAGCCCGCGGACATCCACCACAATGCCGGTTTATTGCGGTGCGCGGAAAGCATCATCTGGCTTAACGGCAGCGTCAAGATGAATGCATACAAGGGCCAGATCACGCTCAAATGCTGGCCCTTGTCGGCCAGCCTGATCAGCCACTCGTGCAGCAGCCACAGGCCTATCCCCTGCAAGGTCGCCCAGGCGATGATCCAGCTACGTTCCTGTCTATTCATGACAACTATCTCTCCCTCAGCAATAAATCTTCATTTATTCAGCGTGTTGTTTACACTATAATAGCCGGTCTTGTTTTTTCACATTGGTTGGCCATGCAAAGAACTATGCTCAAATCCAAGCTGCACCGCGTGCGCGTGACGCACTCGGAGCTGGACTATGAGGGCTCCTGCGCCATCGATGAAACGTTGCTCGAAGCAGCCGACATCAGGGAATATCAGCAGATCGACATCTACAATGTCAACAACGGCGAGCGCTTCACCACCTACGCGATCCGTGCCGAGCGCAACTCCGGCATCATCTCGGTGAACGGCGCAGCCGCACGCAAGGCCAGCCCTGGCGACCTGCTGATCATTGCCACCTACGCCAGCTATACTGAAGCAGAACTGGCCCAATTCAAACCCCAGCTGGTGTATGTCGATGCCGAGAACCGCATCAAGAACCAACGCCAGCACATCCCGGTACAAGCCGCCTAATGCTAGATTTAGAAGAAATGAAACTGGCCGTCGTCGACGCGCTGGAAGACATCAAAGCCTTTGACATCACCGTGATGGACGTGAGCAAGCTCACCTCCCTGACAAGCTACATGATCGTCGCCAGCGCGAACTCCACGCGCCAGGCCAAGGCGATTGCCGACAACGTCCGCGAGAAGCTCAAGGAAAAAGGCGCCAACATCCAGGGCACCGAGGGCGAGAAGGAAGGCGAATGGGTGCTGGTCGACCTGGGCGACATCGTTGTGCATGTCATGGTGCCGGCCACCCGCGCCTACTACAACCTCGAGCAACTCTGGGGCGAGGCCGAAAATCGCCGCGGCCACATCAAAGCCGCGGAGTAATCAGGGCCTGTCAATACTAATCAAGGAGTCGCGAAGACATGAAACATTTGTCCAATCAAGGCGCACGTTGCAGTACGTATGTCGATACGCACAAAACGGGCAACGCCGAGTGGACGAATGTTTCATGTCTTCCCGTAGGGTTGAAGCGAGAAAAGGCCGTCCACGGCGTTACCAATGCTCGCAAGGCACTCAGCCTTGCTGTGCTTGGCGTCTTGCGCCCAGCCTTTTCTCGCTCCAACGCGATCCCCTTGATTAGTATTGACAGGCCCTAATCCTCCTTGAAGCTGCGGATCATTTCTGTCGGCCATAAAATGCCTGACTGGGTGCAATCCGCATGCACCGAATACACCAAGCGCATGCCGCGCGAGATGAGCGTGGAAATCGTCGAAATCAAGCCCGATAAGCGCGCCTCGGGCAAGAACTCCGAAACCGTGCAGGAAGCCGAGGCCAAACGCATCCTCGAAGCCGCGGGCCGCGATTACCTCGTCGCGCTGGACGAACGCGGCCAGGAAGTCACCACCCTGCAATTAGCCGACAAGATGCGCCTATGGATGGAAAGCGGCCGCGATGTGAGCCTGGTGATCGGCGGGGCCGACGGCTTGCATGAGGGCCTGAAGCGAAAGGCCGACTGGCTGTGGAGCCTGTCCAGGCTCACCATGCCGCATGGCATGGTGCGCGTAATGCTGAGCGAGCAACTCTATCGCGGATTAAGTGTCATCAACAATCATCCTTACCACCGCGAATAACCCATGACCAAATCCCTGGTGTGGTTCCGCCGCGACCTGCGCGACTACGACCATGCCGCGCTCTACCATGCCCTGAAGGATTCCGAACAGATCGTGTGCGCCTTCGTCTTCGACACCGATATCCTCGATGGCCTGTCCAAGGAAGACCGCCAAGACCGCCGGGTTGAATTCATCTGGGAAAGCGTGCATGAACTCAAGCTTGCCCTGCAGGAACGCGGCGGCGACCTGCTGGTGCGCCATGGCAAGGCGATTGACGAAATCCCCGCGCTCGCAAGCGCATTGGGCGCGGAGTGCGTCTACTGCAACCGAGATTACGAACCGGCAGCAGTGAAAAGGGACGACACCGTCAGGCAGCGGCTGGAGGCGCAAGGCATCGCGTTCAAGCGCTTCAAGGACCAGGTGGTCTTCGAGCGCGACGAAATCATGACCAAGTCGGGCACCCCGTTCAGCGTCTTCACGCCTTACAAGAACGCCTGCTTGAAAAAATTGAACGACTTCTACTTCAAGGCCTACCCGGTGGACCGCTACATGCACAATCTGGCGCGATCCTCACCGCAGCCGATGCCTCCCCTGGAGTCGCTAGGCTTTGCGCGCAGCAACCTCAAGCAACTCAAGCTGCCTACCGGCATGTCGGGCGGCATGGGCCTGTTCGAGAATTTCAGCGAGCGCATGCCGCGCTACCGCGATGCGCGCGACTTCCCCGCATTGAAAGGCCCTTCCTACCTTTCGGTGCATCTGCGTTTCGGCACCGTCTCCATCCGCCATTTGGCGAGGACGGCCTGGCAGCAAGGCGGCGCGGGCGCGGAAACCTGGCTCAACGAACTCCTGTGGCGCGACTTCTATTTCCAGGTGCTGCACCATCATCCGCAGGTAGCCGAGGGGCATAGCTTCAAGCCGGAATTCGAGCATATCCCGTTTCCCAATGATGAACGCCTGTTCCAGGCTTGGTGCAAAGGGCGCACCGGCTATCCGCTGGTCGACGCCGCCATGCGCCAGATCAACCAGACCGGCTATATGCACAACCGGCTACGCATGGTAGCCGCCAGCTTTTTGGTAAAAGATTTATTGATCGACTGGCGCTGGGGCGAACGCTACTTCGCGGAGAAGCTGATCGACTTCGACCTCGCCGCGAACAATGGCGGCTGGCAATGGGCGGCATCGACCGGCTGCGACGCGCAGCCGTGGTTCCGCATCTTCAACCCGGTGACGCAATCGGAAAAATTCGACCCGGAGGGCAAGTTCATCCGCAAATACGTGCCCGAGCTCCAGCCATGCGACAACAAGGAGATCCACGCGCCGTGGCTGATCCCGCCATTGCGGCAGCAGGCGCTAGGACTGGTGATCGGCAAGGACTACCCCGCCCCCGTGGTAGACCACGCCATGCGCAGGGAGCAGGCGCTGGCGCTATACAAACGGGCTGACAGCAAAGAGGAAACTCAGGAGTAACCGGCCATGAAGCTCCGATAGCGGCAGGCTACGCCGTCGGGTCGGTGAAAGAATGGTACTCCTGCAAGCGCTCGACCTCTTCCCGCGCTCCGAGGATGACCGCCACGCGCTGATGCAGGCTGCCCGGCTCCACCTCCAGGATACGCCTGTGCCCGGTGCTGGCAAGGCCGCCTGCCTGCTCCACCAGCCATCCCATGGGGCTGGCTTCGTACAACAGCCTCAGGCGCCCGCCGCGCCCCACGCTGCGGCTATCCAAGGGGTAGAGGAACACGCCGCCCCTCACCAGCAAGCGGTGCACTTCCGCCACCATGGTGGCAACCCAGCGCATGTTGAAATCCTTGCCGCGCGGACCGCTGCTGCCGGCAATGCACTCCTCGACATAGCGCTGCACCGGCGGTTGCCAGAAGCGCTGGTTGGACATGTTGATCGCGAATTCCTGGGTGCCCGCGGCAATGGTCAGGTCAGGATGCGTCAGGTAGAACTCGCCCTGCTCGGGATCCAGGGTGAAACCATGCACGCCATGCCCCAAGGTCAGCACCAGCATGGTGGAGGTGCCGTACAGCGCATAGCCCGCCGCTAGCTGCCGGGTCCCGGCCTGTATGAACGAAGACTCGTCTATTTGCCCCTGCGGCGCGGGCAATACGGAAAAAATGCTGCCGACGGACAGGTTGAGGTTGACGTTGGAAGAGCCGTCCAAGGGGTCGAACACCAGCAGGTACTCGCCCTGTTTCCCGGCAAACGCCTGTGCATGCTCCATTTCCTCGGAGGCGATGGCGGCCACCTGCGGCAGCCGGGCCGCCATTTCGACAAAAATATCGTTGCTGATCAGGTCCAGCGTCTTTTGCTGTTCACCCTGCACGTTCTCGCGGCCGGCATTCCCCATGTTGCCGCGCAACGCGCCATGGCTGATTTCGCGCGCAACCGCCTGGCAGGCGCCGGCAATCTCTTGCACAAGCGATAAGAGACTATCCGCATGGGCATATTGCCTTCCCTGCCCGGCCAGAAAATCTGAAAGTTTCAGCATGATGATTCACGTCCTTTCCGTGATGCTAGAGCAATATAGCCAGCGGCGGCACAAAGCGCCACCTGGATAACGAATTGTTTCATTTTTACAACTAGTGTGCCTCCACGGGTTCGAGTTGTATTAAATTTGATAGACAACTAAAAACCGCTCGGTTAAAGTGGGTTCCGTTTGTGTCAAATTAGAGACACTCAATAATAATTAGGACAGATGTATGCGCGTTAAAATTTCAGGGATTGCGATCAGCGTCGCACTTGCGCTCAGCATGACAGGCTGTGCGACCCAAGCCAATAAAGACCCGCTGGAAAGCATGAACCGGGGAATTTATAAGTTCAATGATACTGCCGACAAGGCCGTCATCAAACCGATTGCGGGCGCATACAAGGCAGTAGTGCCAAGCCCGGTCCGCACAGGCGTCAACAACTTCTTCACCAACCTGGGCACCTTCACCTCGCTGATCAACAATATCCTGCAACTGGAACTGGGCAAGGCCATGGACAATGCCGGCCGCCTGGTGATCAACTCCACCATCGGGATCGGCGGCCTGATCGACGTCGCCTCCATGGATGACGTGCCCAGGCATAAAGCCGACTTCGGCCAGACCTTGGGCAAGTGGGGCGTAGGCAGCGGCGCCTACCTGGTATTGCCGTTTATCGGCCCGAGCACATTCCGCGATACCGCTGGGCTGACCGTCGACACGCTCTACTTCGACCCGATCCAGTACACCAATCACGTCCGCGTGCGCAACCAGTTGCGCCTGCTGAGCTTCATTGACCTGCGCTCGCAGTATTTGCCCGCAAGCGACCTGATTGACGATGCTGCATTGGACCCTTACATCTTCATGCGCGAGGCTTACTTGCAGCGCCGTGAGCAATTCGTCACCGGCCAGGCATCCTCGGAGTACGATGACTTCGACGATGACGACGAAGAAGAAACGCCGCCAGCACCAGCAGCACAATAAATAATAGCCATCCAGCAAAAAAGCCACGCAATGCGTGGCTTTTTCATTGGGTGCAAATCAACAAGTTAAAGGCACAGGCTATTCGCCGCTTGCCACCGTCATGCGCTCGATCAAGATGGAGCCGGTCTGCTTCGAGCCCTGCACCAGCACATCATTGCCCACCGCCACGATATTCATGAACATCTCGGCCAGGTTGCCCGCGATCGTGATCTCCTCGACCGGATAGGCAATCACGCCGTTCTCCACCCAGAAGCCCGCCGCGCCGCGGGAGTAGTCGCCAGTGACCATATTGACGCCGTGGCCCAGCAATTCCGTCACCAGCAGCCCCGTGCCCATCGCCTTGAGCAAGCCGGCGAGGTCAAGGTCGCCGTGCCGGATGATCAGGTTATGGTTGCCGCCCGCATTGCCCGTGCTCTGCATGCCGAGCTTGCGGGCGGAATAACTGCCGAGCATATAGCCTTCCAGCACGCCGTTGTTGATCAACGTCCTGCCGCGGGTGGCGACGCCTTCATTGTCAAAGGGCGAGCTGGCGAGGCCGCGCGGGATATGCGGCAGCTCTTCTATGTTCACGAGGGAGGACATCACCTGTTTGCCCAGGCTGTCCAGCAGGAACGACGACTTGCGGTACAGGCTGCCGCCGGAAATGGCTGAAACCAGGTGCGAAATCAATCCCGAGGCCAGCGGCGCTTCGAACAACACCGGCACCTGGCAAGTCTTGACCCTGCCGGGGCCGAGCCTACGCGCCGCGCGCTCTCCGGCGCGCAAACCGACGGCACGCGCCGAATCCAGGTCGCCGGGATGACGTGCGCTGGTAAACCAGTAGTCGCGCTGCATGCTATCGCCCGCCTCGGCGATCACCGAGCAGCTCAAGCCATGGCGTGAGCTGGGATAGCCGGCATTGAAGCCGTTGCTGTTCGCATACGAGAACAGGCCTTCGTAAGTGGAGACCGAAGCGCCCTCCGAATTGCTGATGCGGGCGTCTGCGGCACGGGCCGCCTGCTCGCACTCCACAGCCAAGGCCAATGCCTCGTCCACGCTGATGTCCCACGGATGGTGCAAATCCAGGTCGGGAATATCCCGTGCAAGCAGGGCGGGATCGGCCAGGCCGCAGAATTCATCCTGAGCCGTGTAGCGCGCGATATTGCATGCCGCGGCGACAGTGTCCTTGAGCGCGTCGGCGCTGAGGTCGGAAGTGCTGGCATGGCCCTTCTGCTGGCCGAAATAGACGGTCACCGACATGCCCTTGTCGCGGTTGTATTCGATGGTCTCGGTCTCGCCCATGCGCACCGAGACGTTCTGGCCTATTCCTAAACTGACTTCAGCCTCGGCCGAGCTTGCGCCCGCCGCCTTTGCCAGGCGCAGGACTTCATCGCTCAAGCCCCTCAGCTCATCCAGCGTGTATGAAAAGCGCGAACCACGCTCTGTCTGGTCGTTCACAGAAGTCTCTTTGCAAAAAACTGTTATCATACATCAGCATGAAACCTAACAAGACAGAAAACACCGAACACAGCATTGAGCCTGTCAGCAAGACCAAGCGCAAGGCCGAGGCGGATGCCCTGCAAGCCATAGGCGTGACCCTGGTCGAGCTGCCGAAGGAGAAGCTGGCCAAGCTGGACCTGCCGGAAGCCCTGCTGGACGCCGTCAACGAAGCCAAGCGCATAACCTCGAACGGCGCGTTGCGCCGCCAAATGCAATACATCGGCCGCCTGATGCGCGATATCGACACCGCGCCCATCGTTGAGCAACTGCAGCGCTGGGAAGGCTCGCACAATGAAGAAAACGCGCGCTTTCACCGGCTCGAGCAATGGCGTAGCCGTTTGCTTGAGGACGAGTCCGCGCTGGCGGAGTTCATCAACGAATATCCCAACACGGAAGCACAACAAGTACGCAATCTGATACGCAATGCGCGGCGCGAGCAATCGGCAGGCAAGCCGCCCAAGAGCAGCCGCGAGCTGTTCAAGATATTGCGCAGCATTACGGAAAATTTAACGACCGGCACTGAACTCAACGATGATTGATCCAATCAGTGCCATAGCAGGCAGGTAAAGCCCTTCCGGGAGTTTCCGGCTGTGCCGGCGCAAGCCGAGCGCAGATTGATGCCGCACATAAGACTGGCAAGGTTACCGCAAACTTTAACGACGCATTTTTAAACCTCATGGGCTTAGCTTATTTAACACTGGTACCTTTTTTCGGGGCGATCCTCACCAAACTCAGCACCAGGCTGGGACGCTACTCGTCCGCCTGGGTCGCCATCCTTTCTGCAACGCTGTCGCTATTCCTGCTATGGCCACTGGCGGTACAGGTCTGGCAAGGCGAAACCGTCATCCAGCGCATCGGCCCCTGGCTGCCCGAGCTGGGCATCGACCTTGCATTCCGGCTGGACGGTCTATCGCTGTTGTTCAGCCTAATGATCCTGCTGGTCGGCCTGATCGTGGTGATCTATGCCCGCTACTACCTCTCCCCGCGCGACAGCATGGGGCGCTTCTACGCCTACCTGCTGCTGTTCATGGGCTCGATGCTTGGCGTCGTGCTCTCGGAGAACATCATCCAGCTGCTGATGTTCTGGGAGCTCACCAGCCTGTCCTCGTTCCTGCTGATCAGTTATTGGCAGCAACGCGAGGAAGCCAGCCGCGGCGCGCGCATGGCGCTCACGATCACGGGCGGCGGCGGGCTCGCCATGCTCGGCGGATTCCTGCTGCTGGGCAATATGGCCGGCAGCTACGACCTCAGCGACATCCTGCTGGCAGGCGACGCGATCCGCAGCCACGAGCATTACTCATCCATGCTGCTGTTGATCCTGCTTGGCGTGTTCACCAAGTCGGCGCAGTTCCCGTTCCACTTCTGGCTGCCCAATGCCATGGCCGCGCCCACCCCGGTGTCCGCCTACCTGCATTCCGCCACCATGGTCAAGGCCGGGATATTCCTGCTGGCGCGCCTGTTTCCAGCGCTCGCCGGCACGCCGGAGTGGACCTGGATCGTCTCCGGCATCGGCATTGTCACCTTCCTCACAGGCAGCTATATCGCCCTGTTCAAGCACGACATGAAGGCGCTGCTGGCCTATTCCACCATCAGCCATCTCGGCCTGATCGTCGCGCTGTTCGGCATCGGCACGCCGCTGGCGGTGGTCGCCGGCGTATTCCACATCATCAACCACGCAACCTTCAAGGCCTCGCTGTTCATGCTGGCCGGGATCGTCGACCACGAAACCGGCACCCGCGACATGCGCCAGCTGCGCGGCCTCAGGCGCTACATGCCTTACACTGCGGCGCTGATGGTCATCGCCGCAGCCGCCATGGCCGGCATCCCCGGCCTCAACGGCTTCGTTTCCAAGGAAATGTTCCTCGAGCAAGTCGTCGTGTATGGCGATACCTTCGCCCATCCTTGGCTGCTGCCAGCGATCGTGACGGCTGGCGCGGTGTTCTCCGCCGCCTATTCCATCCGCATCGCCCATAACGTATTCTTTGGCGGCGAGCCTGCCGACCTGCCCAAGGCGCCTCACGACCCGTCAAGCGGCATGCAGATTCCAGTCGCCATCCTGGTGGCCGCCTGCGTCGTGGTCGGCTTGTTCCCGGCAATTGCGCAGCCCCTGGTCACACTGGTGGCAGGCAGCGCCCTGCAGAGCGCGCCGCCTGCCTTCCACCTTGCGATTTGGCACGGCTTGACACCCGCCTTGTGGATGAGCGCAATCGCATTGGCGGGAGGCATCCTGGTATACCGCCAGCGCGAGGCATTCTTCTCGCTGCAAAGCCTCGTCGACGGCAGGATAGACGCCAAGATCATCTACAACGGCGTCATGCGCAGGTTGTTCGCCTGGTCGAGCGCCATCACCATGAATGCCGACAACCTTTCGCAAAAACGCATGTTGTGGATATTGTTCGTCACGGCGATCGTGCTGGGCGGATACGGCTTCCTCAGCGGCGGCGGCCCGCTGGCGGGCAACCGCGCCATGCTGCCGGTAGATCCCATGAGCGCCATGGTCGCCATCATCATGATGGCGGCGGCCGTCGCCACCGTCCTCATGCACCAGCAGCGCTTCACCTCGCTCGTCCTCGTCAGCGCGGTGGGCCTGGGCGTGGCGCTAACCTTCGTCAAGTTCTCCGCGCCCGATCTGGCGCTGACCCAGCTCGCCGTGGAGTTCATCACGGCCGTGCTGCTGTTGTTGGCCTTGTTCTTCCTGCCGCAGGCAACGCCGGATGAACAGGACCGCCTGCGCCAGGCCCGCGATATCGTGATCGCGGTTTTTTCCGGCTTAGGGATAGCCGCGCTGAGCTATGCGGTGCTGACCCGCGAATATGAAACCATCGCGGACTACTTCATTGCGAACAGCGTCACCGGCGGCGGGGGAGCCAATGTCGTCAACGTATTGCTCGTGGACTTCCGCGGCTTCGACACCATGGGCGAGATCACGGTGCTGGCATTGGCCGGCCTGGGCATTTACGCCATGCTCGACCAGCTCAAGCTGCTCAGCCCCAAGCAGGATGCCGAAGGCCGCCCGTGGAATCCCGATACCCACCCATTGATCCTCGCCACCTTCAGCCGCATCCTGCTGCCGCTTGCCATGCTGGTGGCGGTATTCATCCTGCTGCGCGGGCACAACCTGCCCGGCGGCGGCTTCATTGCGGGCCTCATCACCTCGGCGGCGCTGATCGTGCAATACCTTGCCAACGGGGTGGAGTGGACGCGCAGCAAGCTGCCGGCCAACACCCATCCGCTCATCGGCTACGGCCTGCTGACCGCGGCAAGCACCGGCGTCGCCAGCTGGTATTTCGGCTATCCGTTCCTCACCTCGACCTTCGAGCACGTGCATCTGCCCCTGCTCGGCGAGTTCGAGCTGGCCTCGGCCATGGCGTTCGACATCGGCGTGTTCCTGGTGGTGGTCGGCACCTCGCTGCTGATCCTGATCAACCTGGGCATGATCCACCAGGTCAGCTACCTGCCCCGCATCGGCAAGAACCCGGGCGGCAAAGAGCCCAAACCGGCGCGAGCCGCAGCCATCGAAAAGGCTGAAAAGACTACAACGAAAAAACAGGAAGACATGCCATGGAAGCGTTGATCTCCATCCTGATCGGCATACTCACCGCAGGAGGCGTCTATCTCTGCCTGCGCAGCCACACCTTTCCCGTCGTGCTCGGCCTGACCTTGCTGTCCTATGCCGTCAACCTGTTCCTGTTCATGATGGGACGGCTGGTCATCGGCAAGCCGCCCATCATCAGCGAGCAGGCCGGCAATTACGCCGACCCCTTGCCGCAAGCGCTGGTGTTGACTGCTATCGTCATCAGCTTCGCGATGACCGCCTACATCATCGTGCTGGCGCTCAAGGCGCGTACCGAAATGGGGAACGACCACGTTGACGGAAAGGAAGTCCGTTGAGCCACCTTGCCATCGTTCCCTTGCTGCTGCCGCTGTTTACCGGCATTTTCCTGCTATTGCTGCGCGAGCAGCGCATCTACGTCAAGCGCGCCATTTCCGGCATCAGCAGCATCGCGTTGATTGCTGTCGCAGCCAAACTGCTATGCACGGTCAGCGATGGCAGCATCCTGGTCTATTCGTTGAGCAACTGGCCAGCCCCGTTCGGCATCGTCCTCATGGCCGACAGGCTCGCCGCACTGCTGGTGCTTACCACCTCCCTGCTCTCGCTGTTCGCGCTGGTGTATGGCATGCGCGGCACCGACAGGCAGGGCCGCCAGTTCCATATCCTGTTCCAGTTGCAATTGTTCGGGCTCAACGGCGCGTTCCTCACGGCCGACCTGTTCAACCTGTTCGTGTTCTTCGAAGTGCTGCTGCTGGCCTCATACAGCCTGTTGCTGCACGGCGGCGGTCGCAAGCGCATCCGCTCCGGCCTGCACTTCGTCGTCATCAATGTGGTCGGCTCCTCGCTGTTCCTGTTTGCCGTCGGCGTCCTCTACGGCATTCTCGGCACGCTCAATATGGCCGACATGGCGGTCAAGGTCACCCATGTCAGCACGGACAATGTCGGCCTGGTCAAGGCTGCGGCCCTGCTCCTGTTCGTGGTGTTCGCCCTCAAGGCGGCATTGTTGCCGCTCTATCTCTGGCTGCCTTCGGCCTACTCTCAGACCAGCGCTCCCGCTGCCGCCCTGTTCGCCATCATGACCAAGGTGGGCGCCTACAGCATCCTGCGCGTCTACACCCTGGTATTCGGCAATGAAGCCGGCCCGCTCGCCAACCTGCTGGACGGCTGGCTGCTGGGCATGGCGCTCGCCACCATCGTCATCGGCAGCTTCGGCCTGCTCGGCAGCAAGCGCCTGCGCCAGCAAGTCGCCTATCTGGTCGTGATTTCCGCAGGCACCCTGCTGACTGGCTTCAGCCTCGAATCCCAAGCCGGGATCGCAGCCGGACTGTACTACCTGCCGCATACCACGTTTGCCGCCGCCGCGCTGTTCCTGCTGGCAGATCTGATCGTGCAGCGCCGCGACCAGATGGAAGACCGGCTGGAAGCCGGGCTGGTGATCACCAGGCAAAAATTCCTCGGCGCCACCTTCTTCATCCTGGCCATCATTGCCTCGGGCCTGCCGCCGCTCTCGGGCTTCATCGGCAAGTTCATGCTGCTGCGCGCGGCGCTGGAACATCCCGCCTTGCCCTATATCATGGCGATCATACTGGCCAATGGCCTGTTGACCGTGATCGCCATGGCGCGCACCGGCACCCTGTTCTTCTTCGAAGCCCATGCGGTCGACACCTCGACCAATTCCTACATCAAACAGGGCGAGCCCGAGCCGCTGCGCGTGCGCGAGCTGCTCCCCATCCTGTCGCTGTTGTCGCTATGCGTACTCATGACCTTCTGGGCCGGCCCAATCAACAGCTACTGCCTGGACACGGCCAGCCAACTGCTGGATACGCCGTCCTATATCCACGCCGTCCTCGGAAAGGGAGAACAGTAATGCAACGCTTCCTGCCCCACCCGCTGCTGACCGTCATCCTGGGCGTCATCTGGCTGCTGCTCACCAACAGCATAGACCCCGGGCAGATCGCCTTGGGATTGCTGCTGGGCTGGGCCATCCCGTTCTTTGCCCTGCAGTTCTGGCCCGACAAGCTCAAGGTGCACAAGCCGCTCACGCTGCTGAAATTCAGCGGCATCCTGCTATACGACATCATCGAGGCCAACTTCATCGTCGCCATGCGCATCCTGGGCAAGCCCGAGAAACTGCGGCCGGCGTTCATCGTCGTGCCGATCGACCTCGATTCCGATTTCGCGATGAGCATCCTGGCGAACACCACCTGCCTCACTCCGGGCTCGCTCTCGGCACTGCTTGCGCCCGACCGCAAAAGCATCCTGGTGCACACGATAGACGTCGATGACATCGACGCCTTCATCCACACCATCAAAACACGTTACGAACTGCCACTGAAGGAGATTTTCGAGGAATGATAGAAATCGCCATCCACATCGCATTCGTGCTGGTCTCGGCCGCGCTGGCGCTGAACGCCTGGCGCCTGCTCAAGGGGCCCAGCGCGCCCGACCGCATCCTGGCGCTGGACACGCTCTATATCAACACCATTGCCCTGCTGGTGGTGTTCGGCATCCACATCAAGAGCATGGTGTACTTCGAGGCGGCATTGCTCATCGCACTCATGGGCTTCATCGGCACCATCGCCATGTGCAAATACCTGCTGCGGGGGGACATCATCGAATGAACATCGTGCTGGAAATCCTGCTTTCGCTGCTGATCGTCACCGGCGCATTGCTCACCTTCATCGGCTCGCTCGGGCTCGCGCGCCTGCGCGACTTCTACACGCGCCTGCATGGGCCGACCAAGGGCACGACGCTGGGCGTCGGCAGCCTGTTGATCGCTTCGTCCATTTTCTTCAGCGTGCAGGGCGACGGCGTCAGCCTGCACGAAGTGCTGATCACCCTGTTCCTGTTCATCACTGCGCCGATCAGCGCGCACTTGCTGGCAAAATCGGCGCTGCACCTCAAGGTGGAATCGCTGGTGCCCTTGCCGGACGAGGCCATTGCGCGCAAGAACAGCCAGCACAAGCCCTACCAGACGCTGGATTAGCCCGACTTCAATGCGCTGGCGGCTTGTCGCCAGCATGGGCTTGAACATGAGCATGCTCGTCCGCAGCACGCTCAAGATCTTCCACCTCCACCCCGGTGTCGCGCTTGGGGGGCAACAGGAACAAGGCCGGGTTCTGGATGAAGCGCTTGGCCAGAGTCTTCAGCAGCAAGCGCCACTGGGCAAACGTCACCTTGCGCGACTTCATTGCCACATACAGCGCCAGACTGAAACTCACCACCAGGTTGGTGGTGCCGATCAGCCAGATGCCCAGGATGGCCGTCACCAATACCTGCCAGGAAAACAGAAAATCCAGCGCAACGAAGGAATAGCCGGTAAACGCCGACGCAAACGCAATATGGCGGATATCGATGGGCAGGCCAAGCAGCACGCCCAGGCCCGACATCCCGCCCAGCAGGCAGCCGAAATAGAAATTCCCGGCCAGCGCCCCGAGATTATTCTCGACATAGCGCGCCACGCGGTCCAGGCGCGACGGGCCCAGCAGCCACTCCAGCCAGCCCAGCGCCCGCAGGCGCTGCGGAATCTTGTTATAGACCGCCAGGTTATCGTGGTAGCCCGCAATCAGGCCTGACAGGAACAGGCACACCCCGGCAATCGCGGCATAGAACACCGCGCCGCTGTGGAACGGGTCGTTGGCATCCAATAACGCATGGGCTTTTTCCGGCGTGATGAAATGCTGCCCCGTCACGCTCAGGATCAGCCAGCCAACCAGCATCGCCACGGGCACCGCCATCATGACGTTGCCGAGAATGGCGATGGTCTGGCTGCGGAAAGTCTGCGCGATGATGGTGACCAGCTTGTCGAGGTTCTTGTTCTTGCGGTCGCTCGCGTCGATGCTCGCGGCGATCGCGGCCGCCGTCATCGCCGGCTGCTTGGTCGCCACCGTGAAATGCAGGATATGGATCAGCGCGAAACCCAGGCCGTAATTGAGGCTGAACAGGATCGCCTCGGTCAGCGGCGCGTAATGGTGCTTGGCCGCGATGATCTTGAGCATGGTCATGAGCGCAATGATCACGCCTGCGCCCATGGCTGACCGCATCAAGCCGAAATACTCGCTGCGCGTTTCAGTGATGTAATGCTCGCCGGTGCGGCTGGCATTCTCCGTGACGCGCAAGGCCATCAGCTCGACGTTCTCGCGGAAATGCTGCCGCACGTCGTTCTTGTGCCGTTCTGCGGAAACCAACGTCTTGAACAATTGCACCATCGCCGTCCCGGCATCCGCATCGCTGCGCACCAGCTTGATGATGCCCAGCAGGCTCTCGAGGCGCCGAACCTGCTGGCTCATGCGCTGCAGCAGGAAGGTGAGGTGCACGCTGGTCCCGGTTTGCGAGCTGTTGCGCCGGATTTTGGCGATCACCTCCCGGCACTGGTCCAGCATCACGAGGATATGCCCGACATCGTGCTGCTGTTCCAGGGGCATGGCGAGCAAGGCCTGCAACTCGACGCTCTGGGTGATGAAGGGCGAATCGTGGTATTCGATCTCGGGATGGTTGCGGATCAGCTCCGGTTCCAGGCCGGAAGCCGCCAGGCGGTAGGACAATACCTGCGCCGCATCCAGCAGGCTCTTCTGGCATTCCGCCACCTTGTCCGCGGGCACCTCGTGAAAACGCAAGGCATGCACGAGCTGCAGCCAGACGTCATCCGGCACCGCAGCCACCCACGTCTCGTCTCCGCCCTTCGGGAATATCTGCCCGAACAAGTCCTTGAGATAGGCCGGGTTGATGGCGTCCGGGAGTATCTTGTGCCCGATGCGCCGCGACAATTCGGTAAAGAAACCGCTGTTAGGCTGGATGCCGGAATCCACGTACAGCGATATGGGCTTCCGTCCCACCAGCAGGCTCACGATGGCATCCCTCAGCACCTGCGCCTTCCCAGGGTCGCTGTTCAATACATGGCAAAGCGCCTGCACTGCGTGGGCCGCATGGCCGGTATCGCTGTTCTGCCGCGGTCGGATTTCCGCCACCAGGTCGGCAAGCAAGCGGGCGGCATTGGTATTGTGTCGTGCGTAATCGCGCAGGATATGTTCCATCAGCATATTTCTATCGGTAATGTTTTTATGGTCTGGTTGAAGATGCTTTTCTTATCGTAAAGCGTTCTGCTAGAGATATTGTCTACTATAACGCCGCGCCCAGCGTCACGCGCAGTCGCTTCTCGGCGTTGACCCGGCGCAATACCAACTCCACCTCCTGCCCGGCATGACGGTGCGTCGCTTGCTGCAGCACCTGGGCGGAAGAAAGCGCTTCTCCCCCCAGGCTGAGCAATACGTCGCCGACCGCCACCCCCGCCTGCGCTGCGGGAGAGCCGGTAATCACCGCCAGGACGGTCACGCCAGGCCCGGGATCATCCTTGCTGCGCTGCATCACGTGCACGCCCAGCGCAGGCGGCGCCAGCTTGGCCCAGTAGGTTGCAAAATAACTGTAGAACTCCCCGCTGCCGCCTGCGCTTGCCTGCGTCTTCGCCTGCTCCTTGATTTTCTGCATCCTCATGGCGGCCGTCGGCGCCGCAATCAGTTTCGTATACACCACCACGGCATCCGCCTGCACCTTGGAGGCATGGGCCACCGCGCGCGAAGGCGGCACGTCGCCGGCCTCGAAGCTCGAGTAGCCGAGCATTTCATAACCGTCATTCAGCATGCGCTGGTAATCGTCGGTCTCCCTCACGCCCTTGTAGATAGTGGGTTCGGCCGCGCCGGGGCTGAGCTTGACGCCGTGCAGCTGACGCGCCACATAGTGCTGGGCATAAAGGTTTTCCTCTTGCGGCACCTCCACCACAGGCTCAGGCGCCACCGGCTTTTCCGGCACGGTCTCCTTGACCACCGGCTTGCTACAGGCCGCCAGCACGGCAAGCAACAGCACGATCAAATATGGTCGTAAATATGGGCGCATATTCCCTCCACTCGTTTTTCCTGGTGACAATGGTATGATGAAACCACGTTTTTTTCATTCCCGGCGCGCAATTGTGCCGGGATCATTATGACTTAAATCCCCAGAAGCATAACCATGGCAACAGACACTATCCGTATCGGGCTGGTTTCCATCAGCGACCGTGCCTTCACCGGCGTATACGAAGACAAGGGCATCCCTTCCCTGCAGGAATGGCTTGGCCGCGCGCTCACCACCCCTTGGGAAAGCGCGTTGCGCGTGATTCCTGACGAGCAGGAGGAAATTGAATCCACCCTGTGCGACCTGGTCGACTTCGAAGGCTGTAACCTGGTGCTGACCACGGGCGGCACCGGCCCTGCC
This sequence comes from Methylobacillus draconifructus, assembly GCF_045984355.1. Classification (NCBI taxonomy): domain Bacteria; kingdom Pseudomonadati; phylum Pseudomonadota; class Betaproteobacteria; order Nitrosomonadales; family Methylophilaceae; genus Methylobacillus; species Methylobacillus draconifructus. The sequence goes on along the minus strand of NZ_JBJQII010000006.1, from coordinate 112,757 downwards.
GTACGCGACGTGACGCCGGAAGCCACACTGGCGGTGGCGGACAAGGTCATGCCTGGCTTTGGCGAGCAAATGCGCCAGATCAGCCTGCAATTCGTGCCGACCGCGATCCTTTCGCGCCAGGTCGCCGTGATCCGCAAGCGCTGCCTGATCATCAACCTTCCGGGCCAGCCCAAGGCCATCGCCCAGACGCTGGAAGGGTTGAAGGACGAAAGCGGCAACACCGTGGTGCACGGTATTTTCGCCGCCGTGCCCTACTGCCTGGACCTGATCGAAGCGCCCTATATCGAAACCAATCCCGATATTGTGCAAGCCTTCCGTCCAAAGTCGGCCCAAAAGCCGGCCTGAGCCATGGCATCGGAATTCGACCTGATACGGCGCTATTTCCAGCGCCCCCATCCGTCGGCCGTGCTTGGGGTAGGCGACGATGCTGCATTGATCAAGGTATCCCCCGGCATGGAACTCGCCATATCGACCGACATGCTGGTAGCAAACACTCACTTTTACCCCGATATAAATCCATGGCTAATCGGTTGGAAGTCGTTGGCCGTAAATGTGTCCGACATGGCTGCCATGGGTGCGCAGCCGCGCTGGGCCACGCTGGCGATTGCATTGCCCAAAGCCGATGAAGAATGGGTCGCCAAGTTTGCCGAAGGCCTCTTTGCCTGTGCCGGGCAGTTCGACATCGCCCTGATAGGCGGCGACACCACGCGCGGGCCGTTGACCATCAATGTGCAAATCATGGGCGAAGCGCCGCCGGGAACTGCCTTGTTGCGCAGCCAGGCACGACCTGGCGACGACATCTGGGTCTCGGGCCACTTGGGCGACGCCGCCCTGGCCTTGGCCGCCATCCAGGGCCGTTATCCGCTCAGCGATGCAGAACTCGGTGCCTGCAGCAAAGCCCTGTACCAGCCCGAGCCCAGGGTTGCATTGGGATTGGCATTGAGAGGGCTGGCACATAGCGCGCTGGATATTTCCGATGGGCTGCTGGCAGACCTCGGGCATATCCTGGAGAACTCGCATGTGGGAGCGGAGGTGTGGCTAAAGACGATTCCCACATCAGAAATTGTAAGCGCATACTCTCACGAAGAAGCAATACAGAAAATGATATTGGCCGGCGGCGATGATTATGAGTTATGTTTTACCGCCCCGACGGAGAACAGGCAGAAGATTGCCGGCATCGGCCGGCAATTGGGCCTGGACATGGCCGTGATTGGCCGCATCACCGATACGCGGCAACTCGTCGTCCAAGGCCTGGACGATACGCCTCTCGCCATCAAGGAGCACGGTTTTGACCATTTTGCCTGACCGACATTTCCTGCTGCGCCACCCCGCGCACTTTCTCGCCCTGGGTTTTGGCAGCGGCCTGGCGCGCAAAGGTCCGGGCACCTGCGGCACATTGGCCGCCCTGCCCTTGTTCGGCTTGCTGATGCTATTGCCCGAGGCGAGCCACCTTCCCATCCTGGCGCTGCTGTTCCTGGTCGGCATCCCGCTCTGCGGCATCACCGGGCGCAACCTGGGCGTCGACGACCATGGCGGCATCGTCTGGGACGAGATCGTGGCCTTCATGCTGGTCCTGGAATTCACGCCCAAGGCATGGGAGTGGTGGCTGTACGCCTTCTTGTTGTTCCGCCTGTTCGACATCTGGAAACCATTCCCGATCCGCGCCCTGGACCGCCAAGTGCACGGCGGTTTCGGCGTCATGCTGGACGACCTGCTGGCTGCGATCTATGCAATTGCCGTATTGAAAGGAACACAATGGTGGATGATGCAGAGCTTTTAAGCCTTTCGCATACGCTGGGCGAAACCCTGATCAAGCAGGGCTTCAGACTCGCCCTGGCCGAATCCTGCACCGGCGGCTGGGCCGCGCAATGCGTGACGGCCGTCCCGGGCAGTTCTTCCTGCTTCGACCGCGGCTTCGTCACCTACAGCAATGAAGCCAAGCAGCAAATGCTCGGGGTGGGCGGCGAAACCTTGAGGCAGCACGGGGCGGTCAGCGAGGAAACCGCCAAGGAGATGGCCCTGGGCGCGCTCGCCTACAGCACGGCCGACATCAGCGCGTCGATTACCGGGATCGCCGGGCCGGACGGCGGAAGCGAGCAAAAGCCGGTCGGCACCGTATGCTTCGGCTGGGCCCACCGCGACGGCCGCATCGTCACCCGCACCCACCACTTTTCCGGCGACAGGGAAGCCGTGCGCAGGCAGTCTGTCAAAACCGCATTAACAGGCTTGTTGCAACTTACCTTAGCCACTGATTTATGAAATAATTGCAGGCTTTAGCAGGCAACTCGAAAAGGTATTCACTGATGGATGAAAATAGAAGCAAAGCGCTGGCCGCCGCCCTCTCGCAAATCGAGAAACAATTTGGCAAAGGCTCCATCATGCGCATGGGCGACACCGACGTCGCCGCTGACATCCAGGCAGTCTCTACCGGCTCCCTGGGCCTAGACATCGCCCTGGGCATCGGCGGCTTGCCGCGCGGCCGTATCGTCGAAATCTACGGGCCTGAATCCTCCGGCAAGACCACGCTCACCCTTTCCGTGATCGCGCAAATGCAGAAGCTGGGCGGCACGGCGGCCTTCATCGACGCGGAACATGCGCTCGACCCGCAATATGCGCAAAAGCTCGGCGTGAATGTCTCTGAATTGCTGATCTCCCAGCCCGACACCGGCGAACAGGCGCTCGAAATCGCCGACATGCTGGTGCGCTCAGGCTCCGTCGACATCGTCGTGGTCGACTCCGTTGCCGCGCTGACCCCAAAAGCCGAAATCGAAGGCGAAATGGGCGACTCGCACATGGGCCTGCAAGCCCGCCTGATGTCCCAGGCGCTGCGCAAGCTCACCGCCAACATCAAACGCACCAACACATTGGTCATCTTCATCAACCAGATCCGCATGAAGATCGGCGTGATGTTCGGCAACCCCGAAACCACCACCGGCGGCAACGCGCTCAAGTTCTACGCTTCCGTGCGCCTGGATATCCGCCGCACCGGCGCGATCAAGAAGGGCGACGAGATCACCGGCTCCGAAACCCGCGTCAAGGTGGTGAAGAACAAGGTTTCCCCGCCGTTCAAGCAGGCCGAATTCGACATCCTTTACGGCGAAGGCATCTCGCGCGAAGGCGAAATCATCGAGCTCGGCGTCAACCTCAAGCTGGTCGAGAAGGCCGGCGCATGGTACAGCTACAAGGGCGAGAAGATCGGTCAGGGCAAGGACAATGCGCGCGAATTCCTCCGGGAACACCCGGAAATCGCCAACGAGATCGACGCCAAGATTCGCGAGCATTCCAATCTGGCCAATGCCGCGATGACCACGGCGCCGGATGAAGAAGACGACGAATAAACCTGCCACCAGCCTGCGAGAGCGGGCTTTGGCATATCTGGCACGGCGAGAATATTCCTATCAGGAGTTGCTGCACAAGCTGAGTTCCCATGCGGGAGAGGAAGACGACCTCCCCGCCCTGCTGGAGGACTTCAAGAAACGCGGCTGGCTATCCGATACACGTTATACCGAGCAGATCGTGCATGCCCGCAAGGGCCGTTACGGCAGCCTGCGCGTGGCGCATGAGCTCAGGCAGCACGGCGTCAGCGACGAACTGATCGGCAAGGCCGTGGCCGAGATGGCCCCGGACGAACTGGAAGCCGCTACGGCGGTTTACCGCAAGAAGTTTTCCCAGCCGCCGCAATCGCGGGAGGAATGGGCGAAGCAAGCGCGCTTCCTGCAAGGGCGCGGCTTCGGTTTTGAAGTGATACGCAAGGTGCTGCGCGGCAGCCCGGAAGATATCGAGTGATGCGGCGGCGGCATGCCGCGCAATTGGATTTTGACATTAACGTTTTGAGCAAGAACACACATCAATGAAGAGCAACCAGATTCGCCAGGCCTTCCTGGACTATTTCGCCTCCAAGGGCCACCAGATCGTCAGTTCCAGCTCGCTGGTCCCGGCAGGTGACCCCACCCTGCTCTTCACCAACGCCGGGATGAACCAGTTCAAGGACGTGTTCCTCGGCTTCGACAAGCGCCCCTATACCCGCGCCACCTCGTCGCAGAAGTGTGTGCGGGCGGGCGGCAAGCACAACGACCTCGAGAACGTCGGCTACACCGCGCGCCACCACACCTTCTTCGAGATGCTCGGCAATTTCAGCTTCGGCGACTACTTCAAGCGCGACGCCATCAGCTATGCCTGGGAACTGCTCACCGAAGTATTCAAGCTGCCCAAGGACAAGCTCACCGTCACCGTCTATGCCGAGGATGACGAAGCCTACGACATCTGGACCAAGGAAATCGGCGTGCCCGCCGAGCGCGTGATCCGCATCGGCGACAACAAGGGCGCACGCTACGCCTCCGACAATTTCTGGATGATGGGCGACACCGGCCCCTGCGGCCCCTGTACCGAGATTTTCTACGACCACGGCGAGCACATCTGGGGCGGCCCTCCCGGCAGCCCGGAGGAAGACGGCGACCGCTTCATCGAAATCTGGAACAACGTCTTCATGCAGTTCAATCGCGACGAGCAAGGCGTGATGCACCCTCTGCCCAAGCCCTCCGTCGATACCGGCATGGGCCTGGAGCGCATTGCCGCCGTGTTGCAGGGCGTGCACAGCAATTACGAGATCGACCTGTTCCAGCACCTGATCCAGGCCGCCGCGCGCGTCACCAGCACCGCGGACCTCGACAGCCCGTCGCTCAAGGTGCTGGCCGACCACATCCGCGCCTGCAGCTTCCTGATCGCCGACGGCGTCATCCCCGGCAACGAGGGCCGCGGTTACGTGCTGCGCCGCATCATTCGCCGCGCGATCCGCCACGGCTACAAGCTGGGCGCGCGTGCCGCGTTCTTCTACAAGCTGGTGGTAGACCTCGTAGCCGAGATGGGCGATGCCTATCCCGAGCTCAAGAGCGGCGAGCAGCGCATCACCGACATCCTGCGCCTGGAGGAAGACCGCTTCTTCGAGACCATCGAGCACGGCATGGCGATCCTCGAAGCCGAGCTTGAGGAAATGGCCAAGACCGGCAACAAGGTATTCAACGGCGAAACCGCCTTTAAGCTGCACGACACCTTCGGCTTCCCGCTCGACTTGACTGCAGACGTCTGTCGCGAGCGCGAGGTCAGCGTGGATTCCGCCGCATTCGACGCCGCCATGGCGCGGCAGAAGGAACAGGCCCGCGCCGCAGGCAAATTCAAGATGGCGACCAACCTGGAATACACGGGCGCCTCGACCACTTTCCATGGCTACGACACGCTCGAAGCCCAAGGCAAGGTATTGGCACTGTACAAGGACGGCAGCGCGGTCGACGCCCTCAACGAAGGCGAACTGGGCGTGGTCGTGCTCGACAACACCCCTTTCTATGCCGAATCCGGCGGCCAGGTCGGCGACCAGGGCATCTTGAAGGGCGCGGAAGGCATCTTCCAAGTGGAAGACACCCTGAAAATCCAGGCCAGCGTATTCGGCCACCACGGCGTATTGAGCACCGGCACCCTGCGCGTGGGCGACGAAGTCAGCGCGCGCGTCGACCTCGCCTCGCGCCACCGCACCATGCGCCACCACTCCGCCACCCACCTCATGCACAAGGCATTGCGCGAAGTGCTGGGCGGCCACGTGCAGCAAAAGGGCTCCCTAGTAGATTCTGATAAAACCCGTTTCGACTTCTCGCACAACGCCCCGGTCACCGCCGAGGAAATCCGCCGCATCGAGGAGATCGTCAACGCCGAGATCCTCGCCAACGCGCCGACCCAGGCCCGCGTGATGCCGATTGACGAAGCGCAGAAGACCGGCGCCATGATGCTGTTCGGCGAGAAGTACGGCGACGAAGTGCGCGTGATCGACATCGGCAGCTCGCGCGAACTCTGCGGCGGCACCCATGTGAGCCGCACCGGCGACATCGGCCTGTTCAAGGTCGTCTCCGAATCCGGCGTCGCCGCGGGCGTGCGCCGTATCGAGGCCGCGACTGGCGATGTGGCGTTGCACCACATCCAACAGCAGCAGCAACTGCTTGCGGACGCTGCCGCCTCCTTCAAGGCGCCTGCCGCCGAGCTGGCTGGCAAGATCAGCCAGACCCTGGACCAGGTCAAGGCGCTGGAAAAGGAACTCGCCCGCCTCAAATCCAAGCTGGCCTCCTCGCAAGGCGACGAGCTCGCCAGCCAGGCCGTGGACGTCAACGGCGTCAAAGTGCTGGCCGCCACGCTGGAAGGCGCTGACGCAAACACCCTGCGCGAAACCATGGACAAGCTCAAGGACAAGCTCAAGACCGCCGCCATCGTGCTCGCCAGCGTCAACGGCGACAAGGTCAGCGTCGCCGCGGGCGTGACCGCAGACACCCTCGCCAAGGTCAAGGCCGGCGAGCTGGTCAACTTCGTCGCCGCGCAAGTCGGCGGCAAGGGGGGCGGCAAGCCGGACATGGCTATGGCAGGCGGCACCGATGCCGGCAAGCTGCCGCAGGCGCTCGCCAGCGTTGCCGGCTGGGTGGGAGAAAAACTGAACTAACAGCCGCCGGCGCCTGCACCGCAAGCGCCGGTGTTTTATTGATGCACCTTTGATACCGACATAGATATGGCACTTATCGTACAGAAATACGGCGGCACCTCGGTCGCCAATCCAGAACGCATCGGCAACGTCGCCCGCCGCGTGGCCCGCCACAAGGCGCTGGGGCAGCAGGTCGTGGTCGTGGTCTCCGCCATGTCAGGCGAGACCAACCGCCTGATCGGGCTTGCCAAGGAAGTGATGCCCAACCCGCACCCGCGCGAGCTGGACGTGCTGGTTTCCACCGGCGAGCAAGTCACCATCGCCCTGCTCTCCATGGCGCTCATGGAGCTCGGCGTCAAAGCCAAGAGCTACACCGGCAGCCAGGTGAGCATCGTCACCGACAATGCGCACACCAAGGCGCGCATCCTCAAGATCGACGAAGAACGCATCCGCAAGGATCTCGATGACGGCTACGTCGTCGTCGTGGCCGGCTTCCAGGGCGTGGACGAGCACGGCAACATCACCACGCTGGGCCGCGGCGGCTCCGACACCACCGGCGTCGCACTCGCCGCCGCGCTCAAGGCCGACGAATGCCAGATCTACACCGATGTGGACGGCGTCTACACCACCGACCCGCGGGTCGTGCCCGAAGCGCGCCGCCTCAAGTCGGTCACCTTCGAGGAAATGCTGGAAATGGCCAGCCTGGGCTCCAAGGTGCTGCAAATCCGCTCGGTCGAGTTTGCAGGCAAATACAAGGTCAAACTGCGCGTGCTTTCCAGCTTCGAGGAAGAAGGCGAAGGCACGCTGATTACATTCGAGGACGACAACAACATGGAACAACCGATCATCTCCGGCATCGCCTTCAACCGCGACGAAGCCAAAATCACCGTCCTGGGCGTGCCCGACCGCCCAGGCATCGCCTACCAGATCCTGGGCCCCGTGGCGGACGCCAACATCGACGTCGACATCATCATCCAGAACGTCGCCGCCGACGGCACCACCGACTTCACCTTCACCGTGCACAAGAACGACCTGCAGAAGGCCCTGGACATCCTGCGCGACAAGGTGCAAGGCCATATCGGCGCGCGCGAGATCATCGGCGACGACAAGACCGCCAAGGTCTCCGTGGTCGGCGTCGGCATGCGCTCGCACGTCGGCATCGCCAGCCAGATGTTCCGCACCCTGGCGGAAGAAGGCATCAACATCCAGATGATCTCCACCTCCGAGATCAAGATTTCCGTCGTCATCGACGAGAAATACATGGAATTGGCGGTACGCGTCCTGCATAAGGCTTTCGGACTAGAAGAAGTTTAAGCATTACGCCGTTTTGGCGTTGATTTTTGCGGCGTAATCAAGTATTGTTACGCCCTCGTGCGGAGAGCTGGCCGAGTGGTCGAAGGCACTTCCCTGCTAAGGAAGCATACGGGCTTAAACCTGTATCGAGGGTTCGAATCCCTCGCTCTCCGCCACACAACAACGGCGTGTAGCAAAGAATGAAATTATGCTGGTATTAATCTCATCTTCGCGTATAATGCACGCCTCACACACGCGCCCGTAGCTCAGCTGGATAGAGTACTTGGCTACGAACCAAGGGGTCAGGAGTTCGAATCTCTTCGGGCGCGCCAAATAATTAAAGAAGTGGGCACTTGTAATAAGTGACCCACTTTTTTATTGTCCACCATTTCCGAAAACACTCATTTACTACATCGATGATTACAGCATCTTGTGGTCGATAGCAGCTATTGCTCAACGGCCTCAGCATCGATTAGCAAGTTATAAGTCCTAACTTATAAAGTCCCCATACTCAAACTCATCAATTAATTACCACTTTTTTCAAATTCAAGGCTATTATTACTTTATATTGTTGCATATACAAAAACTTGGTTATTAAGGATATATGATGAACCAACCAATACAAACAAAGAATTTTTACGAAAGTATTGGATTTTCAGGTAATCCATTTGAAGGTAATACCGCTGAAAGAGAACCTCATATTGACCAATATGCTGTACGTCCTCCATATTTAGATCCAGTAGAAGAAGCATCAAAATCATTTGGAACTTATACTTTATCAGGATCAAGAGGTTCAGGAAAAAGTGCAACAAGAATTACCATTTATAGAAATGTATGGAACTCACAAAATAAACACCTCTTACCTATTGCGCTCACAAATTTTTCAAACTTTCGTGGAAAGTTCAAACCAGATGAATTATTAGAAAAATTTGTTTCTCAAATTTTCTTTTTAACTATTGAGGCAAGCTTAGTTTACTTATCATCTGAAGATAAAGTTGAATTAAGCCTCTCAAAACTAGATAAAGATTCAAAAGATTTTATAGATTGGTCACTAACTAACTTTTATTTGAATAGATCTGAAGAAGCAAGATTATCTTCAGTAACAGAATGCTACGACCTTCTTGCACTTTCTTTTTCTAGAAAAAGCAAAATATGGGCTGATAAAAAATGGGATGCAGTTACGAGTTCTATAATTAGCATTGTTGATGCAATCGCCAAAAAATTTGATATCGATATCGGAAATCATGATTCTTACGTAAAAGCAGCATCAAAAACTTTTTTAAAAGAAAATATTGATCCTTTGTATATACTAAGAAAATCTGTAGAATTTTCACGCCTTATGGGCTTTTCTGGCTTATTAATTCAAGTTGACAAAATTGATGAAACTGATTGGACAACAAACAACTCAGGCGCTGCTGCAGCACTTATCTGGCCACTTTACTCTAATGTTCATTTACATGAAATTGAAGGATTATCTTGGTCGTTCTTTTTATGGGATCAAGTTAGAAATTTATTAGTTCAAGAAAATGGCATGCCTGTTCGCTGGGATAAAATACCAAATAACAGTATCAAATGGGATAAGAAACATCTGGAAAACCTTGTAAATAAAAGGATAGAATATTTTTCCAATAAATCGCTTTCCAATTTAAGTGAAATATTTGAGGAAAATATCGATATAAACTTTGTTTACTCAAGGTTATTTTCTGTTGCAGGTGTTGCTCCTAGAACATTAATAACTGTATTAGATACTGTTTTGACGAACCATATACAAGAAGTAGAAGGGGCAGCAAAGTTATTGTCTATTGACTCATTAGAAAGAGGATTAGATGTTTATGCAACAACCAGCATCCTTAATGATTACAGTCCAGATACAATTTCCCAATGTAAAAAAGTAGAAAAATGTGATTTTGTAACAACAGAAATCGCAAAGGTTTTTAGTATTGGCCAACAGGGAGCAAGGCAAAAGATTGAAAAATGGATACAACTTGGCATTGCTAAACGTGATGGTCAGGTTTTTTCAGGTGAAGGTAGAAAGCCCGTTGATAAATTCACTTTTTCAGAACCTCGAATCAGTAGAATTGTTACCAGAAATTTGCAACTCCCTTAAATTAATATAAGCTATATAACATATTCTTAAATATTAACGACTAGAGCATAATCATAACCTTAGTTCCAACTACGGATCTGAATTAGTCGGACACAGTAAGATGGATGAATGTACTCAAAATTACATTGGACAGTACACCTCATGATGACAATCCAACTCAGCCAAGCCGGATTCCAGATCAAGTCGTCTCAAGAGCTTACGTGCATCGAAAGGCGCTTTGACCTTGATATCGTTATCAAAATAGCAATAGACATCGCGGGATTTTCGCCGCGGAGGCGCGTTGTCTGAAATCAGGCGGGCATCTTTTGACTGTGCGCCTTTGCTCCATGCTTCAATCCGCGACGCCCAGTTATCCAGCTCCTTGTCCGTATAGCCGCTGGCGTAGAGTTCTTCAGCGCCATGCAAGCGCAAATAGGTGAAGTCGGCGGTGATGTCTTCCTTGTCAGGCCATTTGCCGGCCGTATCGGCTATTACTAGCGCCACTTTGTATTTGCGCAGCAGCGCAATGAATTCCGGGGTTTCAAAGCTTTTATTGCGGATTTCGACGGCATGGCGCAAGGGGCGTTTCTCTTCCGCTTTTATGTATTCTCGTCCATGCATGGACGCATCGCGGCGTTCAGCCAACTTGGCCGCGGCATGGGTATCGTGCGGCAACAGTTTCAGGAAGTGTTCAAACAGGGTGGCGTCGAACCGGAAGCTAGGCGGGAACTGCCATAGGATGGGGCCCAGTTTTTCCTTCAGCAGCAATAAGCCGGAAGCAAAGAAATTCGCCATGGGCCGCTCAATATCCTTCAGCCGCAGGACATGGGTAATGTACCGCGTTGCCTTGATGCTAAAGATGAAGCCAGGCGGCGTTTGCTCGTACCAGCGCAGATAACTGCTCGGGCGCTGCAAGGCATAAAAGGAGCTGTTCAGTTCTATCGTCGGCAAGGCGCGCGAGGCGAATTCAAGCTCGCGCTTTTGCACCAGCCCTTTGGGATAGAAGACGTTGCGCCATGGCGCATAACGCCAGCCTGATATGCCGATACGGATATGAGCAGCCATGGTGTTTTGGCTGCGGCAAAAACGGGAAGTTCAGAATATGATTGCCCTACCCTGACGCGCTAAACCGCAAAGATTACGCTCCGCATAAGACCATTTGAAAACCCACCAAACAAAAAGGGCTAGCAATGCCAGCCCCGTGCTTTACGGTGTCGCTAAAGGCATCAAGCTGCCTGCCGTTCCTCCAGCAGTTTAGGATTGCCCTCTACCCGGATATCGATCTTGCGGGGCTTGAGCGCTTCGGGCACCTCCCGTACCAGTTCGATCGTCAACAGGCCTTTGTCCAGCGAGGCATTGGTCACCTTGACATGGTCAGCCAGCTGGAAGGTATGCTCGAAATCGCGCGCGGCGATTCCCTGGTGCAGGTAGTTGCGTGATTTGGCTTCAGCATCCCTGGCATGGCGGCCTTGGACCTTGAGCTTTTGCTGTTCGGTCTCGATATGCAGCTCAGATTCGTCAAACCCTGCCACGGCCATGACGATTTTGTATTGGTCGTCGCTGAGCAATTCGATGTTGTAAGGCGGATAGCTGATGTCGTTCTCGCTGCGCTGGGCCTCGGCGATTAATTGGGCCAACCGGTCAAAACCAATGGCAGAACGATACAGTGGCGAAAAATCAAATGTACGCATGATGTCATCCTTTCTGATTTAAGCGATTGAACATGGCAGACCCCATGATGGGCACCTGCTTGTTTCAGAAAATAGGGATGGCCATTTATTTTTCAAGAGGGCCTCCGAGGCGCAACTCAATGCGGCGCGGTTCCAGGCATTGGCTCATTGCCGCATTTACTCGGTTGAAGCCCCATGCTTGCGTGGCGTGGAGTGCACTGCACGGCACTTTTTCATATCTCGAACGGTCTTTATCTCTGCCCACCACACTGCGGAGTTGCGCTATGCCGGACACGAAGATGGACGAATGTACTGCCCAACTCAATGAGACGCTGGGTAGCGAACTGCATGGAGACATGGAGCTGTCGGCGCAAGCCGCGCGCCTGCGCTACGTCCAGGACGACAAGCCCGGCTTCGGCCGCAAGCGGACCGCCAAGGGATTTCGCTATGTGGATACGCAGGGCCGCCCGCTGCGGGACGAAAAGCAGTTGGCACGCATCCGCTCGCTCGCCATCCCGCCGGCTTGGGAGAAGGTATGGATCTGCCCCTATGCCAACGGCCACCTGCAAGCCACCGGCTACGATGCCAGGCAGCGCAAGCAGTACCGCTACCACAAGGAGTGGCGCGCGATCCGCGACGAGGCCAAGTTCGAGCACATCATCGATTTCGCCCTGCACCTGCCCTTGATCCGCGAACGCATAGATGCCGAGCTAGCACAGCCCGGCCTGAGCCGGGACAAGGTGCTGGCCCTGGTGGTCGCGCTGCTGGAAACCACGATGATCCGCGTCGGCAACGACGAATATGCGCGCAGCAACCGTTCCTTCGGCCTGACCACCCTGCGCAACCGCCACGTCGAAGTCAGCGGCGGGCGGATCGCCTTTCACTTCAAGGGCAAGAGCCGGGTGGAGCATGCGATCGAGATTCAGAACGCCAGGCTGGCGCGGCTGGTGCGCAAGATGAAGGAGCTGCCCGGCCAGGAGTTGTTCCAGTACCTCGACGACGACGGCAAGCGCCACGCCATCGACTCCAGCGACGTCAACGACTACCTCAAGCGCATTACCGGGCGCGACTACACCGCCAAGGATTTCCGCACCTGGTCGGGTACGGTGCAGACCTTCCACACGCTATCGGCCGCCGAGCCGTTCGAGAATCAGTCGCAGGCCAAGAAGAATGTGCTGGCCGCGATTACCGAAGCCGCGCGCAAGCTCGGCAACACGCCCAGCATCTGCCGCAAGTGCTATGTGCATCCGCTCATCATCGATATCTACATGACCGGGAAGTTATTCGCAACCCTGCGCAAACACAGCCAGCCGCAGCAGCTCGATGCCTGGCAAGCGGCCGAGCAGGATGTGCTGGCGTTGCTGCAGCGGCATGCTGGGGTGAAGCAACCAGCCTGATGCCGGCGGTTGCAGGCATTTGCAAGACGGCAGCCTGCGCATCGCTGCGGTCAAGTTAAAGAGAAAAGCGCGTCAATGCTTGCCGGGATCAAGCGCGTTCCTTCTGGTCACCACCCAGCACAGGAACGACCCGGCCGTGACCATTGCCACGCCGTATACCAGGCCCGTGCTTGGGCTGGTTCCCAGCCATAGGTTGGCTATCAGCGCCGAGAGTACTGGAGTGAAGCACGAGATGGTGGCCAATATCGTGATGTTGCCGTGCTGTATGCCATGGTTCCAGCACGAATAGGCAGCCGCCATCAATGCGCCCATTACCGCCACCTGCAATAAGCCGCCGATATGCAGGGACAATGCAGGCTCGTTGCCCAATGCATACTTTCCCCATAGCACGATTGCCGTCACCACCAAGAACAGCGGCACGCCGTTCACGCCGTTGCCGAAGCGCCGGGTGAATACCGAATACACCGCCCAGGTCCCGGCGGCAAAGAACGCCAGCCCATAGCCGGTCGGGTTGCCCGCCATGTTCTGCCATAGCATTTGCACGCTCCAGGCGCTGCCCCCTTTCACCACCAACACAATCCCGCAGAAGCTCATGAGCAAGGCGGGTAGCAACAGCCACGACCCGCGCTGCTGCCCGGCCAGCACGGCGAACAGGATGGTCAGGCTAGGCCAGAGGTAATTGATCATGCCCAGCTCGATTGCCTGCTCCCGGTTGAGGGCGAAGCCGATGGACAACGCCAGTGCCACTTCATAGGCGACAAACAGCGCCCCGCCTATCCATAGGTAGGGACGAGGAAATATCTTGAGCTTGGGGAAGCCCAGTACCAGGCAGGCCAATAGGCCGCCCACCGTGAAAATAAGCGCGGCCCCGCCGGTGGCGCCGAATATCTCGGACACGCTCCTGAACAGGCCGACCGTGGCGCTCCACATGACGACGGCGGACAGGCCCACCAGGGTGGGCAAGTTGTTGTTGGGTTTGGATGGGTTCATGAGGCGGTGTTCAGTTTCTATTTATATGTATTCAAGCTTTGTTCGTTAATTCCCAGCAATCGCTTGCTGCAAAAAGCGTTGAGGAAGGTATTTTTCCAAGGCCTTATTCAGCCAACGGTTCGATACGAAATCGATATACAAATCAAGGCGAAACCCTGCGGCCACCAATTCGTCGCATGCCCTCAATGTCTTGCCAATTCTTACCATAAAAAGCCAAGCCGGACACTTAGAATTGTCTCCCCATTACATTCACAATTCGGATCGTTTATGCGTAATCAACTTCTTTTTGCCCTGGCATTCATTCCCACCATTGCAGCCGCTGCAAGCAACTGCGAAGTCAATGTCAGCGCCGGCGACAGCATGGCGTTCAATACACGCTCCATCGACATCCCCAAAAGCTGCAAGGAATTTACTGTCAACTTCGCCCACACAGGCACGGCATCCAAGGCCGGCATGGGCCACAACTGGGTGCTGGCCCGCACCGCCGACGTAAACGACCTGGCAAAAGCCGGCGTGGAAGCCGGCATAGACAAGAACTTCATTCCGCCTAACGACCCGCGCGTATTGGCATACACCCCGCTGGTAGGCGGCGGTGAGAAAACATCTGTCACCTTCAAGCCCAGCATCCTGAAGGATGGCGAGTCCTACTCATTCTACTGCTCCTTCGCGTTTCATTCCTTCATGATGCGCGGTACGGTGAAGCTGGTCGATTAATGTCGTTGTAACCCAGCAAATTGGTTTGTTCACTCCTTGTCCCTTGGTCCGGTGGCGTAATCCACCGGATTTTTTTTGATTATTGTTGGTATTCGCCGGAAACGGCAGGAAAACGGCAAGAAGAACCGGCGATTACTTTCTGACGATGGGGATGCCGCGGAAGGATTTGCCCAGGTCCAGCTTCATGGCAAGGGCGCCAGTCGCGCACTGGTCCAGGCAAGCGCCGCAACGGGTGCAATCGCCGTGGGTGACGGTATTGGCCTTGAGGGAGACCACGGGCGCCAGCACGTGGGGCTCGGGACAGACGCGGATGCAGGAACCGCAGCCCGCGCATGAGCCTGATTGCTCGGCGGTGACGCGCAGGCGGCCATAGCGCCCCAGCACGGCATAAAAAGCGCCGACCGGGCACAGGTGGCCGCACCAGCCGCGGCGCGTGATCAATAAATCAAACAGAAACAGGCTGAGCAGGACCATGCTGCCCGCAACGGAAGTCCACATGAGTTCGCGCTGGAACAGCGTGATGGGGTTGAAGTTCTCCCAGGCCAATGTGCCGCTGAGCACGGTGAGTATCAGCGACATGCCCAGCACCGCCATGCGCAACTCGCGCGACATGGTCATATTACCTTTGAGATTGAGCTTCTGCCGCAGCCAGTAGGCCAGGTCGGTCACCATGTTGATCGGGCAGACCCAGCTGCAATAGATGCGCCCGCCGAACAGAAAATAGAAACCGGCGACGATGACGGTGCCAACCAATGCGGTTTTCGCCAGCATCGTGCCGGAAAACAGCGATTGCAGTGCAATGAAGGGGTCCGTCAGCGGCAGAACGCCGAGCCAGAGGCTGGAAGACAGGTTGCCATGCGCGATACGCCCGACTTCAGGCCAATCCACCAGGAACGCCAGGACGATGAACATCTGCACGACACGCCGGCTCAACAGCCAGCGGCGCCGATACAGCGCAGCGCGGATTGCGCCCATGTTTGTCATCGCCGCTATTTCCATACCGGCGTCCGTCCGGCGGAGTTCGCGCCGGAGACCCCGAGGCCAAGCTCGCGGGGCAGGACACGGATGGCGGCCTCCGACAGCACGCAATGTTTCTCGCAGGTGCCGCAACCGGTGCATTTAGTGCTGTCCACGGTCGGAATCTGCAACAGGCCGCGTTCGTTCTGGATCGGCTTGAGCGAGATCGCCTCGCCGCGGATCGGGCAGACGCGGACGCAGATGCTGCAGTTCAGGCCCTTGTAGTTGAGGCAGGTTTCATGGTCCACCAGCACCGCGACGCCCATGTCCGCCTTGCGTATGTCCGTCAGCAGCGGGTTGAGCGCGCCGGTCGGGCAGGCGCGTACGCAGGGAATGTCCTGGCACATGCGGCACGGCTCGTCGCGCGCGGTGAAAAACGGCGTACCCATGGGCGCCGGATCAGCCCAACTCGCCAGCTTGAGGATGTCGAACGGGCAATCCTCCACGCACAGGCCGCAACGCACGCAGGCCGACTGGAAATCCTTTTCCGCCAATGCGCCGGGCGGCCGCAATACGGCAGCTGCAGGCGCGGGGCGCGACCTGAGCAATGCGCCTCCGATGATGGAGCCCACGACGGCCGCCCCCAGGCGGCGCGTCACCTTCTTGAACATCAGCCTGCGTTCAGGCTGTTCTATCGTTGACGCCGGTTTATTGCTGTTTCCGTCTTCTGCCATCATGGACCTCCATCATGGTTGTGGTGACTGCGACAGAGGTGCCTTCACTTTCAGATCCGCCCGGATGATGGTGTGTATCCAGCATCGCAATACATACTCGTCACCATCTTCCGCGTCTTCCGGCACGGTCCACGACACGGTCATGCCGGGTAGCTGCGCGGCGGTCTCCTTCAAGTTGACGACCGTGCCGTCAGGGTATGTCACGTAAATCGCATGCACGATGTCCGAATGGTTGTGGATATCGATGCGGTCGCCGGGTTTCGGCACGAAAGTCCACGGCTCGAACTCATGGTGCGTCAGCTCCATCTGGTGCACGTCCGCGCTCCATGCGATGGAGGAGGCGCTGAAGATGAAAGCGGCGATCAATACCAGCAGCCACGCCTGCCAGCGCAGCATCCATGGCGTATTGTTCCGGGCACGCATGGCACGCGCACCGGCACGGGCCGGTACTCGGTAATGCGCAGCGTCGGTTTTATTTCTCAACATCAATCATTACTCCGGGAGTTGGGGAGGCGTTACATCCAACGGGCCGCCATCCAATGTTCTTATGAAGTCGATCAGGTATCCCCTCTCCGCCTCGGAAAGCTCGAACTGCTTCATTTCCGCGGAGCGGCTCGCGCGCTGGATGCCGCCTTGCTCATAGTGCTTGACGACCTCTTCCAGGCTATTCATCGAGCCGTCGTGCATAAAGGGGCCGTTGCCGGGCAAGTCCCTCAGCGAAGGCGTCTTGAAAGCGTGCTGCATGATGACGACCTGCGGCACTTTCGCCCCCCGGCCGGGATCGAGGCTAGGCAGCCCGATATCGTGGAAACTGTCGTCCGTGAAACGCCAGGACGAATGGCAGGCCACGCACCGCGCCTTGCCTTCGAACAAGGCAAAGCCGCGCTTGGCGTGTTCGCTGATCGCATTCTCTTCGCCCGCCACCCAGCGATCGAACGGGGCAGGCTTGGAAACCAGCGTACGCTGGAAGCTGGCAAGCGCCTGGGTGACCCGCTTATGGGTCATCCCGGCATCGCCGAACGCCTGTGTGAACAAGGTGCGGTAGCCGGCGATATCCTTCAGCCGGTCCAGCAACAAAGGCATTTCAAAATTCATTTCATGCGCCGTGGTGATCGGCAGCACTGCCTGCGCCTCCAACGATGCGGCGCGGCCGTCCCACATCAGGGCATTGAGCCAGGCGCTGTTGAGCACGGTAGGCGTGCGTCGCGCATGTTCCACGCCATCCGCCCGCAGCGGCAATATCCGGCCGTCGCTCCAGCGCATGCCCGGGTTGTGGCAGGTGGCGCAAGACATGGACCCGTCCCGCGAGAGACGGGGGTCGAAAAACAGGGTTTTGCCCAGGGCGGCCTTTTCGATGGTCAATGGATTGTCCGGCGGCGATGGAATGTCAGCCGGACGCTGATAGGATTCCCGCGGAGGAAGATCAGCGGCGTGGCTGACACCCATCGCCGCCGCCAGACCAAACACCAGAAACACACTGCAAAAACGCATACCTGGCACAGCCCTTCACATTGCCTGCTTAGCTGGCCTTACCGACGATCGGGGAGACCGTGCAATGGTAGGTCATGGCATCGTTGTCGGCGCCGAAGCACCAGACGATGTCGTTGTTGAACTCCGGACGGTAGATCGGCAGCTCGCCTTGCACGTTCATGCAGTTGCAACGGCCGCAGGTCTGCTTGCCGCAACAATCGCGATAAGCGATCAGGTAGGTCTGGCCGTCGCCGGGGTTGAAGCAGCTCGCCACCCATGAGCTCGGGGACAGTTCCGACCCTGGAGGGCAGGAAGTCAGCGAGCCGCCGCAGCAATCGCACAAATTACCGTCGATGGAGCAATGGCGCCAGTAATCGCAGGACTTGGGGTCCTTGTCCTGAGGCTTGAAGCCTGCGCGGCCCAGCACGCCCTTGGTTTCCGCGTGCGCCTCGTTCATACGGCCGCGGCGGTCCACCGGCAGCAACGGCAGCAATGCGGAGCCGGCGAGAAAGCCGCCCAGTTTGCCGATGAAGCTGCGACGTCCTGTTTTGCTGGCGGTTTTACGGGCCAGTTTTTCGATGCCCGAATCAAATCCTGTATTTTTTTTCATATTTTGTTTCCCTTCTCCGTCAATTAATGCACATGTTTCGACGCATCTTCTACGCCGTGCTTAAGGAAGTTTTGCAAGGTCGAGTGGCCGACGCGCGTTGTCTCGAACAAGCTTTCGACATGCTCGCGGGTATTGCAAAGGCCCTTGGCCTGGATGACGCCGTCTTTGTCCAAGAGCACGCCGTACGGCACCTTGGAGACCTGGTAGCGCATGCCGATCTCGGCGGAAACGACGTAGTGTTCGCCGTCCAGTGGATGGTTGCGCAGGAACTCGCGGTGCTCGGCCTGCGTGCCGTCGCTGATCAGGATCACGTCGGCGCCTTCGGTAGCGGCGACAGAGCGGATGATGGGCAGCAGTTTCTGGCAGATCGGGCAGGAAGGGCCGGTGAACATCAGCAGGCTTGGACGGCCTGGCGACACTGCGCGGCCCACGGTCACGGGCACGCCGTCGATGGTCGTCATGCTGAACACCGGCGAACGCTCGCCGATATCCGGGCCGTGATCGATCATCATGGCGCCGAGCGGAGCCGAGCGCTCGTGCAGCAGGCCGATTTGCCTGATGACGCCGAGCATGAGCGCCGCCAGGGCGAGGAAAGCCCCCCATAGCAGCACGTTGGATGCAATCATAATTCCACTAGTCATTTGTATTTCCTTTGAGTAAGTCGTTCTTTGAATTCGGGAAGCCCACCAGCATGTCCGCCCCCATGTACAGCAAGGCAAGCATCGCCGCGGCAGCTAGGCCCATCATCCCGGACTCGATCGAGATCCTGGAAAACTCCACGGGAATCGCAGCCGCATACAGGCTTACCCCGGCCAGCGCGATCGCCCGCATGACATGGAACATGCCGATGCGGCTCATGCTGGTGGGGCGGCGTACGCAGCCGCAATCGATATGGGTGCGACCCCGGCCGACGTTGATGGCCAGTGCCAGCGCGAACACGATGAACAGCCCGGCCGCAACGCATGCCGCAATTTCGCGGGCGGGCGGAATCATCAAGGCGACTGCGCAGAGCAACTCGACCAGCGGCAGAAGCTTGGCAACCGGCGCGACCAGGAACGATGGCAATAACTTGTAATTTGCCACCACCCCCTGGAACTCATCCGGGTGGCGAAACTTCGGGATGGCCGCCGCCGCCAGGACAATGCCGATGAACAGCGAGGCCAGCACCGCGGCAGTTGGATCGTTAATAAGCCAGCTCATGGTTGCGCTCTCTTAATCCACTGTCAGAGAAATGGTCGGGGCACGGCCGAGCTCGTCCACCTTGCCGGTTTGCTTGCCGGTCACCGCATTGAAGGTGAACAAGGTCTTGGCTTCGGCAGAAACCGCGTACAGGTTCGGATCGGAATCCTGGGTGACGCTGATGCCGTCAATCTCGTGGCCGAGGTCGATGCGGCGCAGGCGCTTGCCGGTGGTGCCGTCGACAACGAACACATAGCGGCTGGCCGTCACGTGGGTCCACTTGGCGCGCTGGTCGGCCAGCACGTAGATCTCGTTCCGAGGATTGTTGTAAGCCACCACCTGCCAGCCGCCCGGACGCCAGTTGGCCTTCCGTTCCGCCTCGGTGAACAATTCGAATGGCTTCAGGAAGTCGACATTCTTCTCGGTCAGCTTGGCCTGGAATATGCGGCCTTCGTAGCTAGGCCATACCAGGCGGCCGGTGGTGTTGGAATAGTAAGGATTCACGAACAGGTGGTCCTCCTCGGCATGGAACACCTTGGTGGGCTTCTGCGGCTTGAGACTACCCTTACTGTCATAGTTGAACTGCTGCAAGGAGCCGTCGCGACAGTGCATGTAGAAGCTCTGATTCGGCACGGGGAAAATCTGGTAGCAATCGGGAATGTCCATCATCTTCACGAAGGACTTCTTCTCCAGGTCGACCAGGCCGACGGCGGGAGACGGAGCAAACTGCTGGAACAGCATGTGCTTGTTGTCGGTGGAAATGGAAGCCAGGCGGTTCATCACGCCGGTGAGGAAGCGGCCTTCAGGGATGTCGATGTCAGCCAGCACCTTGTGGCTTTGCGCATCGATCACTTCCACGTAGTCGTCGCGCTTGCCGCGGGCAATGCGGCTGTAGGTGGTGTTCGAGGTCACGAAGAACTTGCCGTCGCTGCTCAGCATCACGTTGGCCAGCTTGCCGGTATCGGTCATGCCGAGCAGGTTGTTCTTCTTGCCGTCGACGGTGTAGACCGTCGTGGTCACATTGAAGTGGCCTGGGTCCAGCACGTAAACGCGCTTGGAATCGGACGGCAGCCCTTTTTCAATCGTGATGTTGTCCAGCGTTTGGGCTGTGCCGATCGCGCCCAGCGAACTCGGCACGTTCGTCGGCGCATCAGCAGCAAATGCCGAGTACGTGGTTGCCAACAAGGCTGCGACAGCTAGCTGCCCGATCAGGCGACTAGGTTGGAATGTTGTCATATTTCCTCCAGACATTATTTAAGTTTTATCAACGCACTTCTACTTCACTAAACTTCTGCCCTCACAGCACCAGCAGCAGCAATGCAGCGGAGCCGACAGACAGCAGAAGGAAACCATCCACCTCGACAGCGCGTTCCTGCCAGCGGGCCAGCCATGCCTGCACCGTCACGTTCTTGACAGGCAGGAAGTTCACGGCGACAGGCAAGCAGCGACCGATGTTGAAGATGCCGATAATCAAGATCGCGGTCTTCACGTCGCCGCAGAACAACGCGACGCCAGTGACGATGTAGAGGATCGGGGTCTGCACATAGGTCAGGTAATTCATGCCCAGCGCATAGCCGTACAACAGGCCGATCACGGAAGAACGGAAGCGGAAGCGGGCATCATGCGGCACCTGCGCGCGACGCTGCGGATAAGGCATCTTCATGAAGCCGAACTGGTGCGCGCCATATCCCAGCGCCAGCACCGCCATGCCTGCGACCATGTAGCTGAAAGGCAGGGACGAGAACAGCAGCCAGCCCGCCATGCCCAATGCCCCGCCCAGTACCACCGCGCCAATCGCATAACCCAGCGCATGCGTGAAGAAGGTCGGCGACCAACGCAGCACGGAAGCAAACGAATAGCGCCCGGCAGGACGCAACAGGCTCAGGCTGGAATAGCCGCATGGCGACCAGGTGGACAAAAAGCCGCCTGCCAGGGCCAGCACGATGAACAACCCGGTCAAAGCATTCACCACTGGCACCTTTGAATGCAGTAAACTTCCACCAACAGCACCCACTACAATAGCGACTATCATTAATATAAGTCGCGCCTTGGGCGATCGCGACTCAGAAAAACTATAAGCATCAGGTATGCACGCTACGCCTGCAGTACTTTGAGACGATTGGCGGAAAACTCCCCTGTCTATGCTCACATTACCCTCCTCCAGCCTTTTCAAGGCCTCCAGTTATAAATTCAGAAAAAGTGTTAATACAATGTAAATATAGCCAGGATGCGCATGAAACCTTGGTAAGAATCGGCATATCTTTATGAATGCCATTAGAGTTCTTGTTCAACTTATGCCGATTTTTACTATTTATCTCTTTTTGACACGCTCTAGAATGATGCTTACTGGTCTGTATAGTTGATGTTTTGAGATTTTTCTTTTTTCAGCCTAGGACTTGTATGTAACAAAATGCCTTGGGCTTCAAAAAAATGACGAATCTTTTGATTTTTTGAGAATTCAAAAAATACTGGCGACCAGCCTAGTCTGTAGAAGGTTAAATACTAAGGAGCAAATATCGTGGGTTTTCGAGAAACTGCTTTAGCTAGAAATAGTGCGACTCTGAATAGCCGCGAATTGCATGTCGTTCAGCAGGAGACAACAGATGTTCTGGAACAGGCCGATGTTATGCCTCTTTGGTCACAGGATTACACACAGCTAGGGAAAGGTGCATTTTCCGGATCTATTGCCAGTATGAGTTACTCGGGAATGCAAGTATTTCGCGAAACCATGAATCGAGCTGTTGATGCAATTGCCAATGCACCGGCAAATGCTTACGTCGTTGGTTTATCGACAGTAATTGATGGAGAGTCATCCTGGGGATTGTTACCAGTCAAGTCCAATTCTCTGATCACATTGGATAAAAATGCCGAACTGTTTTTTCGTACTTCCAAATTTTCGGAAATTGCCGCCGTTGTTATTTCAGATCAACGCCTTGAGGAGTATGCTGCTCAGGTCGAATGGGTAGACCTGCGTAAGATTATGGAAGATGTGAGGCCAGTAGATTTGATATCCCCATCTATTTCCAGTCGTTTGCTCACTTTGTTGGTTGATGGTCCGCGCCAGATTTTGGAATATAGTGACACAGATAGCCTAGATATTATGTGGAACCATTATGAAAACGACCTGTTAACTACTTGTCTGCAAGCTTTAATATCCTCCAAAGAAAATCCTAAATCTCATCATGACTACCGTATTCACCGCTATATTGTGAATCGTGTCCGTGAATTGACCCTGTCAAATGTCGATGCTCCACTGACCATCAGCGAACTCTGTGCCCACTTAAAAGTCAGCCGTCGAACCTTAAACCACGCATTTGTCAGAGTATTGGGAATCACCCCTGTGGCATACATGCGTAACATTCGGCTCAATCGGGTCCGCAGAGAGTTGAAATCAAAACCGCATCAGATCACAAGTATTGCTAGCGTCGCCATTAAATGGGGATTCTGGCACATGAGTCTGTTCTCCCGTTACTACCGTGAACTATTTGGAGAATGTCCAATGGATACACTGATACGATGCCGCGCTGAAAAATATAACTGTAGCTCGCTGAAGAAGCCTTTGAGGTCATAATCCCAGTCCGATTCTGCCTTCTGTCTTTTTTATTGTGCTTATTCTTATCAACATCCAAGAATTTTTTACCCTAATATTGCATTAAATGCATCTTAAAAATTCTTGGAAGATACTCATGAATCCTATTAACTCCGCAGCTAAAAATCCTGTCAGTAGCAATATAATTTTGCAAAAGAAAGGATCACTTTACAATCGGATCGGTGGTGAAGAAGGCCTGCGAAAACTAGTCGAGACATTCTACGATATTATTGAATTCGAGCCACAAGGGCGGGGACTACATATCCTGCACTTGCGCGGACATGGAGTTGCACACTCTCGTATTGAGCAATTCAACTTCTTGTCAGGATTTCTTGGCGGTCCTCAGCTTTATATAGAGAA
The DNA here is from genome assembly GCF_045984355.1 of Methylobacillus draconifructus. Classification (NCBI taxonomy): domain Bacteria; kingdom Pseudomonadati; phylum Pseudomonadota; class Betaproteobacteria; order Nitrosomonadales; family Methylophilaceae; genus Methylobacillus; species Methylobacillus draconifructus. The sequence goes on along the minus strand of NZ_JBJQII010000006.1, from coordinate 89,254 downwards.
GTACAAGCATTCCAACGTACGCGAAATGCATGCCCATGTAGAGATTGACGCAACGACCCGAGACTTATGGCTCGTCTGCATGTCAGTAGCTATTGATCGTGTCGGTTTGCCAACAGATGTGAAAGACGATCTGATGACCAACTTCACGCGAGTCGCCTTCCAGTTGAAAAACAAGGATTGAAACTGCTGAGTATTCCCTCAGCAAAAACCTGCTCATGCCATCATTGAGCAAACGTAACACTAGCAAAATGATGGAAGAGGACATCAAGCACTGAACTTGCAGGATCAGTCCTCTTCCCAGTCGAGACAGCTACAATTGCTGCAGGAATACCACCAAGGCCACAGCCAGGGCGATGGTGAGGAACGGCAAGATGCCTGCCCTATTCTTCAAATGTGCCGCCGGCCCCTCATTCAGGTCATCCAGCATGGATTTTGGGAAAACCCCTTTATCCTGAATGTAATGCCGGAACAGGAATACGGGCAAGATGCAGGAAGCCACGATCACACCGGACAACAAGGTTCCCTCTCCCCAGATATTCGCGCCCAAGCCCATCAATGACACATTCACAAAGCTCAATATCGCCCCCATGATGATCAGGATCAAAGGCGCTTTGTACGGTCGTTCCCAATTTGGCCGGTCCAGGCGATGCAGCCAGCCTGCATTAAGGTTAAAGAAATTAAATATGACATAGCAGGTATTGGATACCGCCAACACAAACACATAATCCGACATTAGCAGCAAAACCAGGTTCAGGCTAAAGTCAGTCCACATAGCACGCGTTGGAGCGCCATGCTTATTCACATAAGAAAGATAGCGAGGAAACCAGCCGTCAACCGACCCCTGGTACAAGGTGCGTGAAGACCCTGCCATTGCAGTCATAATCGAAAGCAGCAAAGCCAGAATCAGCATAATCAGAATCACGTTAGCGATCTGCTGGCCCCCCCCCACCATCGAAGTCAGTACAGTTGAAACACCCATGCCGCTATAAATATCAGCAGCCAGCATGCCGTCATACACTGCGGGACTCAGCTCGTTGCCCAATGCGTCATATTGCGCAGGTGAAATGAGATTACCCAGGCCGAGATGGGATTGGAACGCCATGGGAACCAACGTAAATACCGCGAAGCAAAGCAAGCCTGAATAAATAATGGCTTTGAAGGTGTCAGATTTAGGATTCCTGAATTCACGTGTGTAGCAAATGGAAGTCTCGAAAGCATAAGTCGACCAGGCTGCAATGAACATCCCGCCCGCCATCAGCTTCCAGCCTTCGATATTCCATAATCCATCAACGACATTGCCGGCATCATCATAGGCAAGGGGCGCTATTGGGAAAAAATTCGCCGCACTGACATCGCCTGTAATCAATGGAATCGTGCCGATCAATAACAGTGGAATTAATGCGGCAATCCCGAGAATCATAGTAAACCGAGAAGAACGCAGGATACCGCCATGCTGGATGCAGAATGCGCATAAGAGCACCGCAGCGCCAACCAGAAATGTTGCATTGATTCTCAACGACAAACCGGACTTTATGAAACCTAAATCCAGTAAGGTGATTTGCCATGTGTTCACTATGGAATCGGCAGGAAAAATAGCAAGCAATATATAACCCGCAGCCAATCCCGAGCCGATTGAAAGCACTGGCATCCAGGCCAACCAATTGCACCATACCAATACTGGGGCAATAAATTTGCTGTACCGCACCCAGGCAATGGCGCCGTAAACCGAAGCGCCACCGGATTTATTGGGGAACATACCTGCAATTTCAGCATAGGTAAACGCCTGGATAAAACCGAATGTAATGGAAAGCATCCAGGCTAGCCAAGCAGGTTTCCCGACTGTAGAAGCAATAGCGCCTATTGAAAATAAAACCAATGCTGGCACACCGCTAGCAACCCAGAAAGCCCCTTGCCATCCGATTTTTCTTTGCAGGCTACCCTGCGGCTCTGATGTAGACTGACCTTGATCAGTAGCCCCATCAATTGAAGTTATAGTGCTCAACTTAATTCTCCTGAAATAATTAAATCAAAAATATCCTGACCAAATAAATAAAAAGATATTTTTAGATTTTCTCTAATTGATTTTTTAGTAATCAAAAGGTATGTCTCAAAAAAGCAAATATCTTACTATTACCCATCTTGTAACCATCAGCATCAACATACCAATCACTATTTCCATCTGTGGTTATATAACTTACACCTGCGCTCCATTGATGCTTATTGTTGATTAAGAAATCTTTACTAAGACCAATAGCTATATCCGTGTAGTCACCGATTGAATAGTTCTTTACCTTCGTCCTACCTATATGAAAGTTAAAATTTAAATCGTAATATGGAAGTATCTTGTTGTAATCCAACGAGATATAATCAGTTCCCTTGGTATCCCCCTCCCCTGTTACTCTGTTCCCAAATTGCTGATTTCCATGAGATTTAGTATTAATTCCAAACCAGTCCGTGAATGAATAAGCATATTTCAAAGTGAAAGGCTTATACTCAAGAACTGCATGGAGTTCCGTTACAAAAGCACTATTGCCAGCAACTTTTTTATTTTGTGGAAAAATCCACTGAAACAAGCCAATAGATCCTCTTAAATCTTCCGTGATCTGCCCTGCAATGCCGCCATATACATCAATCTCTATGGTATTTCCATAGACGGACCCCTTATCCAGATTGATGATGCCAGTGCCAAGATACAGGCCATTGTCATGGTTGTAATCTACATAAAATGAAGCGGCACCTCTTCTTCTAGCATATGACATACCTCGAAATATATAATCAGTCTGAAAACTCAACGTCTTTACTACATGATGAGGAGAATATTGTTGAGAATCTTTACTCTCCAACTGTGAATTTTCATTTGCATAAACTAAAGAAATTCCCGAACATGAAATGCATAATGGAAGGATAAAACCGAAACTATACTTCATGCCAAATCCTCTCTTATCTATGTGTTTTATTTATAATTTTTAAAAATATTATTTACCAATAAACTGTAAAACTAATATTTCAAAAACAATCATCTCCACAACAGAAAATAATTGGGCTCTGTAACATTTAGATAACTCAGCATGAACATTGCAAATTTGCATCTTTTGGTTGCTATAGCAAAACTTCTCTAAGTTTAAAGAAGCGTGAAAATGCCAAAGGTTACAAATTGTTACAACGATAAATTAGCAGATTAATAAATTAATCCGTTAGTAATAATTGGCAAAGGTTTGATTTAGATTTTATAAACGAAAATTAAGAATAGACTTGAGAGAAATAAGCATTTAAAACGTTTGTTTTAAATACCTATCCATTTGAGAAGAAAAGATATATTAGGAGTATTTTAAAAAGAAAGAGAGCGGCCATTAGAATTGACTAGTCTTATGTAGCCGCTCTTAAATAGAAACATATATTTTTGAAAAAATTAACTTACTATTCCGGCTGTGTCCCCAACGTTAGCTCCGCGCCATCATCATATTTTGAAAGCCATTCAACCACGGCCTCTCGGTAGCCACTAATACCTTTATATTCCGCCAAGTCAGGATGCAAGTCTCGCAATACTCGATGAAAACGTTTTACCCATTTTGGATGAGCAGCTAACTCATCAAGCCTAATCAGGTAAGCTCGGATACTAAAACATATGCCATTACTGCGTGGTAGTCGGAACATAGATTGCAACTCTACTCGCAGATGCGCTAGCTCTCCCGCGCTCTGTGCATTTACTTTACTTTTTTCTGGACCCCATTCTGGATAATTCTCAGGTGATGTATCCAGTCGTGGTCTAATAGTCATAGTCCAATTGAATCTTCTAACAGGTGTGCCTTGTTGTAAACTCAGAATAAATTTCAATCCTCTTTCAAGCACTCCTAATTTCTCCATCTGTGGTACAGGTGCATGCCACTCATGCCAGGACATACCGATATCAAAAGCCAATGACCAGTCAGCTTGACTCGTAATAAAGCCAGCATCAGCAAAGAGGTTGCCATCGCGTTGGTCCAGCAATACAAAATCCCCCTGTGTCTGCCTACCCATATAGTCCAGGGGCTCAAGAGGCAAAGTGGATGTGTTCCCGAAAGTAAAGGTATCTTTTATATTCAAAGGCCGATTAGTCCAGGTCCAGCGATCACCATCCTTTTCCAGCGTAAACAAGTCAGGATAATCCTGCGATAAACATTCCATAGTAAGCTCAAGAAAATCCCATTGCGCATCCATCATATGAGGCAAAGCAGCATAACGTCCCTTGTCCCCTGCAAGGGTCAGGAGCTTATCTTTACACTCGGACACATAATGCTCATCTATATCGAACAGATGCTCATGCACAGTGCCCTGGGCACCTGGCCGGTGTGGTTCGATATTTACCGAATACATATATTCGTCTTTATCGAAAGGGTAAGGAAAGCGGCGAATCGCTGCAGGAGAGTTGCTGTAAGTGTAATCGTCTCTAAAAGACTCGTGTTTGAAAGCAATATTATTCATGATCTACCTCAGATATTAAGTTCTATAACGGAACACCTGGCTCTTGAAACGCATGGCATGATTTTTTTGCCGGAACGTTTTTCAGCATCAGAAAGATAATGGTCGTGATGTTCAATGACTCCATCACAGTCAACCACTTCAAGCTCGCATCGCCCGCAAGCTCCGCCTCTGCAGAGATATGGTGCATCGACCCCTGCTGCTTCCATGGCTTCCAGAATGCTGACCTCAGGCCCAACATCAATTGTTAGTTCGGATTGCTTCAATTTAAGCGTGAACTGCTCGCCAACCGGCGGCGCAAGAAACTCTTCATAATGCACATGCGCTTCTGGCCATCCCAATTCCTTTGCAGTTTCAATCACGCCCTCGACCATCCCTGCGGGCCCACAAACATATACATGTGTACCCAATGGCTGATTACTGAATAGGTCCTGCAAGTTGAGGTTTTGTCCTTTACTGGCATCATGGCAAACCAGTTTGTCTTTAAGCAGACTCCTGAGGTGCTCGATAAACCCGGCTGTTTTAGGACTGCGATAGGCATAATGAAGCTCGAATGCAGCATTCATCCTTAACAAGTCATGCACTTGGGACATGAATGGCGTAATGCCTATACCGCCTGCAATTAAGATATGACGATGCCCCAAACGGGAAAGGGAGAATAAATTTACAGGCCAGGAAATCCTGAGTTTGCTTCCCACCTCAACGTTCTCATGCATATATCTTGACCCACCACGCGATGGACTCTGCAATCTCACGGCAATCTGATAATTTCTGCGATCTGCAGGCGAACTCAGCAAAGAATACGCATTACGATACGTTCGATTTCCTGCCGGCATGGAAACCACGATGTGACTACCTCCAGAGAAGCCAGGTAGCTCTTTTCCATCTGCGGAAACAAAAGTGAAATGACGTATACCTTCGGCCACCATATCAATTCGAGAAACAACAACCTCTAATGAATTGTTCATGGGTAGATTTCCTCCGCTGCCGGTACGTTTCCTGGCTCCTCCGCATCCACCATTAATCCCATATAGGCATTCAACCTGCGTGAGAAGTGATCTCTGACGAACAAATGTCGATGGCATCCTGCACATGAGGCAATATTGGTCGTGACATTGTGCGTTGTTGTCTTGCAATGAACACAATAGACAGAACGAGCCAAGGTACCCGTCTGCTCGCGCATGACGTCGGCATTCATGACGCCATGCTTGGCAGCCATCGTTGTCGCTTCCCATAGGAACTTTTCACTTCCAGCAGCATAAATCTTGGTGCCCATGGTTGAGTATTTCAGCAGTTGATCAAAGAAATACCATAACGCTTCATTGCCATCTAGGACATGGAGCTGACTCCCCATTAGTGCTTGCAGTGGGGAGGTATAATCAGTGCCATTCTGCGGAACATACAAGATTTTGATAGCGCCCTCAGGCAACCTTAGCTGGCAAAGCCTCAGGATAGAAAGCCCAGCTGGCCCCTCTCCCAGCACGATATGGGACCTTGCCCGGTGCTCCCATTCCAATGCCTTGTAGACAGGCTTACTATTAATCCAATATCCAGGCAGCATTCTTAGACTCCAGCGCGTGGATGGGTACGCAATCGTAGAGGATCATAAAATGGAAGGGGTGCTACATAGGCTTCGATATTGCCATGTGCATTTTGCACTACAACATTAGTACCTTTGGCTGCAAACTCAGGTTTTATATGCGCCAATGCCAGCGACTGCATCAGGTAATGACTGTATGAAGCACTCGTGACGACACCAACCCTTTGACCATCAATAATAATGGCGTCCCCAGCACTTAGTGCCTTAGCTGATTTAGCAATCAGGCCGATCTGGACTACCCGTTGCTTTCCTTGACTTGCGATTACTGCAGCCTTTCCGCAATACTCACCCGGCTTATTTAAATCAACGCCCCACCCCATATTGACTTCCCAAGGCGTAGTATCACCTTCAGGCATTTCAAATGGATAGAACAAAAGCCCAGCCTCAATTCGGGTCAACTCCAATGAATTCCATGATGCAGCAACAATTCCCCAGGGAGCACCAGCTTTCAGCAGCTCATCCCAGATCAGGACAGTATCTGCAGCCTTGGCATAGATTTCATAGCCCAGCTCCCCTGAGTAGCCACCGCGAGCAATGTAGGCCTGCTTGCCGAAAAGCGTAGCTTTTACATGCTGGAAATATTCTAATGCGGACAAATCAAAATCCACTAACGGACCAAGCACAGCCAATGACTTAGGGCCCTGCAGCGACAGGATATGTACATCATTATCCGGCTCTACCCTGACGTTTAGCCCGCCCGAAAGTTTAGCCAGCTGTTGTTTGGTGTCGCCGCCTCCATGTGAAAGGCGGAATTCAGTTTGGCTATCCCTGATGACCATAATGTCATCACAGATTCCGCCTTTTTCCGTGAGAATTGCAGCTAGCAATGAGTGTCCAGGCTTAAGACGCGTAATATCCCTGGCTACCAGTAGATCAATAAGCTTCTCTGCATCCTGACCACTCACGTTTACGATATTCAAGGCTGAAACATCATACAGGCCAACCTTGGTACGCACTGCGACAACCTCATCATTCACATCTGTGCTGTAGCTTGATGGAATAGGCATTCCCCAGGCTTTCTCATCAAGCTTAGATCCAAGAGCGCGATGACGTTCATTTAGAACTGAGTTTCTTGACATTAACTTTTCCTCCAATAAATTTGACTTAGAATTTGACTTATGGCCCGAATACTCAGGTAGCCTCTTAGCTATCTAATGAAGGTCAGCATTCCTGGTGACGCATAAAAAGGGCCAACCCTCACTTCGTTACAAATTGTTACAACAAAAGATATCACCGAAAATTCGATTGATTAGCAAGAACTGGCATGTCCCTCTCTAAATTTGAAATTTTTATTATTCAGTGCTTATTTTTACTATTCTTCTCATTCCATACCGGCCATAAGATAAGAGATATCTAAGAGCAATCCTCATAGCGTGATCTCATGCACATGCACTTAATTGGATCAATAAACTACGTTAGTAACCCGTCAGCGCCCCATGAAGCTATTCATTGATCACTAGAAATAATTGATGAGTTAAATTCGCTCGCCACAACTAGAAAATCAAATTTAACAAATTTTTTCGGCCAGATATTGAGTATGGAAGATTGAATTTCATACATTAGAAAATTAATAAAAAAGCCTCTGTCTTTTCATTCAGAGGCTTTTGTAATTTAGATGTTATATGTGAGATATTTGCATTAACCACCAAATGGTGCAGTGACACCTTCCGGTAAGTCGATAGTGAATATTTTACGAATAGTTTTTATTGTTTTCCATGTCCCGCTAAAACCGGCCTTCACAACAAAACTATCGCCAGACTTATAACTAATAGATTGTCCTTCTTTATCAGTCAATATAGCTTCACCCTCAAATATATGTACTACTTCATCAGCATTATATGTTACCTCGTAGGTACCGGGATGGGCTTCCCAGAAGCCTGATAGCAACTTACCATTATCAGACACATACTCAATCCAAGTTTTCATGCTCGGGGAACCCTCAACCGGATGCCAGCCATCAAGATCGGTTGTTATGGGCGTTACATTCTTGGTGTCAAACTTCCCGTAGGAAACAGTTATCATTGGTTTCTCCTATTAAAATTAGAATTTTTTGATGCCTCAACTCATTAAACCTATCCCTATTTAACGAGATCATAAGCAGATTTATTTCTGCTTAAAATCACTGCTGAAATGATGACCCCCAGCTCATAAAGCAGGCAAAGCGGGACAGCGAGCATGACCTGGGAAATAATATCTGGTGGCGTAAAAATCGCACCTATTACAAAAGCGCCAACGATGACATAACCTCTTATCTCTTTCAGGGTCTTGACTTCAACCACACCCAAGACGGCAATCACTACCACAATGATTGGCATTTGGAACGAAATTCCAAATGCTAGCAAAATAGAAATTAGAAAGTTTAAGTAGCTTTCGATTTCAGTCATTACCGCAACGCCATCCGGGGTTGTGCCTACTATGAATTTCAATACAGTCGGAATAACGAAACTAAATGCAAAAGCCGCGCCAATGATGAAAAGAAGAACACTGGAAACTACTGCCACCCCACCAATCAACTTCTCTTGAGGATAGAGCCCCGGCTGGAAAAATTTCCATATCTGATACAGCGTATGTGGTAAGCTGATGGCAATTGCCACATAAAATGCAACTTTAAGAGGGATAAAAAATGGCGATGTCACTGAGGTGGCAATCATTTGTCCACCTATAGGAAGTTCTTTAAGCAATGGACTCACGAAGAAAGAGTGCAAGGAGTTCGCGAAAGGCAATATGATCAATAAAGGAATCAGTATCCCGGCAATGATAAAAAGAAACCTGGTTCGCATCTCATAGAAATGGCTGAGCATACTTTCCTGCTTCATTGCAATTCGCTTTCTTTTTTGGATTCCTCATCAAGCTTCGGCATATCTGATGTTCCAGATATTTCATTGCTTACTTCTTTGAGCTGGGCTTGTAAAGCAACTAATTTCATTTGTGCTTCCGCAGTGGCTTTTTTCATATTTTCCAGCGCCACTTCTCTCTCAATATCCGCTTTGAAGCCTGATACATATCTCTGCAGTCGTCCATAGAGCAATCCACAAGCACGAGCCGCTTTAGGTAATCGATCTGGCCCTAACACGATCAGAGCGACTATCGCAATCACAACCATTTCTGAAAACCCGACATCAAACATCTCAATATTTACCCTTTATGGGAACTTCTATCTTGTGATGCTTCTTTAAAGCTCTTCAGTGCCGCCCCCAGATCCCCACCTAAAGTACGCAATCTCTTAGTTCCAAAAACTAATACAACTACGGCAAGTACTATCAACCAATGCCAAACACTGAAACTGCCCATAGCAATATTCCTTTTTCACAGAACCAAGATAATCCCTGATTTACATGCAGCTGGTTATCAATAATCAGCAACATCATCTATCCCGCTAGCCAACAAAATAGATATTAAAACTGTATCAAAACTCCCATTTGTTAAATTATGTAAGCATTTTATCCAATTTTTCCAAAAATGCATTAGAGTCAATTGCTAAAACAACAAAATTTTATTTAAAAATCAATTGGTTAAATTAAAACATTCGTTTTTATTTTCAATCTATGCCAATTTTTGCTATCCGTTTTATGGGGTTTGGCATTAGATTTGCCTTTACTGAACTGTATGTAAATGTAAAACTTAGTTTTCACAAAGAAGGTGGCAAAGTTATTCGGCTCAACTCTAAGATTTTCCGAGCTAAATAGACTTACGATGGATTTTGAGAATATGTAACGTGGATCAAATATTTGGAAAACAGAAAAAAATTAGTTACTGATCTGTCTAGCAAACTTGAATTGCACTTGGTGTATCAGTCCACATCTGATGTTTTGGAGCAAGCAGGGGCTTTACCTTTTTGGACACAAGACTATACTCAATTGGGTAAAGGAACGTTTTCTGGAACCGTCAAAAGCGTCACCTGCCAAAATCTGCAGATTTTCACTGAGTCCATGACCAAGGCTGTGGATCAAATCACCAGCGCCCCTCAGGACTGCTACGTTATCGGTATTCCTACAATCGTAACTGGTGAGTCAACATGGGGTCTTCTTCCTGTTACCACCAATTCACTCATTACACTTGATAAAAATGCCGAGTTATTTTTTCGTACTTCCGCAATATCCGAAATAACTGCAGCTGTCATTCCCGCGCAGCGTCTTGAAGCATATGCAGAAGAAATTGAATGGGTAGATCTTGGGAAAATTCTTCACGGCATCAAACCTGTCGAAGCGTTAAGTCCAAATATCGCAGCGCAGTTATTGTCTGCTCTCAAGGAAGGCATGGACTTTCATCTGGAAAATAAGGAAGCAATCAATTTTCCCTCGATGTGGAAAAATTTCGAAGATGACTTGATATCTACTTGCCTACATGCACTCCTAAGCACTAAGGGCAATGTTCATACTTGTTATGATCATCGTATTCCCCGCTACTTAGTGAATCGTGTAAGGGATGCCACCCTATTGAATTCTGAAATGCCGCTTACAATTGGAGAGCTATGCTCCATGCTCCACGTCAGCCGAAGAACGCTTAACCACGCGTTCATCCGAGGAGTCGGGATTACTCCAGTTACTTACATGCGCAACGTCAGGCTGCACCGGGTACGCGCAGAACTGCAATCGGCGCCTGACTCCGTGACCAGCATCGCCAATGTGGCGACCAAATGGGGGTTCTGGCACATGAGCCTGTTCTCCCGTTACTACCGCGAGCTGTTCGGGGAATGTCCCAATAAAACCCTGGAACGCACGCGCCTGCACAAAGCATAACTTCATTGCTGACGCAGCAGGCATCTCCATGGTGGATAAAGCATTGCCAGCCAGTGCCTTGAAGCAGACGTCCCGAGGGATGTCTGCTTTTTTATGGAGGGGATTTATCTAGCTCTAGCGGGCATAACGCTTGGCCGGCTTGAACGGGCGCGAGGAATTTGCTTCTATATGCCGGAAGATGATCCTACCCTTGGCAAGGTCGTAAGGCGACATCTCGACCGTGACCTTGTCGCCAGCCAGGATGCGGATATGGTTCTTGCGCATCTTGCCGCCGGTATAGGCGACCAATATATGCCCATTGTCCAAGGTGACGCGGAAACGGGAATCCGGCAGGATTTCATCTACTTTGCCCTGCATCTCGATGAGTTCTTCTTTTGCCATGGTCTTTCCTTTCAATAGTATCAGGCAAAAGCCTGTGGGTTTTTCAGCCAGACTTGTCCTTGAGTGGCGGCATGGTTCAGGGCTTTTTCGCGCGAAATGAATTCGCGGGCGAAGCTGACGATACGGCAATGCGTACTCGTTCCCTGACCGCTGCGGATGGACAGCGAGGCGGTATAGCGCCCGTTCCCGTTGCTATGCGAGATCGGGGTGATTAAATAACGTCCGGCCGTGAAAGGCTGGATGTTGAGTGATTTCATATGCAGTTACTCAGGCAGCGCAATGCTGCGGAAAACGGTGCCATGCAACCGGTTGGAGGGCTGGAGGTCACCTGCGGACTGGAAAAATCGTCCGGTATGGGGCTTGCCGTTAAGGAAGTTTGACCACTGTAAAAACTCTTTTGGGAGCCTGTGGCTTTAAGTGGCGGTGATATTGGGGGAACCGCAGCACGTCTCAGACTTGCTGTAGGAAAGGTAAGCAATTAGCTACAACACCGAACAGTATAGCGCATTAAGCGCAACTCACAAAATGCTAGTATCAAGGCAGCACGGCCTGTGCGTGCCTGACAAGCATGAAGGTTGCCGCCGGCTGCGACAATTTGTCACATTATCCCAAGCCGGCGATATTGCTATATTTCACCCTCTCATAACAAAAAACTGCCGATACGCCCCGTGTCGTGGCAGCCATGCCTGCCACGATCGCGACACGTTCGCGCATTGCCTCTCGACCCAATATGACGACACCATACCCATTCCTGATCAGGGCCTTGATTGCCGGGATGTTTTCCTCGGCCATGGGCATTTCATATGCCTATGCCGAGGAATCCGCCCAGGCAAAGGACCAGCCGGACGGCACCCAGACCCTGGACACCGTGCACGTCAAGGCAGCCCCCATCAAGCACCAGCAGGGCTTGAACATCGACAAGCCGTCCGAGGCAGGCTCCCGGCTCGGATTGACCATCCGCGAGAACCCCGCCTCGGTCGCGGTGGCAAGCCGCCAGCAAATGGAGGAAACGGGCGCACGCAATTTCCAGGATGCGGCCAACAGCCTGCCCGGCGTGAATGCCTCTGCACCTCCCGGGCACGGCGGATTCGTTGCCTACAGGGGATTCAGCGGTGCACAGGTCAACCAGTTGTTCAACGGCATCAGCTTGCAGTACAACAGCGCCAACCGCCCGGTGGACGCCTGGGTCTATGACCGCGTGGAACTGGTGGGCGGCCCTTCCTCCTTCCTTTACGGCAGCGGCTCCATCGGCGGCAGCCTGAACTACGTCACCAAGCTCGCGACCCGCGACGAGGAAATCCGCGAAGCCCGCCTAAGCTATGCACGCTACGACACGATGGAAACCGCTCTCGGCCTGAACCATGCGCTGAACGGCAACAACTGGGTGCGCCTGGATTTCAGCCGCAACACCAGCAACGGCTATATCGACCGGCAGCAACGCGAGGCGGATAGCCTGGCGTTGTCATGGCTGGCCGACATCACGCCAGAGTTGTCGCATACGCTGGCATTGGAACATCACGTCGAGCAGGAAGACAGCCCCTACTGGGGCACGCCGACGCTGAACCCGCAGGCCGGCAGGTTGAAAATCGACACGTCCAACCGCTTTGCCAATTACAACGTCGCGGATGGCCGCTATGAACAGCGCGTCACCTGGGCGCGGTCCATCACCGAATACCGGTTCAACGCGCAGACTTCGCTGCGCAACACCTTCTACCACTACACGGGCCAGCGGGATTTCCGCAACCTCGAGGTATACCGCTACAACGCCGACAACAGCGCCGTCTTGCGTTCGGGCGCCTACATGCAGCGCCATGACCAGGAGCTTAACGGCAACCGGGTCGAAATGCTGCACAAGGGCGCGCTGTTCGGCTTGCAAAGCGACTGGTCTTTCGGCGCGGACTACAATGTGAACCGGCAAACCGTGTTCCCGACTTCGGTCAGTACTATTCCGGCAACTTTTCCCGAACCTGGCAATTTTTATGACATCCCCGGCATGGGCAACGGCCTGCAGAAAGGCCGCAGCACCAAGACCAGGACCTTGTCCGCGTTCATCGAAAACCGCCAGTTCCTGGCCCAGCGCCTGTCATTGGTGACCGGGTTACGTTACGACCATATCGACCTGCACCTGGACAACAATCCCGGCGCCAGCCCGGCAACGGTCGACCGGCGCTGGGATGCGTTTACTGGGCGCGCAGGCATCGTATTCGACGTGACTGAGGACGCCAACCTCTATGCCCAATACAGCACCTCGGCGGAACCGCCTGGCGGCACGCTCACCAGCGCCAGCGCGGCCCAGGTGGACAACAATTTCAAGCTTTCCATCGGTTACCAGGCCGAGGTCGGCAGCAAGTTGAATTACCTCGACGGACGGGGCACCGCGACCATCGCGGCTTACCGCATCGTGCGCAGGGATTTCCCGGTGACCGACCCGCAGGACCGCAACAACACCATCCAGGTTGGCCAGCAGACCTCCACCGGCATCGAGCTTGCCTCCTCCCTACAAATCACGCCCAAGCTGCGCGCGGAAGGCAATATCGCCTGGGTCAACGCGGAATACGACGACTTCAATGAAGCCGTCGGCACCGCCGTCGTTTCCCGCAAGGGCAGGCACCCGATCAATGTGCCCGACCAGGTCGCCAACCTGCGCCTGCACTATGAGATCACGCCAGGCTGGCAAGCCGGCATCGGCGCGCGCTACGTGGCTTCCGTTTACGCCAACAACGCCAATACCATGTGGGTACCCTCCTACACCTTGTTCGACGTACATACGAAATACCGCGTCAGCAAGAACGCCGACCTGGTCGCCCGTATCCGCAACCTCACGGACGAAACATACGCGCGCTTCATCCACCAGACCAATACTCAATACTATGTCGGCGAGCCGCGCAGCCTTGAAGTTGCGCTGCATATACGTTTTTGAATTACCAAAAGGCCTGAGAAAGGCAGCCGATTAGTCTGCCTTCATTACCTCAAATTGTCGCCATATCGTATTCAATTGGACATGTTGATTTGTCAGTATCGTCCTACAGCAACATCAGCCCAGCCTGATAAGCGGGACTGAATTTTCACTCTACAATCGAGCCCACTTATTTACTTTGCTATCAGGAGCCGCAATGTTTGGCCAGAATCTCGAGCAATCTATTTATGACGCGCAACAAAGCATTCAAGTCCTGCAACCCCTCAAGGACAATATCGAGGCCTACAAGGACGTGCTCACCGTAGAAGACGTATTGAGCCTGATCGAGCAGCAAATCCGGGATGCCAACAAGCGGCGGCAAGCCTTCCTGCTGGCAAAGAAACTGGACCGGCATTTGCCGGATACCGCAAAAGCGGCCTTGATCAATACTTAAATATCATCAATAAAGAAGCCGGCATGAGCCGGCTTCTTTATTGATGGAAACCACTCGATTACTTGATAGGCAAAGGCACCAACTCGCCGCCCTTCATGTCAGGAATCAAGAGGAAGCGCCCATCGGCAGATACTGCGATGTCTGCAGCGGATTGGTGGCCCTCGCTGATCAACTGCGGCGTGGCGCGCGGTTCGGTCAATTGCCAGACCTTGCCGCCGGCCCAGTCGCTGACGTAGAGCAAACCGTCCGTATCCCGCACCAGGCCGTCAGCGCCGCCAAAGCCCTGGTTGAGCAGCGTGACGCTCGCCTTCTTGCTGGCGAAATTCACCTGGAACAGTTTGCCGCTGCCGAAATCGGCCACCAGCAGCTTGCCGGGACCGTCGAGCAGCAGCCCGTTCGGGCGCTTGATGCCGGACTTGTCGTTGATCAACTGGGCGATCTTGCCTTCGGGAGATATCTGGTAGATCGCGCCGTGCTTGCCATTGTCATCGCCGCTGTCCGAAACATAGACGTTGCCCAGGCCGTCGATCTCGATGTCGTTGAGGAACACCGGTTTTTCCTGGAAGTCCCCCGGCTTGGCAATCACGGTCTTGCTACCGTCCAGCCCGACCCTCACCACCTGGTCCACGTCCGCGACATAAAGCTGGTTGTTGAAGAGGTCGAGACCCTTGGGGTCATTCAAGCCGTCGGCCAGGGTCTGGCGACTGCCGTCCTTGTTGATCACGGTGATCTTGCCGTCGCCGTTCTTGCCGAATTCGCCGATCTCGCTGACGAAGATGCGGCCGTCCGGATGTGCAATGGCGGACTCCGGCATTTTCAGGCCGGTGACTTTTGCCTGGTGGCCACTCTTGCCGCGGGCAGGCGCCGCCGCGGCGGATTCGCCGTAGCTGACACGGTAGATGACGCCGCTATAGTCGTCGGACACCAGCAAGGAGCCGTCGTTGAGTTGCAACACGTCGACAGGGCGGCCCCACGCCTCGCCGTCATTGAGCCAGCCGTCGATGAAGACTTCGTTCGATTTCACCTTGTGGTTTTCGTCGAACACCACGCGCATCAACTGGTAGCCGACAGGCTTGCTGCGGTTCCACGAACCGTGCTGGGCGACGATGGCGTTGCCCTGGTATGCGCTCGGGAACTGCTTGCCGGTGTAGAACTTGAAGCCCAGGTTCGCACTATGCGCCTGGAAGCCGAGCACGGGCGGCGTCACGGCTTGTGGCGGCTTCTTGTTCTGCCAATCCTTGGGGCGCGCATCTTGGCCGCCGACGTAAGGGAAGCCGAAATGCAGTCCGGCCTGCGGTGCGGCGTTGAACTCGTCAGGCGGGATATCGTCGCCCATCATGTCCATGCCGTTGTCGGTGAAGTGCAATACATTGGTGCCCGGCTGGAAATCCAGGCCGACGGAGTTGCGCACGCCCTTGGCGAACACCTCGGTATTCTTGCCGTCTGGGTCCATGCGGATGATGGAGGCCTCAATGCCTTGCGGGTCGCACACGTTGCACGGCGCGCCAATCGTCACATAGAGCTTCTTGTCCGGGCCAAACGCGATGTAGCGCCAGCCGTGGTGTGCCTTGTCCGGCAGTTGGTCGTAGATCACTTCGCGCATCTGCTTGAACGGCAGGTTGAGGTCGAAATCGGGCGCGGCATAACGCGTGATGCGGTGCTGCTCAGCCACGTACAGGTGCCCGTCCCACATGGCGACGCCATTGCCCACCTTCAGGTCGTCGAGAATGGTGATCACCTCGTCGGCCTTGTGGTCCTTGTTCTTGTCGACCACGGCGTAGACCTTGTTGCCCCGGGTGCCGACGTAGACGGTGCCGGAAGTCCCCAATGCCATTTGCCGTGCGCCAGGCACTTCGGCATAGACTTCCACCTTGAACCCTTCCGGCACCTTGAGACGGCCCAGGTTCGCTTCCACGTCCGCCAGATCGGCGTTGGCGGCCCCCGCCCAACCCATGGCTAATATCAGGCCGAGCACTTTGCTTGTTGTTTTCATTACGTGTTGGCTCCTTATTAAATAATCATAAACAGTATGACAAAAGCCCAGATTTCGATATATAAAAATATCCCAATTACACAATTCCATATTCAGGAACAATGGACCCTGTTAGGAAAATTCCTACATCAGTTTAAGAAAACTCAGTCTTACATCATTTAATCAATTCTTAATATGATGTCCCTAGAATAGATTTCATTGTATTGAGGACTAGAACCATGTGCAGAGGCATCAAATTAACCGACCATTCCGGTGTCGAGAAACGGATCGAGTTCCCCCATCCCAAGGCGGCGTTGCCGATCCAGAGCGCTGAAGGCCATATCAAGTGGCTGCGCTGGGGCAACGACCTCGAGGAAAAAGAAGGCGGCTTCTTCATTGGCGGCTGGGCTCGCCAAACATCTCTGGAACAAGGCAAATGGGACAAGCTCAAGCCGGAACCTGTAGATCTGCTTGCCGAGGAATTCTTGAGCCGAGACCCGGAACGCAACGCGCACTGGATCGACATCCCGCCAGGCCATGCCATCAAGGGCGTTATTGCCACCCACCACGACGAGCGCCGGATTTATGTCATCACCACCGAGCCTCCCGAGGAATATGCCTGGATGGATGACCGCTGGCCGCTGATTGCGCCTTCGGCCAGCAATTAAAACAAACAAAGAAACCTGCGATTGCAGGCTTCTTTGTTATTTCTTGCCGTGAATCAATGCCTGCTTGGCAGGTTGCAGTATTGGGCGATGTCCTCGTCCAATTCGCTGAACCGCGACTCTTCGCCTTCATGCACCTCGACGACAAATTTGCGTGCTTCGCCGTAATCACCGTTTTCAATCTTCACGCGATACTCTCCGCAGACAACGCTGGTATCGCCGTGACGGACTTCCTCCAAATTCTCCAGTTTGGCAGTTTCAGGATTCTCAATATGCTTCAATGCGGTCGCCTTGGCGGTATCCACAGCCTTGCCATCGAGCATGCGTATTTGGGTAAAAGCTACCCACACCAATATCAATGCGATGATGGCAGCAAACAGTTTGGACTTGGATAATCTCATTTCTTCTCCTTTTTATCATGCAAAACGGGCGGCACGCGAGCCGTCATGACCGAAGGCCGTTACATCTTGACGGTGCTTTTATTGAATGCGCCGGACTTCTGGTGACAAATCCCCTTGTCAACCAGCACAGGCCGTTGATAACGCTCGAAGCCGCGCGGCTTGCCAAGGGCTTGCTTATCCTGCAAGGCGTTCTGCTGAGAGGACAGCGACCGGTCGCTGACGCTCAGCATCGCTCCCTTGTTCATTTGTACCGGCACGGCATGCTGCAGTTCGCTACTGCACATTTCGGCTGCCGGTGCGGCATTGCCTGCGAGGCTGGTCATTGCTAAAAAGGATGACAGAACGAGCACTCGAAAGGTTGTCTTCATCTTATTCTCCTTAACAGTCATGCTGGTGATGATGTTCGATAATGGATCCATGCAAATTATTTGGCATACCGATGAAACTTAACTTGCATTGATGTTGCCCAATTGACTATGGCTCCATCATAGCCAAGCCAGTTGCGCCTCCCCATAGGACGGCGATGATAGTTTTTGTCAGAAGGCGCTGACATCGCGATCCCAAAACACAAACGAAAAAGCCCCGCTTAGCGGGGCTTTCTCTTGCTTGTCACCGGCGTTTAGAACAACAGCCAGATCAACACCAGGACCGTAATAGGGACACCCAGCAACCATGCGATGATATAAGGCATATATCTCTCCTTTGGCTAATTAATATGTATTTCTGGCGGCGGCATGCACCAGGTTGCGCGCAGTGACGGAACCCGCCACCACAGCGGCGACAAGGCTGAGCAGGAACCCTAGGGTAGCCCACAACGCGAACTTGGCGGCTGCTTCAGCTGCCTGGTCGGCTGCTTCCTTGGCTTTTTCCTTGCCGGCGGCATAGGCGTCCTCAAGCTTTTTCACTTCCTCGTCGGCCTGCTCCTTGGAAACGCCTGTCGCATCCGCCAGTGTGGAAACAACGCGGTCACGATCGATGGCTCGGCTCGCTTCATCAGGATTAGTCAGGTAGCGGCTCAAGGCGTGCCAGTAAGCACCGCCACCACCACGATGGCCCTTGCCCTGGTTTTCCTCGGTCACCTGCTGATCCACGCTGTTCTTGGCATTACGGAAGAATTCTTCCACTTCCTGCCTCAGTTCGCCGCCGGGCCCATTGGTCGCAAGCAAGGTGCCGCCGGCGACGGCGCCGCTGCCAGCTACGCCGAGCGCGCCTGCGGTGGTCTTGAATGCGCCGCCAGCGAGGTTGGTGAATACGCAAGCGCCCGCGATTGTGGCCAATGCCCAGATGACGATGCCCAGCAATGCGCCGCGGCAACGCGTGATTTCACCGGAGGACAAGACGGCAACAATGGTTCCCGCTGTCAGCGAGAATATCCATGACACGATCCACCACAATGCCGCTCCAATGCCAAATGCCTCGGCTGTAGGCGTGCTGCCTGGATCGGTCGGCTCTACAAAACTGAAGCCCACGCCTGTGCCCAACAGGCTCAAGATCAGCTGTATCGCCACCGCCACGGCCAACCCGGCCAGGATTGCCCGCCATGAAATGGGTAAGACCAGCCAGTCATCCCTCCTTGCTGCTTCGCTATGCAACGTTGCCATATTTGCCTCCTAAACATATTTGAGTGGTTGTTTTATTTCTAGCCTCGAATGCGGCTGAGAAGCAGATTAGGAGAAGCAGAGCAGCAACGTCATCGGTAAACTGCTCGAATAGTTGTCAGAACGATCCTACGCGGACAAGCGGACAAACAAACTTCATTTTTTCCTACAAAGAAGCGCTATATTGTCCTACATCGCAGACACCGCGTTCTGGGTAGCATATGGAATCTCTTCATTGCCCTATGCTTAGCGCGCCATGAAAAAAATCGCATTGGTCAGCCAGGACAGCCTGGTCAATTACTCCCTTACCCACCTGCTTTCCCAACACAAGGAATTGCAGATCAAGCACGTGTTGGCAAGCATCGATGAGGAAAAGATCAGGAAACTGCGGGTCAAGCGCCAGCTTGACCTGGTCATCGTCTGCGTGTCGTCCTGCAAGCGGGACGGTCTGGAACTGCTGTCGCACTTGCGCGGCATTGCGCCCCATATTCCTGTGCTGTTGCTCAGCAATACCGAAGACGAGCATTTCCTGCTCAATTTCATCCGTTGCGGTTGCAAGGGGTACCTGGACAAATACGCGAGCGAAGAGGACCTAGTCCATGCCATTGAAGTGGTGTGCGGAGGAAAATATTACCTACCGGAAAAGCTCAGGCTGGCACTGCAGGCAGAGCAAGCCCCGCTGCCGCATGAGCAGCTTTCCAAGCGCGAATTCCAGGTGTTCTTGAAATTCATCCAACGCAAGACGATTGCGACCGTCGCCCGCGAATTGAATGTGACGGCAGGCGCCGTCAGCGTGTTCCGCAGCAGAGTGCTGAAGAAGCTCAACTTCAAGAGCAATGCCGACTTCATCTTCTACGCATTGCAACACCATTTGCTGACACTGCCTGACATACAGCCGCAGCATTCGCCTGGGTGATATGAAGCCTATTGATATGAACCTTATACAGTCAGGCTGCATAACAGCCTGACTGCCAATAACCTATTTTTCCATCCAGAGGAACTGGTCGTTATCGGTTTTGATGAAGAAATGACCGTGCTTGTCTATCTTCAATGCGCGGATGCGGTATTCGTTCAATACCGGTTCGGCATATATCAGGCGCTCGCCTTCCTTGCGCATGTATAGCAGGGAATTGGCAGCCATCCCCGCGACGAAGAAGCCGCCTTCCCAATACTCGTTCTTGCCGGTCTTGGGATATTTGGCGATCGCGCCCACGCCTATGGAGGGATTGAAGACGAAGGCTGGCTTCTCGAACTTCTCGTGCGAGTTGTACTTGTTGCCGTAGTAGTTGCCCATGCCCTCGCGCTCGTACAAGGTGCCGTAGCTCACCACCGGCCAGCCGTAGTTGCGGCCATGCTTGATGAGGTTGATTTCGTCCCCGCCCCTCGGGCCGTGCTCGGTTTCCCATAACTCGTTGCTTTCACGGTCGAAATACAAGCCGCCGGAAGGCGAGCGCAAGCCCGAGGCATAGATCTCGGCGCTGGCATCTCGCAGGTTGATCTTGATCATCTTGCCGAGCGCGGTGGTTGGATCCTGCACCCCGTCGGGCTTGGAAAAATCCCCCACGCTCAGGAACATGGTGTCGTCATCCGCGCCCAATACCAGCTTGCCGCCCACTTGGTGGCCGAGGAAAGGCTCCTTGATCGCCGGGTAGGTGACGAAGATGTCCTTACGGAAAGTCAGCTCGGCATTATCCTGATCAAGCTCGAAGGCGGATACCGCCAGCCTGGCGCCGTTCGCCTCGTGGTCCCAGGTGGTATAGGCCACATAGAGGGTATTGCCGACCAGCAATGAATCCTTGACCCCGGCTAGCTCCTTGCAATACACCAGGTTGTCATAATCATCGCCCTTGCTTTCCTCGCGCTCTTCCAGCCCGGGCTTGGTCAATGCGTCGGCATTCTTGGTTATCTCGATCTCGTTGGATTCGTTGATCTTGGTGAAATAGACCTCGCCACACTTGGTAATGAAGAGGAATTGCTTGTTGCCCAGCATTTCGAAGGGGCCGGTGGGATATTGATCGCTGAACGGCAGTTCGCGGACTTCGAGTTCTTCCGTGCCGAAGATCGAGGATATTTTTGCCTGGCGAGGCTCAGGTACTATTTCATCCACGTCGACACTGGCAAAATAGCCTTGGCCGAAAGGCCACCATTGCATGTGATACTGGCCGGCTCCGGCAAAAAATAAAGCAATGCCAACAATCAGGAATAACAGGGAAAGAAAAAACTTTTTGTACTTTTTAATAATATGCATACGCTGCCTTATTAATGTTGATTTGTATAGGAAGTTTCTGCAGCAGAACTCCCATTCAAAATGACAAGCGCATTGCTCAAAAGTTGCTGAGCCATTAGTTCATGCTGTCATATTCTGCTTCGGCAGCCACATGCCAACGGTTGCGCCCCGCCAGTTTTGCCTTATACATCGCCTTGTCGGCCTGCCTCAACAAGACATCATCCGTCATCTGCCGCCCGGAACTCAATGCGATACCGATACTGGCAGAAATGTGCAAACCGCCCTCCACCGGGCGCGCCAACTCCACCACCAGTTTTTCCGCAATCCGTATGGCATCTTCGGCCCCATGGATATCCTCCAGCACCACGACGAACTCGTCGCCTCCCAGCCGGGCGGTCACATCGCTCACCCGCGTCACCTTGCGCAGACGCGCAGCCACGACTTGCAGCACCAGGTCGCCGGCGGCATGCCCGTAAGTGTCATTGATTTCTTTGAATCCGTCCAAATCGATCAACAGCACGGCCACGACGCTATTGTCCCGCTCTGCCCGGGCGAGCGCGCGCTTGAGGCTGTCGTTCATGAGGGTCCGGTTTGCCAGCCCGGTCAGGGCGTCGTGCAATGCCATATAGCGCAGTTCGCGCTCCTTGTGGCGCAGCTGGGTGTTGACTGCCTCGATCTCCTTGGTGCGCAAGGCGACCCGCTCTTCCAAGTCGTGCTCCGTCTTGATCAGGGCATCCACCAGCTCCTGTTTGGCATTCAGGGTGTCGCGCTGGGCCTGTTCCTTTTCCTTGCGCATGATGGTGATGCGGTCGGCCAGGGCGAAAGACAGCATGAGCATCTCGATGGCAGAACCGATCTGCATGGAATAAATGGTGAAGGCATTGGTCGGCACCCAGCCCAGATTGCGCAGCCCGAGGATCACGACCCCGGCCAGTACAGCGCCCCATGCCAACAGGAAATAGAACGCGCCTGGGTTTTTGCGCATATAGGAAACGACCGCCACCGAGGTGACGAACAATGCAAAAACGACGCCCGACAATGACACCAGCAGCGCCGAAAACCGGTATGACAATGCCAGCGGGGATAGCATGATCAAGGCAAACAATCCGGCAAATGCAAGCATCAGCCGGTCCAACCTAGGAAAGTTGCCGCGCGTATTCAAGAATATCCGGCTGAAAAACACGCCGAAGAAACCAGTCGCCGCCATGCCGCACGGCAGGGCGACATTGCCCCACTCGGGCCAGGCAGGCCAGAGGAACTGGTTCCCCAGGCCGTTCAACGACGCCTGTGCCACCACCATGCTGCCGACGAAAGCCACGTAAAACAGGAATACGGTTTCGCGCGTAGAGAGGTAGATCAGGAAATTGTAGAAAAACAGGGCAAGCAGGGCGCCGTAATACAAGCTCAACAAAGAATAGGCATACTGGTCATGCTCATGCATCGCCTTGACCTGCCAGAGGTTGAGCGGCACTGTCAACGTCCCCTGCGAAACGACCTTGATGTAAATGGCATGCTCCCCCGCCGGCAGCTTGAGCGGGAAGACCAGGTTTCGGTGCGGGTAGGGCCGCTGGTTGAAAGGATAAATATCGCCAGCCACCTGCCGCTGATAGATGCCATCACTGTCCGGACTATACACCTCGACATGGTCCAGGGAGGCAAAAGCAACTTCCAGCAAGCGGTGCTGGACGCTATCGGCCGCCACGGATACCGGCAGCGCAAACCAAAACGCGGAACGGGAATACCCCAGGTTGACGTTGCCGCGCTCATTCAGCGCAGGCTTCCATGCGCCGCCCTGCTCCAAAGCCGGCAAGTCTTTCAACGCAAGCTGATGGCCCGGATCCTCCAGGTATTGCAGGAACGGGCCGGCGTGCGCCAACGCATGGCTGGCATCGAGGCGCAACGCGGCAGGTTGCGCCCAGGCCCAGGCATGGCAGATCAGCAGCAGAATCAATATGACTAGCCTACGCAACCACTCCCCTTCTCCGCGTTATGATGTTATTGCATCATGACGACAATATCTCCTGCTGATGGCGGGAAACAAACTCCATAATGTTGTTTGCCGGCAGGGGCTTGCTGAAATAATATCCCTGGGCGCTATCACAGCCCTGGGCGCGCAAATATTCCAATTGTGCTTCAGTTTCGACGCCCTCCGCCACCAGGCCTAACCCCAGAATGCGTGCAAGCGCGATGGTGGCGGCGCAAATAGCCGCGTCATTCGGGTCGGTCTCGATATCCTTGACGAAGGAGCGGTCTATCTTCAGACGCGTCAAGGGCAACAGCTTGAGATAACTCAGGGAGGAATATCCCGTACCAAAGTCATCGATCGCCAACGCGACCCCCTTGTTCTTCAGTTTCTTCATGCGCGGAATGGTCTGCTCGGGATCATCCATGGCCGCGCTTTCGGTGATCTCGAGCTCAAGCATCCCCGGCTTGATATTATGCGCCGAAATCAAGCTGTCAATCAGGGTAAACAGATGCCTGGATTTTAATTGACGCGCGGAAATATTGACAGAAATACACACCTCCTCCAAGCCTTGCTGGCTCCATTGGCTGATTTGCCGGCATGCCTCGCGCAACACCCACTCGCCCAGCGGAATCACCAGGTTGCATTCCTCCGCAATCCTGATGAACTTGTCCGGGTACACCATGCCCCACTCCGGATGATTCCACCGTACGAGCGCTTCCATGCCGATGATGCGCCCGGTGGCGATCTCCACCTGCGGTTGGTAGTGCAGCTCGAACTCGTCCCGCAGCAATGCCTGGCGCAAATGGTTCTCCATATGCATGCGCTCATTGATTTCCTCGCGCATCTTTTCGGTGAAGAACTTGAAATTGTTTTTGCCGGAGGACTTGGCCTCATACATCGCGGTATCGACATTCTTGAGCAGGCTATGGGCGTCGCTGCCGTCGCGCGGGGAAATCCCGATGCCGATGCTGGAAGACGAATGCAGCTCATAGCCTTCGATCAGATAAGGCTGCGCCAGACGCTGCAACACCTGCTCCGCCACGCGGCCCACCATCTGCGGCGCCTGCTGGCTGCCGAGTACGATCACGAACTCGTCCCCGCCAAGCCGGGCCACCAGCCCTTGGTCGGCAACACAGGAAACCAGGCGCCTCGCCACTTCCACCAATAGCTGGTCCCCGACATGGTGCCCCAGGGTATCATTGATAATCTTGAAATTATCAAGATCGAGGATCATCACGCCGATGGGCTGCGCGTTTGCCAGCCGCTCCTCCAGCCCGTTATAGAGGCTCATGCGGTTCGGCAGGCCGGTGAGCGTGTCGGTATGCGCCAGGTCATGGATCCTGGCCTCGTTGGCCTTGCGTTCGCTGATATCGCTGAAAGTGTTGATGTAGCACTCGGCCCTGCCGTCTTGGCCGGTGACCGTGGTAATGGTCAGCGCGACGGGGAAAACGTGCCCCTGTTTATGCCGCATCAAGGTCTCGCCCTGCCAGACGCCTTTCTCGCTGACGGAAAAATAAGCCTGCTGCCTGTTTTCCGCCATCATCTGCTCGGCCGCAAGGAAACTGACCGGCATGCCCAATAACTCCTGTGCCGAATATCCCGTCAATTCGGTGACTGCAGGATTGATGCCGATCACTTCATCGCCGGGGCTTGCAATCAGCATGCCTTCGCTCGAAGAGGTAAATACGCTGGTGGCCAGGCGCGTCCTGGCGTCACGCTGGCGCAATTGCTGGATGGTGCGCAGCCAGACATAGGCGAGCGTCGCCAAGGCCAGGGCCAGCGATACGCCAATCCAGAAAATCCAGTCGTCCGGCTGCGCCAGGTGCCCCCAGCCCTTGGTCGGCATGCTGGCAAGCTGCCAATAAACATGTCCGTCCAGGGTAATGTCCAGTAACACCGGGTTATGGCTGAACAAGGCGCTGTCCCCGCTGATCATTTCAGCATGGCCGCGGTCATCCATGCGCCGCAGGGCATAACTCAGGACCGCGCCATGCACCTGCAAACCCGCAGCCTGCAACAGGCTGTCAATATCCAACGCGACCGAAGCCGCTCCCCAATAAGACTCCTTACCAGCCTGATCAAACACGAACAGCGGCAAGCGGTGCACCAGGCCGCGCCCGCCCTGCACCAGGTCAATCGGCCCAACCAATTCGGGATGTCGCGATTCCTCCAGAGAGGCCTCCTGGCCGGTAGCCTGGGCCTGGTAGCGCAACCCGAGCAGCTTTTCATTCCCTGCCAGGGGATATACGTAGCGCACCACATTGCCCGGCGCCATCGTGATGGTCTTGAGGTGGCGCCCGTAATGCACCAGGCTGGCCACGACGCGGTTGAAACTGTCGGCATTGAAATTGGGATTGGCTGCAACATAGGTGGTCAAGCCCAGCCCGAGATGGATGGAGCTGTTCAACTCTCCCTCGATACGCGCACGCACGCCTGCTGCCAGCGTCGTCACGTAATGGCGCTCTTCCTTGATCTTGGCTTGACGGTCAATCTCGTGGATATAGAAAGCGAGGCCAAGCAGGGAAATACCGATCAGGACTGCCACGATCAAGGGGGAGTAAAACCTCCATCCTCCTGATGCAATGCTGAATTGGCCGCCCTGGTCAGAAAACATGTTTTTTTAGGTTCTTCGATTTTGAAAATGATGCGCTAATTGTAGCTTGGGTTGCCGGCCCATCGACCGGCAAAAGAGAATGGGAAGCCGCCCCTTAATCAATTAACGGCTGGATCCAGGAAAGATTGAATTTTTTAGGCCGCCTGGGCCGGTAGTGGATGGTGTGATTCGTGCTTGCAATACCGTACATGATTCAGCACGGAGGACACGGCGATGCTCCTGATCCTGCTTGTCGCCCTGATTGTACTATCGCCCCTGGCAATGACGAATGCGTTTTCACATATCCTGCTGGTCAGCATTTACGCAGGGCTCGCCCACCTAGCAAGTTTTATTGCGATCGCCGCCCTGCTGCGCCATGTCATGCGCCGGCAACAGCTTGCCAACTGGCGCGCAAGGCGGCTGCGCTCGTGATGTCAGTTACTGCCAGACATACCCAAGGTTGAAGATCAGCGCACTATCCGTGCTCTTGCGTCCTTCAGCCGGCTGTCCGGCCCAATCCAGGTTGTACTGGATCGAGGCATTGAAGTTGTTGATGATGGGGAAGCGCAAGCCGGTCTTGGTGAAAGCCAGCGCATTGCTTGCGCTGTCCAGGCCCAGCAGGACTTCGTGCTCATGGAAGAACTGGGTGCTGCCGCCGAAGACGCGCTGATCGTACTTCAACGCCCAACGTGCGCCCGGGTAGCTCTCATTCTCGGCCTCGTAATAATTGACCGTCACATAGTTCAAACCGCCTTCGACGAAGAGGTTGAGGTCAGGCCGTTCATATACCTGGTAACCGCTACCGACGCCGGTTGTCGTCCGCAGCTTGATGTCACGGAAGCGGTCGTTTTCCAGCGTGTTGTTGGCATAGACGTACCACTTATTGCTGATGAAGCGGTCCAGCTTGATGGAGGAGCGGTTGTTGAACTGCGTATTCTCGCCGTTGTTGGTCGCGCGGTTGACCACGGCGGCCACTGTCAGGCGGTGATTGAGCGTACGCGCGATCGATTCGCCGTCAAGACGGATCGTGGTGGTGTCGGTATTACCCTGCGTGACGGAACCGCCCAGGTTGATACGACCGCTCCAGTTGACCCCGACGCCCGACAATTCTGGCGTCGGGTTGATGTAGAGCAGGTCGGCCAGCGGAATCTCTTTCTCCTCGTACTGCTTCTTGCCGTCCTCCTCGTCATCCAGCTGCACCAGCTTGATCGTGGCCTTGCCGTTATCGTAGCTTTCCAGCGTCGTCTTCAGGTTGGAGCGGTCCGTCAGCGTGACGGCCAGCGGCTCATCGGTCTTGATGGTCTCGATCTCGGACCAGGTGACCTGGATGTCGCCCGCATACGAGGTATTGAACACTACCTTCTCATTGAATTTTCGCACCACTTTACCCGTGATCACGTCGCCATTCTTCAGGCGGATCTCATCTGCCCCGGCCGATAACGGCAATACTCCCAAGCCGACTATCACGGCACTGGCAACAGTGAAACCTTTCCACACAACACGATACAAAATTGATCCTTTCTGGTCCCATCCCTTACGGAACTCCAACCGGTAACTCGACATAGGGCGGTTCATTACAAACTCTCAGCTACGAGAGACTTGGTCACGCACGTCTACCCATGGGCTATCAATTGCAATACGGCTTTAGCTAATGCTGACTTACTGGTTCACAGGTTTGCCCTGGACCACTTCCCCGACAGACTCGCCTATCAACAAACCACAAGACGGCGGATGAAATGCATCTTGATTAAAGCTTGATATCCGTAATGGCTATCATTCTATTATCCAATAATCCATGAGATCAAACCTCTGGCAAAGAGTTCAGCTTCATTCGGCTCAGCCTTACGATCCCGGTATCGATTATGAGAAAATAGCCGTAGACAACATTGTATCCAAGGAAGAGTCCGCATGAACAAGCCCACTATCATCCTGCTCGCCGCCCTGTCGCTGCACGGCACCGCCGCATTGGCCGTATGCAAGGACTATGGCAACTTCAAGCCAGAAGAAGGCAGCCAGGTTGTCGGCGGCGTCGCGTTTGCGGACTACAAGGAAGACAAGATAGACGCCTACTTTTACGGCGAAATGTGCTGGACCGCCTCCGAAATCGCCGAGGAAGGCAACCGCCGTATTTTCTACAAGCTGATCGCCGGCCATGATGCCAACGGCCGCATTGCAGGCTACGTGCCGCTTGCAGAATCGGCGCCTGCCATGTTCACCTGCCCGCAAGGCAGCGTACAAGCCCCCTCCGATGGCTACTTCGACAAGGTAGAAGGCCCCAGGCCCGGCTTCCGCACCCTGGTTTGCAAAACCACGCAAACTGCGCCATAAGCCTGACATCTTCCCGCAGTATCATGCCCGGAACGACACAAACACAGGCATGAAGGCCTGCATAAAGCTATAATAATCAACTTTTTTACAATACCAATGCCGTGCCATGCCTGGTTACCCTCCGGGCGGCGGTGAAAAAAGAATGAGCCCATATCAAAAAATTGCGACTGACGATGTTCGCATCAAGGAAATCAAGGAGCTGAGATTACCGTCCGAGCTGCTTGAGGAGCTGCCCGCCAGTACCGCCATCACCGACAACATCGTGGCTACCCGCAGCGCCATTCATAAGATCCTGCACAGCGCCGACGACAGGCTGCTCGTCGTCATCGGCCCCTGCTCCATCCACGACTACGATGCCGGGCTGGAATACGCCCGCCGCCTGGTCGCCCTGCGCGCGCGCTTCGAGCACGAGCTGCTGCTCGTAATGCGGGTCTATTTCGAAAAGCCGCGCACCACAGTGGGCTGGAAGGGCCTGATCAACGACCCCTTCCTCGACGGCAGCTACCGCATCAACGAGGGCCTGGAACTGGCACGCCGCTTCCTGCTGGACGTCAACGCCCTCGGCATGCCTGCCGGCACCGAATTCCTCGACGTCATCACCCCGCAATACACCGCAGACCTGGTCAGCTGGGGAGCGATCGGCGCTCGTACGACCGAATCGCAAATCCACCGCGAACTGGCCTCGGGCCTTTCCTGCCCGGTGGGCTTCAAGAACGGCACGGACGGCAATATCCGCATCGCCGTCGACGCCATCAAGGCAGCGGCCAGCCCGCACCATTTCCTGTCCGTGACCAAGGAAGGCCGCTCCGCCATCATCTCGACCAGCGGCAACGAGGATTGCCACGTCATCCTGCGCGGCGGCAAAACACCGAACTACGATGCCGCCAGCGTGGAAGATGCCGCGCGCGAACTCGCCAATGCAGGGCTGGCCGCCAAGGTCATGATCGACTGCTCGCACGCCAACAGCCTCAAGCAGTATAAGCGCCAGATCGACGTCGTCGCCGACGTCACCAGCCAGATTGCCGGAGGGGACGACCGCATCGTCGGCCTGATGATAGAGTCGCACCTCAACGAGGGCCGGCAGGACTTGATCCCTGGTTGCCAGCTAGAATACGGCAAGTCGATCACCGACGGTTGCCTGGGCTGGGATGACTCCATCACTTTGCTCGATACCCTGGCCGAAAGCGTGCGCCAGCGCCGCAAGCGCCAGGAAGAAACCGAATAAGGCCGCGAACCGGGAACCGACATGCAGCGCGCAGCCTCATGGAGGCCGATGCATGCAAGCGACCTGCCAGCCGTCATGCGGATAGCCGCGCAGGTGCATCCCGGCTATCCAGAAGACCTGGCAATTTTCACTGAGCGCCAGCAGCTGTATCCTCAAGGTTGCTGGGTGCGGCAACAGACAGACCATATCTGCGGCTACCTGCTCAGCCATCCGTGGCAGCTCGGCATGCCTCCCGCCCTCAACAGCATGCTGCATGCGCTGCCCAGCCAGGCCACCACCTACTACCTGCACGATATTGCCCTGCTGCCGTCCTCACGCGGCTCGAATGCCGCTGGCGAGACTCTCGCGCAACTATATGCACAGGCCGCGCACGAACGCCTGGACAACCTCTCGCTCATTGCCGTCAACAGCTCCTCCCGCTTCTGGCAACGGCAATGCTTCCAGGCTGCCAATCATCTTGTCCCGGCAGCAAAACTGCAAAGTTACGATGACACCGCTAGCTACATGGTGCGTGCATTGGCTTGATTCAAACCTGCCCCAGCGGCAGGCATGAAAAAGCCCGGCTAGGCCGGGCCGTTTGCACGCGATATCCTATTTTTAATGAACTGGAGCCGATGCCGCCGATTGCGTGGATTTGGGCTCATGCATGAGCAGCAAGGCCAACCCTGCCCCGATTCCCGCAGCAGCCGCGCCCAGCAGGAAAGCAAGCTGGTAGCCGGCCAGTAACGCCGACGGCAAGGCATTACCCTGCGCCAGCCACTTTTGGCTCACCAAGGCGGCCAGGCTTGCCAATACAGCCAATCCCACCGCGCCGCCCATCATGAAGGCCGTATTCACCACGCCGGACGCTAGGCCGGAATCTTCGGGCGCCACATCATTCATCGCAGCCAGCAGCAACGGGTTGAAGGCGATGCCGCCGCCCAACCCCAGCAGCACCATGGAAGGGAATATATCCAGCCAGAACATGCCATCCAGCGGCGCACGGGCGAACCATCCCAGGCCGAGTGCAGCCAGCACCAATCCCAGCGTCAACGAAGCGCGAATCCCGATGCGCATCACCAGCCACGCGGACAAGCCGAGGGAAAACAAGGCCATCACCACATTGGCCGGCAGGAACGCCAACCCCACCTGCAAGGCGTCGTAGCCCAGCACGAACTGCATATACAGCGCCGACATGAAGAACCAGGCGAACAAGGCAGCCGCCCAGAGCACGGCTACCACGTTGGCAACCGACACATTGCGCTGCCGGAACAGGCTCAAGGGCATCAATGGCGCGGCCACGCGCAATTGCAAGCGGATAAACCATGCAAACAATAACCCGGCCAGGGCAAACAAGCCCAGGGTCTCGCCGGAAAGCCAGCCCGTCTCGTTGCCATTCACAATCGCATACACCGCCAGCATCATCGACGCCGTAATGCTCAACGCCCCGGCGACATCGAGCTTCTGCGGCCTCAACACGGCGCCATGCGCAGGCAGCAGCCGCAAACACAAGCCGTAGACCACGATCCCGATCGGCAGGTTGACGAGAAAAATCCAATGCCAGCTCAAGGTGCTCGTAAGCAATCCGCCCAACAACACCCCCAGGCTGCCGCCGCCCGCGCAGACAAAGCCGTAGACCCCCATCGCCTTGGCGCGCTCGCCCTGCTCGGTGAACAGATTCATGATCAACGACAACGCCCCCGCCGACACCACCGCCCCGCCGAGCCCCTGCACGGCGCGCGCCCAGACCAATTGCTGCTGCGTCGCGGCCATCCCACAAATCAGCGAAGCCAGCGTAAACGATGCAATCCCGATCAGGAACAAACGCCGCTGCCCAAAAAAATCCCCCAGCCGGCCGCCGAGCAGCAGAAAACCGCCAAAGGTGAGCATATAGGCGTTCACCACCCACACCAGCGAAGTTTCGCTGAACCCAAGGTCGGCCCGGATCGAAGGCAGCGCCACATTCACGATCGTGGTATCGAGCACGATCATGAGCACGCCGAAACACAAGACGATCAACGCCAGCCAGCGGTTATGGGTTTGTGCATGATGGCCTGTTTGCATAGCGCTAACCTCACAATTAAAAATACCAGGCCAAGCCTGGGAAGAAAAATTAATTTAAAATTAATTTGAAGATACGGCCTTGAAATGAAAAAAGGGCTAGCTAAAAAGCTAACCCTTTGATATTCCTGGTGGGCCGTGCGGGGCTCGAACCTGCGACAAACGGATTAAAAGTCCGCTGCTCTACCAACTGAGCTAACGGCCCTTGAGATGAGACTCTCATCTCGGAAAGCGCGCAATTATGAAGAAAAGCGCCGGTGGCGTCAATGCTGGATTGCAATTTCCTTTGCTTCAGCAACCCATCCCATCAAGCGATTTCGATGCAAGCCTATGTGCAGGAAAGAATTTCCCCGCGCATCACCTCATGCCGGGAAAACGGCCCTGCATTGCGCGCATGATCTTGCTCATGCCGCCCTTCGAGAACATTTTCATCATTTTCTGCACTTCCTCGAACTGGTTGAGCAGGCGGTTGACTTCCTGCACCTGCACCCCGGCGCCGGCGGCGATGCGGCGCTTGCGCGTGGCCTTGATGATATCCGGCTTGCGGCGCTCCAACGGAGTCATGGCATTGATGATGCCCTCGATGCGGCGCAAGGCCTTGTCGCCTGTCTCGCTATTGACTTGGCCCATCATGCCGGAAATCTGCGCGGGCATCTTGTCCATCAACGAGCCCATGCCGCCCATCTTGCGCATTTGCAGCATCTGCGCCTTGAAGTCTTCAAGGTCGAAATTCTTGCCGGACTTGACCTTGTCGGCCAGCTTCTTGGCTTCGTCCAGGTCCACGTTCTTCTGTGCCTGCTCGATCAGCGAAAGCACGTCGCCCATGCCCAGCACGCGCGACGCCATGCGCTCAGGATGGAATAACTCGATGCCATCAACCTTTTCGCTCACGCCGATGTACTTGATCGGCTTGCCGGTGACATGGCGCACGGACAATGCCGCGCCGCCTCGGGCATCGCCGTCGAGCTTGGTGAGCACCACGCCGGTCAAGGGCAGGGTTTCTCCGAATGCGCGTGCGGTGTTGACCGCATCCTGACCTTGCATGGCATCGACCACGAACAGAGTCTCGATCGGGTTGAGCAACTCATGCAGCTGCTTGATTTCCGCCATCATGGCTTCGTCGATGCCCAGGCGGCCCGCGGTATCGAAGATCAGCACGTCATAGAAATGCCGCTTGGCGAAGTCGAGGGCCTGCGCGGCGATATCCGCAGGCTTTTGCGTCGCATTGGAATCGAAATAGTCCACTTCCAGGCTCTTGGCCAGGGTTTTCAACTGCTCGATCGCGGCAGGCCGGTAGACGTCGGCGCTGGCCAGCAGCACTTTCTTTTTCTCGGCCTTCAGCAGCCGCGCCAGCTTGGCTGAGGTGGTGGTCTTGCCGGAGCCCTGCAAGCCTGCCATAAGGACGATGGCGGGAGGATTGGTGGCAAGATTGAGGCCGACGTTCTGCTCGCCCATGAGGCGGGTGAGCTCTTCGTGCACGACCTGGATCACGGCCTGGCCCGGAGACAGGCTTTGCAGCACTTCGCGGCCTACCGCGCGCTCCTTCACCTGGCTGACGAAATCCTTGACCACCGGCAAGGCCACATCGGCCTCCAGCAATGCCATGCGCACTTCGCGCATGGCGTCGGTGATGTTCTCTTCCGTGAGGCGGGCGTGCCCGCGTAGGGTTTTGACGACTTGCTGTAATCTGCTGCTGAGGTTTTCGAACATGATGGATACCAGTGGCGGCCGCCGTGGATTAACGCGTGCGTCAGGCGGCTGCATGTTATAGTGTTGTGAATATATGAATTCTAACCCAAGTCATCCCGTATGATTGCGTTTCTACCCGTTATTACCGCATTGATTTACCTGTTGGTGGCCGTCAACTACTGGCGCCAGACCAAGACCAGCGACGCATCGGCCCCTTCCAAGCAGAATTGGCAGTCCGGCCTGATCGCCGTCGGGCTGGTGCTGCACGCGCTCTCGCTTTATTGCCACTTGTTCTCGCAAGGACTCAACCTGAGCTTTACCAATGCGCTGTCCACCATCCTCTGGCTCACCGTGCTTATTTACTGGATCACCAATATCAAGCACCACCTGCATAGCCTGCAGGCGTTCGTGCTGCCGCCAGCGGCCTTTTTCGTATTGCTGCAGGCATGGCAGCCCGAATCGCACGTGATCCCCTACGCCGACCAGCCCTTGTTCGTGGCCCACCTGGTGATTGCGATGCTGGCCTACAGCCTGCTGACCTTTGCCGCGCTGCATGCCTTGCTGATGACGGCCGCTGAACGCAAGCTGCACCAGAAATCGAGCTGGCTCAAGCTGCCCGACTTCCCGCCGCTCATGACGATGGAAACCCTGCTGTTCCGCATCATTACGCTGGGATTCATCCTGCTGACGCTGACCCTGATCAGCGGCATGATGTTCTCGGAGCTGTTGTTCGACCAGCCGTTCCAGTTCAACCACAAGAACGTGTTCACCATTCTCTCGTGGCTGATCTTCGGCGGGCTGCTGTTTGGCCGCTACCGCTACGGCTGGCGCGGACGCACCGCGGTGCGCTGGACCTTGAGCGGATTTGTCGTGCTATTGCTGGCTTATGCCGGCAGCAAGTTCGTGCTGGAAGTCCTGCTGCACCGCTAAGAGCGGCGAACAAAACATTCCTGACGTTGCGTTGCCCGGCCGTACTACTTGGACTGCCTGCGGCAGAGCGCCTAGCCAGGATCACTGAGTTTTGTTAGCCGCCCTATGCAGATAGATATCAACGCAGGCTGATGACGGGCCACCCCGCTTCTTCCGCATATGCCTTGAGCGTAGGGTCCGGGTCTACCGCGACGGGCTTGTCCACCAGCTTCATCAATGGCAGGTCGTTGTGGGAATCGCTGTAGAACCAGGCAGCTTCAAAGTCGCTTAACGATTGGCCGCGCTCGGCCAGCCACTCGTTGAGCCGCGTGATCTTGCCGGCCTGGAAGCTCGGGGTTCCCGTCACCTTGCCGGTAAATTCGCCATCCACTTCCTCAGGCGTGGTGCCAATCAGGTTGTCGATGCCGAACTCATGCGCAATCGGGGTTGTCACAAAACTGTTGGTCGCGGTGATGATCATGAGCAGGTCGCCATTCTGGCGGTGCTTCTCCACCAATGCGCGTGCCTTGTCGGTGATCATGGGGCGGATTTTCTGCGCCATGTATTCGCGGTGCAAGGCGTCCAGCTCGCTGCGTGGACGTTCGCTCAGGGGCTTGAGCTGGAAATCCAGGAAGGCGTAGATATCAAGCCGGCCGGCTTTGTAATCCTCATAAAAGGCAATATTCTTGGCCAAGTGCTCCTGCTCGTCGAGCAAGCCCTTGCTGATGAGGAACTGGCCCCACTGGAAATCGCTGTCGCCAGCCAGTAGCGTGTTATCGAGGTCAAACAATGCGAGCTGCAAAATGTTTCTCCGTCTACGGCAAAAATTGTTAGAGTTTAGCTTATGATCCTGAAGTATGCGACCATCCCCGTGCCGCAAGGCGATCCAAGGCAATGAACCTGCCTGACTACCTGGTTCCGGCCGCCTGGCAATGGGTTGCCAATGCAGTGGCGCTAGCCCTGCTTGCCTATGCCGTCATCAAGTCTCCCTGGAAGCATTTGAGCGACCCGGCATTGCAGCATGTGTTCCTCGGCTCCATCGTGGCATTGATGGTGATTTGGAGCGTCAAGGCGGGCATACGCCCCGGCCTCAACATCCATCTGCTGGGCGTCACGGCCTTGTGCCTGATGTTCCGCTGGCAACTTGCGCTGATCGCGCTGGCGTTGATCCTTGTCAGCGTCACTGCATTCGGCATGGCGGGATGGCAAACGCTGGGCATCAATTTCCTCATCATGGCGGTGATCCCGGTAGCCTTCAGCTACAACCTGTTCCGCCTGGTGGACAGCAAACTGCCCAACCACCTGATCATCTACATCTTCGCCTGCGGCTTTCTTTGCGCGGGGCTCACCATCAGCCTGTGCGGCTTGAGCGCGGTGCTGATGCTGAGCGGCATGCAGGCCTACCCGCCCGACTACCTGTTCAGCAACTACCTGCCCTATTTCATCCTGATCGCCTGGTCGGAAGCTTTTCTCACCGGCATGGCGGTCACGCTGATGACGGCGTTCCGCCCGCATTGGCTGGCTACTTTCAGCGACAAGCGCTATCTCAAGACCAAGCATTGACGGCTTAGCTGTGCCGCAACACGCATGGCAAGATAAGTCGAGCCCCAGATGTAATACAGCCCGAATAATAAAATGTTGCGAGAGAAACGCACACATTGTCCCTTCCGGACTTTTACCGGCTTTGCAGCAATAAAAAAGGCGCCCAGGAGGCGCCTTGCTTAACCACTTAAATTGTTTACAAGTGAAAATCGCCAGCAGCCTCGGGCTGGTAATCAATCTTCAATATCCTGTACTGGCGCACGCCTCCCGGCATGGCCCAGTCGATCACGTCGCCGACCCGGTATCCCAGAATGGCGGTGCCCAACGGCGCCACTACAGAAATGCGGTTGGCCGAAGCGTCCGCATCGGCGGGGAACACCAGCGTGCAGTGCATCTCGTGCCCATTCGCCTCGTCGCGCAGCAGCACGCGCGAATTCATGGTCACCACATCCGCGCCGACCTGCTCGGAGGCCACTTCTTCGCTGCGCGCCAGTTCATCTTCGAGGCGGGTAAGGTTGCCTGCCTCGGGGAAGCCGTTCTTGCGCAGTTGCTCAATCATGGAAAACAGCCGGTCCATATCAAAACTTGTTACCTGGATTGCACCTTGCAACATGGGGATTCCTTTACTTTTACCTGATGATATTCGATCGTTAAATGAATGAATGCACTATACCTGCGGATGTGCCCGCTCGGCATTCGCATGCAGTTTATTGAGGGCGTTCAGGTAGGCCTTGGCCGAGGCGATCACGATATCCGTATCCGCCCCCTGGCCGTTGACGATGCGCCCGCCCTTGGACAATCGCACCGTCACCTCGCCCTGCGCATCGGTGCCGCTGGTGATGTTGTTGACGGAATACAGCAGCAGCTCGGCGCCGCTGCTGACAATCTTCTCGATGGCCTTGAACGCCGCATCGACAGGGCCGCCGCCAGTAGCGTCCGCACGGCGCTCGACGCCGTTCTCCGCCACGGTCACCTCCGCATGCGGGACTTCGCCCGTCTGCGACGCCACATGTAGGTAGCTCAGCTTGAAACTTTCCTCGTTGACCACGTTATCGCTGACCAGGGCCTGGATATCCTCGTCGAATATCTCGGACTTCTTGTCCGCCAACTCCTTGAAGCGCGCGAATGCCGCATTGAGCGCATCCTCGCTTTCCAGGGTGATGCCCAGCTCGGTGAGACGGGTGCGGAAAGCATTGCGCCCGGACAACTTGCCCAGCGTCAGCTTGTTGGCGCCCCAGCCCACATCTTCCGCACGCATGATCTCGTAAGTCTCGCGGTGCTTGAGCACGCCGTCCTGGTGGATGCCGGACTCATGGGCGAACGCGTTCGCGCCGACGACAGCCTTGTTGGGCTGCACCGGATAGCCGGTGATCGTCGATACCAGCTTGGATGTCGTCACGATCTGCGTGGTATCGATGGTGGTATCGAGCTGGAACACGTCGCGGCGGGTCTTCACCGCCATCACCACTTCCTCCAGGCTGGCATTGCCCGCCCGTTCGCCCAGGCCGTTGATGGTGCACTCCACCTGCCGCGCGCCGGCCAGCACGGCAGACAGCGAGTTCGCCACCGCCATGCCGAGGTCGTTGTGGCAGTGGGTCGACCACACCACCTTGTCGGAGTCCTTCACGCGCGCAATCAGTTGCGCCATGCGCTCGCCCCATTGCTGCGGCACGGAGTAGCCCACGGTGTCAGGCACGTTGATGGTCTTGGCGCCTGCCGCGATTACGGCGTCGAACACCTGCACCAGGAAATCGATGTCGGACCGCACGGCATCCTCGGCAGAGAACTCGACGTCGTCGGTATATTCCAACGCCCACTTCACTGCCTGCACGGCACGCTCCAGCACCTGCTCAGGCGTCATGCGCAGCTTGTTCTGCATATGGATCGGGCTGGTCGCGATAAAAGTATGGATGCGGCGCTTCCTGGCCGGGCTGATCGCCTCTCCCGCGCGGCGGATGTCGTTCTCGTTGGCGCGCGCGAGCGAACAGACGGTGGACTCGGTAATCACTTCGGCAATGGCGCGGATGGCATCGAAGTCCCCGGGGCTCGCCGCTGCAAAACCGGCCTCGATCACATTCACGCCCAGCTTTTCCAGTTGACGGCCGATGCGCAGCTTCTCTTCCTTGGTCATGGCCGCGCCAGGGCTTTGCTCGCCGTCGCGCAGGGTGGTATCAAAAATGATGAGCTGGTTCTGTGTCATGGCCTGAAATTCCATCAACGTTTGGGTTTATGAGCGGAAGCGTCTCAGTAGGTATGGCTAAAGCTGGGCAGGAGCAATACTAGCGCGGGCTGCGCAGCATCAGGCTCGCCGGGGCCAAGAAAGCCCGAGCAAGGGGGAAATCCGGATTGTGCCTGAAGTTCTGCATAGGTGATTGAATATAATTCTTTTCCTCCCGCAAGGCAAGCCGAAGCCCTGGCATGCCTGCGGATTCAAGCCGGCAACTTGGCGCGTGGGCGAATTTGAGGCACGATGGCGGACATTAACCCGCAATCGCTTACAGGCCAGCATGTCCCATACCACATTTCCATTACGCACCTTTTTCCTACGTGGGCTGAAAAGCGCATTTTTCCAGCGAGTGAATGTTGAAGGACTGCGGATCAGCCCATTGCAGCTACTATTGATGCTGGCGATTACCACTGCCGGCAGCATCCTGATGGGACGGCTGGTGATCATCGGCCAGGCGGAATTCTTTCCCAAGGCGTTGCTCTGGGGCTGGCTGGTCGTGCTGCTGTTGCTATGGCTGTGCTGGTACCTCAGCGACCACGCGCGCACGCACGGCCTGCAGGTGCAGGCCGCCGCATTGTTTGCCATCGGCACCGCGCAGGCGTTCGTGCTGGATATCCTCAGCACCTTGGTCTATGTCGGCCTAATCCAGCCGCAAGGCCTGGATGGATCCGCCTGGCACTGGGCACTGTATATCGCCACTACCACCTGGGCGGCGCTGGCCTTCTGGCTGCTGCTGACACGCAGCACGCAAGTGCCGGGCAGGCTCATCTTGCTGACCGGGATATTCGCGTTTGGCGCGCCGCTGATCGTGCATTTTTCACAAGCTCCCATGTACTGGCTGCCCTATGAAGAGGACGGCGCCGGTGCGGACAACAGCCTGCAGCTGACCCAGGAAAAGTTGGAAACCCAACTGCAGCTCGCCAGCAAGCAACGTGCAGCCGTCAAGCCTGAGCGGCCAGGCGTTGTCGACCTGTTCAGCGTCAGCTATGCGCCTTATGGCGACGACGAGGTATTCCTGCGCGAGAGCAGCATGGTCAATGCCGTCATCGAGGAGCGCTTCGATGCCGCAGGTCATATGCAGGAGCTCGTCAACCACCCTGCCACCCTGGAAAGCCTGCCATGGGCCAGCCTCGAAAACCTGGAGCGCGCCATTAACCGCGCCGCAGACCTCATGAATACCGAGGAAGACGTGCTGCTGATCTACCTTACCTCGCATGGCGCGCAGAACGGAGAACTCGCCGCCTCGCTCTGGCCGTTGGAAATGGACATGCTCACCCCGCAGGCCCTCAACCTGTGGTTGGACAAGGCAGGCGTCAAGTACCGCGTCATCGTGGTATCGGCGTGCTATTCCG
Organism: Methylobacillus draconifructus; assembly: GCF_045984355.1. NCBI lineage: Bacteria > Pseudomonadati > Pseudomonadota > Betaproteobacteria > Nitrosomonadales > Methylophilaceae > Methylobacillus > Methylobacillus draconifructus. The sequence continues at coordinate 49,992 of NZ_JBJQII010000006.1, read as the reverse complement.
GCAGCTGGATAGCGCCGTTGCAGAACGAGAACACCCTGATCATGACCGCAGCCGACGCCACCCATACCTCATTCGGCTGCGGCAGCGGCTCGGAGTTGACCTTCTTCGGCCGCGCCTTGTTCGACGAAGCCTTGCGTAACACCTATTCATTCGAAGAGGCTTTCCAGCATGCCCTGCCTGTCATCCGCAAGCGCGAACAGCAAGCAGGCAAGACGGATGGCCCTTCCAACCCGCAAATCCATGTCGGTGAAAAAATAAAGCCCGTGCTGCAAGCACTGCAGCACGGGCGTTGAGCCAGCGAAAACTTGGTTTTATTGACCGGGAGGAACTGACTGGTCGGCAGCGGCGGGCTTTGGCTTGCGCTTGCCCCATAGCCAGAGGATATATCCTGAGACCCCATAGGCCAGGAACACGGCGAACAACACTTCCGGCGGACTGTAGGATATCAGCACGAACGCCAGCACGATCAGCAGGATCACGACGAACGGCACGCTACGGCGCAGGTTGATGTCCTTGCCGCTGTAGTAGCGCAGGTCGCTCACCATGGATAGCCCGGCAAACAGGGTGATGAACCATGCCACCCACTGCATCTTGACGGCATCAAAAAACACCTCCGTGCCGCTCACGTGGTTTTCATACGACACCCAGACCAGCCCGGCAAGCAGGGCAGCCGCCGCAGGGCTGGGCAGACCCTGGAAATAGCGCTTGTCGCTTTCGTCCAGCTTGGTGTTGAAGCGCGCAAGGCGCAAGGCCGCACCGGCGCAATAGATGAAAGCCGCGATCCATCCGAGCTTGCCCAGCGGTTTCAGCGCCCAGACATACATCACCAATGCCGGCGCGACGCCGAACGACACCATGTCGGACAGGCTGTCGTACTCGGCGCCGAACGCGCTTTGCGTATTGGTCATGCGCGCCACCCGGCCATCGAGGCCGTCCAGGACCATGGCAATGAAAATCGCCACGGCGGAATGCTCAAAGTTGCCGTTCATCGCCTGCACAATCGCATAGAACCCGGCAAAAAGCGCCGCGGTGGTGAACAGGTTGGGCAACAGATAAATGCTGCGCTCGCGCAGGCCGGCCTCCATGAAGGAGCGGTGGCGGTGTGGACGGTTGGGAATGTCAGCCATTCAAGCATTTCCTCATTGAACGATCGTGCAGGATATCTGCACGCAAAACTGCGCACAGTATAGCAAGCACATGGTCATCATGCGCGCGCTCGATACCATATAAAGCGTCAGTCCATGGTAGTATCGCGGCTTGAATTTTGGCTAAGCATCATGGAATTTACCCTTATCAAGCAAGACGGTGCCGCGCGGCGCGGCACCGTCAGCCTCGCGCACGGCGATGTGCAAACCCCGGCCTTCATGCCGGTCGGCACTTACGGCTCCGTCAAGTCGCTGTCCCCGGTCGAGGTGCGCGACACCGGCGCGCATATCCTGCTCGGCAACACCTTCCATCTCTGGCTGCGCCCCGGGCTGGAAGTCATCGGCGAATTCGGCGGCCTGCACCAGTTCATGGGCTGGGACGGCCCCATCCTCACCGACTCGGGCGGCTTCCAGGTTTGGAGCCTGGGTGACCTGCGCAAGATCACCGAGGAAGGCGTGCGCTTCCGCTCCCCCATCAATGGCGACAGCTGTTTTCTCACGCCTGAAGAGTCCATGCGCATTCAAAAAGTGCTGAACTCGGACATTGTCATGATCTTCGACGAGTGCACGCCCTATCCCGCGACGCATATCGAAGCGCGCGACTCCATGCGCCTCAGCCTGCGCTGGGCCGCGCGCAGCAAGGCCGCGCACCAGGGCAACCCGAACGCGCTGTTCGGCATCATCCAGGGCGGCATGTACGAAGACCTGCGCGACGAATCGCTGGCCGGGCTCGCCGAGATCGGCTTCGACGGCTATGCGATCGGCGGCCTCTCGGTAGGCGAACCCAAGGAAGACATGCTGCGCATCCTCGCTCACACCGCGCCGCAAATGCCGCAGGACAGGCCGCGCTACCTCATGGGCGTGGGCACGCCGGAAGACCTGGTCGCCGCCGTAGCGCACGGCGTGGATATGTTCGACTGCGTGATGCCGACCCGCAACGCGCGCAACGGCTGGCTGTTCACGCGCCATGGCGACATCAAGCTCAAGAACGCGCGACATCGGAAGGATACGCGACCGCTGGACGAGGACTGCAGTTGCTATACCTGCCGCCACTTCAGCCGCGCCTACCTGCACCACCTGCACCGCAGCGGCGAGATCCTCGGCGCACGCCTCAACACCATCCACAACCTGCATTACTACCAGGAATTGATGGCCGGAATGCGCCAGGCCATTGAGCAAGGCCGGTTTGCCGCTTTCGCTAGCGAGTTCAGGCAAGGGCGGCAGAAATTGCAGCAAGCAGCATAATCCAGCGCATATGCCACAATATGTTAGAATTTTGGGCTAATATTTTGCGCTTCAAGTATTTCTACCCATTGAAAAGAAAGGTTTACCCGTGTTAATCGCTTCTGCGTACGCTGCTGATGCAGCCCAGGCCGCTCCAGACTGGATGAGCTTCCTTCCCTTGATCGTTATCTTCGTGCTGTTCTGGTTCATGCTGATCCGCCCGCAAATGAAACAGGCCAAGGAACAACGCAAACTGATCGAAGCCCTGCAAAAAGGCGACGAAGTGACCACCAGCTCCGGCATCGTCGGCCGCATCACCAAGGTAGGCGAAGGCTACGTCAGCCTGGAAATCGCGCCGGAAACCGTGATTACCGTACAAAAGCACACTGTGCAAACCCTGTTGCCCAAGGGCACCATCAAGTCCCTGTAACATAGCCGCTATATACTTGACTCACGATCTTTAACATCACTGAAACACTGAAATGCGAGCCGCTTCATGAACCGCTACCCTTTATGGAAGTACCTGATGGTGCTGGTTGTCGTCCTGGTAGGCCTGCTTTATGCAGCCCCTAACCTGTTCGGCGAATCCCCGGCCGTGCAAATCACCGCAGCCAAGGCCAATACCAAGGTGGATGCAGCGCTGCTGGAAAACACGGAAAACATCCTGAAGCAGGAGAACATCCCGTTTGAAGCGTTGTTCCTCGACGTCACCGGCGTCAAGGTTCGCTTCCCCAGCACCGACATCCAGCTGCAGGCCAAGGACGCGCTCCAGGCGCGGCTGGGCAAGGATTACGTGATTGCGCTCAACCTGCTTTCACGCTCCCCCGAATGGCTGCGCAGCATAGGCGCCCGCCCGATGTATCTGGGCCTGGACCTGCGCGGCGGCGTGCACTTCCTGCTGCAGGTGGACATGAAGGCGGCGCTCGACCAGGCGGCGGAACGCTATGTCGGCGATTTCCGCAGCGCATTGCGCACCGCCCGGCTCAGCTATCTCGGTGTTTCCCGTGATGGCCAAGCCGTCAATGTCCGCTTCAAGGACATGGCGGAACTCAACAAGGCGCAACGCGCCCTGGAAAAAGATTATCCCGACCTCGCCTTCCGCACTTCCGACCGCGGCGAAGACAAAGTCCTGACCGCCGTATTGAGCGAGCCAGCGAAAAAGCGCATCCAGGAATTCGCCATCAAGCAGAACATCCAAACCCTGCACAACCGTATCAACGAATTGGGCGTTGCCGAGCCCGTGATCCAACAGCAAGGCATTGACCGTGTCGTCGTGCAACTGCCAGGCGTACAGGATACTGCCAAGGCCAAGGAAATCCTCGGCCGTACCGCCACGCTGGAAATCCGCATGGTGGACGAGGACAAGAGCAACGCCGTGACCCTGGAAAACGCCTCCAAGGGCCAAGTGCCGTTCGGTACCGAGTTCTACACCGACCGTAACGGCATCCCCATGCTGGTCAAGAAAAACGTGGTGCTGACCGGCGACTACATCACCGATGCCGGCCCGGGCATGGACCAGCAAGGCGGCGGCGCAGTGGTGCACGTCACCCTGGACGGCCGCGGCGCGCGCATCTTCAAGCAGGCCACGCGTGAAAACGTCGGCAAGCGCATGGCGATCCTGCTGATCGAGAAAGGCCAGGCGGAGGTGATTACCGCCCCCGTGATCCGCGAGGAAATCGGCGGCGGACGCGTACAGATTTCCGGCATGGCGAATACGCAGGAAGCCACTGACGTCGCCCTGCTGCTGCGCGCCGGCGCACTGGCCGCCCCGATGGAGATCATCGAGGAGCGTACCGTCGGCCCCAGCATGGGCGAAGCCAATATCGAGCGCGGCATGCATTCCACCCTGTGGGGCTTTGTGGCGATCTCCGTATTCATGATTGTCTACTACATGCTATTCGGCACGGTTTCCGTGCTGGCGCTGAGCATCAACCTGCTGTTGCTCGTTGCCTTGCTCTCCATGCTGCAAGCCACGCTTACATTGCCCGGCATCGCGGCGGTCGCGCTGACCCTGGGTATGGCGATCGACGCCAACGTGCTGATCAACGAACGTATCCGCGAGGAACTGCGCAACGGCAACACGCCGCAGGCTTCCATCCATGCGGGCTATGAACGTGCGTTCGGCACCATCCTCGATGCCAATGTCACCACCATGATCGCGGGCCTGGCGCTGTTCATGTTCGGCACCGGCCCGGTCAAGGGCTTTGCCGTCGTGCACGTGCTGGGCATCCTGACTTCGATGTTCTCGGCAGTGCTGGTTTCCCGTGCGGTCATCAACCTGATCTACGGCTATCGCCGCAAGATCAGCAAGCTGTCCATCGGCTAACTATCGATCAACAGGTAAAACACTAGAGTAAACATCATGGAATTTTTCAGAATCAAAAAAGATATACCGTTCATGAGCTATGGCCGTCTCACGACGACCATCTCGCTCGTGACCTTCCTGTTGTCGGTATTCTTCCTGGCCACCAAGGGCCTGCACCTGGGCGTGGACTTCACCGGCGGCACGATGATGGAGGTCAGCTACCCGCAAGCGGCCAACCTCGACAGCATCCGCAAGTCGGTCGACGAGATCGGCCTCAAGGATGCCACCGTGCAGAATTTCGGTACCAGTCAGGACGTATTGATCCGCCTGCCGATCAAGCCCGGCCTGTCGACCGCGCAGCTTTCCGAAAAAGTGCTGGCGGCGCTTTCCGCCGACAATCCGGAGGTCAAGCTGCATCGCGTCGAGTTCGTCGGCCCGCAAGTCGGCCAGGAACTGTACGACAAGGGCGCGCTGGCGATGCTGTTCGTCTGCGTCGGCATCATGGCCTACCTGGCCATGCGTTTCGAATGGCGCTTTGCCGTGGCGGCCGTGATCGCCAATATGCACGACGTCATCATCATCCTCGGCTTCTTTGCCTTCTTTCAGTGGGAATTCAACCTCACGGTGCTCGCCGCGGTGCTCGCCGTGCTGGGCTACTCCGTGAACGAGTCCGTGGTGGTGTTCGACCGGGTGCGCGAGAACTTCCGCAAGATGCGCAAGGCCAGCGTGCCTGAGGTGATCAACAATGCGATCACCCGCACCATGTCGCGCACCATCATCACCCACTTTTCGACCGAGCTCATGGTGCTGTCGATGCTGTTCTTCGGCGGCGAGGTGCTGCATAACTTCGCCCTGGCCCTCACCATCGGCATCCTATTCGGTATTTACTCCTCGGTACTAGTGGCCAGCCCGATCGCCATGTACCTTGGCGTATCGCGCGAGAACCTGATCGGCGGCGAAAGGAAACCCGAGGCGGAAGAAGCCCTGCCTTGACAAAGCCGGCGCTTCGCGCCGAAACTAGCGGTATCTCATTCCCCGATTGATACCGTTGGACAGTTCCTTACTATGGCAGCTGGGCATTCTTGCCCTGCTGCTATTCGCCTCCGCTTTTTTCTCCATGGCCGAAACCAGCCTGTTGATGCTCAACCGGCACCGGCTCACCATCCTCGCCAAAGAAGGTTTACGCAGCGCCGAATTTGCCACCAGGCTGCTCAACGAGCGCGAGCAGTTTCTCGGCGCCATCCTGCTGGGCAATACCCTGGCCAATGCCGCAGCTGCAACGCTTGCTGCCTTCATCAGCATCCGCCTGTTCAACCTCGGCGAGCTGCTGATGCCGGTTTCCACCGTGCTCATTACCTTTGCCATCCTGGTCTTCAGCGAAATCACGCCCAAGGTCATCGCCTCCCGGCATGCCGAGCCTCTCGCCCTGTCGTTCAGCTATGTATTGCTGCCGTTGGTCAAGGCCGGCTACCCGTTGATATGGCTGGCCAACCTGTGCGCCAACAGCCTGCTGCGCCTGCTGGGCATGAAAGTCAGCTTCACCGAGAGCAACCATACCACCAGCATAGAGGAACTGCGCAGCATCTTCAGCGAAACCACCAGCCCGATCCCGCAAAAACACCGCGAGGTATTGCTGAACCTGCTGGATCTGGAGCAGACCACCGTCGATGAAATCATGACCGTGCACACGCAGCTTGAGATCATCGATTTCGAGGCGCCGATGGAGGAAATCCTCGCCCAGATTACCGAGAGCCAGCATTCGCGGCTGCCGGTGCGCAAAGGGCCGAACGAGGAAATCATCGGCATGCTGCGCATCCGGGACATCATGAGCGTCCTGCGCACCAAGGCCCTCAGCCAGCAACTGCTGGGCCAGCATATGGAAGCGCCCTACTTCATCCCCTCCGGCACGCCGGTCTACACCCAGATGCAGGAATTCAAGCAATGCCAGCAGCGCATTGCGCTGGTCGTGGACGAATATGGTGAACTCAAGGGCCTGGTCACGCTCGAAGACATCATCAAGGCGATTATCGGCGATTTTGAGAACGTATCGGCGGAGCAGCTGGCGTACCGCAAGGAAGACAGGGGCAGTTGGCTCGTCGATGCGAGCAACAGCCTGCGCGACATCAACAAAAAACTGGGCATCGACCTGCCGGTCGACGGCCCGCGCACGCTCAACGGGCTTATTGTCGAACATTTCGAGGATATCCCGGAGCCTGGTATCGGGCTCAAAATTGGTGACTACAAGCTGGAAATCCTCAAAACCCAGGATCGCGCTGTAAAAACTGTAAGAATTCATCCGTAATAGTCATTACATGGCAAAAATCTTGCATGTAAAACTATGCAGCCGGTAATAACCCTACTCAATTCAGACTTGAAAATTTCTGCATTCGGCTCAAAATAGATCAAACGTATGGCTAGCATCAAACATCAGGACAATATCGTTGAGAAGGTAGGCAACGCAAAAACCAAGCCTCCCTCGATGTACAAAGTCATTCTGCTGAATGATGACTACACGCCCATGGAATTCGTGGTGGATGTCATGCAGCGCTTTTTTCAGAAAAACCGTGAACAAGCGACGCAAATCATGCTCCAAGTACATACCGAGGGCGCGGGCGTATGCGGCGTGTATCCGCACGGCATCGCCGAGACCAAGGTCAACCAAGTCATTAGTTATGCCCGTGAGCACCAGCACCCGCTGCAATGCACCATGGAAGAAGCCTGAAGAAAGCTGAGGAAGCTTAGATGATCGCGCAAGAACTTGAAGTATCCCTACACATGGCATTCATGGATGCCCGGCAGAAACGCCACGAGCTCATCACCGTGGAGCACCTGCTGCTGGCCATGATCGACAACCCGACTGCGGCGGACGTGTTGCGCTCATGCGGGGCCAACCTTGACAATCTGCGCACCGAGCTCAACAACTATATCGAAGAGCATACGCCTACGGTGGAAGGCAACGAGGAAGTCGACACCCAGCCGACGCTGGGCTTCCAGCGCGTGATCCAACGCGCCATCCTGCATGTGCAGTCTTCCGGCAAGAAGGAAGTCACCGGCGCCAACGTGCTGGTCGCCATCTATGGCGAAAAGGATTCCCATGCGGTCTTCTTCCTGCACCAGCAGGGTATCACGCGCCTGGACGTGGTCAACTATATTTCCCATGGCGTCGCCAAGGTCACCGACGGCAGCAACGCCAAGCGCCCTGAAACCGAGCAGGAAGCCGAAACCGAGGCCTCCCCGTCCAGCGCGCTGGAAAATTACACCCAGAACCTCAACCAGCAGGTGCTGGCAGGCAAGATAGACCCCTTGATCGGCCGCGCCCAGGAACTGGAGCGCGTGATCCAGACCTTGTGCCGCCGCCGCAAGAACAACCCGCTATTGGTCGGCGAGGCCGGCGTCGGCAAGACCGCCATCGCAGAGGGCCTGGCACGCCGCATTGTGGAAGGCAACGTGCCGGAAGTGCTCGAGAACGCCGTGATCTACTCGCTGGACATGGGCGCCTTGCTGGCAGGCACCAAATACCGCGGCGACTTCGAGCAGCGGCTCAAGGCAGTGATGAAGAAGCTGGCTGATCAGCCTGACTCCATCCTGTTCATCGACGAAATCCATACCCTGATCGGCGCGGGCGCTGCCAGCGGCGGCACGCTGGATGCGTCCAACCTGTTGAAGCCGGCGCTTTCCAACGGCTCGCTCAAATGCATAGGCGCGACCACCTACCAGGAATTCCGCGGCATCTTCGAGAAGGACCATGCCTTGTCGCGCCGTTTCCAGAAGGTCGACGTGGTCGAGCCCAGCGTTTCCGAAACCGTGGAAATCCTCAAGGGCCTCAAGTCGCGCTTCGAGAAGCACCACAGCGTGAAATACACCGCCTCTGCCCTGAACACGGCTGCCGAGTTGTCCGCACGCTACATCAACGACCGTCACCTGCCCGACAAGGCCATCGACGTGATTGACGAAGCTGGCGCGGCGCAGCGCATCCTGCCGAAATCCAAGCAGAAGAAGGTGATCGGCAACAAGGAAATCGAGGACATCATCGCCAAGGTGGCGCGCATTCCGCCCAAGAACATCTCCAGCGACGACCGCAACGCGCTGAAGACGCTGGAGCGCGACCTCAAGGCCACCGTCTTCGGCCAGGACAAGGCCATCGAGGCGTTGTCCGCCGCGATCAAGATGGCGCGCAGCGGCCTCGGCAGCCTCAACAAGCCGATCGGCTCCTTCCTGTTCTCCGGCCCTACCGGCGTCGGCAAGACCGAAGTGGCCAAGCAGCTCGCCTATACCCTGGGCGTGGAACTGATCCGCTTCGACATGTCGGAATACATGGAGCGCCATGCCGTGTCGCGCCTGATCGGCGCGCCTCCAGGCTATGTCGGCTTTGAGCAGGGCGGCCTGTTGACGGAAGCCATCAACAAGACGCCATATTGCGTATTGCTGCTGGATGAAATCGAGAAGGCGCACCCGGACATCTTCAATATCCTGCTGCAGGTGATGGATCACGGCACGCTGACCGACAACAACGGCCGCAAAGCGGACTTCCGCAACGTGACCATCATCATGACCACCAATGCAGGCGCGGAAGCGATCAGCAAGACCAGCATCGGCTTCACTCTGGGCAGCAACACCGGCGACGAGATGGGCGACATCAAACGCCTGTTCAGCCCCGAGTTCCGCAACCGCCTGGACGCGATCGTCTCGTTCGCCCCGCTCTCGGAAGAGATTATCGTGCGCGTGGTCGACAAGTTCCTCATGCAGCTTGAGGACCAATTGCACGAGAAGAAAGTGGAAGCCACGTTCAGCGATGCGCTCAAGGCCTATCTGGGCAAGAAGGGCTTCGACCCGCTCATGGGCGCCCGCCCGATGTCGCGCCTGATCCAGGACACCATCCGCCGTGCCTTGGCGGACGAGTTGCTGTTCGGCAAGCTGTCCAATGGCGGCCATGTGCATGTGGATATCGACAAGGACGACAACATCAAGCTCAGCTTTAACGAGTCGAGCAAGCCCAAGGACAACAAACCGGCTTTGGAAGCTGATGTCACTGGCTGATGGTAAATATTGATGTCAAAAAAAAACGCCGCAGAAATGCGGCGTTTTTATTTGCATGTCTAACTTTAGATTTTCACTTGGAATGTCCAGCTTCTAACCGGCATAAACCGGATATTTCTGCATGACGGCGGCAAAGCGTGCACTTGCCAGCCACGCCTGCAACCAGGCTTGCAGCCGGGGATAAGGCGCGGCCTCGAACCAGGACTGATCCACCATGGAAAACTGGCGCACGAACGGGAATATCGCCACATCCGCCAAGCCCGCATGGGCTCCCAGTAAATAGGGCCGCTGCTGTAAGCGCGACTCCAATTGCTGCAGGAACGCTTCGCCCTGCGCACGATACGCCTCGGGCGGCTGTTCGGGAAAACGAATCGCGTATTTATAGCGGTCCAACGCGCGTTTGAACGGGCCGTCGTTCTCGGCAATCAAGCTTTCCGCCTGCGCCAGCAGGGCCGGGCTGCCGAGCCAGTCCTCAGGGTCATGCCGTTGCAGCGCCCAGCGCATGATATCCAGGCTTTCATCGATTACGGAACCGTCAGGCAATACCAGCACCGGCACCGTGCCCTTGGGCGACACTTGCAACATATGCGCAGGCTTGGCCTTGAGCGCTATCTCGCGAATGTCCACCGCGATGCCGGCATAATGCAATGCCATGCGGGCGCGCATGGCATAGGGGCAACGCCGGTAGGAATACAGGACGGGCTGCGCCACCTCAACCCAGCTTGCGGCAGATTTCGTCAACCAGTACCGGGCCGCGATAGACCAAGCCGCTGTAGACCTGCACCAGGCTGGCGCCTGCCGCGATTTTCTCTTCGGCGTCCTCGCCGCTGAGAATCCCGCCCACGCCGATGATCGGCAATGCGCCAGCAAGATGGTCGGAAAGGGATCGGATCACCGCAGTGGAGCGATCGCGCACCGGGGCGCCGGACAAGCCGCCCGCCTCTTCCGCATGCGGCAGGCCCTGCACCGCATCGCGCGCCAGGGTGGTGTTGGTGGCGATCACGCCGTCGAACCGGTATTCCATCAGCAATGCGGCAATATCGGCGATCTGCGCCTCGTCCAGGTCAGGCGCGATCTTAAGCGCGATCGGAACATATCTGCCATGCCGGTCGGCCAGAACCTGCTGCTCAAGCTTCAAGGCATGCAGCAACTGGCCCAAGGCCTCTTTCTCCTGCAGGGCGCGCAGGTTCTTGGTATTGGGCGAGGAGATGTTGACCGTGACGTAATGCGCGTGGGCGTACACCTTGCGCAGGCAATGCAGGTAATCGTCGACCGCCCTTTCGTTCGGCGTGTCGAAATTCTTACCGATATTGATGCCCAGCACGCCCTTGTACCTGGCGGCAGCCACGTTTCTCAACAAGGCGTCCACCCCGAGGTTGTTGAAGCCGAAACGGTTGATCACCCCCTGCGCCTCGGGAAGGCGAAACATGCGCGGCTTGGGATTGCCAGGCTGGGGACGCGGCGTGATCGTGCCGATCTCGATAAAGCCGAACCCGAGCCCGGCCAGCGCATCGATATAGGCGCCGTTCTTGTCCAGCCCCGCCGCAAGGCCGACCGGGTTGGGGAAATTGATTCCCATCGCCTGGCGCTGCTTGCACTTGGAGGGCCGGGGGTAAAGGTTCAGCAGCCCGGAGCGTTCCAGCCGCTTCAGGTTCTTGAGGGTAAAGTCGTGGGCGCGTTCCGCATCCAGGCGGAACAACCAGGGTTTAGCAATGGAATAAAGCATGGGGGGATTCTACCGGAAAACCCACACCAGCTCACTGGCTATGACGCCGAAGATCATGCGAATCGATGCCAATAAAAAAGGCGCCTTCAAGGCGCCTTTGCGAAGCATCGTCAGATGCGCATTTCAGCAATCCAGCACCAACACCTGTTCGGAAAGCCGGATCATGCGCTCTACGGCGGCAGTGACCCACACGATGCCGTCACCCACCTGGCCGGTATGCCCGACCTCGACGAGGACTTGCAATATGCCTTCCACCAGTTCATCCGGACAGACGATCTCGATGCGCACCTTGGGACTGTAATCCGTGAGTTCCTCCCGGATGCCGAGCGTAGGGCGCGCCACATGATGGCCGCACCCTTCCACCTTGCTCACCGTCATGCCCGGGAAACCTTTGATATTGCGCAGCCCGGAGCGGATCTTGGGCAGGCGCTGCGGCGGGATAATGGCTTTGATCTCTTTCATGTTCGGCTCCTTGTCATCATGCTTCTACGCGCTGTTCTTCAAACTTGCGATATAGCGTCGGCACCACGACCAGCGTCAGCAGGGTGGAAGTAATCAATCCCCCGATGACCACGATCGCCAGCGGACGTTGGATTTCCGAGCCAGGACCCGTAGCGAAGAGGAAGGGCACCAAGGCCAGCATCGCCACCGTTGCCGTCATCATCACCGGCCGGAAACGCTGCGTGCACCCCTTGAGGATAGCCTCGTTCTGGCTCAGACCCTCGTCCCGCAGGCTGCGGATATAGGACACCAGCACCACGCCGTTGAGCACGGCGATCCCCCACAGCGCAATGAAGCCGACCGAGGCAGGCACCGAGAGGTATTCCCCGGTCAGGAACAGGGCGATGATGCCGCCAATCGACGCGAACGGCAGCACCATGATGATCATGGTGGCATAACGCACCGAATTGAACAGCAGGAACAACAGGAAGAAGATCGCCCCTATCGTCACCGGAATGATCACCATGAGGTGCCCCATCGCGCGCTCCATGTTCTGGAACTGGCCGCCGAACTCGAGATAGTACCCCTCGGGCAGCTTGAGCTTCTGCGTCAGCACCTGCTGCAACTCGGCCACGAACCCGCCCAGGTCGCGGTCCTTGACGTTGATGCCGACCACCACGCGGCGCTTGGCCAGCTCGCGGCTGATCTGCGCCGGGCCGTCGCGCACCTCGATTTTCGCGAGGTCGCGCAAGGCCACGCGCGAACCGTTGGGCGAGGTGATGAGGATATTGCTGATCGCCTCGATATTGCCGCGGAAGTTCTCAGGGTAACGCACCGCCGCGCTGAAACGACGCTGCCCTTCGTAGATTTCCGTCGCCACCTTGCCGCCGATCGCGGTCTCGATCACGTCGTGCACGTCCGAGGCATTGATGCCATGGCGCGCGATCGCATGCCGGTCCACGGTGATGTTCAGGTATTGCTGGCCGGAAACCTTCTCCACCTTGATTTCCGTGGCGCCGCGCACGCCGCCGGCAATCCGGGAAATCTCGTCCGCCTTGGCCTTGAGCAGGGTCATGTCCTCGCCGAACACTTTCACAGCCACGTCGGCCCGCACGCCGGTCAGCAGTTCGTCCACGCGGTCGGAAATCGGCTGCGCCATGACAATCTGCACCCCTGGCAGGGACTGCTCCAGCACCTCTCGCATTTTTTCCGCGATATCGTCCTGGGTCCAGCCATCCGGCCATTCTTCACGCGGCTTGAGGCTGATGATCGGCGTCGACTCGTTCTGCGCCTGCGGGTCGGCCGGGCTCTCGCCACGGCCTACGCCGGACACCGCAGATTTCACGCCCGGCACCTTTTCCATGATCAGCCGCATCGCGTCGCTTTCCATCTTGGTCGATTCCTCGAGCGAGATGTTGGGCACGCGGTTGATCCCCGGCACGATGGAGCCCTCCTTCATTTCCGGGATAAAGGAAGTGCCGAGGAACGGCACCAGCAGGATGGTGCCGATGAACAGGGCGGTGGCGGCAATGATGGTGGTCTTGTCGTGCGCCAATGCCCAGTTCAGCATCTTCAGGTAGGGCCGCTTGATCGCCTGGATCAGGCGCGTATCCTCGCCGCTGCCGCCCTTTAGGATGTAGGAGCACAGCACCGGGGACAATGTCAGCGAAATCACCAGCGAAATGAACAGCGCGATCGCAATCGTCAACGCCAACGGCGCGAACATCTTGCCTTCCATGCCCTGCAGCGTCATCAACGGCAGGAACACCAGGATGATCACGCCGACGCCGAACAGTACCGGCGTTCCCACCTCGGCGGCGGCTTCCAGCACCACGCGCACCTTGCTTTCGCCGGGACGGTGCCCGAGGTGGTGGAATGCGTTCTCGACCACCACGACCGAGCCGTCGACCATCAGGCCGATCGCGATCGCCAGGCCGCCCAGCGACATGAGGTTGGCCGAGATGCCGTAATAGTTCATCGCCATGAAGGTGATCAGCGGCGTGAGAATCAGCGTGCTCACCACGATCAGGCTGGAACGCACATCGCCGAGGAACAGGAACAGGATGATGATGACGAGGATGATGCCCTCGATCAGCACCTTGGTCACCGTGTGCAGGGCGGAATCCACCAGCTCGCTGCGGTCGTAGTAAGGCACGATCTGCAATCCGCCGGGCAGCATGCCCTGCTCGTTGATCTCCTTGACCCTGGCCTTGACGCGGCTGACCACTTCCTTGGCGTTGCCGCCGCGCATCATGATGACGATGCCGCCGACGGATTCGGTATAGCCGTTCTTGACCACGGTGCCCACGCGCACCTCATGCCCGATCTGCACTTCCGCCACGTCGCGCATGTAGACCGGGACCCCGTTCTGTTCCTTGAGCACGATATTGCGGATATCGTCGAGATTCTCGATCAGGCCCACGCCGCGGATCAGATATTGCTCCGCATACTGCGGCAACACCCCGCCGCCGCTGTTGGCGTTGTTGCGCGCCAGGGCCATGTAAATGTCTTGCAGCTTCAGGCCGTAGTGGCTCATGCGGTCCGGATTGACCAGGGCTTGGTATTGCTTGACGTAACCGCCCTGGGAATTGATTTCCGCAATGCCCGGGATGCCGCGCAGCAACGGGCGCACTACCCAGTCCTGGATGGAGCGGCGCTCGGTCAGCTCCTCGCGCGACAACGGCTTTTCGCCGTCGGTCGGCTTTTCCAGGGTGAATTGATAGACCTCGCCCAAGCCGGTCGCCACCGGGCCGAGGATGGGCGTCACGCCTTCCGGCATGCGGTCCATCACCTCCATCAGGCGCTCCATCACCAGTTGGCGGGCAAAATACACATCCGTCTTGTCGGTAAACACCAGCGTGATCAACGACAAGCCATTGCGGTTCATCGAGCGCATTTCCTCCAGGCCCGGCAGGCCTGTCATGGCGATTTCCAGCGGTACGGCAATGAAGCGCTCCACCTCTTCCGGGGAGCGGCCCGTAGCCTGGGTGGCGATCAGGACCTGGACGTTGGTGACGTCGGGAAACGCATCGACGGAAAGTTTCTTCAGGGCAAAGGCCCCGGCGGCCATCAAGGCCAGCGCCACGACCACGACGATCAGGCGCTGCTTGAGGGCAGCTCTAATGAGGGATTCGATCATGGCCTATTCCAGTTCCTTGCGCTTGCGCTCATTATTGACGTGGAAAGCGCCCTCGATAATGATGGTCTCGCCCTCTTCCAGGCCGGACGCCACGGCTGCCATCTCGTTGTACTCGCTGCCCAGCTCCACTTCGCGCAGGCGGAAGCGGTTCGGGCCGATCTCGACATAGACGTAGTCCTTGTCGTTCTCGCGCACCACGGCGCGCCTAGGCACTGCCAGTTGCATCGTGGGCTTGGACTGCACGAGCATGGAAACCAGCATGTCCGGCTTGATGGCCTCGTCGCTGTTTTCCAGGTCGGTACGCACCGTCACGGTACGCGTCAGCGGGTTCACCACATCGCCGACGAAAATCAGCTTGCCGGTGAATTTGCGGTTGCTCAGGGCCGGGATCTCGATCTCGACATCTTCCCCTTCCTGCACCAGCTCGACCTGCTGTTCAGGCACTTCAGCCACCGCCCATACGCGCGACAGGTCCGCAACGATGAACAACTCCTCCGCCGGCTGCACCACCTGGCCCAGGTTGACCCTGCGGCTGATCACCGTGCCCGAAAGGCGGGCATCCACGTTGCTATAGGAACGCAATTGCCCCGAGCTGGCGATTTGCGCGATGGACTTTTCCGACATGCCCAGCACCTGCAATTGCTCCTTCGCCGTATATAAGTCGGCCTGGGCAGCGCTCAATTCGGCCTCGCGGCGCTGCAGTTCTGCGGCTCCGATCACGTCGGCCTCGAGCAACTGACGCGCGCGCTCCACCGCCTTGGTCTGCAACGCGATCTGTTGCGATGCCTTGATGTACAGCAACTGGTTCTGCGCGAGCTCGGTACTGTTCAGCGTTGCAAGCACCTCGCCCTGCTTGACGTCCTGCCCCAGGATCACGTTGATGTCGGTGATGCGCCCGGTGACCGAGGCGCCGATACGCGCCACGCGCTGCTCATCCACCTGGATGCTGCCGGGCACGCGCAAGACTTCCCGGATTTCGGCCTTACCGGCCGGGGCAATCTTGACCTGGTTCTGCAACAGCTCGGAAAGCTCGACGATGTTGGGGTCTTTGGGCTCATCTGCCGCTTCGTCGGGCGTTGCGGCCGGCTTGCATGCCGAAAGCAGCAAGGCCAGCACGACCAGGCCGCTTGTTGCGAAAGTGGAATACGGTTTCAATAGGGAATTGGGGAACATTACGGCTTAACCTCCAGAAGTTCTGTACCAAGCAGGCGCTCTATTTCCAGCATGCTGCTGACATAATCGAATTTTGCGGCAAGGTAATCCTTGCGCACGAGACGGAAAGTGCGCTGGGCATCCATATACTCGAGGATGCCGCGCTCGCCGTAACGATAGGCGGCCTCCGCCACCTTGAGCACCGACTCGGCCTGGCTCAGCAAGCCATTCTCGAAAGCGGCCAGTTGTTGCTGCGCAATCAGGTAGCGCTGATAGGCAGCCTCCATATCCCGGCGCAATCCCAGCTCGCGGTCGTGCAGGGTTGCCTGGGTCTGGCGCACATCGGCGGAAGCCGCCGCAATCGGGCCCTGGCGCCTGTCCCACAATGGCAAGGGAATCGCCACGCCGAAGCGCATCTGCCTGAGATCGGGATCCTCTTCGACGCTGGCCTTGAGCGTCAGGCCGGGATTACGCAAGCGCTCTTCCAGCTTGAGTTTGGCCTCGGCGGTTTCAGTTGCCGCCCGTACTTGCGACAATTGCGGGCTGTGCACCACCTGGTCGCGCAACTTCTCCAGCGACGGCAAGCCGTATCCCATGGGCAGCTCGCCTTCCACGTCGTATTCGATCGGGATGCTGGAACCCAGCAAGCCGCGCAAATAGGCCTTGCCTTCGTTTACCCGCACCAAGGCTGACTGGTAATCGCGCTCGGCAGCCAATGCCTCGGTATCGGCCTTGATCAGTTCATACCTGGGCGCCTCGCCGACCTCCACCCGCAACTTGACCCGCTCGCGGATCTGCTGCAACAGGTTACGGTCGCCTTCCACCAGCTTGAGTACGGCCTTGCGCTGGATCACGTCGTAGAATGCATTCTTGACGCGGGAGCGCAGCTCGATCCGGATCAGCTCCGTTCCGGCATCCGCCACCTTGGTCCCCGATTCTGCAGCCGCAATCCTGGCATCGCGCACCCATGGGTACTCCAAGGGTTGGGACAAGCCGACGTTCCAGTTGCGGTTATCGCCCTGCCCGCCCGGCGTCAGGTACCGGCTGGGGCCCATCACCGCTTCCACCTGGGGGTTGCTGTACGTCGATGCGGTGGTGACCGCGGCTTGCGCTGCGTCGCGCTGTGCAGCCGCGATACCAAGCGCTGGATTGTATTGCATGGCCGTATCGATCATGTCTGGCAGCGTATATGCCGCCAATGCCGACGGCACATGGCCGCATACCAGCATGACAGATAGCACGCGCACAAGAAATGGTCGCAGGCCGGCTTGCGGTACTGGCAATGCACCATGCCGGCGCATGCCTGTCTCTATATTTGTTTTCATTTCACTTTTGAACCGATTGATCAACTTTTCCGTATTGATGCATTGCTTATAGCAAACATATGCGGAGCGTACTAGCCTGCCGCGAAAGGCAGGCTCCTGATGCGCATCATTGCCGCAGCTAGGCTCCGCTTTCCTCGGATATCATCGTTTTGCTGGGATATCCTTAGCAAGGCTTGGGCCAGTCTATGCATCAGGAGGTGACGCCGTGATGAATCCATAATACTGACCAAGGCAGCACTTGCCACTTGAGGGCAAGCTGCTCAGGGCGGATTCCAGGCGCAATCAGGCAATAGGAGGACGGGTAATCAGGAAGAGATCGGGTTGGCGGTAAGTCTCGGCCAGAATGGCGAGCTTGAGATCAAAAACAAAGGGAGGGCGAACTAAAGGCATATGCATGACCAGGATGGGCTCGCTGACCTCGCGGTCATTATCCATTTCCACCTGCTGCACATGGGTAAAAGTCGGGTCGTCATACTCCATTGCATACGATTGCTCGGCTTGCTGGGCAAACAAACACAGGCACACAATGACGCTAAGTAACGCAAATACGCGTTTTGCAAAAGACATGACTCGATTATAGCCAGAAAATCCAATGCTGAGAACCAGTTTGCGGCATTGCCCCTATATGAAACGCGGCCAACAAAACCCGGCGAAGCGCTCTGCGGGCCATATAATGTAGTGTTACTGCAAAGCGGCGCAACGGCGCCAGGACAGTGCGCCCTAAACGCGGCGCCAGCTCGTGCCTTGTGCGGTATCCTCAAGGACGAT
The DNA here is from genome assembly GCF_045984355.1 of Methylobacillus draconifructus. NCBI lineage: Bacteria > Pseudomonadati > Pseudomonadota > Betaproteobacteria > Nitrosomonadales > Methylophilaceae > Methylobacillus > Methylobacillus draconifructus. The sequence continues at coordinate 31,730 of NZ_JBJQII010000006.1, read as the reverse complement.
GCCTTGCGCGCTCAACGCATCGCGGATCCGGTCCGCCTCGGCAAAGTTCTTGCCCTTACGGGCCAGCAGCCGCTCCTCGATCAGCCGTTCGATTTCCTCTGCAGCCATGCCCGCCGCGGCATCCCCTTGCAGGAACTCGTCAGGTGCGCGCTGCAGCAAGCCCAATTGCCCGGCCAGCGCCTTGAGCAGGCCGGCCTGCACTACTGACGCCGTGCGGTTGGCTTCGTTCGCAAGCTCGAACAATACGGCAAACGCTTCCGGCGTATTGAAGTCATCGTCCAGCGCCTGTTTGAAGCGCTGCGCGTCCGGCTGCTGCCAGTCGATGTCAACCTGCGGTAGCTCAAGCCCGCGCAAGGTATTGTAAAGCCTGGTCAACGCCTGCTTGGCGTCGTCCAGGTGGTGGTCGGAATAGTTCAGCGGGCTACGGTAGTGCGCGCGCAGGATGAAGAAGCGCACCACTTCCGCATCGTACTTTTCAAGCACCTCACGAATGGTGAAGAAGTTGCCGAGCGATTTCGACATCTTTTCGTCATCCACCCGGATGAAGCCGTTGTGCATCCAGTAATTGACGAACGTGCAGCCATGCGCGCCTTCGCTCTGCGCAATCTCGTTTTCATGGTGGGGAAACTGCAAGTCCTGCCCGCCGCCGTGGATGTCGAAGTGCTGGCCGAGATGCCGCGCGCCCATCGCGGAGCACTCAATATGCCAGCCCGGACGGCCCGGCCCCCAAGGGGAATCCCAGCTCGGCTCGCCTGGCTTGGCCGCCTTCCACAAGACGAAATCCATCGGGTCGCGCTTGTGCGCGTCTACCTCTACGCGCTCCCCGGCGCGCAAATCCTCAAGCGACTTGCCTGACAGCTTGCCGTAGTTGGCGAAACTGGACACCGCATAATAGACGTCGCCATTATCGGCCGCATAGGCATGCTGCTTTTCAATCAGCGTACTGATCATGGCGATCATTTCATGGATATAGTCAGTGGCGCGCGGCTCAAGATCGGGTCGCCAGACGCCAAGCCGTGCCGCATCCTCGTTCATCGCGTCGATGAAGCGGCTGGTGAGCGCGGTGATGGTCTCGCCATTTTCATTCGCGCGCGCAATGATCTTGTCGTCGATGTCCGTGATATTGCGCACATAGGTCACATCGTAGCCGGAGCTGCGCAGCCAGCGGTTCACCATGTCGAACACCACCATCACGCGCGCATGCCCCAGGTGGCAGTAGTCGTAAACTGTCATGCCGCAGACATACATGCTGACCTTGCCTGCCACGATCGGGTAAAAAGTCTGCTTTGCGCGCGCAAGCGTGTTATAGATTTTCAGCATAGTTCAGGTTGCGAGGTGTAGGGATTGGAAGATTCGTCATCAAGCAATGTTTATTGATTATGCCTGCTACGTTGGCAGTAGTGCTTGCATGCGCTTATTGATAGAATTATGACCATAATAATAGCCTGGAATTATAGCATATGCCTATTGCACGCGCGCTGAGCCATAGCCTGCTGATCGCCGCTTTACTGCTCTCGCCGAAGGGATGGGCAAGCGAACTGGATGAAATCAACCAGCTCGCGGAACAAGGCAAAACGGCCCAGGCGCTGCAGCGCCTGAACGGCTACCTGGGCAAGCAGCCCACCGATGCCAAGGCGCTGTTCCTCAAGGGCGTGCTGCTGGCCGAGAGCGACAAGCAGGACGAGGCCATCAAGGTATTCAGCGAGCTCACGGAAAAATACCCGCAATTGCCCGCGCCATACAACAACCTGGCGGTGCTCTACGCCTACCAGGGCAATTATGAAAAAGCCAAGGCCGCGCTCGAGGCCGCCATCCGCACCCACCCGAGCTACGCCACGGCCCACGAGAACCTGGGAGACATCTATGCCCGCATGGCGTCGGAGTCATATAGCCGCGCCTTGCAACTCGATACCAATAACAGCCGAGCCAAGAGCAAACTCGCGCTGATCAAGGATTTATTGCCGCCGCCCGGCGACATCGCTGCCGCCAAGGCGCCATCCAAGGAGGCTGCCAAGCCCAGCCTCGCGGCAGTACCGGCGGCAGCCAAGACCGACACCAAGCCAGCCCCCGCGCCTGCCAAGCCTGCGGAAACCAGCAAGCCCGCTGCCGAACCTGTGCCTGCGAACGTCAAGCCCACCGCGCCGGAAGTGGCGGCTACGCCAACGTCCCCCACAGAACAGAAAAAATCTGATCAGACACAAGCGGTGCTGAATGCCGTAGAATCCTGGGCAAAAGCTTGGTCCAGCCAGAATGTGGAGCAATATCTCGCCAGCTATGCCAAGGATTTCAAGACGCCGAACGGGGAAAGCCGTGCAAGCTGGGAGGCGACACGCAAAACGCGTGTCGGCAAGCCTTCAAGGATCGAAGTCAATTTAACCAACGTGAAAATCAGCATTGAGAATGAACACACTGCGCGCGCCACATTCCAGCAGTCCTACGAGGCTGATCATTTATCGCAACGCACGCGCAAGCAACTGGTCCTGGTTCAACAGCAAGGCAAGTGGTTGATCCAGCAGGAGCTGACAAACCGGTAACCCTATACAGCATGATCAAACGCTTTACCAAACTGTTGTCCACGGCCCTGCTCATCGGGGGCGGCCTGCTGCCCTGGAACGCCACGGCAGACAAATCCAGTCCGCTTCCAGGCAACGTGCTGCCCGCATTCAGCAGCAACCAGGCCGAGCGCCTGCTGGTACAAAGCCTGCTTGAAATCAACGAAGGCCAGTTGCGCGAGGCCTTGAACACCATAGACCAACTGCTGCAAGCCGTGCCCAACTTCCGCCTCGCCCACCTGGTGCGCGGCGACTTGCTGATGGCTTTTGCGCAACAGTCCACCAAGCTGGGCGATGATAAGAATGCCGCGGTGTCCGACTTTCAGGAAGAGGCCAAGGTCCGGATAGAGCGCCATCTTGCCACCCCGCACGAAGGCAAAATCCCCGACGTCCTCTGGCGCATGGCGCCGGAACAACGCTATGCGATCGTGGTAGATACGGCAAAATCACGGTTATACGTTTACCAGAACCGCGACAACCAGCCTCATCACTTGGTGGACTACTACATCACCATGGGCAAGAACGGCAGCGAGAAATTCGTAGAAGGGGATAAACGCACGCCGCTGGGGGTTTATACCGCAGGCAAAAAACTGGAGCGCAAGCTGCCCGACTTCTACGGCGAAGCCGCCTACCCATTGAACTACCCCAACCCGCTGGATAAACAGCAAGGCAAGAAAGGCCACGGCATCTGGCTGCACGGCACGCCCAAGGATGTCTACAGCCGCCCGCCCAAGGCCAGCGACGGCTGCGTCGTGATTGCCAACCCGGACATCAAGGCCCTGACTCCCGTATTGCAGCAAGGCGCAACGCCGGTCATCATCAGCAACAGCCTGCAATGGATCACGCCCGAGGAGGCCAAGCACCGTCAGCAGGCACTGGATCATGCCCTGGAACAATGGCGCCATGACTGGGAAGCGCAGAACACGGAACAATACCTTGCACATTATGCCAAGGACTTCTTCAGCGACAGCGGCAACCTGGAAAACTGGAGCCAGAATAAGCGGCGCATCCAGGCCAGCAAGGCAAAAGTGCAGATCGGCCTATCCAACATCAGCATGTTCCGCTATCCTAATGGCCCAGCGTCCATGGTTTTGGTCAGTTTCGACCAGGACTACAAGAGCGATGCACTCGCCAACCGCATGAAGAAACAGCAGTACTGGGTGTGGGACAATCAGCGCTGGAAGATCATGTATGAAGGTCCCGCATGATGCAGATTTTGACATTGGAGGAAATTCTGATGCGCGCAACCACACGTGCCTTACTCGCCCCGTTCCTGTACCTAGCCATGCTGTGCGCCAGCCTGGCGGCGATTGCCAGCGACAATGCGCCGCAGCAGCTGGAAGTGCAGACCAATCACGGCAGCTTCGTCATCGAGCTATACCCGGACAAGGCGCCTAAAACCGTCGCCAACTTCATCCAGTACGTCACCAGCGACTTCTACACTGGCACCACCTTCCACCGCACCGTGGACCGGTTCATGATCCAGGGCGGCGGCCTCACTGCCGACATGAAGGAGAAATCCACCTTTTCTCCAATCGAGAACGAATCCAACAACGGCCTCAAGAATGAATACGGCTCCGTCGCCATGGCACGTGCATTCGCGCCCAATTCCGCGACTTCGCAATTCTTCATCAACCTGTCGGACAACAAGTTCCTCAACTTCCACAAGCCCGAGGCCGCCTATATCGGTTATTGCGTATTTGGCAAGGTAATCAAGGGCATCGACGTGGTTGAGCGCATAGGCAAGAGCCCGACCAGGGTAGTAGGCGCTCACCTCAACGTGCCGGTCGAGCCTGTCGTCATTGAAAAGGTGGCATTGCTGGACCAGCCCATCAACATTGCCGATCGCCTGGACTACAAGAAAGTCAAAACCATCGCGCAGACAGAAGCGCCAACCAAAAGCAAAGGAAAGAAACCTTGATCAAGCTACATACCAATTTCGGTGAAATCACCCTGGAACTCGATGAGGAAAAAGCGCCGATTACCGCTGCCAACTTCATCCAGTACGTAAAAGACGGCTTTTACGACAACACCATCTTCCATCGCGTGATTGACGGCTTCATGATCCAGGGCGGCGGCTTCACCCCGGACATGCAGCAGAAACCGACCAATGCGGCAATCAAGAATGAAGCCAACAACGGCCTGCAGAACAAGACCTATACCATCGCCATGGCGCGCACCCCTGCCCCGGACTCTGCCAGCAGCCAGTTCTTCATCAACGTGTCCGACAACGACTTCCTCAACTTCACCGCGCCGACCTCCCAAGGCTGGGGCTACGCCGTGTTCGGCAAGGTGACAGCCGGCACGGAAGTCGTCGACCAGATCAAGAAGGTCAAGACCGGCAGCAAGAACGGCCACCAGGACGTCCCCCTGGAGCCTGTGGTCATCGAACGCGCCGAAATCGTTTAAGCACCAGCATGGGATATGCAGGTCAGGAGAAAACGGCGTTCAGCCTGTTGATTTCCGACCTGCACCTATGCGATTCCAGACCTGCCATTACCGCCCAATTTCTTGGCTTCCTGCAGCAGCAGGCCAGCCAGGCTGAGGCGCTTTACATCCTGGGCGATTTTTTCGAATATTGGGCCGGCGACGACGACCTTGCCCAGCACCAGCCCATCATCCAGGCATTGCGTGCATTATCCGAGCAAGGCACCCAGCTCTACTTCATGCACGGCAACCGGGATTTCCTGATTGGCAAGGCATTTGCCGCCGCAGCCGGACTGACATTGCTGCCCGACCCGACACTCGTCACTCTGTACGGCAAACGCGCATTGTTGAGCCATGGCGATGCGCTCTGCACCGATGACGTCGCCTACCAGGCTTTCCGCCGCCAGGTACGCGCTCCTGCCTGGCAGGAGAACTTCCTGCAACAGCCGCTCAATGCGCGCAAGGCCCAGATCGAGGCACTGCGCCAACGCAGCGAGCAGGAGAAGTCCGGCAAACAGGAAAGCATCATGGATGTGAATGCAGAGGCAGTCGCCGCATTGCTGCGCGAGTACGATTACCCGGAACTATTCATCCACGGGCACACGCATCGCCCCGCATTGCATCCCCTGGAAGTGGACGGCCGCAGGGTGGACCGCTGGGTGCTCGGCGACTGGTACGAACAGGGCAGCTGCCTGGTTGTAGACCGGCAAGGCGTGCGCAACCAGCAATTGCCGTAACAAGTTGACGTGATGATCCATCACGGGGCGTAGCCCGGTATCGCCGCCTCATCCACTGCGTCGATTTGCCCGGGTTGCAGGTAGCGCCTGGCATAGTGCAAGTAGACCTTCTCCCGGATGAAGATATCGAACAAATCGGGATCGATATGCTGGTCCAGCTTCATTTCACCCAATATATGCAATGCCTCAGACAAGGTCTTGGCCTTCTTGTACGGCCTGTCGCCGGAAGTCAGCGCCTCGAAGATATCGGCGATGCACATCAAGCGCGCCGGGATGGAAAGCTGCTCCTTGGTCAGGCCTCGCGGATAGCCATGGCCGTCGAGGCGCTCATGGTGGCCGCCGGCATATTCGGGAACGCGCTGCAGCCCTGGGGGATAGGGCAGGGATTCCAGCATGTCGATGGTGACGACGATATGCTGGTTCACCACCTGGCGCTCTTCCGGTGTCAGCGTGCCGGAACTGATGGTCAGGTTGTACACCTCGTCCTCGGTAAGGAAATTCACTGTCTTGCCTGACTCATCCTCCAACTGGTATTGAGCAATCTTCTTCACCCGCTCCTGATCCTCAGCCGGCATCGATTCGGAACCCACATTCACCCGTTGTAAAAATGCAAGGTCGTCGTCAAGCTGCCTGATCCAGTCGGCATGTTGCCGCTCAAGCTCATCCAGCCCTTGCTCGCGCCCCTGGCGGACCGCATCGAGCTGTTGCCGCAGCAGGCGGCATTCCGCCTGTTCTTTCATCAAGGCAAACCGTTGCTCGAGCAGGCCGATACGGTCAAAAATCGTGGACAGCTTGGTCGGCTTGTCCATCAAGGATTCGGGCGTCGCGATCTTGCCGCAGTCGTGCAGCCAGGCAGCAATGCGCAACTCGTCCAGCTCCTTGCCGTTCATGTAAAAGTCCTTGAGCGGCCCTGATGCCGCCCGGTTCACCGCGGCAGCCAGCATCATGGCCAGCTCGGGCACGCGCCGGCAATGGCCGCCGGTATAGGGCGACTTGGCATCGATCGCCCCGGCAATCAGGCGGATGAAGGCCTCGAACAAATTCCGCAAGCCCTCTATCAGCTGGCGGTTGGTCAGCGCAACCGCGGCCTGCGACGCCAGGGATTCCACCAGTTGCTGGCTGGAATCGGAAAAAGGCACGATCTGCCCGGCGGCTTCCTTGGCGTTGATCAATTGCAGGACGCCGATGATCTCGCCCTCGTGATTCTTCATGGGCACGGTAAGGAAGGAGCGCGAACGGTAGCCGGTCGTCGCATCGAACTGCCGCGTACCGGAGAAGTCGAACCCCTCTGCGGAATAGGCGTCCTCGATATTGACGGTGCAATCGTTGAGCACGGCATACGCCGCCACCATATGGTGATTGGGCTGCCCGTTGGCGAGGTAAAGCGGCAGGGGCTGGAAGGGAATGGGATTGCCGGTAGTGCCGCCCATGGCGATGCCAAGCGAGCTGGTCCGCATGATCTCGAAGCGTAGCGTCTTGTCCTGCGTCACGCTGTAAAGGGTGCCCGCATCCGCATTGGTCAGGCGCTTGGCGCTCATCACGATCATTTCCAGCAGCCGCTGGTGGTCGTGCTCGGCAGACAGGGCAATGCCTATTGCGTTCAGGTCTTCCAGCTGCTTGACCAATGCGCCGCGTGCCGTCATTCCCCCTCCGTCCGGTTCGACCAAAACACTATGCCAGCGAGAACAACATCCTGACCCCGGCCAGCTCGATAATATCGCCATCCGCCAATAGTTGAGCCTGCAGCCCTACCGCAGCGCCATTCAGGACCGGGCGGCCGTCGCCCTCGACATGGGAAAGAAAGTAGCCGTGCGTCCGCTTGGTGATGACGGCGACCTGCACCCCGCTCTTGCCCAGCGTCGTCAATGTTTTCCTGATTACCAGCTCCCGCCCGGGACTGGCGCCGTTCAACACTTTGACCTTGGCGAGCCCGGCAGGTTGCAATCCGGCCGCCCCATTCACCGCCCGCCCATCGGCATGCTGGCCTACAGGCTCCTCGGCGGCTTGCTTTTCCGCCGCCTCCGCCATCATTTCCCTGATGGCCGGCATGACCAGCACCGTTTTCTCGAATCCGCGATCGGCGGCAAGGTCTTCTTCAAGATACTCGATCTGGTGACGCCCCAGGCCTATCCTGTCGCCATCCTGCAGCTGGTGCCGGGTAATGGCACGGCCATTCACCAAGGTGCCGTTGGTGCTGCGGTTGTCCTCGATATAGAACACGCCGTCCTCTGCCAGCACGGCGGCATGCTCGCCGCTGATGGCAAGGTTTTCCAGCCTGATATCGCAGCTGGGCCGCCGCCCGATGGTCAAGCGCTGCTTGTCCAATGGAAACTCAGCCAGAAAATCGCCTTCCAGCGTAAGCACCAATTTCGCCATGAATAAAGCTCCCTTTCAGCTAGGCTGCCGCCCTTGAATCCTTCATCCCCTGAGCCAGCAAGCCTGCTTTGTTTTTTTATGGTTATTATGCTGCACAATCTTTACAAAGCCTGCGCCAGATTACAAGCCTCTCGTCGCCTCAATGAATAATTCACAGCAAGACGGCGGATAAAAAAATAGCCAGCACAACGGCTGGCTATTCATGCATCAATACGGGAGAAACTACTTCCTGCCTCGCTGGAACTCATCGGGCCTGGCTTCCGCCGCGATCTTGTCCAGCACGCCGTTGACATACTTGTGGCCGTCAGTGCCGCCGTAGAGCTTGGCAAGCTCCACGCCCTCATTGATGGCGACGCGGTAAGGGATGGTCACGTCATGGATCAATTCGTACGCCGCAATGCAGAGGATGGCATGCTCGATCGGGCTAAGCTCGGATAGCTGGCGATCCAGCGAGCCCACCAGGCGCGCGTCCAGCTCGTCGATGTTCTCCGCCACGCCTTCGAGCAATTGGCGGAAATATTCGTAATCCGCACGGTCGAAATCAGGGTCGTCGGCCAGCTCGCGGATAATGACCGAGACATCCTTCTGGTTCATCAACCCTAGGTAGACGCCCTTGAGCACCAGCTCGCGCGACTTGCGGCGGCTGCGCCCGGCCTTCGGGGCCGGCTTTTTCGCCTCTAGCGGCTTCTTGTCTTGATCGCTCATAGTTGCTTCAGCAGGTTGATCATTTCAACCACGACGTCCGCAGCCTCGGCGCCCTTGATCGCCATGCGGGCTTCGGCCTGCTCGTCGTTCTCGGTGGTGAGGATGGCGTTGGCGACGGGAATGCCGGTGCTCAGCTGCACATCGGAAATACCGCGTGCGGATTCGTTGGAAACCACCTCGAAATGGTAGGTCTCGCCACGGATGATGGCGCCCAGCGCGATCAGGCCGTCAAACTGCTCGCTGTCCGCCATCTGCAACAGAATGGCTGGCGTTTCCAGCGCGCCGGGCACGGTGGCGAGCGTGATGTCGTCATCGGCCACGCCCAGCTTGTGCAGCTGTTCGACACAAGCCTGGAGCAAGCCGTCGCCGATGTTGCTGTTGAAACGGGACAGCACGATGCCGATGCGCAAATCCTTGCCATTCAAATCTACTGCGATTTTCTTCATGATTTCGTCCGAACTAGGCGCAGCCGTACTGCGCTATTGAAATGAGCCAGGCAATCCGCTGGCGAATCCCGTTATTTTAACACGCCAGGGAAGACTTAGAGCCGGACAGCAGTTCGGCATGGCGAAAACAATCCACGACGTGGTCGTTCACCATGCCGACTGCCTGCATGAAGGCGTAGCAGATCGTGGAGCCGACAAACTTGAAGCCGTGCTTCAGCAAAGTCTTGGACATCTGGTCGGATATCTCGGTCCTGGCAGGCACATCCGCCAGGCCAAGCCGATGGTTGACCTGCGGCTCGCCCTGCACGAACTGCCAGAGGAAGGCGTCCAGGCTGCCGTATTTCGCCTGCACCTCCAATGCTGCGCGGGCGTTGCCGATGGCGGCATTTACCTTGAGCCGGTTGCGGATGATGCCCGGGTCCGTGAGCAAGGCCTCCACCTTGTCCGCATCGTAGGCCGCGATTTTGGCGATATCGAACTGGTCGAACACCTTGCGGTAATGTTCCCGCTTCTTCAGCACTGTACTCCAGCTCAACCCGGCCTGCGCGCCTTCGAGCACCAGGAACTCGAACAGCCGCCTGTCATCGTGCACGGGCACGCCCCACTCCCTATCATGATAAACGACATCCAGCGCCCCCTTGGCCCACCCGCAACGACAGAGATCAGTCACAACAATTTCCAATGGCAAGATCAATGGAACAAGATAACCGCTTTCTGCAAAGTGTTCCAGATGCCGTATGTGATCGGGATGCCGACCGCGACCCATACTGCCACGGTCAATACAGTATTGCTCTTGTGTGCGGCTGCCTGCGTCATCTTCTGTGCCCGCTCATGCGAGACCTTCTTTTCCGCCTCCAGCTCGGCCGGGGTCATGTAATGTTTCTCCGCCACCGGGCGCACCAGCAGGTTGCATATCAGGCCGACCAGCAGCAGGCCCGCCAGCACGTACATGATCATATTGTAGGCATGGTCGGCCGGAACGCCCTGGTCGAGCTGGTAGTCGCGCAAGTAGTTCACGATTACAGGCCCCAGCACCCCGGCGGTCGCCCAGGCGGTCAACAACCTGCCGTGAATCGCGCCCACGTGCTGGGTGCCGAAAATGTCGGCCAGGTAAGCCGGAATCGTGGAGAAGCCGCCGCCATACATAGTGAGGATTATGCAGAACAAGCCTGCAAACAGTGCCACGCTGCCTATGCCACCCGCCCAGGGCGACAGCACGTAGAGCACGAAGCCCAAGGCGAAAAAGATCACATAGGTCAGCTTGCGGCCAAGGAAATCCGAGCAGGATGCCCAGCCGATACGCCCCAGGATATTGAAGAAGGAAAGCAGCCCGGCAAAACCGGCACCGATGGCTGCCACTTGCAATTTCTGGTCTCCGCTTAGTTCCGACAGCTTCAGCGGCACATCGATCAGCCTTCCGCCAAACACCTCCTGCAACATCGGCGATGCCATGCCGATCACGCCGATCCCGGCGCTGACGTTGAGGCACAGCACCCACCACAGCAGCCAGAACTGCGGCGTCTTGTGCGCCTGGTTCACATGCACATGGTGCGGCGTAATCATGGCCTTGCCATTGCTCGCTGGAGGCGTCCAGCCCTCGGGCTTCCAATCATGCGCTGGCACCCGGTAGCCCAGCGAGCCTATCATCATGGCGATAAAGTACAGCACGCCCATGGTGGCGAAGGTTTCCCATACGCCGACGGAAGTCTCGGTGGCGAAATAATTCATGAGCGTATTGGCGAGTGGCGCGCCTATCATGGCGCCGCCGCCGAACCCCATGATCGCCATGCCGGTCGCCATGCCGCGCCGGTCCGGGAACCACTTGATCAAGGTCGAGACCGGGGAGATATACCCCAGCCCGAGGCCGATGCCGCCGATCACGCCCGAGCCCAGCCACATCATCCAGAGCTGGTGCGTATACACCCCGATCGCGGAAATCAGCAGGCCGCCGCCCCAGCACACGGCGGCAACGGCGCCTGCCTTGCGCGGCCCGGCATGCTCCAGCCAATGCCCGAACACCGCCGCCGACGAACCCAGGAAGACAAAAAACAGGGTATACATCCACCCCAGGTCGCTGATTTTCCAGTCGCAGGTGGTCGTGATCGCCCGCATCCAGAAACTGACTTCCTCCCCGCACGCCAGCGGCTCGGAAATCCCCAATGCCTTGGACAGCGGCAACCAGAACACGCTGAAACCATAGGCCATGCCAATCGACAAATGCACAGCCAGCGCGGCGGGCGGCACCAGCCAGCGGTTGTAACTCGGCCCTGCCGTAATACGTTCCTTGGAAAAAAAGCCTGCCATGCCCACCCCTCGGTTTTATTCGAATTTAGAATTAATTTTAAAAGCAACAAGAAGAAACATTTTGTTACAAATCATCATACAAGTCGAATAAAACCGCAATACCTGAACAGCTTTAACCATGTTCATCAATCTGTCATATTAGCGTCATATATTGCTCGTCATTCAACAAGTGAGGAAACACGACATGCCAGCGAATATTCTGGTAGTAGAAGACGAACCAGCAATCCAGGAATTGCTTGCGCTCAACCTAACGCAAGCAGGCCACAACCCGGTCCGGGCATTGAGCGTGGAACAGGCGCAGATGCTGATCCGCGAAACATTGCCTGACCTGATCCTGCTCGACTGGATGCTGCCTGGCATGAGCGGTATCGAATTCGCACGCAAGCTGAAGGGCGACGAGCTGACCAAGGCGATTCCCATCATTATGCTGACCGCACGGGGCGAGGAGGCCGACAAGGTGCGCGGCCTGGAAGTCGGGGCGGATGACTATGTCACCAAGCCTTTCAGCCCGCGAGAGCTCAATGCGCGGATCAAGGCCGTGCTGCGCCGCCGCGCGCCGCAAATGACCGATGACCCGCTCGAGGTCGGCGGCCTGCGCCTGGACCCGATGACGCACCGCGTTTCCGGCAATGGCAAGACATTGGAGCTGGGGCCGACCGAGTTCCGCCTGCTGCATTACTTGATGTCCAACCCGGAGCGCGTGCATTCGCGCACCCAGGTGCTGGACCGCGTATGGGGAGATCGCGTGTTCGTGGAAGACAGGACGGTGGACGTGCATATCCGCCGCCTGCGCCGCGCCCTTTCCGAGTCCGGTCATGAAGAATTTATCCAGACAGTGCGCGGCGTTGGCTATCGTTTCTCTGCACAGTAGCTCATAATAACGACTGTCTTAAGACAAGAAGCATTTCGTGCAAGATATCCGCTGGAAAGCCTTGTGGCTGGGATTAGCCACCATATTCGCCTGCCTGGTCGTCTGGGCGGCCACAGACGCCATGACGGCGCTATTGGCATTCAGCGCCATCGTGCTGCTGTACCTGGTCAGCCACCTTTATTGGCTGCACCAGTTGCTGCAATGGTTCAAGAAGCCGGAGCTGAATACCATGCCCGTGGGCAGCGGCATCTGGGAAGACGTGTTTTCCGCCATCTACTACGAAAAGCGCCGGAGCAATCGCAGCCAGGCGCAAATCAGCTCGGCCCTCGACCGCTTCCGCCATGCGGCCAGCGCCCTGCCCGACGGCGTAGTCCTGCTCAACGGTAATGACCAGATCGAATGGTGCAACCCGACGGCGGAAAGCCAGCTTGGATTGTCCATGCGCCAGGATGCGGGGCAACCCATCACCTACCTGGTCCGGCCGATTGATTTCATCCAGTACCTGCAAGAACAGAACTACTCCGAGCCGATCAAGCTCAAGTCCTGGCGCACGACCGGCGCCACGCTGGAAATCCAGCTCGTGCCGTTCGGCAGCAACCAGAAGCTCCTGATTTCGCGCGATATCAGCCAGATGGAAAAGCTGGAAACCATGCGCCGCGACTTCATCGCCAATGTCTCGCACGAGCTGCGCACGCCATTGACCGTGGTAGGCGGCTTCCTGGAAACGTTGACCGACATGGAAGGGGCGGTGCCGGAAAGCACGCGCGCCTATTTCGGCATGATGCAGGAACAGACCGGCCGCATGCGTCGCCTGATCGAGGACCTGCTCACGCTCTCGCAGCTGGAAAATAGCCCGGAGGCCCCGCAAGAAAGCGAGATCGACCTGGGCACCCTGCTCAACATGCTGCTGCACGAGGGCATCAGCCTCAGCCAAGGCAAGCACGAGATCACCCTCGAACCGGTGGAGCCCGGCCTGTTCATCAAGGGCGCGACCGAAGAACTGCACAGCGCCCTGGGCAACCTAGTCAGCAATGCCGTGCGCTACACCCCGGCCGGCGGCAAGATCAACCTGCGGCTGTTCCTGCGCGGCAAGGATGTCCTGTTCAGCGTGCAGGACACCGGCATCGGCATCGAGCAGCAGCACATCGACCGCCTCACCGAACGCTTCTACCGCGTGGATCGCAGCCGCTCGCGCGAGACGGGCGGCACCGGCCTCGGGCTGTCCATCGTCAAGCATATCCTCACCCGCCACCAGGGGCGCCTGGAAATTGAATCCGAAGCCGGCAAGGGCAGCACGTTCACCGCCGTGCTGCCGCAAAGCCGGTTAGTGCGCAAACCCGCGCCAGAATCGGCAGCTACTGCCGCGTAACAGCCTCTGCTGCGGGCGGCATATCGGCATTCTGCCAGCCACGCCGGTAAACACGGATATCGGCGCCCTTGATGCGCGCGGCGTTGAACAGCTTCCTGGCGCGCATCGAATCCAGCCGGATGCCATAAGCCGCATAGACGAAATCCGCCATCGGCGCGCTGCTCTTGCGGAAAAATGGCAACTGCGGCGAACTGCCGTAAAAACTCTCCACGAAACTCGTGATGCCCGCCACGCCGTAATGTCCGCCGGCCAGCTCCTCCAGCCAGGGGCCGCCTGAGTCGCCCATGGTCGGCATGGGCAATGCCGGGTCGTAATCCCCCTGTTCATTCAGGCGATTCACAGCCAGCAGCGTTTCCAGCGTCGAGACCGCGCTGGCCTTGCTCTCGAACTGCACCTGGTAGCGCGCATAGAACAACGTATCCAGGCTGGCATAGGCAGCAGGCACAAAAGCCTCAAAGCCCTCCGTTGCGCGATGCACATGCTTGCTTGCACAACGCAGGCTCACCGGCAGGGCGTCTGCCGCGCCATAGCCATAGCCATAGCCGCACAATAATAGGGTATGCGCCGGCTCATCAAGCAGCACTGGCGCAATATCGATTTCATCGGGCAACTCGATGCGAACACCAGGACCGCCAGGTCGTCGATCAGGTTGCCGCGCACCTTGTCGAACTCGGGGAATATGGCCTGCTTGAGCCGGGCCATAGCCAATAAAGGATCGGGCGCGCGCGCGATGGACAATAAAGGCAAGCCGTCGCGCTCATCCAGGCTCACCTCGCGCAGGCAGTGCGCTGCGGTCAACAGAGTCATCGGCGTCCTGCCCACCACCACGGCGCTACACTCGCTATGGCTCACGCGCCATTCCTGGCGGTATTCATGCCATTCGCGGTGCTCGAACACCAACTGCACGGCAGGTGCCCGGCCGACAGGATCGCCGTTCATCAACGCCATGGCTGGCAATGCATGCGCCAGCAAGCTCAGCGCAATACAAAATCCGGCCACGCCATATGGTCTGCCCACAAAGACCTCCCGACACGCCAACCTGCATTGAGATTCGGCTAATCCACACTGCAATAAAACAAACCCTGGCTAGACATGCTGACGCACGCGGCACACAGCTACGGCAGTCAGAACAACACCGCCAGGAGAGAGTTTCCAACCGCTGTTAACTTTACTCCTGAAAGAGCATGAGTTTAAAGAGGCTAACGCGGGGCAAACATGATGATCGCCATGCCGATCAAGGCCACCCCCACCCCGACGACGTCCCAGGTGCTGGGCCTGATGCCGTCCACCAGCCACAACCAGCCGAGCGCCACGAATATATACACCCCGCCGTAAGCCGCATACACACGCCCTGCTGCAGTCGGATGCAAGCTCAACAGCCAGGCGAACACCGCAAGACTGATGGCGGCTGGCAATAGCAGCCAGGCGGAGCCGCCTTTCTTGAGCCAGAGGTAAGGCAGGTAGCAGCCCAGGATCTCCGCCAACGCGGTCACGACGAATAACGAGAATGTTTTCAACACGAGCATGCGAGATACCGACAATTTGATGGAGTCATTATAGACAAACTCATGCAAAGTCTTTTGGATAATATCGCCCATCCCGGCATCCAGCCTGGCGATCCACTTGCACTACAGACAAAAGACGACAAAATCGCCAGCAATCCGCCTACAAAACAAAGAGATAAACTCACACCCATACCAGATTGACATTCATTCATCGACAGCATCAGAATAGTCAAAAATGTTAAGGGCAACCTTGGTTGAAAAATCAAGGACGCAAAGTCACCGGTCTAAGGTAGCAGCACTTTGTCTACTATGACAGCGGAACCGCCATATTGAGCACCTCGCCCGCCAAGCTTCCTGCCTGGCCCGTTGCGCAAAGGCTGTCTAATCATCTGCCAATGCCGGCCTTGCCCCTTAGCAATAAAAATATTGATTGCATATTGTTATAGGGGAATCACGCTTGCTGCCATCTCGTCATGGATTATGGGCCCTATTGGCCTTGCTTTACGCATGTCCGTCCATTGCGGCAATCGAACCGATCGACACCTCCGCGCAGGAACAGCTATTGCAGCAGGAGCGCCTGCGCGTCCTGCGGCAGCAACAGGAAACAGCGCCGGACATGCGCCAGCCTGGCTCGCAGCCGCCAGCCCCGCTTGCCTATCCAACCGAGGAATCCCCCTGCTTCACCATCAGGCAGATCAGCCTTGAAGGCGAACATGCCGATCTCTTCCAGTTTGCATTGCAGGATGTCTTGCATGGAGATAAAGACCACATCGCCATCGGCCGCTGCCTGGGCGCGCAAGGCATCAACACCGCGATGTCGCATGTGCAGAACACCATCGTGGCCGAGGGCTACGTCACGACACGCATCCTCGCCGGCCCGCAGGCCTTGGGCAATGGCCACCTCCGCCTCGCCGTGATCCCCGGCAAGGTGCGGCAAATCCGCTTCACCCCGGATTCCAGCCAGCGCATCCGCTACGGCAACGCATTGCCGGTCGCTCCTGGCGACATCCTCAACCTGCGCGCCATCGAGCAAGGCCTGGAAAACCTCAAGCGCTCTCCCACCTCCGACGCCGATATCCAGATCGAACCCGCCGATGGCAATGCGCAACCCGGCGAGAGCGACCTGGTGATCCGCTACCGCCAGGCATTGCCCTTCCGCCTCACCTTCAGCGCGGATGATGGCGGCTTCGACAGCACGGGCAAATACCAGGGCGGCGTCACGCTCTCCGGCGACAACCTGCTGGGCCTGAGCGACTTGTTCTACATCAACCTCAACCAGGACCTGGGCGGCGGCGACAAAGGCAGCCGCGGCTCGCGCGGCAAGACCCTGCATTACTCCATCCCTTATGGTGATTGGCTGTTCAGCGCCACCGGCTCGAGCTACACCTATCACCAGGAAGTCGCCGGCCTCAACCAATCCTACCTCTACAGCGGCCGCACCCAGAATGCCGAATTCAGGCTAAGCCGCATGGTCTACCGCTCCGCCATTAACAAGACGCAGCTTTCCCTGGGGAGCTTCTTCCGCAAATCATTCAACTACGTGGACGACACCGAGGTGGAAGTGCAGCGGCGACGCACTGCCGGATGGTCGCTGGGCGTCAGCCAGAGCTGGTATCTCGGCCAATCCATATTGGATTACAGCCTCGCCTACCGCCGCGGCACCGGCGCGCAACAGGCATTGAAAGCGCCTGAAGAAGCGTTCGGCGAAGGCACTTCGCGCATGGAAATCATCACCGCCGATATCAGCTTCATGGCCCCGCTTTCCATCCAGGCGCCATGGGGAACACAAGCCCTGCGCTACGCCGCCAACATCCGCGCGCAATCCAACCTCACCCCGCTCACGCCGCAGGACCGCTTCGCCATCGGCAACCGCTACACCGTGCGCGGCTTCGACGGGCAGTTGACCCTGAGCGCGGACCGTGGCTGGTTCATCCGCAACGACCTCAGCGCCATGCTCGGGCAAAGCGGGCAGGCGCTTTATCTCGGGCTCGACTATGGCGAGGTAGGCGGTCAATCCAGCGACACGCTTATCGGAAAACAACTGGCTGGCGCTGTCATCGGCATGCGCGGAGGCTACAAGGGGTTCAGCTACGACCTGTTCCTGGGGCAGCCCGTCAAAAAACCGGATGGATTCGAGACCGCAAAGACGGCAGCCGGATTCAACCTCAACTGGTCGTTCTAGCCGCAAGCACGTTAAAGGGGAATCAAGATGAACAAACACCGTTACCGCCTGGTATTCAACCGTGCCCGAGGCCTCATGATGGCCGTGGCTGAGAACATCGCCGTCCACAACGCCGCGGCCAGCCCATCCCCCAATGCCTCGCCCATCGCCAGGCAAGTGCTGGCAAACATCACGCCGTTGCGGCTTTCCCTCATGCTCATGCTGGGTTCCGCCCTAGCCATCATCAATCCAGCCCAAGCCGACATCATCGCCGACCCGTCGGCGCCGGCCGGCCAGCAGCCTATTATCGGCAACACCGCCAACGGCCTGCCGCTGGTCAACATCCAGACGCCCAGCGCCGCCGGGGTGTCGCGCAACACCTACAGCCAGTTTGACGTCAATGCCCAGGGAGCCATCCTCAACAACAGCAACGCCAATGTGCAGACCCAGCTTGGTGGCTGGGTGCAGGGCAACCCCCTGCTCGCAGGCGGCACCGCCCGCGTCATCCTCAACGAAGTCAACAGCAGCAACCCCAGCTTATTGAACGGCTTCATCGAGATCGCAGGCAGCCGTGCCCAGCTCGTCATTGCCAACCCGGCCGGCATCAGCTGCAACGGCTGCGGCTTCATCAACGCCAACCGCGCCACCCTCACCACCGGCACCCCCATCCTCAACGGCGGCAACCTGCTGGGCTACCGCGTGGGCGGCGGCGGCATCAGCTTCTTAGGCCAAGGCATGGATGCCTCCCAGGCCAACTATACGGACATCATCGCGCGGGCGGTGGAAGTGAATGCCGGCATATGGGCCAACGAACTCAATATCACCACCGGAGCCAACCAGGTCGATATCGACAGCAACGGCAAGCAGACGGCGGTTTCCCAGACCGCCCCGGCAAGCCCGGCCCCTGCCTTTGCCGTGGACGTGGCAGCCCTGGGCGGCATGTACGCCGGCAAAATCCACCTCATCGGCACCGAAGCCGGGCTGGGCGTACGCAACGCCGGGCATATCGGGGCCAGTGTGGGCGAAGTCGTCGTGACTGCTGACGGACACATCACCAATGCCGGAAACATCACCGCCGCCACGGACATCGCCCTGAACGCGCACGCCATCAGCAATACCAACAGCAGCATCACTGCTGGCGCCGGCCTTTCCATCAACGCCGCCTCCCTTGGCGGGGACGGCATACTACGCGCAGGAGGGAATGCCAGCCTCAACCTGACGCAGGACTACCACCAAACCACGGATGGCCTGCTCGAAGCCAACGGCAGCATCACGCTGAGCACTAACGGCAACCTCACCAATGACAGCCGCATCGCCGCAGGAGGCAGCCTGCTCCTGCAAATCACAGACCTCCACAACAACACAGGCGCTGAAATAACAGGAGAAAATACAACCCTGAGCGCCGCTGGCTCCCTGCTGAATCGGGGCACGATTGATGGCGGTTCAACGCACATTTCCTCCGCCGCAATCGAAAACATCGGTACCGGCGCTATCTTCGGCGACCATTTATCGCTTGACGCGAATACGGTCAGCAATAGCAGCGAAACCATGGATGGACAAACTACGGCGGCAGTCATTGCCGCCCGCGAACGCCTCGATATCGCCACCGGCGCGCTCATCAACCAAGACGGCAGCCTGATATTCAGCGGCGGAGACATCGCCATCGGAAGCACGTTGGACACCGGACGGCAGGCCCAGGGTACGGCAGGCGGCATCACCAATACCAGCGCCACGATAGAAGCATTGGGCAATATGTCCATCCAGGCAGAGACCCTCGCCAATCAGCGCAGGACATTCGGCTACCAGCGGGTTCAAGTCGGCAGCTCATCCAACTACCGCACGGAATGCGTGGATCACGATTGCGACTACGTCAACCATTTCCGTACCTACATCACGGAATACGAAGACCAGATCACCAGCAACTCGCCGCTCGCATCCATCACGGCTGGCGGCGATGCCGCTTTCAACGTGGGCGCCATCATCAACCTGTACAGCAACATCCAGGCAGGCGGAGACATGGACATCACTGGGAACAGCCTCGCCAATCAAGGCGCGGAACTGTTCCACCAGACCGACACTACCGTTAGCCGCAACCTCATCCATTGGGGAGATCGTGACCACGGCACCTGGGTCACATCCAGCAGCGCCAGCGTCCTCATCGACACCATTCCCGCCATCATCAGCGCAGGCGGCACCCTGACCGGCACCTTCACCAGCCGCGTGGACAATCTCTCCATCCGGGAAAACACCGCCCCGCTTGCCTCCTCGGCCACCCCGCCCTCAAGCGCAGCGGAAACGGTCAACATCCCATCCAGCAGCCTGTTTCAGCCGTCCCCAGACGCCACCGCCAGCTACCTGATCGAAACCGCCCCGCAGTTCGCCAGCTACCGCGCCTGGCTAAGCTCCGACTATATGGTGCAGCAACTCGCCTTCGACCCCGCTATCACGCAAAAGCGCCTGGGCGACGGCTTCTACGAACAACGCCTGGTACGGGAACAAATAGCCGAACTGACCGGCAAGCGTTTCCTGGAAGGCTATGCCGATGACGAAGCGCAATACCAGGCATTGATGAGCAACGGTTTGACAGAAGCGAATGCCCTGCAGCTCATCCCCGGCATCGCGCTCACCGCAGAACAAGTCGCCCAGCTCACTAGCGACATTGTCTGGCTTGTGGAACAGGAAGTGACCTTACCGGACGGCACTGTCACCAAGGCCTTAGTACCGCAGGTATATGTACGCCTCCAGGAAGACGACATCTCACCCAGCGGCGCAGTGCTCGCAGGCAGTACTGTCAACCTTCAAGTCGGCAGCGGCGATCTCAATACCAGCGGCATCATCGCCGGACGTGACGTCGTCAATATTTCCGCAGACAACATCAATAACATCCGCGGCCTGATTGCAGGCACAGACGTCGCCCTGACTGCCAACAACGACATCAACATCGAGGGCGGCAGCGTGGCAGGCAAGGACAGCCTCATCGCCCAGGCCGGCAACAACCTCACCGTGCAAAGCAGCACTGCGGATCTGGACGTGCGCGTCGCAGGTACGGCCAACCGCGTGCAAAGCCGGGTGATCGACCGGGTGGCGGGCCTTTACGTCAGCAACCCAGATGCCATCCTCGTCGCCAGTGCCGGCAACGATCTCAACCTCATGGCCGCTGCCGTCCAGAACGGCGGGGCCAACGGCCAGACCTTGCTGCAGGCGGGCAACAACCTTAATGTCGGCACCGTCGAAACCAGCGTCGACAGTTATGCCACAGGCCGCAAATCGTGGCGCAAGGAACAATCTTCCACTGAAATCGGCAGCAGCATCGCCACCAGCGGCGACATCACCATCCAGGCTGGCAACAATCTCAGCGTGACGGCCAGCAGTATTGCCAGCGAAGCTGGCGACCTCACCGCCACCGCCGGGGGTGATATCTCGATCACCGCAGGCACCAACACCTTCGCCAGCGATGCCTACCGCAAGGTGAAAACCACCAGCCGCAAGAAGGAATACCGCGATACCGTCAATCAGACCACACGCACCGGCAGCACCTTGAGCGCAGAAAACATCGTGTTGCAGGCAGGGGCGGCAGGCACAGGCAACCTCACGGTAGAAGGCAGCAACGTCGTCTCCACCAGCGGCACCCAGTTGCAGGCTTCTGGCGACATCACCATCGCCTCGGTCGAAAACACCCTGGACGAAACCCATACCAAGAAAGAAAAGAAATCCGGCTTCTCCGCCAGCGGTTCCAGTATCGGCTACGGCACCAGCAAACTGAGCCAGAAGCAGACCGGCACGACGGTCACGCAGAGCGGCAGCACCGTGGGCAGCGTCGAAGGCGACGTCGCTATCCAGGCAGGCAACACCTACACGCAAACCGCCAGCGATGTGCTCGCGCCACAAGGCGATATCGAGATCAGCGCCCAGCAGGTCAACATCACCGCAGGCAGCAACGCCTCCACCCAGATCACCGAGACCAAGTTCAAGCAAAGCGGACTGACGCTGGCGATCACCAGCCCGGTCATTTCGGCCATCCAGACCGCAGAGCAGATGAAGCAGGCGGCAGGCAATACTTCCGATGGCCGCATGCAGGCATTGGCGGCAGGCACGACTGCGCTAGCGGCGAAGAATGCCTTTGATTCCACACAACAGGCATTGAATGCTGCACCGACAGATAGTAGTGTCGCCAATGCCGCCAATCAGGCAGGCGGAGTGAATCTGTCGCTCAGTATTGGTACTTCAAAGAGCAGCAGCACCTCAACGCAAACCAGCAGCACGGCACAAGGCAGCACGGTGATGGCGGGTGGCAATATCGTCATCACGGCTACGGGGGCTGGCGAACAGTCGGATATCAACGTCATCGGCAGCTCGATCAAGGCGGATGGGGATGTGAGCCTCAAGGCGGATGACGAGGTGAATTTGATCGCTGCGCGGAATACGGAGACGCTGAACAGCAAGAATAAGGGCAGTAGCGCCAGTGTCGGGGTGAGCATCGGTTCGGATGGTTTGTTGTTCACAGTCGGGGCCAGCGGCAGCAAGGGCAAGGCCAACGGCGCAGATGTGACCTGGACGGAGAGTGTCATTGAGGCGGGCAACAAGGTCCATCTGGAAAGCGGCACGGATACCAATATCATTGGCGCACAAGTGCGGGGCGATCAGGTGGTAGCCGATGTAGGCACGTCCGGCGATGGCGACCTCAACATCCAGAGTTTGCAGGATACGAGCACTTACAAGGATAAGCAGCAGAGTATCGGCGGCAGCGTTTCTGTCGGTTATGGCAGGTGGAGCGCCAGTGCCAATTTCAGCGATAGCAAGACGAAGAGCGACTATGCCTCGGTCAACGAGCAGGCGGGCATCTATGCAGGCGATGGCGGCTTCCAGGTCAATGTCAACGGCAATACCGATCTCAAGGGGGCGGTGATTGCTTCCACGGAAACCGCGATTGCGGAGAATAGGAACAGCCTCTCCACGGAAACACTCACCGTATCCAATATCCAGAACAAGGCCGAATACAAGGCCAGTGCGACAAGCCTAGGCGGCGGCTACGGCAGTGTGGGCAAGAATCAGCAAGGCGAGGCCAGTTCGGGCGGAGACCGTGTGCCGGGCACGACATTGCCAAACTTGGGCGGCATGTCTGCCACGGCCCCGGTCGCGATGCAAGCCAGCGGCAAGGAGGATTCCACTACGGTGAGCGCGATCAGTCAGGGAGCCTTGACGGTGACGGATAGTGATCAGCAACAGGCGCTCACAGGCAAGGATGCCGCCGCCACAGTCGCAACACTCAACCGCGATGTACACGTGGATGAAAACGGCCATGCGGTCGATAGCCAAGGCAACAGCACTGCCAATACCATCACACCCATCTTTGATGATGAAAAACGCGCGGAGATCAATGCAGGGTTCGAGATCGTCAGGGCATTCAGTAATGAATCTAGTACCTTCCTCGCCAATCGGGCTAGGGAAAGCACTGAAGCGCAAAAGACGCTGGAAGCGGAGCTGAAGAAGCCGGAGGGAGAACGCAATCTGGCGGTGATCGAGCAGGCGGCGAAGGTGTTGCAGGATAATCAGGTGTGGGAGATGGGCGGTAGCGGTCGCATCGCGCTCACGGCGATCTCCGGTGCCTTCAGCGGCAATGTGACGGGCAGCGCCGGGGAGTTGGTGCAACAGGCGGCAATTATCAGTGTGCAATCGCTGGCGGCGCAGGAGGTCAAGGCCCTTGCCGACAGCCTGGGCGGCGAAGGCAGCGCCGGGCATACGGCGTTGCATGCGATCCTGGCTTGTGGGGGCGCGGCGGCAGGCGGCGATTGTGGCACGGCTGCTTTGGCGGCGAGCGCCGGGGTGGTGGTCAATAAGCTGCTGGACAGTATGGAGGGGAAAGAAGCTGCTAACCTTACGCCTGCCGAGCGGGAGGCCAGAGCAAAGCTGATCAGTACACTCGTCACCGGCACCACGGCAGCGCTAGGCGGGGATGCCGCCACCGCTCAGCTCGCCGCGCAGATCGAGACGGAGAATAATGCGCTCTTCCTTGCCATCCCAGCCGTGGAGGCGACCATTGATGCCGCTATCGCTGGTTCTGCCGCTGCTGTCCGCTATTGCGCCACGAATCCGGCTTGTCGTCAAAAAGCTGCCGAGCTTGGCATCAGCTCCGTCGCAACGGTGGCGGTAGCGCTAGGTATTCAAACGGCAAATGACGATAGCCAGAACAGCGGCTCTCCATCAACTTCTCCATCTGTACCTTCCACAAGCGGTGATGTGGCCAGTTTGCCTCCCAATGGGCCAGATGATGACCATCAGGCCAACAACTCTTCATTTACAGATGCTAAGAGCGTGCGGCAGTATGTGAATGAAAATGCGGAGAAATTTGGCAGGTCTAATCAGGCATACAATGTGAAATCAGAAGCTGATCTGATGAGAATGTGGAATAACATTCGTCAAGAAGGCGAAATAATCAAGACAAGTGATCCTAAAATAATTGAGGCCAGAACACTGCCTGATGGGTCTAGAATACAGCTTAGAGTAGACTCCACGACGGGAGGGAAAACTATTGATATAAATCCTGCCCAAGGAAAGAAATTTAAAATTCATATCGAGCCAATCAAATGATGACAGAAAACTATGCCCAAGATTACATTGACGACTTATATGAAGAAGGTGAGTTTGACATCACTTCCTTATCTTTTCTTTTTGGAGCTGTCAACTTTGGAGGTACTGAGGACGAGGACTGCCTGAACAAAACTGATGTTCAATGTTTGCAAGATGCTTTTATATTGATTAATTACCTGATCTCTTCAGGAGATTTTGAAATAGGTAAATTTACCCCTCCACAAGATGAAGAAAAGGAAGGGCCTCCTTCAAGAGATGATTATATTTTCAAGCCATATGAAAATATCGAATTACTCAAAAAAGTTGTAATATCCTTATATGAAAAAGAAGGTTTTAATGCAGAACCATTTCACAGTGAAATATGGTTAAAGAAAAAATCACTCGGCAAAAAATCTCCTATGATTCCAGATGAAATTAAAAAACTATTTCGGCCTGCATAACAAATAGCTCGCGTACGAATAATAGGGGACAGACTGAGCTAATCCGGTTTAAACGGACACTTCAATAGAAACTGTGGGGTCAGTTCTAACATTCCAACATTTCTGCTAGATTTCCCCGCATGACTAGGCCGCTAAGACTCGAATTTTCCGGGGCGCTCTATCACGTGACTTCCCGTGGCGACCGGCAATAATCAAAGGGGTCAGACTCGATTGATTGTACGATGCATATGTCCTCAATATTCTATCTCTCATGCAGAGGCATACATTGCCAGTCTTTCACCTAATCCTGATGATCAATCGAGTCTGACCCCTTTGATTCATTTCAATCTCTGGGAGCACAACAGATCAAGGCGCTGGCTGATAGTCTTGGGGGAGAAGGCAGCCCGGAACATACTGCCTTGCACGCCCTCCTTGCCTGCGGCGGTGCCGCCGCCACTGGTGGGGATTGCGGCACGGCGGCGCTCGCTTCAAGCACAGGCGTCGTGCTCAACAAGCTCTTTGACAGCATGGAAGGCAAGGATGCCGACAGCCTCACTCCAGAGGAACGGGAAGCCCGCGCTAAACTTATCAACACCATCGTCACCGGCACCACGGCACTTTTGGGTGGTGATGCCACCACGCGCAAATTGCAGCACAGGTGGAGACGGAGAATAATGGGCTATTTGAGGAAGCGCAATTTAGTATAAAACACCCTAAAATTGCCGCTGCGATAGGGTCATATAAAGATCCTAAAACAGTTAAAGACCCTAACATAACAACTATAGCTTCTACTTTTCAAATTAACTTACTTGGATATGGTGACGAAGGGAGCACCTCAAATGCCTTTCGGCATGTAATTTGGCAGGCATTAATAACTGAAAGTTTTGGTGAAAATATTGCAATCGAGGTTGGAAACGCCCATGATACTTCATGGGATAGAAACATAGATAAATCATTCATTAATTTAAATGATGCAGATTCAACCGTTGATCAAATGAATAATATTATTGGGCGGAATATTGCTCTTAGCAATCCTGGAGTTTCAAATTCTGAATTGGCAAAAATAATTCTTTATAAGCAAAAGACTGATGGTTTTTATCAGGCTATATTGCAGCCAGACAATACATATAAAGTGGAAAAAGTGAAGTTAAATGAATCTACATATAATGCTGCTTTAAAAAAGCTTAATGGGCTAGATGAAACAGGAGCAGGTGGAAAACTTCAGAAAATTAGGTCATCTTTAAAATGAAATTTTTTTATATTATCTTGGCTCTGATGGTGTTGATTATACTTAAGCCAATATATTGGATTGTATCGCCAAGTGGCCCTGTAAATACCAAAGCCATATGGCTTCATTATATAGGACAAATACATCATGAAGTTGAGGAGGTTAATTTTAAAGATATTGCAAATTTTAATTGGGACTATGTGTATGTATTCCCCCCTTACTATCATTCTGAAACTAGCAAATTTTCAGATATTATGGGTGAGCTAGAAATGCCACAGATGCTATTTTTCCTGAATGGAAATCTAGTGCACACAGAGACTTATTCCTTTGAAAGTGATAGATTTGGCCTGATAAATCCGGATTTAAATTTGAGTGAAAACCAATTAGTTTTTATTGATAAAAATACTGTTTCAGAATCTGAAAATAAAGGGAATGTAAATTTTGTTAAGAATAGTAAATATTCTATTTGCACCAAAAATTCAAGAATAGCAATCTACAAGACCAATGTGGCAAAAGGACGATGGCCGGGTAGAATTTTTCTTGCTTACACTGATGGATGCATACGATCAAATTTATCCAAAATAATAGATTAAAAATGAATCACTGGCGATATCATCTCGCGTAGGACATACTCGCCGAAAATCAAAGGGGTCAGACTCGATTGATTTTGCTTCCAGGCATTAGCGGCAGGCACGACTGCGCTAGCGGCGAAGAATGCTTACGACGGCACGATGCAGGCATTGAACACTGCACCGACAGATAGTAGTGTCGCCAATGCCGCCAATCAGGCAGGCGGAGTGAATCTGTCGCTCAGTATTGGTACTTCAAAGAGCAGCAGCACTTCCACGCAATCCAGCAGCACGGCCCAGGGCAGCACCGTGATGGCGGGCGGGGATGTCAACATCACGGCTATAGGGGCTGGGGAGCAATCGGATATCAACGTCATCGGCAGCTCGATCAAGGCGGATGGGGATGTGAATCTCAAGGCGGATGACAAGGTGAATTTGATCGCTGCGCGGAATACGGAGACGCTGAACAGCAAGAATAAAAACAGCAGCGCCAGTGTCGGCATCAGCATCGGTTCCAACGGGCTTGCCGTCACCGCCAGCGCATCACAGGGTAAAGGCAAGGCCAACGGCACGGATGTCACGTGGACGGAGAGCGTCATTGAGGCTGGCAACCAGGTCACGCTAGAGAGCGGTACCGATACCAACCTTATAGGCGCACAGGTCAAGGGCAATCAGGTAGTCGCCGATGTGGGCACCTCAGGCCAGGGCGATCTCAATATCCAGAGCTTGCAGGATACCAGCACCTACGACAGCAAACAGAAGAGCATGGGCATCAGCGTGAGCATACCAATTGGCGCAGGGGTTTACGGCGGTTCTATCAGCAGTTCCAGCACCAAGATACAGTCTGACTATGCTTCTGTGAATGAGCAGGCTGGTATCTTTGCCGGGGACGAGGGGTTCCAGGTCAGTGTGGCGGGTAATACCTCGTTGACAGGGGCAGTGATGGCCTCGACCGATCAGGCGATTCAAGATGGCAAAAACAGCCTGACGACTGAAACGCTCACGGTATCGAACATTCAGAACAAAGCGGAGTATGAAGCCAAGGCTTCGTCGGCCACCGTTGGCGGTGGATTGCAAGCTGGATTACCGCAACTCTCTGGTGCAGGTTATGGAGAAGATAGCGATAAAGCCAAGAGCGTCACTACCAGTGCCATTAGTCAGGGTATCGTCAACGTGACAGATAACGACGCCCAGCAAGACCTCACCGGCAAGGATGCTATCACCACAGTCGCCCTTCTCAACCGCAATGTGCATGTGGATGAAAACGGCAATGCCGTGGATAGTCAGGGGAACAGTACGGCGGCAACCATTGCACCGATCTTCGATGCCGATAAAGTCACCAGGGAAATTCAAGCCCAGGTAGAGATTACAAAAGCCTTCAACCAGGAGGCGCCCAAAGCGCTGGCCACATTCGCCGCCAGCAAGACCCAACCCTATCAGGATGCCAAGGACTATGACCTGCTCAAGAGTCGGCAAACTAACGGTCAGGAACTCTCGGAATATGAACGCACACGGCTAGCCTCTCTGGAAGCTTCCGGTATGACTGCGGAAAAATCCCAAACTACACTGAATGACCCACAGGCAAAATCCGATTATGAAAACTGGAACGGCAATGGCGACTATCTTCGGGCTGCCAACATCATCGTAGCAGCTATCGGTGGCGGCACGACAGGAGCCACTACGGCGATCACCAAGGAGTCTCTTTCCTGGGCGGCTGATGTGATGCGGCAGAAAATGATCGAGGACTCAAAGAAATTCAAGGGACTTTGTGATGCTCAAGGTAATTGTATCAATAATATTTCAGGTAATAGTGTTGGGGTAAATGGGGATAATTATAAAATTGCAGGTGGACGGACTGTACTATCTTATTTATGTGACGAAGGGCGATGTACTCCTGACTCCTCAACAAATAGTGGATTTGTAGAAGATGACAATGGAAAAGTAAAACTAAATATTCCATTAAAAGATCTAGAGTCACTCGAAATCTATTCAGAAACAAGAAGCCCCCTAGGCGGACATCAGTTTTCACAAGGTCAAATGGAATTATTAGGGTTGAAATTTGATTATATTCCTGGATCATTTTGGGACAAATTAGCTGAATCATACGCAGGAACCCATGACACATTAAATAGCTTCATTTGGTATGATGAACTAGGAAACGGGAAAAATTTAAATGGCACATTAATAGGAAAAATCGGAGAAATAACAAACATAACAAATGTTCCTCTAGCCACACCATTTGCATTAAGCACACTATTGCCGCCAGAAATTTGGAATGCGATCTTTTCCTTAAAAAATATTAAATAGGAAATTTTTGTTATGAAACTGAATAAAGTTATACCTTTTTTCATCATTTTCATACTTTTTTTATTAACAAGCGGATGTTCATTCAGATGTTTCTGGCAATCCTGTGGACATTAGCCCGCGTAGACGCTCCCGCTTACGGTACATCTCTACAAGAGCAATACGAGCTACCGAAACACTCACCGTATCCAATATCCAGAACAAGGCCGAATACAAGGCCAGTGCGACAAGCCTAGGCGGCGGCTACGGCAGTGTGGGCAAGAAGCAGCAAGGCGAGGCCAGTTCGGGCGGAGACCGTGTGCCGGGCACGACATTGCCAAACTTGGGCGGCATGTCTGCCACGGCCCCGGTCGCGATGCAAGCCAGCGGCAAGGAGGATTCCACTACGGTGAGCGCGATCAGTCAGGGAGCCTTGACGGTGACGGATAGTGATCAGCAACAGGCGCTCACAGGCAAGGATGCCGCCGCCACAGTCGCAACACTCAACCGCGATGTACACGTGGATGAAAACGGCCATGCGGTCGATAGCCAAGGCAACAGCACTGCCAATACCATCACACCCATCTTTGATGATGAAAAACGCGCGGAGATCAATGCAGGGTTCGAGATCGTCAGGGCATTCAGTAATGAATCTAGTACCTTCCTCGCCAATCGGGCTAGGGAAAGCGATCAGGCAGAGAAAGAGATCAAGGCGGAGCTTGCTAAAGATCAACCGGACCAGAACAGGTTGAATCAGTTAAGCCAAATCGTCATAGACAATCAGACTTGGGCAATGGGAGGCACTGGCCGCACTATCATTACGGCACTGACGGCAGCAGCCAGCGGCAATGTGACTGGCAGCAGCGGTGAATTCATCCAGGCCGCTACCGTGAATTACCTCCAGAGTCTTGGTGCGCAACAGATCAAGCAGATCGCCGACCAGATCGGTGGTGAAGGGAGTGCCGCGCATACAGCGCTGCATGCTGTCTTGGCTTGCGGTGGTGCTGCCGCATCAGGAGGTGATTGCGGTACGGCGACACTGGCATCCAGTGCCGGTGTGGTCATCAACAAGCTGATGGATGGAATAGAAGGTAAAGATAGTGCTAACCTGACAGCGGAAGAAAGGGAAGCTAGGCGGAACCTGGTGACTTCGCTAGTCACTGGCATCACGGTGGCAGCTGGCGGAGACGCGGTTATTGCAAATGCGGCGGCCTCTATTGAGACGGAGAATAATGGGTTGTTGAATTTAATAGAAAAAGGATTGGATAACTATAAAGAAATTAAAGAGGGATATAAGAAACTCAATGATATGAAAAAATTTGCTGATATGTCGATTAAGAATGGAGTTATGGATGTTACCGCTAAAGAAGTAGTACTAGATGAAGAGCAAACTAAACAGGTTTTTGCTAAATTCTTTCCCAATGACCAGCTTCCCACAACGATTACAGATGAAGACAAAGCATTTGCTCAATTTCTGGTACTTCAATCTTTAAAATCTAGTTACTCCTTGGCAATTGTTCAAGGAATTGGTGAGGCCGCAACCAAGAATCCGGTGTCCACAGGGCTTGATATTCTTAAAAGCATAACATTCTCAGCCACAAATAAAACATACTCTGTTGACGGGGAAAGCAAAATATACCTTGCCATACAGAATGTATTAACTCTCAATATGCGAAGTGAATATGTGAATCGACTTAATGGTGATTCGTATACTGTAATCAATATTAAGAATTAAGTTTATGAAAAAAAAGATTAGAAACATAATATGGTTAGTACTAATGACTTATCTATTCTGGATAGTTATTTTCTATCAACCATGGAATTACAATAAATCATATCCACCTACAGAAGTAAGCATAGGAGAAAAAATAGCAAAGCATTCAACAGAAGGAGGCTATTTTATCCCTAAAAAACTATCAAAAATGATAAAGGAAAATGTATTAATTCTGTTCAAAAATACGATTAAAGATGTACTTCTTGTAGATGTGTTTTATTTTATTGATGGGAAGTTATCCTATCAAGATTTTCATAAGATTGTCCTGCAAGCAAAGAATTACGGATTCTCTATTGATAATAAAATCGGAGCTCAAAGAAATAATGCCTTAGAAATTGCAGTTATGAGTCGCAGCTGCGAAATGGTAAAAAATTTAATTGATTTGGGTGCATCTCCAGAAATAGATTTATTAAAAAAAGATTCCTCAGGAAAAAATCAAGATATAACCTTCGGTCTTGAAAAGTTTATTACTCACAACAGCAAGCTCACATATCTCTCTGAAAAAGAGAAAAAGGAATCTAAGAAGAATATTGATTGCATAATTCATGAGTATGAAAAGCTAGGTTTCTATCCATATGAGCCGATGGAATAATCAAAAGGATCCGTCTGATCTTGCCCAAGTTTGATGGACATCCCCCAAAGGGGATACTAGCTCGCGTAGGGCGTACTCGCCGTAAGGCAAGTACACCGTATTTTATACTCTTAACATACGGCGCACTGCAAGCGAGTGCACCCTACGCAGCTCAGGGTCAGGTCTTGCAATAATGCATGCAAGCTGCCGCCATGTGCTAATGCAAGACCTGACCCCGAATTCCTTACGATGGCACGATGCAGGCATTGAACGCTGCACCGACAGATAGCAGCGTCACCGATGCCGCCAATCAGGCAGGCGGAGTGAATCTGTCGCTCAGTATTGGTACTTCAAAGAGCAGCAGCACTTCCACGCAATCCAGCAGGGGGCCGTCATTGCTTCCACTGAGCAGGCGATTCAGGACGACAGGAACCACCTGACGACGGAAACCATGACGGTCTCCGATATCCAGAACAAGGCCGAATACAAGGCCAGTGCGACAAGCCTAGGCGGCGGCGAAGGCAGCGCCGGGCATACGGCGTTGCATGCGATCCTGGCTTGTGGGGGCGCGGCGGCAGGCGGCGATTGTGGCACGGCTGCTTTGGCGGCGAGCGCCGGGGTGGTGGTCAATAAGCTGCTGGACAGTATGGAGGGGAAAGAAGCTGCTAACCTTACGCCTGCCGAGCGGGAGGCCAGAGCAAAGCTGATCAATACACTTGTCACCGGCACCACGGCAGCGCTAGGCGGGGATGCCGCCACCGCTCAGCTCGCCGCGCAGATCGAGACGGAGAATAATGCGCTCTTCCTTGCCATCCCAGCCGTGGAGGCGACCATTGATGCCGCTA
>NZ_JBJQII010000005.1:0-314633 GCF_045984355.1 Methylobacillus draconifructus | reverse complement strand
GATTACATCGAAATGTTTTACAACCCTAGGCGTCGACACAGTTTCAATAATGGCCTATCGCCAGTAGAGTATGAAAAGCGTTATTTCGAGGGGCTGGCGACTGTCTAGGATAGTAGGGGCGATTCAAAAAGTAATCGGGCGGACTCCCTGAGAGCAGGGGGTGATATACTGGGGTCTTTCCGCATAGCTTCCCATAAGCTCTCATGTTGGAAGTTTAGAGCTTGGACTTTACGGGCTACTATGCTGGGGTCATTTGTCTTAAGATTTATTTTGATATGCGTAGCAGCGTAGTGCTGTAATAAATCTTTTGGAATCTTTCTCTGGTAATAACAAGTCTTACCACGGGTATACACAAACTTAATGGACACGAAAAGAAAATTCCCCAGCAATGTTTTCATAGAAAGTACCACAAAAGTACCACACTACGAAGCTGGAAATTTATCTAACTTGCTGAATGCAAATAGAAAAGAGGTATCTGGATGGTGCCCAGAAGAGGACTCGAACCTCCACAGTGTTTCCACCACTAGGACCTGAACCTAGCGCGTCTACCAATTCCGCCATCTGGGCATCGAATATCGATGAGCCGCGCATTTTATAGGAAAGCTATACTTTGTCAACGAAAAAAA
Organism: Methylobacillus draconifructus; assembly: GCF_045984355.1. Taxonomy (NCBI): domain Bacteria; kingdom Pseudomonadati; phylum Pseudomonadota; class Betaproteobacteria; order Nitrosomonadales; family Methylophilaceae; genus Methylobacillus; species Methylobacillus draconifructus. The sequence goes on along the minus strand of NZ_JBJQII010000005.1, from coordinate 314,007 downwards.
ATCAGATTAGAAAAACAAATATGGAAAAAGCCGCTCCCCAGCGCAAGTCCAGAGCCCCCAGGGCGAATGATCCTTATGCCGAGCGTGAGCTGGCGAAATATGCCAACCCCTTGCCCAGCCGAGAGTTTATCTTATCGGTGATGGAGGAGCAGGGTGTTCCTGTGACGGTGGAGCAGCTCTATCAGTTGGTCGGCATCAAGAAATCCGAACAGGAAATTTTTGCGCGCCGTTTAGGGGCGATGGAGCGCGATGGTCAGATTATCCAGAACCGCAAGGGCGCCTTGTGTATTGCGGAAAAGGTCAATCTTCTTCCGGGGAAGGTGCAGGGGCACCCTGATGGGTTTGGCTTCTTCATTCCCGATGGCGGGGGCGACGACTTGTTTCTTTCTCCGCGTGAGATGTCGCAGGTGATGCATGGCGACCGCGTCATGGTGCGTCCTGCCGGGACGGACAGAAGGGGCAGGCCGGAGGGGCGGATTGTCGAGGTGCTGGAGCGCTCGACCAAGACGCTGGTCGGTCGTGTGATCAGCAGCCATGGGGTGACCATCGTTGCGGCAGAGGATAAGCGCGTGAACCAGGATATCCTGATTCCCTACCACCTCGACATGGGGGCGAAGGACGGCCAGGTGGTGACGGTGGAGCTGACCGAGCAGCCATCGCCGCATGCCAAGCCGGTAGGCAAGGTGATTGAGGTGCTTGGCAATTATGCCGATTCAGGGATGGAAATCGAGATTGCCCTGCGCAAGCACCATCTGCCGTATGAGTTTTCCGAGGCTGCGCTCAAGCAGGCGCAGAAGTATCCCAAGCAGGTACGTGCCGTTGATTGGAAGGTGCGTATCGACTTGCGCGAATTACCTCTGGTCACGATTGATGGTGAAACTGCGCGCGACTTTGATGATGCGGTCTACTGTGAACCTCAGGGAACGGGATGGCGGCTGGTGGTGGCGATCGCGGATGTCAGTTTTTACGTCAGGCCGGGCGACGGTCTCGATAAGGATGCGTATGAGCGAGGCAATTCCGTTTATTTCCCGCGACGTGTGATTCCCATGCTGCCGGAAGCCTTGTCCAATGGGCTTTGCTCGCTTAACCCCGACGTGGACCGGCTTTGCATGATTTGCGACATGCAGATAAGCAATACGGGAAGCATCAAGCAATACAAATTTTATCCTTCCGTCATGCGCTCCAAGGCGCGGATGACGTACACCAAAGTGTTTGACATGATCAGCAACCCGAAGGGCGAGGTTGCGCGCGAATATGACTGGCTGGTGCCGCATGTGCAGCATTTATATAAGTTGTACAAGGTCATGCTGGCGGCGCGCGAGAAGCGCGGCGCGATCGAGTTCGAAAGCAATGAAACCCTGATGGTGTTCAACGACAACGGCAAGATCGAGCGTATCGAGGCTACTTCGCGCAATGAGGCGCATCGCCTGATAGAGGAGTGCATGCTGGCCGCCAATGTGTGTGCCGCGGATTTTCTCGGCAAGCGGGAGCATCCTGCCTTGTATCGTATCCATGACGGCCCGACCGAGGAAAAGCTGGAAGCCTTGCGTACCTTCATGGGCGAGTTCGGCTTTACCCTGGGCGGCGGCGATACCCCGCATGCCAAAGACTATGGCAAATTGCTGGTCCAGATCAAGGGGCGCCCCGACGAGCAGTTGTTGCAAACCGTATTGCTGCGCTCCATGCAACAGGCGGTATACAGCCCTGACAATATCGGCCATTTCGGCCTGGCGTATGAGGCCTATGCGCACTTTACCTCGCCAATCCGCCGTTATCCCGACCTGCTCATCCATCGCGCCATCAAGGCGGCGCTGAATGGTGAAACCTACAAGGCGGGAGACTGGCAGGAGCTGGGCAAGCATTGCTCCATGACCGAGCGGCGCGCCGATGATGCGACACGGGACGTCGAAGCTTGGCTCAAGTGCTACTACATGCAGGACAAGATCGGCGAGGAGTTCGACGGCACTGTGGCAGGGGTCACCAGCTTCGGGCTGTTCGTGGCCCTGGACGGTGTCTATGTGGAAGGCCTGCTTCATGTGACCGAGCTGGGGAACGACTATTTCAATTACGACAAGATCAGGCATGAGATGCTGGGCGAGAGGACCGGCGTCCGCTTCCGATTGGGAGACAGGCTGCGCGTCAAGGTGAACCGCGTGGACCTTGAAACCAGCCGCGTGGACTTCGGATTAGTTGCCAGGGAGGACCAAATACAGGCATCATCCGCCCCCGACGCTCCCAAGGAATCGTCCAGGCGCCGCCGCGGCAAGCCGGTTGCGGCAACGGAGGCTATGAAGGCAGCGACGCAACCCGTGGCGGAAAAACCTAAACGCCGCCAGCCTGCCGCTGCCAAAGCAGCAGCGCCGCTGATCGAGGCGTTGGTGCAGGAGGTAGTGAGCAAGCCCAAGGCGCGCAAGGCGGCTGCAAAACCAGCGGTGAAAAAGGCAAGGACGAAACCGCCTCGCGCAAGCAGCGGCAAATCCCGCGCCAAAGTGACAACCAAGAAGAAAGCTAGTTGATTGAATGAGTGATGCACGTATTTTGTTTGGCTTTCATGCCGTATTGAGCCGTTTGCGCCAGCATGGGACGAGCATTCAGGAAATCCTGATCGACAAGGACAGGGTGGATGCGAGGATGAAGGATTTATTGCATATGGCAGAAAATGCCAATGTGCGGGTGATGCAGGTGGAACGGGCCCGCCTTGATGGGATAGCAGGCGGCAATGCCCGGCATCAAGGCGTGATTGCGCGGGTGGTGGATACGCCCATTCCTTACAAGGATATCCACGACATTCTGGAGTCCGACCTCAAGGAGCCGCCATTCTTCTTGGTGCTGGACGGCGTGGAAGACCCGCATAACCTTGGCGCCTGCCTGCGGGTGGCGGATGCCATGGGGGTACATGCGGTGATCGCGCCCAAGGATCGTGCTGCCGGCTTGAATGCCACAGTGCGCAAGGTGGCTTGCGGTGCGGCGGAAACAGTGCCTTTTATTGCAGTAACTAATCTGGCGAGAACTTTGCGTGAACTGAAAGATGCAGGCGTGTTTATTGTCGGGGCTGCGGCGGAAGCCAATGCAGACTTGCCATCTACCGACTTGTCAGGCCCTTTGGCATTGGTGCTGGGAGCGGAGGGTACAGGCCTGCGCAGACTGACCCAGGAAACCTGCGACAGCTTGATCAGCATCCCGATGTTCGGTTCGGTCGAGAGCCTGAATGTCTCGGTGGCTAGCGGCATCTGCCTATATGAGGCGCGCAGGCAACGCAGTCTGCAGCAAGCTTGACCAAGCCCGCCAATGGCGGGTTTTTTGTGAGAGTGCCAATTTATTTTGCCTGAGGAGTGAAGTGTCGCGAACTTGTCACCATGCATGTCGATACTTGCTGAGGTAAGTCCCTGGTTTTTGCAGGGTAAATACGCGGTAAATATTGCGCCTCAGCTTTATTTTAAGCCGCTAAAATGTTATTTTATCGGTCTTTCCGTAGTTGTTTTTATCAAATAATTATCTTTGGAGTCATCATGGCTGTTGAACGTACCCTATCCATTATCAAACCCGATGCAGTTGCCAAGAACGTGATCGGCAAGATCTACACCCGTTTTGAAGATGCCGGCCTCAAGATCATCGCTTCCAAGCTGGTGCAACTGTCTCAGGCTGATGCTGAGGGTTTCTACGCTGTTCACAAGGAGCGTCCTTTCTTTAACGACCTGGTCAAGTTCATGATCTCCGGCCCCGTCGTCGTGCAAGTGCTGGAAGGCGAGAATGCTGTGCTCAAGCACCGTGAGCTGATGGGCGCTACCGACCCGAAGAAGGCCGATCCAGGCACCATCCGCGCCGACTTTGCCGACAGCATCGACGCCAACGCCGTGCACGGTTCCGACTCCCTGGAAAATGCCGCGAACGAAATTGCGTATTTCTTCGCACAGTCCAACGTTTACAGCCGCTAAGGTATAGCGCATGACGGTCAATCTCCTCAATCTCAACCAGGCAGCGCTCGCCGAATACTTCCAGAGTATTGGCGAGAAGCCGTTTCGCGCCAAACAGATGATGCGCTGGATGCATCATTTTGGCGTGAACGAGTTCGGGGAGATGACCGATATTGCCAAGGCGCTGCGTGAAAAGCTCGCCAAGGAGGCCGTGATTGTGCCGCCGTCAGTCCATCTCGAGCAAATATCGGAAGACGGTACGCGCAAGTGGTTGATTGACGTAGGCGCAGGCAATGGCGTCGAAACCGTGTTCATCCCCGAGGACGAGCGCGGCACGTTATGCGTTTCCTCGCAGGTGGGGTGTGCGCTGGATTGCACGTTCTGTTCGACAGGGCGCCAGGGTTTCAACCGCAACCTCAGCGTGTCCGAGATCATCGGGCAATTGTGGGTGGCGAACAAGGCGCTGGGGCGCGATCCCAAGGGAGAGCGCATCATCAGCAACGTGGTGATGATGGGCATGGGCGAGCCGCTGGCCAATTTCGACAATGTGGTGACGGCCATGAACATCATGCTGGATGACTCGGCCTACGGCTTGAGCCGCCGCCGCGTGACATTGTCCACCTCGGGCATGGTGCCGGCGATGGACAGGTTGCGCGAGGAGTGCCCTGTGGCGCTGGCCGTTTCCCTGCATGCCCCCAATGACGCGTTGCGCGACGAGATCGTGCCGATCAACCGCAAATACCCGATTGCACAGCTGATGGCGGCATGCCAGCGCTACCTGGAAAAAGCGCCGCGCGATTTCGTCACCTTCGAATATGTGATGCTGGATGGCGTCAACGATACGGTCGAGCATGCCAAGCAGTTGCTGGATATCGTCAAGGACGTGCCATGCAAGTTCAACCTGATCCCGTTCAACCCATTCCCCAATAGCGGCTATGGCACTTCCAAGCCGGACAATATCCGCCGCTTCCGCGATATCCTCATGCAGGCCGGCTATATTGTCACGACACGCAAGACGCGCGGCGAGGATATTGACGCCGCCTGCGGCCAGCTGGCCGGCAAGGTGCACGACAAGACCAAGCGCTCGTTGCGCCGCATCAAGGTGGAGGCCATTGCGTGAGGAATTGCCTGGTGATGGCCGCCGGGTTGCTGCTTGTTGCATGTGCTGCCACTGAAACCAAGCAGGATACCGAAGCAAGCCGCGAGCGAGCCCGTGTGCATACCGAGCTGGGCGCCGGTTATTATGCCCAGAACCAGATTGCGGTAGCGCTGGAGGAGTTCGAGCTTGCCGCGCAGATCAATCCTTTCTATGCCCCTGCGTATAACGGTCTCGGCTTGGTCTATGGCGCGTTGCGCGAGGATGAGAAAGCCGATACGGCCTTCCGCAAGGCATTGCAGTTGGATCCGAAAAGTTCGGAGACCCGCAACAATTACGGCAGTTTTCTCTGCGCGCGCAACCGTATCGACGAATCCATTGCCCAGTTCACCGAAGCCGTAAAGAATCCGCTCTATGTCACGCCAGGCGTGGCCTACATGAATGCAGGAACCTGCCTGTTGCGCAAGAAGGATATCAAGCAGGCCGAGCTTTACCTGCAACATGCCTTGCAATTGCAGCCGCAACTATTCCAGGCTGGCTATCAGTTGGCGGTGATTGCCCACAGCCGGGGAGAGTATGGGGCTGCACGCAATTACTTGAACCCTGCACTGGAAAGCAATAGCCCTACCGCCGACATGTTATGGTTGGGCATCAAGCTTGCGCGTGAAGCCGGGGACCGTGACAGCGAAGCCAGCTATGCCTTGCAGCTGAGGAGGAAGTTCCCCAACTCCGAGCAGACAAAACAATTATTGTCAGGACAGTAATGATGAGTGAGCAAGATTCTCCTGAACAGGAAATACAGGCAGCGCCAACCTATATCGACCGTATCGGGCCAGCCTTGGTTGCCGCGCGGGAAAACCTTGCCTTGGGGGCCGAGGATATTGCAAACCGCCTGCGACTGAGCCTACGCCAGGTACAGGCGCTGGAAAATGACGATTTCGCTGTGCTGCCAGAAGCTGTGATCACGCGGGGCTTCATCCGCAACTACGCGCGCCTGGTCAATATCGACGCGGCTCCTTTATTGCGCGTCTACAGTCAATATGTGCCCGTGCAGGATAGCCAGGCGATCAGCATCCCATCGGCCAATATCGTCATTTCCGGCGAGGCCGGCACCTCATGGCGTCCCTATGTCTGGTTTGGGGTATTGCTTGTCGTGTTGCTGGCCGGCTGGGTGCTCTATGTCGACTTCTTCCAGAAGCATGATCCCGGCGCCGGATTGCCGGAGGCGCCTGTTGTCGGCCTCCTGGGTAACGAGGGTGAGGCTGCTAGTGAACGCGTGGTGGAAAACCCTGTCTCGCCAGATTCCGTGCCGCCAACCTCGTCAGAGGCGCCTGCATCGCCAGCGCAACCTGCGGCCCCTGTTCCAACCCAAGAGATACAGCCCGCGGCAGAGGCTTCGGTCCCTCCTGTCCAGCCTGCTCCAGCTCCGCAGGCAGCGCCGGGCGATAATACGCAGTCCCAGCCGGCCGCAGGCGATGCACGCCTCAAGTTTTCAGTCGATGAGGCGACCTGGATCAGCATCGCGGATGGCAGCGGCAAGCAAATCGTGAACAAGACCTTGGCCGCCAACAGCGAGGAAGTCATTGCTGGCAGGCCGCCGTTCAGGATCGTGATCGGCAATACCGCTGGTACCAAGCTTGAATACAATAACCAGCCTGTTGATCTTGTCCCTTATACCAAGGTCAACGTGGCCCGCTTGACACTGGAGTAGCGTCTTGGGATATCAAACTCTCAGTCGGCGTACCACCAAGACAGTGATGATCGGTCATGTCCCGGTGGGCAGTAGTGCCCCGGTGGTGGTGCAGTCCATGACCAATACCGATACCGCTGATGCCGCAGCCACGGTGCAGCAGGTGCATGAGCTCTGGCGCGCGGGCTCGGAGGTCGTGCGCATTACCGTAAATTCGCCGGAGGCCGCCGCGCAGGTGGGCGCGATCCGGCGACAGCTTGACGATATGGGCTGTAATGTTCCGCTGGTGGGCGATTTCCACTTCAATGGCCACCGCTTGCTGGCGCAGTATCCCGATTGCGCGGAAGCGCTGGCAAAATACCGCATCAACCCGGGCAATGTGGGCAAGGGCTCCAAGCGCGATGAGCAGTTTTCCTCCATGATCAAGGCGGCGATCGACTACAACAAGCCTGTGCGCATCGGCGTCAACTGGGGCAGCCTGGACCAGGCCAAGATGGCGCGCATGATGGATGAAAACTCAAAGCGTGCCGCGCCATTGACGGCGGATGCCCTGATGCGCGAGATGCTGATCCAGTCGGCGCTGGAGAATGCGGCAGAGGCGGAAGACCTGGGATTGCCCAGCGACCGTATCATCATTTCCTGCAAGGTAAGCGCCGTGCAGGACCTGATCAAGGTATACCGCGACCTAGGCAGCCGCTGCGATTATCCCCTGCACCTCGGGTTGACGGAGGCGGGGATGGGTTCCAAGGGGATTGTGGCGTCCACTGCCGCCTTGTCTGTACTGTTGCAAGATGGAATAGGAGATACCATTCGGGTGTCGCTCACCCCGGAACCGGGCGAGCCACGTACCAAGGAGGTGGTGGTGGCGCAAGAGATCCTGCAGACCATGGGCATACGTTCATTCACCCCATTGGTGACCGCTTGCCCCGGATGCGGGCGGACGACTTCCACGTTTTTCCAGGAGTTGGCGCAGAAAATTCAACGTTACCTGCGTGACCAAATGCCGGTCTGGCGCAGCCAGTATCCCGGAGTGGAGAACATGAGCGTGGCCGTGATGGGTTGCGTCGTCAACGGCCCCGGCGAATCCAAGCTCGCGAACATCGGCATCAGCCTGCCGGGAACAGGGGAAGTGCCTGTCGCCCCCGTCTATGTCGACGGCGAGAAAACCGTGACCCTCAAGGGCGAGGGCATCGCCGACGACTTCAAGGTGATCGTGGAAGAATACGTGCGCGTCAATTATGCCGAGGGCGGGCGCTTGCGCCAGCAGGAATCGAGCAAGGGCCTGAAAACCATTCCGCTCAAGGCAATCTAGAAAATAACACTGAATCAAGCATCTATGTCCGATAAGTTTCAAAGCATCAAGGGTTTCTACGACATCCTGCCAGCGGATACCGCGCTTTGGCAGCGGTTGGAAGACGGCGCCAGGCGCGTCTTGGCCCAGTACGGCTACCGCAATATCCGCCTGCCTATCGTCGAGCCGACCGAGCTTTTCATCCGCGGCGTAGGCGAGCACACCGATATCGTCGAAAAGGAAATGTATTCCTGGGAGGACAAGCTCAATGGCGACCGCCTGACCTTGCGTCCCGAGGGTACGGCCGGATGCGTGCGTGCCGTGGTCGAGCATAGCCTGACTTACAATGGGCCGCAGCGCCTATGGTACATTGGGCCGATGTTCCGGCATGAGAACGTGCAGAAGGGCCGCCAGCGCCAGTTTCACCAGATCGGCGCCGAAGCGTTCGGCTATACTGGGCCGGATGTCGATGCCGAGCAGATTGCCATGCTGGCAAGGCTTTGGCGCGAGCTTGGCGTTGCGGACGCAGTCGAGCTGCAACTGAACACCATTGGCGATGCATCGGAACGAGCCGAATACCGCCAGGTGCTGATCCGTTATTTCGAGCAGCATGCGGACATCCTGGATGATGACGCCAAGCGGCGCCTGCATGCCAACCCCTTGCGCATCCTCGACAGCAAGAACCCGGCGATGCAGGCTATTATCGAGGCCGCTCCCAAATTGCTGGATAGCCTCGGCGAGGAAAGCCGGGCGCATTTCGACGGGGTCACCAGCCGGCTCGAGCAGCTCGGCGTCAACTGGGTATTGAATACCCGCTTGGTGCGCGGCCTGGATTACTACAACCGTACCGTGTTCGAATGGGTTACGGACAAGCTGGGTAGCCAAGGCACCATTGCTGGCGGTGGCCGCTACGACACCCTGGTGCAGAGCCTGGGCGGCAAGGAAACCCCGGCGTGCGGCTTCGGTATCGGTCTTGAGCGCGTCTTCCTGCTGATGCAGGAGTGCGGCATTGAAGTGGTTCACAGCCCCGATGTCTACTTAGTGAATGTCGGCGATGCGGCGGGCAAGGCAGCCTTGCCTATTGCGGAAGCCTTGCGTGACAGCGGCTTGAACGTGAACCTGCATGCGGGGGGCGGCAGTTTCAAGTCGCAAATGAAGAAAGCCGACCAGAGCGGCGCCCCTTACGCCTTGATTCTAGGCGACGACGAGGCCGCCGCGGGCGAGGTTTGCCTGAAACCATTGCGCGAAAGTGGCGAGCAACGCAGAATGTCCCTGTCCCAGGCCATAGAGGCATTGCATACATGACCGAACTGCTGCGCATTGAAAACCTGACCATTGCTCCCAGGGCCGAGCCCGAGCGTTTGCTGGTCAAGCATGTTTCCTTTGCGCTGGAAGCCGGCAAGACCACTTGTATCGTGGGCGAGTCCGGAAGCGGTAAAAGCCTGACGGCGTTGGCCGTCATGGGCTTGCTCTCGGATCAATTGCAGTTGAAAAGCGGCAGCATCCATTTCAAGGGCCGTGATATTGCACAGGCCAGCCATGCACAGCTGCAGAAAATCCGCGGCAGGGAAATCGGTATGATTTTCCAGGAGCCCATGACTTCGCTCAATCCCGTATTGACTGTCGGCTATCAGATAGGCGAAAGCCTGGCGCAGCATCTCAAGCTGAGTGGCGCAGCCCTCAAGGCGCGCGTTGCCGGTTTGTTGCAGCAGGTGGGCATCCCGCCCGAACGCGCCGGCAGTTATCCGGACGAGTTGTCCGGCGGCCAACGCCAGCGCGTCATGATCGCCATGAGCATTGCGTGCGAGCCTGCCATGCTGATTGCCGATGAACCGACGACTGCGCTTGATGTGACGGTGCAGGCGCAAATCCTCAAGTTGCTGGACGACCTCAAGACGCGCATGCACATGGGCATGCTGTTCATCACGCACGATTTCGGCGTAGTGGCCGATATTGCGGACAACGTCGTGGTCATGTTCCGCGGCGAGATCGTGGAATCAGGGCCGGTGCAGACCGTGCTGCAAACTCCGCAACACCCCTACACCCGCGCCTTGCTTGACTGCGTGCCCGATGCCGACGGCAAGAAGCCGCTCAAGCCTATCGATTATGCCTGGTTGCAGGCAGGAGCCGCCTGATGAGCACCGCACCGGACCAATATATCCTGCTTGCCCGCGGACTCAACAAAACCTATACCCAGCGTAGCGGGCGTTTCGGTTTTGGCAGCACCAAGGTCAAGGCGCTGGATGACGTGAGCATTTCATTGCGGGCTGGCAGCACGCTGGCGGTCGTGGGCGAGTCCGGCAGCGGCAAATCCACTTTGGCGCGTTGTCTGTTACAATTGCAGCCCCTGGACAGCGGCGAAGTTATTTTTCAGGGCAATAACCTGGCAGGATTCTCGGGCAACGCCTTGCGGCGCGAACGCCGGCACTTGCAGATGATTTTCCAGGATCCGTTCGCCTCGCTCAACCCGCGCATGAAAGTGCGCGACATTGTGGCGGAAGGGCTGGTGATTCACGAAATCGGCACGCCACAAGAACAGCAGGACAAGGTCGTGCAAATGCTGGAGCGGGTAGGGCTGAGCGCTGCCGACATGAATAAATATCCCCACCAGTTTTCCGGCGGCCAGCGCCAGCGTATCGGGATTGCCCGGGCGCTCGTGCTGCAGCCCAAGGTCGTGGTGTGCGATGAACCGGTTTCTGCGCTGGATGTATCGATCCAGGCGCAGATTTTGTTGTTGTTGCAAAGCCTGCAGCAGGAAATGGAGCTGAGCTATATCTTCATCAGCCATGACCTGCGCGTGGTGCGTCATATCGCGGATGATGTCGCCGTCATGTACAAGGGGCGCATTGTGGAACAGGGGAAGGTGGAGAGTATTTACGATTCGCCGACCCAGGACTATACCCGTAATTTGTTGAATTCTATCCCTGGACGCAAGTCCTTGGCTGCGTAATTTTAGGAAAGAGCATGGCATACGATTTGGAAGAACAGGATCAGCTGGATGCACTCAAGAGCTGGTGGAAGCGCAATGGCAATCTCGTGGCCGGCGTGGCGGCAATCGCCTTGGTCGGTTTTGGCGGCTATGAAGGCTGGAAGTACTACCAGCATCAGCAATCCGCAGCTGCTTCCGTGCAATACCAGAACATGGCCAATACCGATATCAAGGATGCCGCCAAGATCCGCGCGCTGTCTGCCGAGCTGATCGATAAATATTCCTCCACGCCATACGCGGGCCGCGCAGCCGTGGCCGTGGCCAAGCTCAACTACCAGGAACAGGACCTGGAAAGCGCCAAGTCGCAGTTGACATGGGCGTCCAAGAACGCCAAGGAAGATGCGGTGCGGGCGATTGCATTGCTGCAGCTGGCTTCGATCCAGTACGAGGAAAAAGCCTACGACGAGGCGTTGAAGACCTTGTCTGAAAAGCACGACGAAGGCTATGCCGGATTGTTTGCCGACCTGAAGGGCGATGTACTCGTGGCGCAAGGCAAGACCGACGATGCCAAGGCCGCTTACAAGGATGCGCTTGCCAAGCTGGATACGCAAGGCGACTACTACAAATATACCGAGCACAAGCTGGAAGCACTCGGCAGCTAAGTGATTAAAGCTTAATAAGTGGAGCTAAGTTTGCGTTCAATTTCATTGCTGGTCGCCGCTACCTTGGTATTGGGCGGTTGTACTACGATTACCGACCTCAAGACCGATATATCCGAACGCATGTTCGGGCGTGACCAGGCGGATCCGCCAGCAGAGCTGGTCGATTTCAAGCCTACCTTGAAGCCGAGGATAGTCTGGTCTGCCAAACTGGGCGAATCGGGCCTGGCGGATTTTATTCCGGCAGCGTCTGAAGGCGCTGTCTATGCTGCAAGCGGCAATGGCGAAATTGCCAGGTTCGATGCCATCAGCGGCAAGCAGGTCTGGAAAATCAATGCCGGGGAAGCCCTGACGGGCGGCGTCGGCCTGGGTAGCCAATTGGTGTTGGTCGGGACGCCCAAGGGCTATGTGCTGGCATACGACCTCGACGGCAAGTTGTTGTGGAAGTCCAAGGTCAGCAGCGAGGTCTTGAGCGCTCCGCAAGTGGATAACGGCGTAGTGGTGGTACGTTGCGGCGACAGCCGGATCTTTGGCTTGAATGCCAAGGACGGCGCGCGCAAATGGGTATACGAGCGCGCGACCCCAACCCTGACACTGCGCAGCAGTGCAGGCGTGACTATTGCCGACGGCGCTGTCTATGCGGGTTTTGCGGGCGGCAAGCTTGTCGCATTGCGAGCCGAGGACGGCAAGACCTTGTGGGAGGCATCGGTGGCCTTGCCGAAGGGAACGACGGAATTGGAGCGTATCGCCGACATTACCAGCCTGCCGGTCGTGGATGGCCCGCTGGTATATGCAGTCGCCTATCAAGGCCGTGTGGCAGCCGTCGAGCGTACGACCGGGCGGGTCACCTGGAATCGTGACATTTCCAGCTATACCGGCCTGGGGGCGGAAGATGCCCGCGTGTACGTCTCGCATGCGACCGGCGCCGTGTTTGCGCTTGATTATTCAAGCGGCCGTACTTTCTGGCGACAGCCCGATCTCAAGAACCGCCTGCTGAGTGCGCCGCTGCCCATGGGCGGCGTAGTGGCCGTGGGCGATGTCGAGGGCTATATCCATTTCATGGATCGGGATGAAGGTAATTTTGTTGCCAGGCTGCAAACGGAAAAAGGTGCCATCATGCCGCAGCCGGTGGCGATCGGCACCAATGGTTTCCTGGTCCAGACCCGCAAGGGCGGCCTGTATGCCGTTTCAGTAGTTCCGCAATGATGCTGCCAACGATTGTCCTCGTAGGCCGGCCCAATGTGGGCAAGTCGACCCTGTTCAACCGCCTGACCAAAACCCGCGACGCACTGGTGGCAGATCTGCCGGGGCTGACGCGCGACCGGCACTATGGCCGCGGCGTGGTGGGAAGCAAACCCTACCTGGTCGTGGATACGGGTGGTTTCGAGCCATTGGTGGATAGCGGCATCCTCAAGGAAATGGCGCGCCAGACATTGCTGGCGATCGATGAAGCCGACGTGGTGATTTTCCTGGTGGACGGACGCAACGGCCTTGCGCCGCAAGACAAGGTGATTGCCGAGCGGCTGCGTAAGAGCCAGCGCCCTATCTTATTGGCCGTCAACAAGACGGAAGGCATGCAGCGCGCGATTGCCAGTGCCGAGTTCCACGAGCTTGGCCTGGGCGATCCCTTGTCCATTTCTTCGGCCCATGGCGAGGGCGTACGCGACCTTGTCGAGCTGGCCCTGGAAAATTTCCCTGAACCGGATGAGGAAGAAGAGGCCAAGGTGAACCAGGTGCCCAAGGTGGCGATCGTCGGGCGCCCGAACGTAGGCAAATCCACCTTGGTCAATGCATTGCTCGGCGAAGAGCGCGTCATCGCATTCGACCAGCCCGGCACTACCCGCGACTCGATCTATCTGGACCTTGATCGCAACGGCAAGCGTTACACCATCATCGACACGGCAGGCGTGCGCAAACGGGGCAAGGTGTTCGAGGCGGTTGAGAAGTTTTCCGTGATCAAGACCATGCAGGCAATCGAGGAAGCCAACGTCGCCATCCTTGTGGTAGACGCACAGGAAGGGATCACCGAGCAGGATGCGCACGTATCGGCCTACATCCTCGACAGCGGCCGTGCATTGGTAGTGGCCGTGAACAAGTGGGATGGCCTGGAAGAGGACAAGCGCGAGTGGATCAAGCGCGAGATCGACCGCAAGCTGCAATTCCTCGATTTTGCCAAGTTCCACTATATTTCCGCCTTGCGCAAGAAAGGCCTGAATGAACTGTTCAGCTCCGTGGATGGCGCCTACAAGGCTGCCATGGCCAAGCTTTCAACCCCGCAGCTGACCCGCGTTCTCGAGGATGCGACCATGCAGCACCAGCCGCCGATCAGCAAGGGCATACGCCCCAAGCTACGCTATGCGCACCAGGGTGGCAGCAACCCGCCTATCGTGGTGATCCACGGCAACCATGTGGATGGCATCAAGGACAGTTACAGGCGGTATCTTGCCGGGATATTCCGCAAGGCGTTTCAATTGACCGGCACGCCGCTGCGGGTGCAGTTCAACCAGGGCAACAATCCTTTTGCCGAGCCGGAAGAACGCAAGCAGGGAGAGGGCATCGTGAGCATGCGCAGGCGCAAGACTGCGGAACGTGCCGCCTTGAATGCACGGAAGAACGAGGATCAAGGGCGCAAGGTGAAGAAAAAGCCTGGCGTAGTGGCAAATGCACGGAATGTCAGAAAGCCGGCAGCAATCAAGAAGTAGATTGAATGTCTGCTAGGAAAGAGAGTTAGCGAATTATTGGCCGGGCAATGCCCGGCCATGTTTTTATGTGAGCGTATTAAAAGCGTCTGACAAAACTTAGCGAAAAGACTTGGCTAGGCGCTCCTGCCGCAGACAGTAAAAGCAGAGTACGGCAAGGCAGGGCAACAACGCCGGAAGCGTTTTGTTAATTGCCCTACAGCAGGCTTTCCCAGAACTTCCACCAGACACGTTCGTCCTTAGGCACATTGTTGCTGAGCATGGGGCTGTTGGGATAGTTCTGTGCCAGCACGCGCTTGGTGTCGTCGCGCAGGTCATCCATGTTCATGGCGTCGTAGGCGCTGATCAGGATTACCAAGGCTTCCTCGATATGGGGCGTGTCGGGGTAGAACTCCATGACATATTTGCAGCGGTTGGCCGCAGCCACGTAAGCCTGGCGCTTCATATAGTAGCGGGCGACGTGCAGCTCATGCTGGGCGAGCGAATTCACCAGATAGCTCATGCGCAAGGTGGCGTCCTTGACATAGCGGCTGTTGGGGAAGCGGTTCACCAGCTCCTTGAGGGCAAGGAATGATTCGCGCAACGATTTGGGGTCGCGGTCGCTGATTTGCTGCTTGGTGAGTTTCTCGATGACGCCGCGTTCGTTGAAGGTGGCCAGGCCCTTCATGTAGTATGCATAGTCCACGTTCGGGTGGTTGGGATGCAGCTTGATGAAGCGGTCTGCCGCGGCCATCGTGGCGGCAGGGTCGTTTTTCTTGTAATGCGCGTAAATCACTTCAAGCTGTGACTGGGTGGCATAGCGGCCATGCGGATAACGGGACTCCAGTATCTGGAAATACTTGATGGCTTTTTCATAGTCGCGGGTGGTCATGTTTTCCACTGCAGCGGCGTAGATACGCTGCACCGGCCAGCCCTTTGTTTCATCCAGCTCCGTCGGCGAGCCGAAAATCGCGCAGCCTGTGAGCCAGAGTACTGCAATTAACGTTAAACTATGCTTCATTTACAAAATCCATGATTAAGGTTGTGGGTGCCGTTTAACACAATGCCGCTGCCTTGGCGCAGCGCATCATGATTGATTATAACCGATGAGCAACACCGCAACGCCTATTACTCTCACAATTACCCAGGAGCTTGGGGGCATGCGCCTGGACCAGGCGCTGCAACGCCTGATGCCGGAACACTCGCGTTCTCGCATCCAAGGCTGGATCAAGGATGGGTTAGTCACCATTGCCGAAGAAACCCCCACAGCCAAGTTCAAGGTATGGGGCGGGGAGCAGGTACAGATCACGCCGCAAGCGGCGCCGGAGGCATCGGCTTTCGAACCGGAAAACATTCCGCTGGACGTGGTGTTCGAGGACGAGCATATCCTGGTGATCAACAAGCCTGCCGGCCTGGTGGTGCATCCTGCGGCGGGCAACTGGAGCGGCACCTTGCTCAATGCCTTGCTCTATCATGTGCCGCAGCTCAAGGACGTGCCCAGGGCCGGCATCGTGCACCGGCTGGACAAGGATACCAGCGGCCTGCTGGTCGTTGCCAAGACGCTGGCTGCGCAAACAAACCTGGTGAGGCAATTGCAGGCGCGCACCGTCAAGCGCGAGTACCGCACCATCGTCTGGGGGCAGGTGTGGCGCAACGGCAAGGTGGACCAGCCTATCGGCCGCCATCCGCACGCTCGCACCAAGATGGCAGTGAACCGCATGGGCAAGCCCGCGGTCACCCATTATGAAGTGCTGGACCGCTTTTCCGTGCATACCTACATGCGCTGCCTATTGGAAACCGGGCGCACGCACCAGATCCGCGTACACATGCAGCACCTCAAGGCGCCCATCGTCGGCGATCCGGTCTACGGCATACGCGGCATTCTGCCGCTACGCCATATTTCGGACAACCTCAGGACCGTATTGCTCGATTTCAAGCGCCAGGCGTTGCATGCCATCCGGCTCGGGCTCAAGCATCCTGCGACCGGCGAACCGATGGAGTGGCAAGTCGAGCTTGCCGCCGACATGAAGGTGCTGTTGGAAGCGATCCGCGCCGAAAACGTGCCGCCGGAAGAAGCGGATGCGTTCTACGTGGATGACGACGAATTCGCCTACGAGTATGACGACGATGAAGGGGATGACTGGTTCGAGGAGGACGAGGATGCTGAATGACCAAGACTTGATTGTTCCAGATTGGCCCGCGCCGGCCAATGTCAGGGCGTTGCAAACCACGCGGGCAGGCGGCATCAGCAAATCGCCTTACGACAGCCTGAACCTGGGGATGCATGTCGGTGATGCGCCGCTGGATGTGGCAGCCAACCGCCAGCGCCTGAACCGCTATGTGCCAACGGAGCCGGTATGGCTCAACCAGGTGCATGGCATCACGGTGGTGGATGCAGGTATCGCCAGCTGCGCGCCTGATGCCGATGCCGCTTTTGCCCGCACCCGGCGCACTGTATGTGCCGTCATGACGGCGGATTGTCTGCCTGTGCTGATCTGCGATAAGGCAGGCACCATCGTGGCTGCTGTGCATGCGGGCTGGCGCAGCCTGCTGGATGACGTGATAGAGAAGACGGTCGTCGAAATGGGTAAGCACGGCAGCGACCTGCTGGCTTGGCTGGGCCCGGCCATCGGGCCTGACGCCTTCGAGGTGGGTGATGAGGTGAGGAGGGCATTCATTGCAAAGGACGCAAGGGCTGAGCAGGCCTTCAAGCGCGCTCCTGCCGGAAAATGGCTGGGCGATATTTTCCAGCTAGGGCGGCAGCGTTTGGCGAACGTCGGCGTGACAGAAACCTACGGCGGGGGCCTATGCACTTATCATGATGCCGGGCGTTTTTTCTCGTTCCGCCGCGACCAGGCCACAGGCCGTATGGCAAGCCTGATCTGGCTGGAGTAACACTAAAATAAATATCTAGGACAGCTGATAAAATTTCCTGAAGTTATACTCTTTGCCTTGTACTGCTTCGATCATTGCTCTTCCAGCAATGGAATGCCTTCGCCGCCCGCGTAGAACACAATCAATACCGCAGGGCTATCGCCTGTATAACCACGGTGCACGGCATGCACCATTTCGGGGAGCGCCTGCCCTGGGCCGAGGTGCAATGTTTCGCCGGTGCCATGCTTTTCCACGGTGATTTCGCCGGAAAGGATATAGGCGACATTGGGCACAGGATTGCTATGCCATGGCAGGGAAGTGTTGGGCGGAATGGTAAAGCGCAACACGCTCAGCTCCGGCTTACCGCCCGGGTAATTGGCGTAGTTCTTGCCATCCCAGGCCTTGACGCTGCGCAGCACCGGCTCGACTTGCAGTTGTTGCTCGGAGGCTGCGATGGCCGGTGTGCTGAGGAGATTGAGGCCGGCGATACAGCATAATGTCCAGAAGCTTTTCATGAGGCACCATTCCTTTCTTGCAGATTGCAATGTCACACATTGCTTATCAAGCAAGGAACAGGCCAGAAGTATTGCCTAGATATTATGGCCGATGCGCCAGAGCACTCCGCTCGGGTCGGTGAAGACAAAATCGCGCATACGCCATGGCTGGTCGGTCACTTCTGAGATTTTACTGCCGTATTTCTCGGCTATGCCGGATTGCCGGATACGCTCATGCCAGGCATCCGCATCCTCCACCAGCAAATGCATCATGAAATTGTCTGCGTAAGGCTGTACGTAGAAATCCTGCAGCAGGAAAGCGCAATGTTCATAACAAAAATAGGCGATGCCGCCGCCTTCAGAACGCTTCTCGAAACCGATATCCTGGTAGAACTGCTGGGAAAGCTTGAAATCCTTGGCTGGCACGAATGCCTTGATTTCAACGGTCTTGAGCGTGCTCATCTCGCTTCCTCCATTGGGAATGGTGCCGGCGTGCGGCGATCATAGGCGTGCCGCCATCCGGGTGGTTGAGCAGTATGCAGGGCAGGTCGAAGCAGGCTTCGACCATGGCGGGCGTCATGATGGCTTCCACCCGGTCAATCGCTTGCAGCCTGCCGTCGCGCAGCAAGGCAATACGGTCTGCATATTGCGCTGCGAGGTTGAGATCGTGCACGATGGCGACCACTGCCACATCGCCCTTGTCCGCCCATTTGCGGGCGATTTCGAGAATGCGGTGCTGCTGGCGCGGATCCAGTGCCGCGGTGGGTTCGTCCAGCAGGAGCAGCCTGGGGCCTTCGCCTGGCTCCCATATCTGGGCCAGCACGCGCGCCATCTGCACGCGCGCCTGCTCCCCGCCCGAAAGGGTGGTATACACCTGCTCGGCCAGATGGGCCGCATCGACTTCCTGCATGGCCGCCATGGCGATCTGGTAATCCTGCGGGCGGTTTGCACCTTGATGGTGCGGATGACGCCCCAATAGGATGATTTCCAGTGCAGTATAGGCAAAGCCCACTTCAGCCTGTTGCTGCATGAGCGCACGCTGGCGCGCGAGCTTGAGCAAATTCCATTCGGATAAGCGCTTGTCGCCCCAATGTACTTCGCCTTGGCTGGGCTTCAATTCCCCGGACAGCAGGCGGATGAGCGAACTCTTGCCGGCGCCGTTGGGACCGCAGATCGCCACCAGCTCCCCTGGTGGAATCATGAAGTTGATATCGCGCAGCAATGTCTTGCTGCCAATATCGAGTCCGGTATTGATGACTTTTAGCATGACTATCCCTATACCCCGATTTTGCGGCGCATGCGGAACAGCAGCGCGAGGAAGAAGGGCACCCCGAGCAGGGCGGTGATGATGCCGACGGGCACCTCCGTCGGCACGGCAATCGTGCGCGCAAGCAAGTCCGACAGCAGCACCAGGATGGCGCCTACCAGTGCGGAGGCCGGCATGACCAGGCGCTGGTCTGGGCCAATCGCCAGCCGCACCAGGTGCGGCGCCACCAGGCCGATAAAGCCGATGATGCCCGTCACCGACACCACGGCGCCCACGGCAAGCGCAATCGCGCCGATGCATACCTGGTTGAGGCGGCGTACGGAAACGCCCAACAGACTGGCCTGCACTTCGCCGAGCGCAAGCGTGTTGAGCGCGCTGGATTGCTTGAGCAGGATGAGGACGGAACTGCCGCTCAGGCAAGCCACCATGGTGACCATCGGCCAAGTGGCGGCGCCTAGGCTGCCCAAGGACCAGAAGTTGAGCGAACGCATCTGCAAATCCGAGGCGATAAACGTCATCAAGCCGATCAGCGCTCCGCAGAGCGAACTGATGGCAATCCCGGCCAACAGCATCAGGGCGATCGAGGTGCGCCCCTGGCGCGTTGAAATGACGAAAATCAGGATAGTGGCAATCAGGCTGCCGATGAAGGCGAAGATGGGCAGGGCGAACTCGCCGATCACGTCGTGCAATGCCGCCATCCAGACGCCGCCCAGCACAATGGCAAGCGCTGCAAACAAAGCTGCGCCGCCCGAAACGCCAACCAATCCGGGCTCTGCCAGCGGGTTGCGCAGCAACGCCTGCATCGCCGCGCCGGATACGGCCAATGCCGCGCCGGTGAGTATGCCGAGGGCCAGGCGGGGCAGGCGTATATTCCACAGCACCATGGCTTGCTGCATGTGCTCTTGCGGAATGGATTGCCATGCGGCAGACCCGGGCGGGCTGGTCAACAGCTTGACGACGTCCAACGGCGCAATGCTGACCGCGCCTATGCCTGCCGCCAGTACGACCAGGATGAAAAGGGTCACGCCCAGCCCGATCAATACACGGCTGCGTAATTGCAGGCTACGGCTTGCAGGCAAGGCCATTCGCAAGGAGGGTGCCGCTCCGCTCATTGCTTGCGAATGGCTTGCCCCAGCTCGACAAGCGCGGCGGGAAGGCGGGGAGTGAATCCGAGAATGTATTGCGTATCCATGCTGACAATCCGGTTGTTCTTGCCTGCGGGCGTCATATTGAGGCCCGGCGTTTTCAGGAAGTTCTGCAAACCGCCGCTGGCTTCCAGGCCCTCGTTGGTAGTGATGATCACGTCGGGCGCGGCTGCCACCAGCGCTTCGGCGGTCAGCGGCCTGTAGCCTTTATATTGCGAAGCCATCACGTTCTCGGCATGCACCAGCTTGATGACGGCCGATGCGGCAGTATCGTCGCCGGCCGCCTGGGCGCCGCGCCCGGAATTGTTCATGACAAACAATACGCGAGGATGGTCGGGCAGCTTCGCAAGCTTGGCTTCCGCCTCTTTCCAGGCAGCTTCGTATTGCTTGGCGAGTTGCTCCGTGCTGCTTGCGTTGAGCTGTTTGCCTATGGTACGGATATCCGCCGCCACTTGTTGCGGGGTATGCGAATTCTCCTGCAGTTGCAGCACCTTGATGCCGGCATTGCGCACCTGGTCGATCACGTTGCGGGGGCCTGCGCCGGCCTCGGCGATGATCAGCGTGGCACCGGTAGACACCAATCCTTCCGCGGACAAGGTCCGCATATAGCCTACCTTGGGCTTATTGGCGGCGGCCTGGGGATAGACGCTGGTGATGTCATTGGCAATGACTTCGTCGCCCTTGCCCAGGGCATAGACAATCTCGGTCACGGCACCACCTATCGTCAGCAGCTTCTCAGCCGCAATAGCAACATGGCTGCCGAACATCAAGCCGGTAGCAAGCAACAGGGCGCGGATTTTCATTGCTTTCCTTTGATTATTTCAGTGTCGGCAGCTGGGCCACGATGTTGCGCCAAGCCTCGAGTTCGGGCTTGCCCGGCTTACGTTCGCCAAAGAACTGCGCCATGATTTCGCCATTTTTATCAAACACTTCCAGCGAAGTCACGATGCCGTCCTCAGTCGGCTTTCTGACAACCCAGGTTTCCACGATCAGGTCGGCACGTAAGTGCAGGTTGAACGACTCGTCCAGCACGTTGATCCAGGGGCCGAGTTCCTTCACGTTCTTGATCGGGCCGGTATGAATCTGGATATTGCCCGGATTGCCGACAAAGCACATGATGCTGGTGCCGTCTGCCGCGGCAGTTTCCAGCATTTGCTTGGTGGCATTGTTATCCACCTTGTATGCATGGCCCTCAGGCGCCAAGCGCAACCCTTGGGTGCGGCCAACGCCGAACTTGCGCAACAGCATGAAGAAGTCGTGCGTATCCTTCATGGCCAGCCAAGCAGCCTTGAAGCCTTCCTGGTCGATTTCACTGTCGGGCGTCTCTGCGGAAGCAGGCTTGGCCGCCTCGACTTCCTGGCCCGGCGTCTGGTCGTCGCTGCGGTATTTTTGTACCAAGTCGTTCCAGGCATCCACATTGCTGAAATCCTTGAGGTGGATCTTGTGGATCGCCGTGCCGGCGGCATCGTAGAACTGCAGGCTGCGCTGGGTGCCTTTTTCGGTTTCTTCGGTTACTGCATATCCATGCTTCCATTGCGAATAGAAAATGCGCAAGTCGATATCGGGACCAACGACCAGGCCGACATGGTCGAACGATACGTTTTCGTACGTGCCGACTTTCTCATGCACGGTGCTTTCATTGCGGGTAAGCGCCATCACGCGGCCTAGCTTAGGCACATCAGCAATGATCTCGTTGAACGGCCCCTTGAGGCGTACGGTTTCACGACCAATCGCATTGGCGATGGCCTGGCCTTCGCTGATGCCGATAGCTTGCGCCGCTTCACGGTTGCGCAGTTTTTGTTCTTTTTTAGCAGTGTGGAAGGCTTGGTATTGTTGTTCGGTTGTCGCCAATTGATTCATGATGGTTCCTCCTTTAGATCAATTCTAAATAAATTAATAAATGAATTCTGCATAGAACTTAATGTTACGGCCAGGACCGGGTAAACCAATATCTCCTGCAAACCCACCATCGAGATAATATTCTTCGTTTGTGAGATTCTCTCCAAGCAATCTAAAGGTAAGGTGTTGATTGGGACTCCAACGAATGCCTGCATTGAATAATTCGTAACCATCTTGAGTCCCAAATTGAGCATTCGGTCCAGCTAGGCTGTTTAAGTACAGTTTTTCTGAAACCCGACGGTAATTCAAGTTGATATCAATGTTCTTTCCAATGTTAGCGCCCAATGTCAGGTTCAAGGTATTACCTGGGACTGTATAGAGTGGACCAGAAGTATTGGTTTGAGGATAAATAATTTTTCCTGATATCCTAGAATAGGATGCTTGAGCATATAAATTCCTATAATTCAGACTGTTTTCAAATTCCCATCCATTGCGGATTTGAGTGCCATATATCGGAGCAATGCCAGAACGGCTGGAACCTGGATTAAAAACCGTTGTAGTACCTAATACTGAATTACTAGTATGGCTATGGTAAAACGTTGCCTTCGAGTTCAGTTGGATATCGCTACCAAAAAGGCGAGGAGTATTGTATGAAACTCCGCCCTCTGTGTTTTCCACTCGTTGCGTGCGGAAAACATCGTCACATGACGATCCGTCAGTTGGACACAGGCTGGCACTATTGACTGATCCTGCTAAATCTCCCCAAACCAAAGGGTTCACATAACGACCATTGTTGACAAATGCGGTGCTAATGGGAATGGCACGGAACCCTTGACCGTAATTACTAAACAAGGTCAACGAGTTGGGAATAAGATCAAAGGCAATACTTAGTGTGTATATTTCTTCTCTGGATCTGATTTTAGTTGTTTGATTTGCAATTTCCAGACCTTCTTTTGTGTCATCAATAGCTTCTTGCTTAACGAAATCCTTCCTGTAACCTGGTGTTAAGGAAAAGCGTTGGATCCTCAGTGATGGCTGTATGTAGTAGGCACTTGTAGTCTGTATGCCAGAAGCTGGTTCCTGAGCTGAGCTAGTGCTTATTGAGGCGGGATTATCAAAACTTCTTAATAATTCACGTTTTTGCTTAAAATATTGAACGCCGGTAAATAGCGTCATATTAATATTGCTAGATTCATAAAGAGTTGCCGTATTGGATAAATCAAAATTAGTATTTTTGAAATTGTAGGCATCCAGTCGATCACCACGGCACCGGCGTGCAGAGTCGTAAGCGCTCTGTGCTGCATTATCGGATTTGCGGCGCAAGATATATCCATCACAGTACAGCGTAGTACTTGTATAAGGTAGATTTCCAATCCAACCCAGAGGCAAAGTCTCATCTTGTTTGGTGTGACCAGTGCCTAGGCTGGCCCTGATGTTGATCCATTTGCTGTCAGGTGTGTAAGTTAGTGTTTGCGCGATAGTTTCTTCATCAATAGCTCGCATAACGTATGGCGGAGTGAAATCAATATTAGTGGTTGTGTCATATCTCTGCCTCATGGGGCTTTGTTCGAGCTTTGTGAGTGATGTTGATATTTTTAATGCATCAGTAGGATAAATGGTAATTTTATAGAGTTCAGAGACAGTAGAAAGATTGGAAAACTCTAACTCTTCCCCGTTACCTTGAGTAATATTGTTCGATTGCCTATTGGTATAGTTGTAAAGTAAGTCTATCCGTTCATGTGGGCGTGCATAGGCAAGGTATGAGCGGAGATATTCGTCATTATTGTTACCGTAGCCAAATTTTACTCTTCCACCAACTGTTTGACCGGGACGTAAGAAATCTTCGGCGTCTTTTGTTGTGGTGATAACGGCGCCGCCCAGGTAACCAGTGTTGCTGCTGATTTGTGGTCCACGCCGAATCTCAATGGTCTTGAGTAGGTCTGGTTCAATATAAGTGCCTTTGGAACGGTATTTCTCATAATTCTTCAAGACACCATCTACGGAGACAGCAACATCCTCTTCGGTATATCCACGAATGTTAAAACTCATTGCATTCAGTCTTGGACCGCCATCAATGCTAACACCAGGGGTATTCCTTACAGCATCAAAGACGTTGGATACTTGTCTTTTCTCTAGATCATCAGATGTAATTTTTGTAATGGACTGTGTTTTATTGATACGTTCATCACGAATTCTGGAAGAACTGACGCTGGTTTCCGGCAAAATGGTATCTTGAGGATTGCTTCTGCCGGACGGAGCTGGCGTAGATGTTGGGGTGGGAGCTACTTTTTTGATAGGTTGTTCTTGATCTTCCTCAGACTCTTCTGCCAGGCCGAGCAATGGCTGATGTAGCAAGGCAGAGAATAAAACAAGTGCCAATAGTGTGCCGCGGTTCGACATGATGGAGCTGGCAATTGTCATGATGGGATAAGGAAGGACCAAATAAATGTTCAAGCAAAACCCGGCATGTGAAATACATGCCGGGCATACGGCTAACTAATAACTTACTTCTTGCGACGGCGGCTTGCGGCACCGAGCATGCCCAGTCCAAGAGCCAACATGGCGTAAGTGCTGGGTTCGGGCACGGCGGCTACTGCAACCGTTGCCAGGGCTACCTGGTCGATCAGGATGTGGGCTTCGGCAGCCTTGAACTGGAAGGTGTACAGATCTGCACCTGTTACATTGTTCCAAACCCAATACAGTTC
This sequence comes from Methylobacillus draconifructus, assembly GCF_045984355.1. Classification (NCBI taxonomy): domain Bacteria; kingdom Pseudomonadati; phylum Pseudomonadota; class Betaproteobacteria; order Nitrosomonadales; family Methylophilaceae; genus Methylobacillus; species Methylobacillus draconifructus. The sequence continues at coordinate 289,426 of NZ_JBJQII010000005.1, read as the reverse complement.
TTGCTCGCTGCCGGCACCTTGATCTGCGCCATCGGTAAAGGCCAGGATGCTATTGGCGGAAACGCCGTTGAGCGAAGCTTCGGAAGCCAGGCTGTTGCCTTGGGTGGCTACACGCAGGTACACATCAAAAACACCTGCAGTACCAGCCAAGGTGGCGGTAATGGTTGGCAGGCTGAACAGGGTATAGATGTCACCATTTTGGAAGGTGAAACCAGCAGGAGAAAGGCTGATGGTGCCTGCGCCAATTTCGGGGGTGGAATCGCCGGATAAGGTGTCGAAAGTATTCCACTCTGTCAATTGGACTGGTTCGGCATCACCCCACGGTGCAGCAGAATCCCACACACCGCCAGCTGCCAATGCGGAGCCGCTGAATACCAAAGAGGTTGCCAATGCGATCGAAGATAATGTTGTGTTCATTTGTTTTAATACCTAACTATATAAAATAATTGAAGACTTAATTACTTACGAGCGCGCCGGGCAGTTGCTCCTAGCACGCCTAGACCCAATGCGAGCATTGCGTAGGTGCTTGGTTCCGGTACGGCGGTAACGACGGCTAATGCGAGTTGATCAAGGCTCAGGTGTGTTTCAGCTGCACCGAAATTGAAGACATAGATACCGGCTGCAGATACATCGCTCCACTTCCAATAAACTTCTTGCTCTACGCCACGGCCTGACAACAGGAAGGTTTCTACCAAAGTGGCGGATACGCCGTTCAGGGTCGCTTCTGTATTGAGCAGGGTGCCTGTGGTAGCTGCACGCAGGTAAACGTCAAATGTGCCGGTAGCGGTTGGCGAGCCGAGTAGGGTGGCGATGAAGTTGCTTACGCCAAAAGAGTTGTAAATATTCTGGGTGCTGGTGAGGGAAGCCAAGGTGCTGGTTTCGGTAAGCGTCGCGCCTGCGCCATATTCTGGAGTTGTATTGTGGAATGAAGACGCAAAGTTATCCCAAGCGGCATATTGCACAACCAGGGAGTCGTCCCATGGCGTTGCGGAATCCCAGACATTGGTAGCAGCGAACGATGTCGTGGCGAATGTGGTGCCTACCGCCAAGGCGATAGCCGCCATTTTTATGGAAAAAGTCATGATGTATTACCCCGATGTAATATAAAGATACTAGCCCGCACAAAGTACGGGCTAGTGATATTGCTTTTAGTTGATTAACGTTTAGGCGTTGTTCTTGCGGGAACGACGGCCAGCGTAGGCAAGCACGCCGAGGCCGAGTGCCAGCATGCCATAGGTGCTTGGCTCAGGAACTGCTGCAACTGCAACAGTGGCGAGGGCCAATTGGTCCAGGCTTGTATGGGCTGTCAGGTCGGTCCATGTGAAGGTGAGGTCGCTATTGACGCTAACATTACTCCACAGGAAGTAGTATTCGCGCTCAGCGTCCACCATGCCGAATTGAGTGCCGTTGTATTGGTAGAATGTTTCTACAGCTGTGGCAGCTAGACCGTTCAGATAGGCGGTAGTGGAAGGCTCAAGACCCTGAGATGCGACACGCAGATAAACGTCAAATACTCCGGTGGCTGATGTGTTCAGCACAGTGTTGTAGGAGATAGCGTTTTCCTGCCAGCTGTAAATGTTGTCAGTGGATGTGATGATCGGGGTGCCAGTCGCAGTCAGGGTTCCGCTGCCTGCTACATCAGGGGTTGCGTCAGTGAAGCTGTTGCCACTTACGCTGTCCCAGGAAAATTCATTCCATTCTGCGAAGTCTGTAATTGTTGCAGAGCCCCAGGGAGTAGTGGCTGTGTCCCAAGTGTTGACAGTTGCGAAAGCGGAAGAGCTGACTACTAGACCTGCAGCGAGAGCTAAAGCTGAAAATTTCATCATGAATACCTTTATAAAGTGAATGCCACCAACCCCTTCCCCTTGAAGGCGTAGACATTCAATTCAACATTTAGACTCACGGACCCACACCGTCGAGCAATCAATGACCATCACCCTATGAACGGGTACGGTCAGAAAACCAATTCCATTAATCGGCCGTGTTATGTTGGCTTTTATCCTGATCATTGCTTGCGGGCTGGAAGTCCACGACAAAGCGGTACTGTTTGCCGCAATCAATGATGATTTCTTTTTGCCCGCGACGCAGCAGGCGTATATCGACCTTGAGGCTGCCGAAGCCATCATGCTCAACTAACTCATCCAATAGGTTGATTAGGCAAGTCTTTACAGGGGCTTTTGCTGGCAACATAAGGTGAAATTTATCCGCTTATTATGAATGATACTTGCATACTGATAGCAACATTAAAACAAATGATAACAATTATCATTGAGTGATGCAATAGCGGTATGCATACATTTACATTTGAAATTAGAAGCTTATTTCAGTAATGAAGCGGATGTTGCGGCCAGCGGCGCGGTTGCCTTGGAATCCGCCAAGGTCCCCGCTTGCATTTAGGTAATAGTCCTTGTTTTTGATATTTTCACCAACCAAGCGAAAAGCGAGATTCGGGGCGGCGATCCAATACAGTCCTACATTGAATATTTCGTATCCGTCCTGAATATTAAGTCCGGAAGTGCCTATATACGCCATGCGGGGAGATACTTTTCTATAGCTGATATTGAAGCCCAGATTTTTTAGTATCTGAGTGCCCATGGTCAAATTGAAGGTTTTTGCGGGAATGCGATAAAGTTTTGCCGAGTGCTCTTCATTGTTGATTTCTGTACCCCAGGTATTGGAAAAGGAAGCCCGGACATAGAAGTCGCGGTATAGCAGACTCCCTTCGAACTCATTGCCTTTTCTTTTTTCTTTACCGTCTTGTATTGCAATGCCTGTGGTTGGATCCATGCTGAAGGAGCGTAATAGGTGATCAGTATCTATCTCGAAATAGGTCAGTTTTGAAATCAATTGCACTTCACTATTGAATAAGCGTGGGTTTTCATAGCTCAAGCCAAATTCACGTGATTCGCTCTTCTGTAGCTTGTATACGTCTCCGCAGATGTAGTTGGTAGATGGGGTTGCGCAGTTTCCTTCGCCGCCATCGTAGCCATTGTAAGGAAAGTCAGCTGCACTCGAATATGAGAAGTATTCATTGGTGGATGGCGGACGGAATCCTTGGGCATAGTTTCCGAACAAGGTCAGTTGCCTGGGAATTAAGTCAAAAGTCAGGCCAAGGCTGTAAGTTTTATGGGTAAAACTGATGCTGTCGGACAAGCCTTTTTCTGCCAGATGGTTTTTGACGCGAGGCTCCAGCGTTTTCATTTCATACCAGTCGATGCGGACACCGGGAATGATGCCCAGCCGGTCGATTTGCAGTCTTGGTTGGACGTAAAAGGCGGAATAGGTATTTTTACCAGAAACGCTCGCAGCCCAGAATCCGTCATTGCAAGAGTAGTTCGGATCACGAAGCGGGTCACGGCAGCTGCTGTTCTGTGAATAGGTCCTGCTGATTTCCTTGCTGATGCTACGGTGTTGCAATCCGGTCAATAATGACAGGCTGAGTGTGTCTTGCTTGAAAATATCAGCAGTATTGGCAATGTCGATCGACGTACTTTTAAACTTCAAATGATCATATCTCGTGCCTAAATTCCTTGTGCATTTTACATTGATCGCATAGTAGCAATTGTCGTCCATTTTTGTATGACCTTTGCCCACGGTAGCAACAAGATTGATCCAAGGATGGTTGGGATTCCAGCGGATGGTTTCAGAGATACTGTAGTCTTCTATCGTGCGGACCACGTTGCCGAATAAGTCGGGATTTGCCCCTATTGCATCGTATTGTTGCAATCCGGACTCTTCCAGTAATACGGCTGATGTGGAAAGCTCGAGCGTATCCGTAGGGAAAATACTGATTTTCAGGAGTTGGGATGTTGAGTCTACATTGGACGCTTCAAGCTTGCTGCCGTCAGCATGGGTAATGTCGTTGGAGTTTCGATAGGCGCGGTTATACAAAATATCAATCGCATCGTGAGGGCGTGCATACACAAGATAGGATTTCTGGAATTCATCGTTATTGCTGGCATATCCAAATTTCAGGCGCGCGCCATAGCGCTGGCCGGGCTTCAGCAGGTCGGCAGCGTCTTTCGTCCTGAGCAGGACGGTTCCGCCTATGGAGCCTGAGCCACTGGAGATTTGCGGCCCTCGTTGCACCTCAATGGATTTCAATAATTCCGGCTCGGCAAAGGTGCCGCCAAACCGGTATTTTTCAAAGCTTTTCGGGATGCCGTCCACACGGACTTGAACGTCTTCATTATCTGCAAAGCCTCGCACGTTGAAAGACATGCCGCTTGGTCGAGGCCCGCCTTCAAATGTTACACCGGGCACATTTTGAACAGCCTCGAAAATAGTGGCTGGTTGCGTTCTTTCCAGTTCCTTGGCCTCTATGGTCGTAATGGTTTGAGTTCGGTCGAAAGTGACGGCATCCTGCTTAATGCGGCTGGCACTGACGCCGACTTCCGGCAGTACTGTGGCTTCAGGAGGGAGAGATTTTGAAGAGGGGCGCGTAGTGGATGGCTTTCTCTCATTCTCATTGAACGTTGATTTATTTTCTGTCGACTCAACTGCCGCTGCAGGGGTGGTTTGCTGTTGATCGGCAGCTAGTGCCGGCAAGCCTGTTAACACTGGCAAAAATAGCATAACTGCGCAGGCGATGCGAAAATAGCCAGGTTTTTGGAAGGTTTTCATGATGGGCTGCATTGAGCTGAGGCATGGACGAGAAAAACCGGCATCTGGACATTATGACCAGTTGCCGGTATCGGTGAATGCCGGAAGTGTTATGACGATCAGGCGATGTTCTTGCGGCGGGAGCGGCTGCCCATGAAGCCCAGGATGCCTAGACCGATTGCCATCATGCCGTAGGCGCTTGGCTCAGGCACGGCAGCAACAGCTACAGTTGCAAGGGCCAGTTGGTCCAGGCCTACGTGGGATTTTGCAATAGCATTGAAGTTGAATACCTGGTTTACACTGGTAATCGTGACGTCTTGCCAAACCCAGTAGGCTTCTTCCACGTAGCCAGAACCCATGCCTTCAAATTCCACAATATCAAAGAATTGAGTGACTTTAGTCGCTGATACACCGTCAAGCGTGGCTGTGGGCAGGAAGGTGGAGCCATTGGTCTTGACCTTGAGATACACGTCAAAAACATCGCCAACTGCGCCAATGCTGGTCAACTGGAAGTTGTAAGTCGCATCGTTGTTGGTGAAGTGATAGAGATTTCCAGTGCTGGTAACAAATACTCCAGCTTGCGCATTGACGTAGCCGTTGCTGCCGTATTGCGGTGTTGCATCGCGTCTGCCAACGAATGTATTCCATTCGGCATAATCGGTGGCATCTGCAAGGTCACCCCATGGATAGTTTTCGTACCAAACATTGTCGGCAGCGAAAGCCTGGCTGCTGAAAAATGCGCTACCAGCTAAAGCCAAGGCAGCAAATGTGGTTGTCATTTTCATTGATTTATTCCTCGCTTAAGAGCACCTGACAGTCCCTTCCCCGAGAAGGCGCTAGTACTCAACTACATACAAAAAACCCCACGGACTCTCACCGTCGGGGCAAATGGATAACCTTCTTTATGAGCAAGATGATTATCCGGAGTCATGGCAGTTTCCCAGTAGGGGGGGAGGTGAGGGATCTACCTACAACTACAAATAATAATTATTAGCATTAACATTATATAGGTTTTATAAAAAACGCAAGGCTATGCTCATAAAAATTGAGGCGTCCCTTATAATTCATTCTTATGTCCATATTGCTCATGATTATTTTGGTGAGTGTCGCCGGCGGAGTATTGAGTGTGCTCGCTGCGGCATTTTTTGCACTCAAGGCCAAGGCCGCCTGGGTGCCCATGTTGATCAGTTATGCCATAGGCGCGTTGCTTGGGGCGGTATTCCTCGAAATCCTCCCGCATGCATTTCAGATATCAAGCAGCCTTGAGGTGATGTCGGCTACGGTGCTGCTGGGTATCCTGCTATTTTTCATGCTGGAGAAGCTGGTGTTGTGGCGCCATTGTCATGGTGAAGCATGTGAGGCGCATGCGGTAGATGCTCATCACCACCAGCATGGGGAGCATGATCATGGCCGTAGCGGATTGATGATCATGATCGGCGACACTTTCCATAATTTCGTGGACGGGGTGTTGATCGCGGCTGCTTTCTTAGTGGATGTGCGGCTGGGATTCGTCACTGCGGTTGCCATCATCGCCCACGAAATCCCCCAGGAAGTGGGTGATTTCCTGATTTTGCTGCATTCAGGGTATAGCAAGCAGCAGGCACTGCTGTTTAACCTGGTGTCGAGCATGGCGACCCTGGTTGGCGCCGTGGGCGCTTATTTCGCGCTGGGCTTGGTGCAGGGTTGGATTCCCACGATTCTTGGGTTGGCTGCCGCCAGCATGATATACGTGGCTGTCGCAGACTTGATTCCCGGGTTGCACAAGCGGACGGAATTGCGTGCGACCTTGCAGCAGGTTGGCCTCATCGGGCTGGGCGTGGCGTCCATATGGCTAGCGGGAGAGTTGGTGCACTGATTGCGGATGGACTGATTCTGTCTTACCTCGATGTGCCATTGCAGCATTTCAGCCCGCGCATCCTCAAGGCGATGAAACGGCCGGCCAGCAGCGAGAATAACTTGGCGCGCATCAAGGCCTGGCGGGACATTTGCTCCGACATCACCATCCGCCGCACTTTATATCGCTGGCTTCCCCGGCGAAACGGATAAGGATTTTGAACACCTGCTTGAGTTTCTGCAGGAAGCCCAACTGGATCGGGTAGGGTGTTTTGCTTATTCTGCAGTAGATGGCGCTGCAGCGAATGCGCTGGGTAATCATGTGTCAGAGCCGTTGAAGCAGGAGCGTTTGGCGCGATTCATGGAAGTGCAGGAAAGCATCAGCGCTGAAAAGCAAAAACGCAAGATTGGGCGCATTGAAACCGTACCGTATTGACTGATGAGGTAAATGGCGACCAAGCGATTGGCCGTACGGCAACGGATGCTCCGGAGATTGATGGGGTGGTTTATCTTGCGGGTGCGGATGGTTTGCAGCCGGGCGATCTGGTGGAAGCGCAGATTGTCAATTCAGACGGTCACGACTATGGGCTGCTCCGCCGGTAAGGGATTGAACGCAATAATGCCCGGGCTAGCTGAACAGGTCTGGCATGATGGGCGCGGGGCGCTCTGAATCAGCGCGCTCTTCCAGGAAATCCAGAGTATGAGGGCAGCGCGTGGGGTTGCGGATGGATTTGCGCTTCTTGCCGGTCGCGTGAATGTTGATGTAAGGCGTCTGGCTGATGCGCACATAGCCGGATGCTTGCAGCTTTGCCAGCGTGGTTTCAAACAGGCTGAGCGGATTGTCTATGTTCTGCAGGGTAATGGAACTCTTACCGACCTTGAGCACGTTATACATGACAAACTTGTTGCCCGTCTGTTTGCCATAGATTTCGCCGCTGTGAATATCCACAATTTACCTTTCCCAATACTTTTCCAATCATATCGTTATGGCTGGAACTTTACAAGGTTGGTGAATTCAGCGGCCGGTTTGCGTCATCCTGCGGAACTGGATGTGTTGCTTGATGAAATCAATGGCCTGGGAACGGTAGCCTAAATTGGAGTTATCCTTGATCCACATGTGGATCACACCGCCGAAGAATAGCTGGGTATCCATGGCCAATGTGGCGGGATCAAGTTCCGGATGGATCAGGCCTTTTTGTTTGGCTTTTTCGTAAAGCAGTTGCGTTTTGTCTATGAAGCTTTGGCAGGTGATGAGTACTTGTTGCAGTACTTCATTGAATTCATCGACATATTCGCACTTTGCCATCATGATTTCGTAGGTTTGCCTGGTTGATGCGTCTGTTTCCAGCGTTTTAATCGTATTGCAAAAGAATTGCTCTATAGATGCCAAGGGGTCTTCTGATTGATCATCCAGTACGACAGCGTCCAATTGTTCAATGAAGGGCAGCATGGCTTGGTCGCGCATGGCTTGAAACAGCTCGATCTTGTTGGCGAAGTGCCAGTAGACGGCGCCCCGGGTGACTTGTGCGTGCGTGGCGATATGCTCCATGGTGGTGTGGCTCACGCCTCGCTTGGCGAATACTTCGCGTGCAGCGGTAATAATGCGCTGGCGGGTGAGTTCGGCGTCTTCCTTAGTTTTACGTGCCATGTGCTTTAAGATATCCCTGACGAGAAAACAGTTTTACATACAAACGTGATTGTATATAATATACATTCTTTAGTGAATGTAAGCAAGTAATTTGTTTATAAGACATGGGGTTATATATGAGGGTGCGCGTGATGAATCCAGTTCATACCAATGCAAGAGGGTTGAATTCCAGTAAAAAAATCGTGCTGGCCATGATGGCGGCTTTTGCCTTGGCTTCCTGTAGCAAGGGCGAGCAGCAGGCCGGGCAGGCAGGCCCCCAGGCATTGCCTGTTAGTGTCGTCGAGCTGCAGCCCGCCAGCGTTCCTGTCTCTGCCGAGGCCGTGGCTCAAACCGAAGGCGCACGCGAGGTGGAGATTCGTCCCCGCGTGGGCGGCATTCTGTTGAAGCGGTTGTATGAAGAAGGCGCGCCCGTCAAGGAAGGCCAGGTGCTGTTCCAGATCGATCCCGAGCCATACCAGATTGCGCTTGAGCAGGCAAAGGCCCAGTTGGCCCAGGCCCAGGCCAGGATTGCCCAGACCAAGCGTGAGGCGGAGCGGCTTAAAGGACTGCTGGAGTCGAACTCGATCAGTCAGCGGGAATATGATAATGCCGTCTCCGACGACGACGTGGCCAAAGCCTCTTTGCTGCAATACCAGGCCAGCGTGCGCGAGGCTGAGTTGAATCTTTCCTATACCAAGGTGACGGCGCCCGTGAGCGGCATTTCCGGCCGCTTTCAGTTCTCTGAAGGGGCACTGGTGTCTGCCAACGATAGCCTGCTGACCACTGTGGTGCAACTGTCTCCTATCTGGGTTCGCTTTAGTCTTTCTGACAATGAAATCCAGCAGCTTGGCGGCCCTGTGACGGAAAAGACGGTGAAGAAAATTGCCTTGAAGTTGCCAGATGGGACTGAATACGGCGAGAGCGGAAAACTTAACTTTGCTGCAAGTCAAATTGATCCCGCATTGGGCACGCAACAATTGCGTGCAACATTCGCCAACGCGGATAAAAAGTTGTTGCCGGGCCAGTTCGTTCGCGCCAAGGTCGTGGTGGGGGAGCGTGATGGCGTCTTCCTGGTGCCCCAAGTGGCGGTGATGAATTCTCAGCAAGGCCGCTTTGTATATGTCGTGGATGAAAACAATCATGCCGCGGTGCGCCCCGTCGTCACTGGCGACTGGAGCGGCCGTGACTGGGTGATCCTCAAGGGCTTGAATGCTGGCGACAAGGTGGTGATCGACAACCTGATCAAGATCCGTCCCGGTGCGCCTTTGCAGCCGCATCCTCCTGCCCAGGAAGGTACACCGGCACAAGGTGAGCCGCAGAAGTCCGCAGCCAACACCAGCGGCAAGCTGGCCTAAAAGAGGGCAATCATGACGAGATTCTTTATTACGAGGCCGATTTTTGCGTCGGTCGTATCGATCATTATTGTGCTTGCAGGCTTGGCCGCCGCCTTCCAGCTGCCTATCGCACAATATCCGCAAATTGCCCCACCCACAGTCATGGTGACTGCCACTTATCCGGGAGCAAGCGCCGAGACGCTTGCCAAGACGGTGGCTGCGCCGATCGAGGAGCAGTTGAGCGGCATCGAAGGGCTGCTTTACTATCAATCCAGCGCTGACTCCAGTGGCACCTTGACCATTACCGTCACTTTTGAGACGGGAACGGATGTGGACCAGGCGACCTTCAACGTCAGCAATCGTGTCAACATTGCCACGCCGCGGTTGCCTGAAGACGTGCGCCGGACCGGCTTGATTGTGCAAAAGCGATCGAATGACATCTTGATGGCATTGATGCTGGTTTCCCCGAACAAGACCTACGACCCGCTCTATCTGAGCAATTACGCCACGCTCAATGTGCTGGACGAGTTGAAGCGTATCAAGGGCGTGGGTGATGTCACTGTGTTCGGTACGCAGGATTACTCCATGCGTATCTGGCTGCGCCCGGACAAGATGGCGCAATTGGGCGTGACCACCAGCGATATTGCAGCGGCGATTGCCGCACAGAATGCGCAATACGCCGCTGGACGGATCGGCCAGGACCCTGCGCCGGATGACCAGCAGATTGTCTATACCGTGACAGCCAAGGGCCGCTTGATCGAGCCCGAGCAGTTTGCCAATATCATCGTCAAGGCCAATGGTCCGCGCGGTGTGCTTTACCTCAAGGACGTGGCGCGGATCGAGCTGGGCGCGCAGAACTACAATATCCGCACGACCTTGCAAGGCCAGCCTGGGGTAGGTATCCCGGTGTTCCTGCAGACAGGGGCGAATGCGCTGGATACCGCCGAGGCGATCAAAGCCAAGATGGAGGAGCTGAAGCAGCGCTTCCCCGAGGACATGGATTACCGCATTCCTTATGACACCAGCGATTTCGTCAAGGCTTCGATAGGCGAGGTGGTGCATACGTTGGGCGAAGCCATGATTCTGGTGGTGCTGGTGGTATTCGTGTTCCTGCAGAGCTGGCGCGCTACCTTGATCCCGCTCATCGCGGTGCCTATCTCCCTGATCGGTACGTTTGCCGGGTTATGGTTGTTCGGCTTCTCGATCAACACCTTGACGCTTTTTGCCATGGTGCTGGCGATTGGTATCGTGGTGGATGATGCGATCGTGGTGCTGGAAAACATCGAACGTCTGATGAGCCAGGAAAAGCTTTCCCCGTTGAATGCCGCCATCAAGTCGATGCAGCAGGTATCCAGCGCGGTGGTGGCCATCGTGCTGGTATTGTGCGCCGTGTTCATTCCCGTGGCTTTCATGGGCGGCATCGCAGGTGAACTTTACCGCCAATTCGCCGTGACGGTCGCTGTTGCCGTGGTGATTTCCGGTATCGTCGCGCTGACATTGACGCCGGCGCTCTGTGCGATCCTGCTCAAGCACGTCCATGGAGAGTCGAAGCTGTTCAGGCCTTTCAACCGCGGCTTCGATAAGCTGACCAACTTCTACACTTCCGTGGTCGGCTTGACCTTGCGTCACCGGATTATCGGGGCGATCGTGTTTGTTGGCATCATTGCGGCCGGGGTCTACCTGTTCCGCATCGTGCCGACCAGCTTCGTCCCTCCAGAGGACCAGGGTTATGTGGTGACTGCGGCCATCATGCCGGACGGCGCAAGCCTCACCCGCACCAGCAGGACCATGGAAAACGTACGCAAGGCGATTGCAGAGGATCCTGCAGTGGCCAGCCAGTTCGTGATCAACGGCTTCGATCTGATCGGCGGCGGCAACAAGACCAGTGCCGCGACCATGTTCGTGCGGATGAAGGACTGGGATGAGCGCACCACCACTGCCGAGCAGATTGTGCAGCGCCTGTTCGGCATCGGCATGATGCAGCCGGACGGCATGGCGATCGCGTTCAACCCGCCTGCGATTCGCGGCCTCGGCAGTTCCGGCAGCATGGAAATGTATATCCAGAGCCGCGAAGATACCGACCCGATCCACCTTTCCGAGGTGGTAAACAACTTCATGGACGCCTTGCGCAAGGAATCGCGCCTGTCCGGCATCAATACTTTCTTCCGTCCGACCGTGCCGCAGCTGTCGATCGAGGTGGACGAGGCGAAGGCCTTATCCCTAGGGGTGCCGATTGCGGATGTTTACGCCACCTTGCAAAGCACGATGGGCACTTTGTATGTCAATGACTTCAACCGTTCCGGCCGTACCTATCGCGTGCAATTGCAGGCGGAGCCAGCTTACCGCATGAAGCCTGAAGATATCGGGCGCGTATATGTGCGGGCCGCCGGCGGGGAAATGATCCCGATGTCGGCGCTGAGCAAGGTGAAGGAGATTATTGGTGCCGAGCAGTTGGAGCGTTACCAGGGCCTGCTGGCTGCCAAGGTCATGGGAGGCGGCGCGTATGGCGTCAGTTCCGGCGATGCCATCAGTCTGATCGAGCAGATCGCCCACGATACCTTGCCTGACGGCTACCAGCTCGCCTGGACCAGCCAGGCTTACCAGGAAAAGCTCACCGGCAATGCGGCGATCTTTGCGTTCAGCTTCGCCATTATCATGGTATTCCTGATCCTTGCCGCGCAGTTCGAAACCTGGGCGTTGCCGCTCGCGGTCATCATGGCGGTGCCGTTCGCCTTGGTGGGCGCCTTGCTGGCGGTGTTGTTCCGCGGCATGCCGAACGACATCTACTTCCAGATCGGCCTGGTGACATTGGTTGGTTTGGCGGCGAAGAACGCCATCCTGATCGTCGAGTTCGCGAGCCAGAAGCTGGAAGAGGGCTTGCCGATCAAACAGGCCGCCATCGAAGCCGCGCGCTTGCGCTTCCGCCCGATCGTCATGACCTCGATGGCGTTTGTGCTGGGTATCGTGCCGTTGGTGATTGCAACAGGCGCAGGTGCTGCCGCACGCCGCTCGATGGGGACGGGCGTATTCGGCGGCATGCTGCTGGCAACCTTTATTGCCACGATCTTTATCCCGATGTTCTTTACCTGGTTGTCTGGGCAGACCAGCAGCCGCGTGCATCACGATGACCAAAAGGAAACAGCATGATGGTACGTCACAACATAATTTATGCTGCCGTTACATTGGCTTTGGCCGGCTGTATGGTGGGGCCGGATTACCATCGGCCAGACACGAAGCTGCCAGCTAGTTTCAATGCGTCTGAAGCTACGCAGACAGACGCACAGGCCGCATTGAATCTGGATAAATGGTGGGAAACATTCCAGGACCCGGTCTTGAACGAGCTGATGGACAAGGCATTTGCCGATAACCTGGATATCGTCAAGGCGGTGGCCAGGATTGAAGAGGCTGATGCCGCCATGCGCGAAGCGGGCGCTGCCTTGTTTCCCCAGATTGACCTGAGCGGAAACGGCGTGCGCCAGAAAGTGACGGAAACCGGTGCCTTCCCGTTGCCGTCCCATGTACCTGCGATTCGTGAGAATTACAACCTGCAGCTGGGAACCAACTTCGAGCTGGATTTCTGGGGCAGGTTGCGCCGTGCGCGTGAGGCTGCAAGGGCTCAGGCCTTGGGCACTTATTTCGCCAAGGATACAGTCAGCCTGTCCTTATCGGGATTGGTGGCCAGCAACTATCTCTTGTTGCGCAGCCTGGAGGCGCAGATTGCCGTGTCGCGGGACAGCTTGAAGAGCCGTGAGGAAAGCCTGGCGTTGACCAAGCGGCGTCTCGAGGGAGGCGTTGCCTCCATCCTTGACGTGCATCAGGCCGACGTAGCCAACTCCAATCTGGTGGCGCAGATTGCCGACCTGGTGCGCCAACGCGAAATCGTGCAGCACCAGCTTGCCGTGCTGACGGGAGACCTTGAGCTCAAGGTGCCGGAAGGGGATATTCACCAGTTGCCAGCGCCTCCGATTCCTCCGGCAAATCTGCCTTCCAGCTTGCTGGAGGCACGTCCCGACATTCGCGAGGCCGAGCAGACCTTGATCTCTGAAAATGCCCAAATCGGGGTTGCCAAGGCAGCCTTGTTCCCCACCATCAGTCTGACGGCGACCTATGGTGGCGAAAGTGCGGCCTTGAATGAAATCATGCATGCGCCGTCGCGTATCTGGTCTGCCGGGCTGGGCTTGAGCCTGCCTATTTTCAGTGCGGGCAAATTGTCAGCCCGCGTTGACCAGGCAACCGCAAGGCAAAAGCAGGCATTGGCAACATACCAAAGCTCTATCCAGACTGCGTTCAAGGAAGTGAACGACGCATTGGTGACGGTCCGCCAGAGCCGCGAGCGCGAAGACGCCTTGAATATCAGCCAGGAAGCGGCGAAGAAGGCGTTGCAGGTGTCTGAGAACCGTTATAAGTCGGGATATTCCGCTTATTTGGATGTGCTCGATTCGCAGCGGGTTTACAACGATGCCGCGTTGGCGTTCATCCAGAGCCGACAGGCAAGGTTGACCGCGACCGTCGATCTCTTCAAGGCCCTGGGCGGAGGATGGAAAACCGCCCAATACGATCAGCCTGAAAAGCAGGCCAGTCAATAGCGACGCAACATCAATAGCTATACGTTAAGGAAAACCGGGCGTGTCCCGGTTTTCTTTTGTGAAGTGATTCAATTCGGCTGCCGCCTTGGCGCCATGTTAAAATTCCTCGTTTATTTCCATTGCGATTTCCCATGACAGTTCGTACCCGTTTTGCCCCTAGTCCTACCGGTTTCCTGCATATCGGCGGCGCCCGTACCGCCTTGTTTTCATGGGCTTATGCCCGCAAGCATGCAGGGCAGTTCGTGTTGCGTATCGAAGACACCGATGTGGCGCGCTCGACGCCGGAGGCCGTGCAAGCCATTCTCGACGGCATGAACTGGTTGGGCTTGAGCTGGGATGAAGGCCCGTTCTACCAGATGCAGCGCATGGACCGCTACAAGGAGGTCATCCAGAAGCTGCTGGATGAAGGCCGTGCGTATTACTGCTATTGCAGCCGGGAAGAGCTGGACGCGATGCGCGAGCGGCAAATGCAGGAAGGCAAGAAGCCTCGGTACGATGGACGTTGGCGGCCGGAGGCCGGCAAGGCATTGCCGGCCGTGCCGGCAGATATTCCGCCCGTCGTGCGGTTCAAGAACCCGCTCACGGGCAACGTGGTCTGGGATGACCTGGTGAAAGGGCAGATCAGTATTGCAAATGAAGAGCTGGACGATTTGATCATTGCGCGGGCGGATGGCACGCCCACCTATAATTTCTGCGTGGTGGTCGATGATTGGGATATGGGGATCACCCAGGTGATACGCGGCGATGACCACGTCAACAACACGCCGCGCCAGATCAACCTGTTGCAGGCCCTTGGCGCTGTCATCCCGCAATATGCCCATCTCTCCATGATCCTCGGCGATGACGGCCAGAAGCTATCCAAACGCCATGGCGCCGTGAGTGTGATGCAATATCACGAGGACGGCTATTTGCCGGAAGCCGTGCTGAATTATCTGGCGCGCCTTGGCTGGTCGCATGGCGATGACGAAATTTTCAGCATGGCCCAGTTCTGCGAGTGGTTCGGGCTGGACCATGTGACGCCTTCTGCCGCCCAGTTCAACACTGAAAAGCTCAACTGGCTCAATGCCCACTATATCAAGCAGGCGGACTTGACGCGTTTGGCGGACGATGTTGCCGGGCGCCTGGCGCGGTCCGGCATTGCCGTCAACGCGGGCGTGGACCTGCAGGCGGTGATTTCGCTATACCGCGATCGCGCCAATACCCTCAACCAGCTTGCCAGCAGCATTGCCTATTTCTACCGCAAGCCCGAGATTGACGCAGCCGCATTGGAAAAGCACGTGACTCCCGAAATATTGCCGGTCATGAATGCGTTGTTCGGCGAGCTCGAGGAGATAGATTGGACGCAGGAAAAGCTGCATGAAGCCATTGAGGCTGCCGTCACCAACAATGGACTCAAGTTTCCCAAGGTGGCTATGCCGTTGCGCGTGATGCTGACCGGTAGCGCCCAGTCGCCCAGCATCGATGCGGTGATGACGCTGCTGGGCAGGGAAGAGGGCCTGGCACGGATGCAGGCAGTCTTGCAGGCGCAGCGATAAGAGAGAAAAAGCCTGTAAAGGGCAGAACAATTTGGTTTCTATGCAGTCCTAGTGTCAAGTTGATGACGTTGTGTCGGAACTGAATTGACAATAGGCACTTGTTTTTCAGCTTGTAGGCCCCACTAATTGAGAGGCAGGGAATTGCTGATTGTTAGTGGCAAGCGCTAGCTTGGGGAAAGTTTTTCACGTAAAGTTACTTTTAAGAATAAAACTCCCTATATATACAACTACAAGGTAAAGGAGCATCAAAATGAGCGTTAAAGGGCAGATGTTACAAGACCCCTTTCTGAACACGTTGCGCAAGGAGCACGTGCCTGTTTCGATTTATCTCGTCAATGGGATCAAGCTGCAGGGGCAAGTGGATTCCTTTGATCAATACGTCATCCTGCTCAAGAATACCGTCACCCAGATGGTATACAAGCACGCGATTTCAACCATTGTGCCAGGCCGTGCGGTTTCTATTCCCCATGGGCCTTCCTCCTCGTCCGAAGGTTAATTCTTGCCAAGTATTTGTTCATATGTTTGACCGGCCAGTCGGTGGAGATGCTTCCGTACTGGTAAGCGTGGATTTTGGCGATCCTGGATACGAGGAAAGCCTGCAGGAGTTGCGACAGCTCGTCATTAGCGCGGGCATGTCGATTACAGGGACGGTAGAAAGCCGCCGTCCCAAACCCGACCCCAAGTTCTTTGTCGGCAGCGGCAAGGCGGATGAATTGCTCGCCACGATGGAGGCCGCGGATGCCAAGGTCGCAGTGTTCAATCATGATCTAAGCCCTTCCCAGCAGCGTAATCTCGAGCAGTTGCTCGAGGCGCGGGTCGTGGACAGAACGGGGCTCATCCTCGACATCTTCGCACAGCGCGCGCAAAGCCATGAAGGCAAGCTGCAGGTGGAGCTTGCCCAGCTTGAGCATTTGTCCACGCGCCTAGTGCGCGGCTGGACCCACCTTGAGCGCCAGAAGGGCGGTATCGGCGTCCGTGGCGGTCCCGGTGAGACCCAGCTCGAGCTTGACAGGCGGATGCTGCGCATCCGCGTCAAGCAGTTGCGCGAAAAGCTTGCCAAGCTGAAGCAGCAGCGCGGCATGCAGCGTCGCGCCCGCCGGCGCTCCCAGGTCCTGTCCGTGTCCCTGGTCGGTTATACCAATGCTGGCAAGTCCACATTGTTCAACCGGCTGACCCAGTCTGGCGTCTATGCGGCCGACCAGCTGTTCGCGACCCTGGACACCACTTCGCGCAAACTTTACATTCCCGACGGCGGCCCGGTCGTGATGTCGGATACGGTGGGGTTCATCAAGCATTTGCCGCATGCGCTGGTGGAAGCCTTTGGCGCGACGCTGGAAGAGGCGGTGCAGGCCGACTTGCTCTTCCATGTCGTCGACGTGGCCAGCGATAGCCGTGACGAGCAGATTGAGCAGGTCAATCTTGTCCTGTCCGAGATTGGCGCCCAGGATGTGCCCCAAGTATTGGTGCTGAACCAGATTGATCGTGTCGGAATCCAGCCAGGGCTTGATCGCGACGAATATGGTAGAATCTCGAAAGTGCGTGTTTCTGCCAAGACAGGGGAAGGGCTTGACCTCTTGCGTCAAGCTTTGCTCGAACATCAGCAGGGATTGCAGGAAAAGCTGTCGCAATCCTATCTAAACGCATAATTTTTTGATTTTTCGGAGTGATGCATGGCTAACGATCCCGGTTGGGGCAATCGTAACAACGATGGTCCGCCCGATTTGGATGAAGTGTTCCGGCAGTTCAGCCGCAAGTTGAACGGTTTGTTCGGCAAGAATGGTGGATCGGGTGGTGAACCTAATCCCGAGGCAAGGACGATCCCGGTACTGCCTGTGTTAGGCTTGGTCGCCGTCATCTGGTTTGCGACAGGCTTCTATATCGTGGACCAAGGGTCCCGCGGCGTCGTGTTGCGCTTTGGCAAGCATGTGGAAACCACTATGCCTGGCCCGCGCTGGCACTTGCCGTACCCAGTGGAAAGCGTGACTGTAGTGAATATGGAGCAGGTGCGTACCATAGAGGTGGGCTACCGCTCTGCCGAGGGAGGTTCCGGCCGTGGCCGCGAGTTGAGGGAGTCCTTGATGCTGACGGACGATGAAAACATCATCGACTTGCAGTTCGCCGTGCAATACAACCTGAAGAATGTAGAAGAAACCTTGTTCAACAACCGCTTTGCAGAAGAGTCTGTACGCGGCATTGCCGAGACTGCGATTCGCGAGATCGTCGGCAAGAGCAAGATGGATTTCGCGCTGTATGAAGGGCGCGAGGAAATTGCCGTGCTGGCCAAGCAGCTGATGCAGGAAATCCTGGACCGGTACTCCACCGGCGTGAACATCGTCAATGTGACGATGCAGAACGCCCAGCCGCCAGAGCAGGTGCAGGCGGCATTCGACGATGCCGTAAAGGCGGGGCAGGATCTTGAGCGCCAGAAGAACGAAGGCTACGCCTACGCCAATGACGTGATTCCGCGTGCGCGCGGTACCGCTTCCCGCTTGTTGGAAGAGGCTGCAGGTTATAAGCTGCGTGTCGAGAACGAGGCCAAGGGTAATGCCAGCCGGTTTGAGCAAGTGTTGGCGCAATACCAGCGCGCTCCTGAAGTCACGCGCCAGCGTCTATACCTGGATGCGCAAGAGCAGATCATGTCCAGCGTCAGCAAGGTCGTGGTCGACCAGAAGGGCAACAACAGCCTGCTCTACCTGCCGCTCGACAAGCTGCTGTCAGCTTCCGGCGCGAATCCGGCTGCCGCATCCACCGTGCAGCCTGTAGTGCCCAGCAGCACTTCCGAGCTTGACGTCAATATCCAGCGTTCACGGGACTCATTCCGTAGCCGAGACAGGGAGAGCCGATAATGCGAAATCTTGGAACAGTGCTCTTGGGCCTGATTGCAGCCTTGCTGCTGCTGAGCCTGTCTGCCTTTAGCGTGGACCAGCGCGAATATGCCTTGGTGTTCCGCCTAGGTGAAATTGTATCGGTGAAAAAAGAGCCAGGCCTTTACTTCAAGGTGCCGTTGGTGGATAACGTGCGTTATTTCGACAAGCGTATTCTGACCTTGAATTGGGTGGAACCTGACCGCTTCCTAACCAGCGAAAAGAAGAACGTGCTGGTGGATTCGTTCATCAAGTGGCGTATCGTCGATCCTGCCAAATACTATGTTTCCGTGAAGGGCGATGAGCTGCAGGCGGAGCGCCGCTTGTCTCAGACAGTAAATGACGGCTTGCGTGCCGAGTTCGGTAAGCGCACTATCCATGAAGTGGTGTCCGGCGAGCGTAGCAAGATCATGGACATCCTGCGTCAGCGTGCGGACCGTGACTCACGCCAGATGGGCATCCAGGTGCTGGATGTGCGTTTGCGCCGTGTCGATTTGCCTCAAGAAGTCAGTGAATCTGTCTATCAGCGTATGGAAGCCGAGCGTAAGCGGGTTGCCAATGAGTTGCGCTCCAGGGGCGCCGGCGAGGCGGAAAAGATTCGTGCAGATGCCGACAGGCAGCGCGAGGTGATCATTGCCGAAGCCTTCAGCGAGGCGCAGAAGATCAAGGGTGAGGGGGATGCCAAGGCTGCGGAAATCTATTCCCAGGCCTATAGCAAGAACCCTGAATTCTATGCGTTCTATCGTAGCCTTGATGCGTATCGCAACAGCTTCAAGAGCAAGAGCGACGTCATGGTGCTAGACCCAGGTTCGGATTTCTTCAAATACATGCGTAACTCCGGCCGCGCGGGTAGCGCCGCCAAGTAAGCAGGAACGCCCATCTTGACTTCCAGCTTGCTGCTTGCCTTTGGTTTGGTGCTTGTGATCGAGGGTATATTGCCCTTGATCGCACCGCATACCTGGAGGCAGACCTTTCAGCGCATGGTGGAAATGAAGGATGGGCAGTTGCGTTTCGTCGGGCTGGCATCCATGCTGGCAGGCCTGTTGATTGTGCTATTGCTGCACTAGCCTTAAACCTTATAGAAAATAATGCGTAACTGGTTACTTCCTGAATACATCGAAGATGTACTCCCGGCCGAGGCTGCCCGCGTCGAGCAATTGCGTCGCAGCTTGCTGGACTTGTTCAAAGTGCACGGTTATCAATATGTGATTCCTCCCATGATGGAGTACATGGAATCGCTGACGACCGGTATCGGCCATGACCTTGATATCGCCACCTTCAAGGTGGTCGATCAATTGACCGGTAAGCTCATGGGTATCCGGGCGGATATGACGCCGCAAACGGCTCGTATCGATGCCCATATGTTGAACAACCAGGGTGTGACGCGCTTGTGTTATGCCGGCAGCGTCCTGCGCACGTCGCCAGACGGTCTCGCGCGCAGCCGCGAACCCTTGCATGTCGGCGCTGAGCTCTATGGGCACGCGGGCGTCGAGAGCGATATTGAAATCCAGAGGTTGATGGTCAAGGCCTTGCATGCGGTTGGCCTGGATACTTTATATATCGATGTCAGTCATGTCGGCATCTTTGCCAGCCTGCTTGAAAATGCCGGGATCGGCGAAGCCCAGGAGCAGGAGCTGTACGCAGCCTTGCAAAGCAAAGACCAGTCGGCGGTGCGCGAGCTGGGACGGAATTTAAACCCGGATACCCTGGAAGCCTTGTCCAGCCTGACCCAGCTGAGCGGCGATATCAGTGTGCTTGAGCAAGCTGCCAAGCGTTTGCCGCAGATGGCAAAAATCCAGCAGGCGCTGCGCGACCTCAAGGCGGTCGGCGCAGGGTTGGCCGACCTGGACGTCAAGGTATGCTTCGACCTCGCTGAGTTGCGCGGCTATCACTACCATAGCGGCATCGTCTTTGCTGCCTATGCGCAGGGATATGCCGGGCCGTTGGCTCGGGGCGGCCGCTACGACGAGGTCGGCGCCATTTTCGGCCGGGCTCGGCCAGCGACCGGCTTCAGCCTGGACTTGCGCGGCGTGGTCAGTTCATTGCCTGTCGCCGAGACGGCAGGCGCCATTTTCGCGCCTGCTGTTGCAGATGCTTCCCTCGCCCTGGTGATCGAAGGTTTGCGTGCGCAAGGGCAGGTGGTCATTCAAGATTTGCCAGGGCAGGAGCCCTATCGTGCGGAACTGGGTTGCGATCGCATCCTGATCCAGCAAAATGGAGAGTGGGTCGTAGTGGCCGCTCCCGAGTTATAACTCTATCTATTGGATCTATTCATGAGTAAGAACGTCGTCGTTATCGGTACCCAGTGGGGGGATGAGGGTAAAGGTAAGATCGTAGACTGGTTGACAGACCATGCGCAGGGTGTCGTGCGTTTCCAGGGCGGCCACAATGCCGGCCATACCCTGGTCATCGGTCAAGGAGCCTCGCAGAAGGAATACAAGCTCAACCTCGTTCCTTCCGGCATCGTGCGCGAAGGCGTCAATTGCTATATCGGCAACGGCGTGGTACTCGATGCCAACCATCTTTTGTTCGAGATTGACGGCCTGGAAAAGGCCGGCCTGGAAGTGCGCAGCCGCTTGAAGGTCAGCCCGGGCTGCCCATTGATCCTGGATTACCACGTGCGCCTCGATAAGGCGCGCGAGGCTGCACGCGAACCTGGCCGCAAGATCGGCACCACAGGCAAGGGCATAGGCCCGACTTACGAAGACAAGGTCGCCCGTCGCGCCCTGCGCGTTTACGACCTGTTCTATCCCCAGTGCTTTGCGGAAAAGCTTAGGGAAGTGCTGGATTACCATAACTTCGTATTGACCAAATACCTCAATGTCGAGGCCGTGGACTACCAGCAGCAACTGGATGACGCCTTGTCCAAGGCATCGTTGCTGCAACCGCTGGTGACGGATATTTCGGCTGCGCTCTACGAGGCCAACAAGGCCGGGCAGAACCTCTTGTTCGAGGGCGCGCAAGGCACATTACTCGATGTCGATCACGGTACCTATCCGTACGTGACGTCCTCCAATTGTATCTCGGGCCAGGCTGCGGCTGGCACCGGCGTCGGCCCAAGCATGCTGCATTATGTGCTCGGTATCACCAAGGCCTATACTACTCGCGTTGGTGGCGGTCCTTTCCCAAGCGAGCTCGACATCGAAACCGAGGATTCGCCAGGATTCCAGATGTCCGACAAGGGCCGTGAGATCGGTACCGTGACCAAGCGCAAGCGCCGTTGCGGCTGGTTCGATGCGGCCGCCTTGCGCCGTTCCGCGCGCATCAACGGACTGACGGGTTTGTGCATTACCAAGCTCGACGTGCTGGATGGCATCAAGGAACTGAATATCTGTACCGGTTATGAGCTGGACGGCAAGCCTGTCGATTTGCTGCCGGTGGGAGCAGACGATGTAGCGCGTTGCCAACCGGTTTACGAGACATTGCCGGGCTGGGACGAGAATACCTTCGGTATCAGCCGCTGGGAAGACCTGCCGCAGAATGCCCGCAACTACCTCAAGCGCCTGGAAGCATTGTGCGAGGTTCCCGTGGATATCGTCTCCACAGGTCCTGAGCGCGATGAAACCATTGTATTGCGCCATCCTTTCGGAGCTTAAGGTAGGCGTGAAAACAGTAGAAAAACCAAGGCTGGCCTGGGCACTGACTGGCTCAGGCCATTATCTGCGGGAGTGCCTGGAGATTATCGACGGCTTGGAGGATGTGGATCTGTTCCTGAGCCGTGCGGCCGCCGAGGTGCTCCAGCAGTACGGTTTCAAGCACCGGATCGCCAAGGTATTCCAGGACAAGACGGCCAGTTCGGTCCCGGTAGAGATGTTCTACTACGGCAGTTACCATAGCGTCGTTATCGCACCGGCAACCTCCAACACCATTGCCAAAATGGTATATGGAATTTCTGATACCCTTGTGACCAATGTATATGCCCAGGCGGGCAAGTGCGGTGTGCCAAGTATCGTGTTTGCATGCGATACCGCTCCCGAAGTGGAGTCGGAGGCTCCGCGGGAGAATATGGTCAAGGTGTTCCCGCGCCGTATTGATCTGGACAATATCGCAAGGCTCCAGACCTATGAAGACACCACGGTGGTCAGTGATATGCAGCAATTGCAAGCAGCAATTCAGGCTAGGCTCGCATGTCTGAAAACATCCTATTCCTGACAGGAAAGCTCGCAGAAAAAAGCCTGCATAAAGTGCTTGAAGACATGCAGCCTACCGAGTTCAGCTACCGCATAGCACAGCTCGGAGTCTCGGTTGCAGCCTTGTTGACGCCCCAGCTGATCATGCGGCGCTTGCCCGATGCGGGAGGCGCGGACCGCATTATTGTGCCAGGGCTGTGCAAGGGCGATTTGGATCTGCTTGTGGAAAAATACGGCGTTCCTGTCGTGCGCGGGCCTGATGACCTCAAGGATTTACCGCAGTTTTTTGGCCGGGGAGGGCGCGAAGTGGATTTGTCCAGGTTCGACGTCAAGATTTTCGCCGAGATTGTCGAGGCGCCACAATTGACCGTGGATGGCGTGGTGGCGCGTGCGCGAGAGTTTCGCCGCCAGGGCGCCGACGTGATCGATCTCGGGTGTTTGCCCAATACGCCTTTCCCTCACCTCAAGGATTCCATCCAAGCCTTGAAGCGGGAAGGCTTCAAGGTGAGCGTGGACTCGTTGAACACGGACGATCTGCTGCTGGCCGGCAGAGCGGGTGCGGACTACTTATTGAGCCTGACTGAAAAAACCTTGTGGGTTGCCGACGAAGTGGCGTCCACGCCCATCCTGATCCCCACCACGCCAACCAACCAGAGATCGCTTTACCGTGCCATAGAAGGCATGTTGAAGCGTGGCAGGCCCTTCATTGCGGATGCGATCCTGGACCCCATCCCGTTCGGCTTCACCGATTCCATCGTGCGCTACCAGCGGCTCAGGAAGCGCTATCCGGGCGTCGAGATCATGATGGGAGTAGGGAACTTGACCGAGCTGACGGATGCCGACACCACAGGCATCAATGCGATGCTGTTCGGCATCATTACCGAGCTCAAGGTCAATGCCGTGCTGGCCACCTCCGTCAGTTCCCATGCCGTGTATGCGGTGGCCGAGGCTGACGTCGCACGCCGCATCATGTATGCGGCCCGTGAGGAAAACCGCTTGCCTAGGGATTACAGCGACGGCCTGCTGGGGCTGCACGACAAGCGCCCTTTTACCTACACGCCTGAAGAAGTGCAGGAGTTGGCTTCCCAGATCAGGGACCCGAGCTTCCGTATCATCATCAGCCGGGACGGCATGCATGTCTTCAATCGCGATGGCATCCATTGCGATACCGATCCTTTCAAGCTTTATCCCTACCTCAACGTGGAACAGGACGGTTCCCATGCCTTTTACCTTGGCGTAGAGCTGGCGCGCGCGCAGATCGCCTGGCAGTTGAAGAAGCGCTATAGCCAGGACGAGGAACTGGAATGGGGCTGCGCTACGTTGGCGAAAGATCCGGAAGCCAGGGTGGAGCACCGGGATGCCGCCCTGAAGGAAAAAAGAGAGAAGCGGGCCGAGCGAGGCAAGGAAGACGCAGCTTGCGGACCCCGCAAGGTTGAAAAAGAAGGTAAAGTCGAACAGCCTGCTGAGGAGGCCACTTGCGGGCCTCGTAGAATAGGGAAAGCGCCTGAAGCATGATTTATGAAAGCATACTGACCTCGATCAGCAGCGAGGGGAAAGTCCATATTGCCCCTTTCGGGGTCAGGGAGCGCAACGGCCTGGTATTGATTGCGCCGTTCCGACCTTCCGTGACGTTGGACAACCTACTGGAGACGCAGTATGCCGTCCTGAACTTTACCGATGACGTACGGCCTTTTGCCGGCGGCTTGACCGGGCGCCATGATTGGCCGCTCGCCAGGGCCAGCAAGGTCAACGGCGTGGTGTTGGCATCCGCGTTGACGCATCAGGAGTTGGAGTTGTTGGAAATCAAGGATGACGAGACGCGTCCCGAGCTGTATTTCCGCGTGATTCATGAAGAAATCCACGCGCCATTTCGCGGTTTCAACCGCGCACAAGCCGCCGTCATCGAGTTGGCGGTGCTGGTAAGCCGCCTGCATATGTTGCCTATGGAAAAGATTGAAACCGAGATCAACTATTTGAAGATTGCGATTGAAAAGACGGCTGGCGAGCGTGAATTGGAGGCCTGGCAATGGCTTGTCGACAAGGTCGAGAACCACAAGGCGGCAATGACAGGGGGAAACCAGGCATGAGCAAGTTGCTGGTTAGTGTGACCTCCGCGGAAGAGGCATTGCTGGCCTTGGCAGGAGGGGCGGACATCATCGACATGAAAAATCCCTCACAAGGCGCGCTCGGGGCCTTGCCCTTGTCGGTCGTCACCGAGGCGGTGGCCGCTGTTGACGGCAGAAAGATCACCAGTGCGACGACTGGCGACTTGCCCATGGAGCCTGCGGTGATTTGCGAGGCTGTCGTGCAAATGGCGGAGACAGGCGTCGACATTATCAAGGTAGGCTTTTTTGGCAATGAGCATGACAACATCGCCTGCCTCAATGCCTTGCAGCCCTTGATTGCCGAACGCAAGCTGGCGGTGGTCGCAGTATTGATGGCCGACCTTGCGCCCCAGTTCGCCTTGGTGCCTTTGTTGCGGGAGGCGGGTTTCTGGGGCGTAATGCTGGATACCGCCAACAAGGACGGCCGCAATTTGCTTGCCCATTTGGATATGGGAAGCCTGGAGGTTTTCCTGCAAATGGCAGAAGGCATGCAGACAGGTCTCGCTGGGTCGTTGAAAATTGAAAATATTGAAAATATAATTAAAGTGAAACCTTCGTACATAGGGGTGCGTGGTGCGGTGTGCGTAGGGTTCGATCGCGTTGCCAAACTCTGTAAAGACAGGGTGTCTGCCTTAAGTGTGTTGTTGTATAATTGCAACAAATCGGTTGAAAGTGCCGATCTAGCTTGATTTCCTCGACTAGACCCATTGCGTGGCTTTTATGCATTGAGTATAGTCAAGTCGTCCGTTAGTCATCAGGAGTTAAATCGAATGAAAAAAAATCTGATTGGTCTTGCAGTTGCTGGTGCATTTGCCTTTGCTGCTGTTTCAGCTAGTGCTGACGATGTAGCATACAGCGGTGCATGGTACGCATTGCCAGGTGTGAATGTAATGCATGCAGATAGCGATCTGGAGGCTGAGCCGCGCAGTGTGGGAGGCTTCTTGAAGTTTGGTAAGGAAATCAGCGAGCACTGGGATGTGCAGATTGGTTTAAGCCATAACCGTGCTGATAGCGATCTTACCGGTGTGAGCGGTAAATACCGTCAAACATTGTTTGGCGTAGATGCTCTTTACTTCTTTAGCCGTGACAAGTTCCGTCCGTTCTTGCTGGCTGGTGTTGGCGCAGCTAGAAACAATATTAATTACACCAGTGATGCAACCGGTGCAGATTTGGGTGACAAAAAGACATCTTGGATGGCTAATGTTGGTTTCGGTGCGCAATACCTCTTCAACGAAAACTTTGGTTTGCAGGCTGATTTGCGCCAAGTTTGGAGCCGTGCTGAATATGCTGGTTCCAGCGGTGTAGTTGATACCCATACCATCGGCAATACCTATTTGAACCTCGGTGCAATTTTCCGTTTCGGCGTTCCCAAGCCAGCTCCAGTAGTCGAGCCAACTCCAGAGCCGGTAGCTGCTGTAGAGCCAGCACCTGAGCCGGTTGCAGAACCAGCTCCAGCTCCAGTTGGTCCTGCAGAGCCAGCTTTCGAGAAGGTGACATTGTCCTCTGAAGTGCTCTTCGGTTTCGACAAGGACAACCTGAAGGAGGAAGGCAAGGCAGCACTGAATGCTGACGTTGTTGAGAAGATGAAGGCTCATCCAGAAGTCGAGCTGGTTCTGATCACTGGTCATACTGACCGGATCGGCGATGATGCCTACAACCAAAAGCTGTCCGAGCGTCGTGCCAACACTGTCAAGAAGTACCTGGTTTCCCAAGGTATTGAAGAGAGCCGCCTCCATGCAGTTGGTAAGGGCGAGTCCGAGCCAGTTGTCGAGTGCGCTGGTGTACGCGGCAAGAAGGCGATCGAATGCTTGCAGCCTAACCGTCGTGTGATCGTTGAAATTGAAGTACAACGTGCTAGCGAGTAATCTAGCTTAAGCGTTGAAAAAGCCCCGCCTAGCGGGGCTTTTTCATATATGGCCATTATGAATCAGAATTCAAAATCCTTTTCCGCTGAGCAATCGACGTTGCGCGCCCTAGAGGCGCGATGGGTCGTGCCCGGCCTTCCCTTGGGCAAGGTGCTGGAGCATCACAGCGTGATTGTCGAGGGTCAATGCATTCTGGATATCCTGCCGACCGAGCAGGCTAGGCAGCGCTACCCGCTGGCACAAGCTGTGTTGCTGGATGAGCATGTGTTGATACCCGGTTTGATCAACCTGCATACCCACGCAGCAATGAGCCTGATGAGAGGACTGGCGGACGACCTGCCTTTGATGCAGTGGTTGCAAGATCATATCTGGCCTGCGGAAACACGGTTTGTTTCGGAGCGTTTCGTGCGCCAGGGTACTTTGCTTGGGTGTGCTGAAATGCTTGCAGGCGGGACGACCTGTTTCAACGATATGTATTTTTTCCCGCAGGCCGTGGCAGGGGCGGCTATCCAGTCAGGTATGCGTGCGAATATCGGCTTGGTGGTCATGGAGTTTCCCACCAGTTACGCGCATGATGCGGAAGACTATTTGCAGAAAGGCCTGCAGGCAAGGGACGATTGGCGCGATAACGGGCTATTGAGCGCCAGCCTGGCTCCCCATGCGCCTTATACAGTCAGTGACAAAACCTTTGAGGACATCCTGACTTATGCGGAGCAGCTGGGATTGAACATCCATACGCATCTGCATGAGACGCAAACGGAAATTGAAGATAGCATTAAGCAATATGGGGTAAGGCCGTTGCAGCGATTGGAAGCGCTCGGTTTGTTGGGCCCCAACTTGGTGGCTGCGCACGGGGTTCACTTGAGCGAGGCCGAGATGGCTTCCCTGGCTGCCCATGGCTGCCATATCGCGCATTGCCCGGCATCAAACCTCAAGCTTGCCAGCGGCATTGCGCCTGTGCATGCACTCTTGAAAGCAGGGGTGAATGTCGCGATAGGCACGGATGGCGCGGCAAGCAATAACCGCCAGGACATGTTTGCAGAAATGCGCTTGGCTGCACTACTGGCCAAAGGAGCGAGCAAGGACGCAGCCAGTGTGCCGGCTGCAGAAGCGTTGGCTATGGCGACGATCAATGCGGCGAGAGCATTGGGGCAGGAAGCAGACCTGGGTTCGTTGGAGTCTGGGAAGTATGCGGATGTGGTAGCTGTCAACCTTGCCTCAATCGAGTTGGAGCCATGTTTCAATGTGGTTTCCCACCTTGTATACAGTGCCGGGCGTGAGCATGTCAGCCATGTATGGGTGGCCGGAGAGTTGAAGTATCAGAAGTTGCAAGGGCAGGCGGGCGTGTATGCCAATATCGAGCCTGCTGAGTTAAAGGAGATCAGTACCGAATGGCAAACCCAACTGAATCAGTATCTGGCGTGAACGTAGACCAGGCGGAGTTGCAAAAATTTGCCGAGCTTGCCCATAAATGGTGGGACAAGAATAGCGAATTCAAGCCATTGCACGAAATCAACCCGCTGCGCCTCAACTATATAGACGAGCATGCAGGTTTGGCAGGCAAGCGTGTGCTGGATGTCGGTTGCGGCGGCGGCATCCTGTCCGAGTCCATGAGCGAGCGGGGTGCCGACGTGACGGGCATCGACCTGGGAGAAAAGGCGCTCAAGGTAGCGCAGCTGCACCAATACGAAAGCGGCGCAAAGGTCGACTATCGCTTGATCTCGGTTGAAGATCTGGCGCAAGAGGCGCCAGAGAGCTTTGACGTAGTGACTTGCATGGAGATGCTGGAGCATGTGCCGGACCCTGCGGCCGTGGTGCTGGCATGCGCGCGCTTAGTCAAGCCTGGGGGCAAGGTGTTCTTTTCGACGATTAACCGCAATCCCAAGGCTTACCTTTTTGCGGTGCTGGGAGCCGAATATGTGCTGAACCTCTTGCCGCGCGGCACCCATGAATATGAGAAATTCATCAAGCCTTCCGAGCTAGCTGGCTGGGCGCGTGCCGCTGGCCTCGATGTCATCGCTTCGAAAGGAATGGGCTATAACCCGTTGACCAAGCACTATAAGTTGAACGACGATATTTCCGTCAATTACATCCTGCAAACGGTCAAGTAGCCATGAAAAGCCTTGTATTGTTCGACCTGGATGGCACCTTGGCCGATACGGCGCCCGACCTCGGGCTCGCGCTCAATTTGCAGCGCAAACGCCACGGATTGCCTTTCCTCAACCAGGACATTATCCGTCCTTACGCATCCCATGGTTCCCGGGGGCTGTTGGGTATCGGGTTTGACATCACGCCTGAGGATGCGAATTTCGCAGCCATGCGCGACGAATACCTGGCACTGTATGATGAAGTGTATACGCGGACGCCCATCTTGTTCGATGGCATGGAAACGTTGTTGCAGAATATTGAAGCGGCCGGAATCCGCTGGGGTGTCGTGACCAACAAGCTCAGGCGTTTTTCCGCCCCCTTGCTTGCTGCACTGAAGCTGGACCAGCGCCTGGCCTGCTTGGTATGCGCAGATGATGCGCCGCGACCCAAGCCCCATCCCGACTCGTTGTGGATGGCTTGCGAGCAGGGCGGCGCACAGCCAAGCGATTGTATTTATATTGGGGATGCCCAGCGCGACATTGCCGCGGGCGTGGCGGCGGGCATGCCTACCGTGGCGGCGCTCTATGGGTATCTTGACGAGGCGGACCGCCCGCTCGAATGGGGCGCGGATTATGCCGTGCACGATGTAGCCGAGATAGAAACCTGCCTGGCTGTCTGGAAGCAGCGGCTGGCTAACCGCACTCTAGAGGCAGAGCCCGGCCAGTTCTGAACTAGCGTAGGTTGCGGCGCTCCAGCATGGCTTGCGCGAGGGTGCCGCTATCCACATGCTCGATTTCCCCGCCCATCGGCAGGCCGCGCGCAATGCGGCTGACCTTGATGCCGCGGGCGCGGAGCAGCTCGCTGACATAGTGCGCAGTCGCTTCGCCCTCCACAGTGTAGTTCGTTGCCAGGATGACTTCTTCCACCTCTCCATCCTGGGCGCGTTTGAGCAGCTTGTCCAAGTGGATGTCGCGAGGGCCGATGCCATCCAGCGGCGATAGCCTGCCCATAAGGACGAAATACATGCCTTGGTAGGATTGGGTTTGCTCCAGCATCATGAGATCGCTCGGCATTTCCACGATGCAGAGCAATGAATGATCGCGCGCAGGAGAGGCGCAAAGCGGGCAGATTTCCTGTTCGCTGAAGTTGTTGCACAGGCTGCAGTGGCTGACCACCTGCAAGGCCTGATCAAGAGACTTGGCAAGCAGGCCAGCGCCCTTGCGGTCGCGTTGCAGCAGGTAGTAGGCCATGCGCAAGGCGGATTTGGGGCCCACCCCAGGCAGGCAGCGCAAGGCTTCGACCAATTGTTCCAGCGCGGGCGGGTTACGCATGATGGGGCAAGTTCAGGTGCAAATCAGAATGGCAGCTTCATGCCGGGCGGGATCGGCAGTCCCGCGGTCAGGCTGCTCATGCGTTCCTGGGAAGTGGCTTCCGCCTTGCGTGCGGCATCGTTGAACGCGGTGGCGATCAGGTCTTCCAGCAGTTCCTTGTCATCGCTCAGCACGCTGTCGTCAATGCTGACGCGGCGCACTTCATGGCGGCAGGTCATGGTGATCTTGACCAGGCCCGAGGCTGCCTGGCCTTCCACTTCAACCTTGCCCAGTTCTTCCTGGGCGCGTTTCATGTTCTCCTGCATTTGCTGGGCCTGCTTCATGAGATTGCCCAAGCCGCCTTTCATCATATGTCTATCCTCCGGGATTTATTGAAGTGGTTTGATGCTGGATGGAATGATCTGGGCGCCGAAATCCTTGATCAGCGCCTGCACAAAACCATCGTTGTGAATCGCGCTTTCCGCGTGCGCCTGCAAGGCGGCTTTTTCCTGGCTCATCAACTGGGCCGGCGTGTTCCCGCTGCCGCCCAATGCGAAAGTCATTTTGATTTTGCGGCCAAAGTGCTGCTCAACCGCGCTTTGCAATTTTTCCTCATAGCCCATGCCCAACAGGTGCTTTTGCGTCGGCGGCACGGAAAAAGCGATATGTTCCTCATCGAAACTTGCCAGCTCGCAATTTTGCGCAAGCGCTCTGGCCAAGCCGAGCTTCAGCCGGTCAACCAATGCGCGCCAATCGCCATCAAAGCTGCGGGCAACTGCTGAGACAGGGGTATCTTCAACGCTGGAAGCAGGCGCGGAAACCGGAACCGGTTGCGGAGCAGGTTCTGATGGCGGTGGGGCCAGTTCAGGCGTTGCCTCCACGCTGCGGGTCGTGATGCTGGGGGCTGCAATCTTGGCGACTGGCTGGCTGATGGCAAGGGCGGCACTGGCACGGGGCGTCGCGCTTTCAGCCGCTACGGGTGGCGCAACAGCAGCCGGTTTTGCCTTTGCCGGTGATTTCTGCTCTCCGGGGTTGAAAGCCAGCATGCGCAGCAATGCCATGGTGAACCCTGCAAATTCATCCGGCGCCAGGCCGAGGTCCCGCCTAGCGAGGAGGGCGATCTGGTAATAAAGCTGGATTTCCTCGGCGCTCATCCGCGCAGCGATGTCGAGCATGGCCTGGCGTTCGGGATGGTCGTGCGCGATGCTGTCCGGCACGGCCTGCGCAATGGCAATTTCATGCAACAGGTTGGCAAGGTCGTTCAGCGCGGCGTCAAAGGAAATCGCACGTTGCTCCATGGCGCGGGCCTGGCTCAGCAGGGCATTGCTGTCCCGGGCCAGCAGGGCATTGAGCAGGTCGAATAAGTAAGCCTGGTCAATCGCGCCCAGCATGGCACGAACCTCTTTTTCATTGACACTGTTGCCGCCATAGGCAATCGCCTGATCCAGCAGGGATAATGCGTCCCGCATGCTGCCGTTGGCGGAGCGGCCGATCAGTTGCAGTGCGACAGGCTCGAAGGCGATGTTCTCTTGGGCCAGCACATGCTGGAGATGCTCGGCAATGCCGCTGCTCGACATCTGGCGCAGGTTGAACTGCAGGCAGCGCGACAGGATGGTGACCGGCACTTTTTGCGGATCGGTGGTGGCGAGGATGAACTTGACGTGGGCCGGAGGCTCTTCCAGCGTTTTCAGCATGGCGTTGAAGGCATGCCCGGTGAGCTGGTGGACTTCGTCAAGCATGTATACTTTGTAGCGCCCTTGCGTGGGGGCGTAAATGGCTTTTTCCAGCAGCGAGGTCATGTCTTCCACCCCGCGGTTTGATGCGGCATCCATCTCGACGTAATCGAGGAAGCTGCCTTTGTCGATCGCGACGCAGGCTGCACATTGGCCGCAAGGGGTGGCGCTGACGCCGAGTTCGCAATTCAGGGATTTTGCCAGGATGCGGGAGAGGGTGGTTTTGCCGACGCCGCGGGTGCCTGTGAAAAGATAGGCATGATGCAATCGCTGCTGCTGCAAGGCATTGGTGAGCGCACGTACCACATGCTCCTGGCCTACCAGCGCATCAAAGGATTTCGGACGCCATTTGCGGGCAAGAACCTGATAGCTCATCGGCGTATAAACTCATTGGGTGTCATGCGTTACAGGAGCCTGCTCTGCCCGGTCAAATGCGCACCTTGAAACGAAGATTCGGCGCTGCCCATCGCAGCCAGGCTTGTCGGATTCTTTAAAGAGGCGAGCCAAACCCCCGGCACTTGCTTCAATAGTTGTGGCTGCTTCCTTCCGGACCTGACCAGGTTGGCTACTTTGCAATGCGGGGAGGCCCGCCAGATGCCATTCTAACCCAAACCCGCGGCAATCAGCCAGCGCTTTGATTGGCGACGACGGGGATAGATTAACTGCCGGCCTTGCGATATATTGCTCAAATCAATTGAATTACAACAAAAAAAGAGAACGCAATCATGCATCAGGCTGACCGTTATTTCATGCGGCTTATCCAGCCTTTCCTGGGGAACAAGCCTTCTGAAATAGCCAAGACGGTCGTGCTTGGCGTCGTCATCCTATCCATCTTGGTACTGGCTGAAAGCCTGGCCTGCGTATTCTGGATATTCACCCTTTCCAGCCTGGGGGAGGGATATGCGGTGATGGCGGCCGTGCCGTACATCTACATCATCATTTCATACGGCAGCTTGCTGGTGTTTTACCATTTCAAGCGATTCGACGCCTTTACCTTTACCCAGCTGGTCATGCTGCTGGTGATGCCGTTCTTCATGCAATGGATCATTGGCGGGTTCCAGGCTTCCAGCGGTGTCGCTTTCTGGGCAATCTTGTCGCCGGTGGGCGCCCTGATGATTCTGGGGACGAAGCAGTCCACGCCATGGTTCGTGTTGTTCGGGCTGCTGGCGATACTGTCATGGCACTTGAATCCCTTGTTTTCCGTCCATGCCTTGCCTATCCCCAGCGATATACGGGACGCGTTCTTTGCCATCAATATGGCGGGGGTCTCGGCTATTCTCTATATCGTCATGCGTTATTTCCAGTCGCAAAAAGCCAAGGTGCTGGAGGCATTGGCGGTGGAAAAGGCGCGGTCGGAGCAATTGTTGCGGAGCATACTGCCGGAATCGGTAGCGCAACGCTTGCATGAGTCGCAAGGAACGCGAATCGCGGATAGTCATGATGAAGTGACTATCCTGTTCGCGGATATCGTGAACTTCACCCAGATTTCCGCCGATATGACGCCTACTGAAGTGGTGGATATGCTCAACCATGTTTTTTCCCGCTTCGACCAGCTCGCAGCCCAGTATGGCGTCGAGAAAATCAAGACCATAGGCGATGCCTACATGGTGATAGCAGGGGCGCCCAACGCCCGCGCCGACCATGCCAAGGTAATGGCGGATATGGCCTTGGCAATGCCGGCCTTGCTTCAAGAGGTTTCGACGGAGATTGGCCGGCCGCTGGCGATGCGCATTGGGATCAACAGCGGCGCAGTCGTGGCCGGCATTATCGGCAACACCCGGTTTAGCTACGATTTGTGGGGGGATGCGGTCAATATCGCCAGCCGTATGGAGCATACCGGCTTGCCCAATGAAATCCAGGTATCTGCCGCTACTTATGAGTTGCTGAAGCGGGATTACCACCTTGAGCCCCGCCACGGGGTCGATGTCAAAGGCAAGGGCAAGGTCAGCACTTATTTGCTTAAAGGCAGGCTGGAAGAAATTCGGGTTTAGATTCAGCTAAGTAGCCTGTAAATCGGCAAATTTTGTAAATATATAAAATTTACAATTTGCATATTTCCTTAAATTTTTTACTTTTCCTTCCGTTATTTCAATCATCAGTGTCGTCAGCTGGGCGTCATGCCAAGCGCTGCATTGAGTTCATTTGGCGAAGGAATAACATGAAACAGTTTCTTAGGGATATTACAGTTCACCGCATGGTGATTATTGTGCTGATCTTCATCAGCATCTTGATCCTGACGCTTTCTGCCATCGGGTTGAAGGGACTCAGTAATGCCGGGAAAGAGCTTGGAGCCAGCCACGCCATGCTGCAGCAAACTCGCGCCTTGTCTCAGGTAAATGAACAATTGCTCAGGGCCAGGCTACGGCTGGTCAGGCAGGGCGACTACCTTGATGCGGGAGACCAGAACGCAAGCCAGGCGGAATCCCAGGCTGCACTGGCTGCGATCGAGCAGACCGATATATCGTCCATTTCGTACGTACACCCCTGGACCAAGTGAAAGAGTATTTCCAGAAAATTGCCGATGGAGACTTGACCTTCCATATAGAGCCATTCGGCAAGAACTGCCCAGGGCAGATCTATCCTTACTTAATTGACATGAAGAACAGCCTTGCCCAGATGGTGCGCCAAGTGCGGGAGGGCGTTGAGCAGATCAACAGTGGCACGAGCGAGATTGCAACAGGCAACAACGACCTTTCCCACCGTACCGAAGAACAGGCCAGCTCGATCGAAGAAACAGCGGGCAGCATGGAAGAGCTGGCGGAAACCGTCGCGCACAACGCGGACAACGCCAGGACCGCCACAGGCATGGTGCATAATGCAGCCAGTGTTGCAAGGCAGGGTGAGACTGCCATGGACGAGGTCGTGCAGATCATGCAGGAAATCAGCAGCAAGTCCGGACAGATCGAGGAGATTACCGGCCTGATCGACGGCATTGCCTTCCAGACCAACATTCTTGCCTTGAATGCTGCCGTGGAAGCAGCTCGCGCTGGCGAACAGGGCAAGGGATTCGCCGTGGTGGCCAGTGAAGTGCGCTCCCTGGCGCAGCGTAGTGCCAGCGCCGCCAAGGAAATCAAGACATTGATTGCGTCTTCTGGCGAGGTGGTGGATACAGGCACCCGCAAAGTGACTGCGGCCGGCAATACCATCCACGATGTTGCGAACTCGGTCAACCAGATAGCGACCTTGATCGAGGAGATTGCCGCCGCCTCCAGCGAACAGGCAAACGAAATTGCACAGGTGAAGCTCGCCATCACGCAGATGGACGATGCAACGCAGCAGAACTCCGCACTGGTCGAGCAATCAGCAGGCTACTGCGAGCGCCTTGGATGACCAGGCGAGTAACCTGAGGAAAGCGGTGGAGATATTCAAGATAGCCTGAGAACGGTGGCTGTAAAGCCCAGCTATGGATCAAACTGTTGCATTATCCGCACATATTCATCCAGCTGCTGGTATTGAAGCAGCATTGCTGTATTGATGCTTGATATTCAGCACTTCTCCCTAAAGTGAATATAGGTTTTTATTGTTCTCAATTGATTTATAATCATATTTTGCCCTGGCACTTTTATTGCTGAATTTATTCAATGCATGCCTTGGCATGAGTTTGAATTAATTAATGGAGTAGGAGTTGGTATGGCAAAAATAGTAGGCATCTCGGGCAGTTTGTCGCAACCGTCCAGGACAAGGGCGCTTGTGGAAGAGATTGCTGCCAGCGCATCGCATCAATTGCACGCGCCTGCTGAGGTGATCGATATTGCTGAATTTGCAGCAGTCTTGGGTAGCACCGTGTCTTATGGAAATTTCCCTTCCGAATTGGAGGAAATATACAAGAAGGTACAAGAGGCGGATTTGCTCGTGATTGCGAGCCCCGTATACAAAGCTTCTTATACCGGCTTGCTGAAGCATTTTTTTGATTTGCTCGATCCCAAGGCCTTGGTCGGCAAGGTCGCCATCCTGGCGGCAACCGGCGGCAGCGACCAGCATGCCATGGTGGTGGACTACCAACTGCGTACCCTGGCGAGCTTTTTCAATGTGTATACCACGCCCACGGCCATCTATGCCAAGGATACCGAGTTCGCCCATTACCAGTTGACCAGCGATGCCATCCGCCAGCGTATAGCGGTGGCTGTTGAGCAGGCAGCATTCCTGCTGAAACAGGAAGCACCGCAGACCTTGGTGGCCTAAAGGGCCATTGGCCGGGATAAACAAAAGGGAGTCCTCTGGCTCCCTTTTTTAGTGCCTGAGCATGCTACATTGGGGCGATCGGCTAAAGGATGACTTCATTTTCTCCGCTTTCTGCCGATATGGATGAATACCATCTCAGAACCAGTATAGGAGAGCACCATGGTTGCATCCAGCAATGGCGTTATCACTGGCACGACGGCTCCCGCCGCCTCTGCGCCTGCCAACGAAGCATTGAACGAGGCTAGGAAAGCTGCCGAGGCCAGGCCGGAGTCCCAGAAAGCGGTGCTGAACGGACAAATCCTGCAAGCCTCGTTGCAGGTTTCGATCCAATCGGGCAATGATGGCTTGGCCTTGCTGTATCGTTCGGCCGTAGAGCAGCTCAATGCCGTACTGGAGCCTGAATTGGGCGCGAATGCAATTGAAGGCGCGATGGGGCAGGACAATAGCCCTGAAGCCACGGCGGGACGCATTTTGTCGATGTCCACGGGATTTTTTGAAGCCTATGCCGCGCGGTATCCCGATAAGGATGCGGAAACGGTGGCACGCGATTTTGTGGCGTTGATCCGGGGCGGGTTCGAGAAAGGCTATGCTGAAGCCAAGGATATTCTTAGCGGCTTGAAT
This sequence comes from Methylobacillus draconifructus, assembly GCF_045984355.1. Classification (NCBI taxonomy): domain Bacteria; kingdom Pseudomonadati; phylum Pseudomonadota; class Betaproteobacteria; order Nitrosomonadales; family Methylophilaceae; genus Methylobacillus; species Methylobacillus draconifructus. The sequence goes on along the minus strand of NZ_JBJQII010000005.1, from coordinate 253,011 downwards.
GTACTGGGAGAGGGCAGTGCCGTTGCGGCAGGGATTGCCAAGACATATGATCTGGTACAGAAGGGTTATGACGATTTTCTCGAGGCTAAACTCTCTGCGATCCGTGGCGGCACCGACCAGCCCAGCAGCCCTCAAGAGTAAGAGTCTTTAAGGCAATAAAAAACCACCCCAAGGGTGGTTTTTTATTTTGTTCGTCAAGCAATCAGCTTCAGTTCCTTCAGCCTTGCCCGCAGGATATTGCGGCTAATGCCCAGCAACTTGGCCGTGTGCACCTGGTTCTTGTTGCTGAACTCGTAGGCCTTTTCCACCAGAACCGCATTGACCAGCTCGAAGAGATTGGGCGGGGGCGATTCAAAAAACTGGCCGAGGACACGTTCCAGTTGATAGGTTTCCAGCGTGGTAAGTGGCTGCGCAGGATAGTGAGCCTGAGGCGTCCCGCTGCCGAGCTTGTTGCCTGCGTATGATGTCAATACCGGCTTTGCTTCTTGCTTTTCCAGCGGTACCGTTCCAATCGGAGGCAAGCCCAAGTCTTTGGGATAAAGGGTGCCTGAGGTTGAAATCAACAATGCGCGGTGGATGACATTCTCGAGTTCGCGGATATTTCCCGGCCACGGATAATGAAGCAATTGCTGAATGGTTTCTGGCGCGAGCTTGGGGATGTCGGTATGCAAGCGCGACTTGTAGACGTTCAGGAAATGCTCGACCAGGGGCAGGATATCGCCAGGGCGCTCACGTAAAGGCGGCAAATCGACAGGCACTACCTTGATGCGGTAATACAAGTCTTCGCGGAATCGCCCGGCACGTACCGCTTCTTCTAGGTCCACGTTGGTGGCCGCTATCAGACGGACGTCGATCGGTGTGGATTTGCGTGAACCCAGGCGCACGACCTCACGTTCTTGCAGCACTCGCAATAATTTGACCTGCGTCGATTGAGGCAGGTCGCCTATTTCATCAAGAAACAAGGTGCCGCCATTGGCAGACTCAAACCACCCGGTCTTGGCGCTTGTCGCTCCCGTGAAGGCGCCACGCTCGTAACCGAACAATTCGCTTTCTACCAGGGTTTCTGAAAAAGCTCCGCAATTGATGGCCTGGAAAGGGCCATCGCGCCGATTGCTTAGCGCATGGATATGACGGGCAATCAACTCCTTGCCAGTGCCGGTTTCGCCAATGATCAGGGCGGTGGCGTTGCTGGCGGCAATTTTTTCAATCAGGTTCAATAACCCCTGGGACCTGGGGTCGCTGAAGACCAGCGCGCTTGCGCGCACGGATAGGCTGACAGAGCTGGGATTGGGGTGCGTGATGACGTGATCAGCGCTTTCGAATGCCCGCTCATAATTCCATAGTTCAGCATGCATTGCTTAGGACTTTCTATGTAGAAACTTCCCACAATATACGCACAATCCTTTAGCTGGTCTAAAACTATATTTTTATATTTATATTCTTTTTTGGAATAAAAAAACTGCTGGAGAACGGTTGTTGTTTCCTGAGCAATTATTCAATGGCATCCACTGTTTGTATTGCAGCAACTGTTGATTTTTAAACAGATGGGTTGGAGCCAAGTACTTTTTGTGCTGGATGTATGTGTATGAAATACATAGGGTATTGTGCAATTTTATAGGGTGGATTGCTCTTGGCATGTGTTTTGCCACTTTAGTTATCAAGATGCCCGGCAGGTCCCGCCTGCCTTTCATGATGACTACAGAGGTGAATGATGACCATAACCGCAATTGAGACAGAAAACGATCTAGAAGCTTTTGCTGCACAAGTCTTGGCTGACGCCAAGATCGCGTTTGCCGCGTTTCGCAATACCGGCACCATTACTGCTAACGGGACGGTGGGCTTTGTCGAGCGCGTGCCCGGCGAGGAAAAGCTGGTCATCGTGAATGATCCCGGCCCGTTCAATTGGGATGGCCGTGGCTTGCAGGCGGTCGTCGTGGACTTTGAAGGCAATGTGGTGCTGGGCAAGGGAAGCGCCGCCGGCTCGACCCGCTACACCAAGCTCTTCAAGGAGCATGCGGACATCACGACGATTTCACATGTGCATTCCCCCTATCTGGGCGCCTGGGCGCAAACCCATCGTACATTGCCAATCCGTTACGTTCCGGTGCAGCGTTATAACCTGATTCGTGAAATTCCTATTTATATAGACCGCCGCCAGCAAGAAGTGGATTTCATTCTTGACCAGATCAAGCTGAATCCGCACAACACGGCAATCCTGGAAGCCAATGGCGGGTCTACCGTTTGGGGCAAGCAGGGTTTGCGCAAGACCGCCGAGTTTATCCTCATCCTTGAAGAGGGCGCGCAAATCCAGACCTTGGCGGACGCGATTGGCGGATCCCGTGATTACGGTCCTGGGGTGTTGGCGCAGCAATGGAAGATGGCCAAGATTTACGACCAGGCCAAGGGCTTGAACCTGCTGCCAGCGACTGACCTGGGTTAATCGAGGGGTCGGCAATGAGTGAGCTAATAAATAGTGTAGACCAGATCTGGTTTACCCGTTGTCCGGTGCCGACTGCCACCGGCATTGCCTATAAGCTGGGCTGGCTGGATGAGGAGTTTGCAAAGGATGGGATTACCGTCTCCACTCTGCAGGACGGCCCGCGCGAATACAACCGGCATCACTATGACCACCAGTTGCCTACCCTCATCCGCGAAGGGGGCAACTTGCTGGCGATCGCCGCCCGTGCGCAATATGCGCCTACGCGCCTGATCGGGTTGACGTGGATAGACGAGTGGCAGGCGATCCTGGTGAGGCCCGATTCCGGGATTGCCGAGCCGCACCAGCTCAAGGGAAGGCGCTTGGCCTTGCCTGCCTTTGTCGATCACCCGATCAAGGACCATGTGCGCGGCAGCAGCATCGCCCGCGGCATGAGCCTGCACGGATATAAAGGCGCGCTCGGTATCGCAGGCTTAACGCTGGATGACGTCGAGCTCGTCGAAGTGGCCGCAGCCGGGGCAGGCCGTGGAGATGGCAGGCGCAGCCGCGAAGTGGTCGGCAGCCTGTGGGCAGGACTGGACGAACTGGTGGCAGGGAATGTCGATGCGGTCTACGTCAAGGGCGCTTCCGCCGTCGAAGCAGCCAAGCGCTTAGGGCTCGTGGTCGGGATTGACCTCGACAGCTATCCCGACAAGAGCGTGCGGGTGAACAATGGCACCCCGCGGCCCATCACGGTGCATGAGGATTTGCTAGAGAACCATTTCGACCTGGTGGTCCGCTTCTTGTACCAGACGCTGCGTGCGGCCGATTGGGCCAAGCACAACCTGGAAGGCGTGCGCAGCATTCTGCAGGACGAGACCTTTGCTGGCGCCGAGAGCGTGGCGACGGCATACCGCAACGATTTCCACCTGCATCTTGAGCCGACATTGACACCCGATCGCCTCGAGCTATTCCGCAAACAGAAAAATTTCATGTGGATTCACGGGCTGCTGGACCGCGATTTCGATTTTGACGCATGGGTGGATCAACGCCCGTTGCAGGAAGCCAAGAAGCAGCTAGAGGCAAAGGTTGCCTAAGAGTGCTTCGCTGAGTTTTGTGAATCGTTCTAACTCAGGCAGGTAGTCATTTGTGTTGAGTAACAATGTTGTGAGTAACAGTGATGATTTTCCAGACTGTCACCTTATATCGGTGTGTTTTACCCGACCACGGGCGAGCGCACTGTTTTTTCATTGAATTATCATGAGCTTCGAATACCCCGCACTGGATTTTGAAGCAAGACTGACATGTTTTGGAGTAACTTAAATGTTGCATAGAAAAATTTATCATCTGGCGCTGGCCGCCATGATGGCATTGCCGGCTTCTGTTGGCTTTGCCGAGGAAACACCCAAGGTCGTGCGGATTGCGGCAGTGGTATATAACATTGCGGGCAAAACCACTTACCTCAATGGTGCCGCAGTGCTGACCGAGGGCGGCCTGGAAGAAACGCTCGCCAAAAAAGGCGTCAAGATTGAATGGGTGCCTGCTTCCCATTCTGCGGTGGGCCCGATCATCAACGAAGGTTTTGCCAGCGGCAAGGTGGACTTCGCCTCCTATGGTGATTTGCCTCCCGTGATCCTGAATGCTTCCAGGCCCACTGTGCAACTGGTTGCGCCCTGGGGGCGTAGCGGTAATTCCTATCTTGTGGTGCCGGCAAAATCCAAGGCCGTTACGATCGAGGACCTGAAAGGCAAGCGCATTGCCTTGCACCGCGGCCGTCCATGGGAGATTGCATTTGCCAACCTGATCGAATCCAAGGGCTTGAGTTTCAAGGACTTCAAGATCGTTAACGTGAATCCCCAAGTCGGGGCCGCAGCACTGGCGAGCGGAACGGTAGACGGGTTCTTTGGGCTGAACGATGCGCATATCCTCGAGCAGCGCAAGGTGGGGCGCATCATCTGGTCCACCAAGAATTCGCCGCCTGACTGGAAACTGATGGGCGGGCTATGGGCAAGCAACGACTTCATCAAGAAGTATCCCGAGCTCACCCAGACCATTGTCACTGCCTACGTGAAGACCAATTACTGGACTTCGCAAGATGCCAACAAGGACAAGTACATCAAGGAATATGCCACCAATGCCTTGCCAGAAGAGGTGGTACGTAAAGATTACGACAATGACATCGTCGCCTGGAAGGACCGTTGGTCCCCGCTCTATGATGACGCCTTGAAAACGCACTACCGCCGGGTTGCGAGTTATGCCAAGCAATCAGGCCTGGTGCGCAACGAGGTCAAGCTGGACCAACTGCTCAACCCGCAATTCGTCGAGCATGCGCTCAAGGAACTGAACATTGAGCATTACTGGCAAAGCCATCAGATCAAGCAAGCCCGGGCAGGAAATTAAGGGGAAATGATGAAATTGACTGTATTGCCTGCCTTGCTGTTAACGGGGTTTCTTGGCTATTTTCCTATTTCTCATGCGGAAGACCTCAAGGTTGTCCGTATCGCCTCGGTGGCGACCAATGTCGGCGGCAAGACGGTGTATACCGGCAGCGCTTCCCTGGTCGTCAACGGCTCTTTCCCGGAAGAGCTGCGCAAGCAAGGCATCAAGGTGGAATGGATTCCGGCGGCCATGGCCTCCGTCGGCCCGGTGATCAACGAAGGGTTTGCCAGCGGCAAGATCGATTTCGGCATCTACGGCGATTTGCCGCCCATCATCCTCAACGCCGGCAAGCCCACCGTGCAGCTGGTAGCGCCCTGGGGCACGACTTCCAATTCCTATTTGGTTGTGCCCAAGAACTCTACAGCCAAGAGCATCAAGGACCTGAAGGGCAAAAAGATCGCCTTGCACCGCGGCCGCCCGTGGGAGCTGGCTTTTTCCAACCTGTTGCAGAGCGAAGGCCTGACGTTCAAGGACTTCAAGATCGTCAATGTCAACCCGCAAGTCGGCGCTGCCGCCTTGGCGAGCGGCACTGTCGATGGTTTTTTCAGCCTGTTCGATTCCTATATCCTGGAGGATAGGGGAGTAGGAAAAATCATCTGGTCCACCAAGACCGCGCCGGTCGATTGGAAGCTGATGGGCGGGGTATGGGCGCGCAATGATTTTGTGAAGCAGAACCCCGAGGTTACCCAGGCCATCGTCACTGCCTACCTGAAAAGCGTGCACTGGGTAGCGCAGGATGAAAACAAGGAAACCTACATCCGGGAATATTCCAACAAGATCTATCCCGAAAGCGTGAACCGCCGCGAATACGAACAGGACAATGTGAGCTGGCGCCAGCGTTGGTCGCCTCTCTACGATGCAGCCCTGCAAGAGCACTATCGCAAGGCGGTGGCCTATGCGCAGACATCCGGGTTGACGCGAACGCAAGCGGACGTCCAGAAGATGCTTAACCCGCAATTTGTCACCACGGCATTGCGGGAGCTCAAGCTCGAAGGTTTCTGGGTTCCACACTAAGAGCAGCGATCCAGGCTATAGGGCTCTGTCGGAGGTGGTCGTAAGGAAGGCAGGGCACGACGCCTGGATAATTTGTTAATTGCTCTAGATTGCAACTTAAACAGCAGCGCTGCTTTTACGCTGCTGTTTCATTTCCACCAGCAGGATCTGTTTTTATAGCAACACTTTATTGGGTTTTTTGGTGATGCAGCAACAGTTTGGTTGCTGGTGACCGTTCCGGATTTTTCCAAGCCAATGAATTTTAATGACAAGTCGATTTTCCCAAGGATTTGGCACGGGGATTGCCTATATATAACCAAATTGTATTTTTAATTCTCTTTATATGTTTTTATTAAGAGATATTAAAAAAAGTTATTTGGAGTGATGTGCCGCAGGGCACCCAAAGCCCAGGCGGCAGAAAGAAGCAAGAATGAGTGCATTGAATACAGTGCTGAGTTTTAAACGGGAACAGGCACTGCATGATGAACTGCAAAACGAGCAAAACGCAAAGCAGCAATTAAACCTGAGGCCAGTCGCCTTAACGATAGAACGTGTCGAAAAAGCCTTCCAGCTTTCGGGGGAGCGCCTGCAGGTGCTGTCCGACATCAACCTGGACATTCGCGCAGGCGAGTTTATTTCGATCGTGGGGGCCAGTGGTTGCGGCAAGTCGACTTTGCTGAAGCTGATCGCCGGGCTGGATACCTACTATGGCGGAGACATCGTATACCAGGGCAAGCGCATCCAAGGTACCGACCTCGATCGCGGGATCGTGTTCCAGGAACACCGCTTGTTTCCGTGGCTGACGGTGGAAGCCAATATCGAGCTCGCTTTTGCCGCTACGGATACCACGAAGGCCGAGCGCAAGCGCCGCGTGCAGGCGCAGATCGACCTGGTGGGATTGTCGGGTTTTGAAAAGGCCTATCCCCACCAGATTTCCGGAGGGATGTCGCAACGCGTGGCGATTGCCAGGGCGTTGGTATTGCGTCCGCAATTGCTGCTGTTGGACGAGCCATTTGCCGCATTGGACGCTTTGACCAGATTGAAACTGCAACAGGAACTGCAACGCTTATGGGAGCAGGAGGGCTTGACCACCATCCTGGTGACCCATGATGTGGAGGAGGCTGTGTTTTTGGGAGACCGCGTAGTGGTGATGCAATCCCACCCAGGCCGCATCAAGCGCATCGTCCCCGTCGACCTGCCGCGTCCGCGCGTGCGTTCCACGCTGGAATTCCAGCGTATCAAGGATGACGTGCTGACGGATTTCGTCTAGCACGCCGCAACGGAACATACAAAGGAGGATATACGTGTCTACATCTGCCTTGAGGCCTGCTGGCAGGTTGCTTGAGAGTGGCGACATCCTGCCGAAAAAGGATGAGCTGGCGAAGCGCGTTGCCGAGGCAGGCAAGCGGCTGGACCAGGCATTTGCCTTGCGCCAGAAAGAATTTCAGGAAGAAGCGGCTGTCCCAGGCGGCGGCAGGAATTACCTGGCCCTGGGCCTGGTGGTGATTGCCGTGCATGTGGTCGGTGCTTATTTCTATATCAATGCGGATCATGCGCCGATCGTGCCCAAGCCCCGGCCGGTGGAAATCGAGATCATCAAGCCAGTGATCGAGCCGCCGCCCGAAGTGAAACCGCCACCGCCGCCGCCTCCACCACCGCCCAAGAAGGTGGTGAAGCAACCGCCGCCGCAACCCAAGCCGCAACCGGCATTGAAAACGCCGGAGGCCGAGCCTGACATCAAGCCGGACGATATCGTGGTGCAGGAAAACACCACGGCGGAAAGAACCAGCGAGCCGGTAGAGGCCGCGCCGCCTGCGCCTCCACCGCCGCCAGAGCCAGTGAAGGAAGAACCAATAACCGAGGCAATGGGCTATGCGGGCTACTTGAACAACCCTGCGCCGAAGTATCCATCCTTCGCGCAACGGCAAGGTTGGCAAGGCACAGTAGTGCTGCGGGTGCGGGTGTTGGCCAGCGGCAAGGTCCAGGGCGTGGAGATCAAGAAGTCCAGCGGCCGCAAGACATTGGACGAGGCCGCGATAGAGGCGGTGAAAGGCTGGGAGTTTGCGCCGTCCAAGCGCGGCAATACCCCGATCGACGGCTGGGCTACCGTGCCGATTGAATTCAAACTGGCTTCTTAAAGCCGTCATTTACGTAATTATTTGAAGGAACATTAAAGATGTTTGATATTTCAGAATCCAATTCATTGATTGTCGATGGCGTGCTCTATGCGCTGATTGCCTTTTCCGTGGTGACCTGGACCTTGCTGTTGGTCAAGGGCTACCAGCATTGGCGCGCAGCCAGCCAGACCAAGCGTTACAAGAAGGCGTTCTGGAGCGCTCCCAATATTATTGCCGCCTCCGAGATCCAGGATGTCGACGGTCCTGCGGCACGCGTGGCGCAGGCTGGCTTCAATACTCTGCGCGACGTAGACAGCCATGCCTCCCATGATCTTGAGCATACCGGCGACCGCCAAGACTTGCTCGAGCGCTCCCTGCGCCAGCAAATCCTCAAGGAGCGCCGCAGCCTGGACAGCGGTCTTGCCGTATTGGCCAGTATCGGCAGCACCTCGCCGTTTGTAGGCCTGTTCGGCACGGTATGGGGCATCATGAACGCGCTGACCAATATCGGCGCGCTGGGCTCCGCCAGCCTGGAAGTCGTCGCCGGCCCGATCGGCGAAGCCCTGGTGGCGACAGGCCTAGGGATTGCGGTTGCGGTGCCTGCGGTGCTGGCATTCAACTTCTTCACCCGCCGCCTCAAGCTGATCAACGGCGACCTCGATGATTTTGCCGCCGACCTGATCCGCCTTTCCCGCAAGGCCAACTTTGCCGGCAGCAAGCCTGTCGAGCTTGGTTCGACCAAGCACGAGACTGCTTCTTCCGTGGTCAACCTGAAAAATGAGGCGGTTGCATAATGGCTTTCTCGACAACTAGCGAATCAGATGACGTATTGAGCGAAATCAACATTACGCCCTTGGTGGACGTGATGCTGGTGCTCCTGGTGGCGTTCATCGTCACCATCCCGGTACTCAACAACGCCATCACGGTGAACCTGCCCAAGACGGCTGCCACGCAGCCGCCCGAGCCGAAAAAGCCAGTGACAGTGAGTGTGGATGCGGAAGGCAAGGTGTTCGTGGACAAGCAGGAACTGCCAGTGGCGCAACTGGAGTCGGAATTGAAAGCGCGCCATGCGGCCAATCCCGATCTGGCATTGCACTTGAGTTCCGACGAAGCCGTGAATTACGGCGTGGTGGCCAAGGTCATGGCCTCGATCGAGCGCGCCGGCATTACCAAGCTGGCCGTGCTGACCCAGGCGGAATAAGAGCGATAACAAAAACTCTCTTGGCGTTGTTGCCCTGCCTTGGCGTACTGTTTGTGCCGCCTCGGCAGGGTGCCTAGTCAGGAGCGTTTCGCTGAGTGTTGTTAGCCGTTCTGAGCCGCTTCTATTATCAAGCAGGAAAGAATTACATCTATGAGCATAGGTATCAGGGTTGCACTTGGCATCAACCAGGCCGACCCGGTGTTTCGCCGTCGCAGCAGGTTACGCCTGGCGGCGTTTATCTCCCCGATTGCGTTTCTCCTACTGTGGGCATGGGTCACCAAGCTGGAGATTTTCTCTCCGCAATTGCTGGTTTCACCGTGGGAGGTGCTCGCCAGCCTGCATGAATTGCTGGATTCGGGCGAATTGTGGGCACACCTGTCAGTAAGTTTATCCCGTTTGGGAATAGGTTTCCTGATCGGCGCCAGTTCCGGATTGCTGTTCGGCATCCTGATGGCGTTGTCGCCCAAGGTGGAGGGTTTTTTCTCGCCGCTGTTCCAGGCATTGCGCCAGGTGCCGACCATCGCGTTGATCCCGATCTTCATCCTGCTGTTCGGCATTGAGGAGCTGTTCAAGATCGCCATCGTGACCAAGGCGGCCTTCTTTACCGTGGCATTGGCGTCGTACGAGGCTACCAAGGGCATACCCAAGCATTATTTCGAGGTAGCGCAGGCATATCAGCTGCCCAACCGTACCTTGTACACCAAAGTGGTCATTCCTGCGATCCTGCCGCCCATCCTGACAGGCTTCCGCATTGCGTTTGCGCGTTCATGGACCATCCTGGTGGCGGCGGAGTTGCTTGCCGCCGACAGCGGGCTCGGGCATATGATGCAGATGGGCCGCGAGATTTTCCGCATTGATATCGTGATGGTCGGCGTGGTGCTGACCGGACTCATCGGTTTTGGCATAGACCGCCTGTTCAAGTGGGGCGAGGCCAATTTGATTCCCTGGCGCAAGGCAGGAGCGGACAAATGACAACATCAACGTTATCCAGATACCGTATTCTGCAAAGCGGCCGCGGCTGGCTGATCCCGATTGCATTGCTCCTCGTGTGGGAAGTGATGTCGCGCCAGAGCGCGGAACATGCCTATGCATTCGCCTCTATCTCGCAGATTTACCATGGCTTGCTGGAAATCATCTCGACAGGCGAGTTGCAGCAAGGCGTTGCCGCCAGCCTCCAGCGCGCTTTCCTTGGACTGCTGATCGGCGGCTCCATCGGCTTCGGGGTCGGTGCGGTGATGGCGTTATGGCGCGTGGCGGATGTATTGATCGGGCCGCTTTACCATATGTTGCGCCAGGTGCCGTTGATGGGCCTGGTGCCCCTGTTCAGCCTCTGGCTGGGCAATGGCGATCCGTCCAAGCTGGTGGTGGTGTGCCTGTCGGCGTTTTATCCCATGGTGCTGGCGACTTACGAAAGCCTGCACCAGGTGGAGGACAAGTACAAGGAAGTCGGCGATGTCTACAAGCTGGGTCGTCGCAAGACCTTCTTCAAGATACTCCTGCCCGCGGCATTGCCCAGCATCTTTACCGGCGTTTCGTTCGCCTTGGCGTTTGCCTGGCTGGCGACCATCGGCAGCGAGATCCTGTTCAGCGCCGGTGCTGGCCTCGGCAATATCATGATGAATGCGCAGGCCGCGTCACGCATGGATATCCTCATCATCCTCACCGCCCTGATCGGCTTGCTGGGCTACCTGATGAACCTGGTCATCCAGCGTGTGGGCCGCTACTTGTTCCGCTGGCGTAATCTGCGCTAGTCTATATCCCAAATAACGCAGTGCGTTCCTGCACTGCCGCCATGCCTGGCTCCCCGGGCATGGCGCATAACCCTGCTGTATGAAAGCCCGGTTTGTGAATCTCCGTTCCTATCCCTTGTTGCGATGTTTGTGGCTCTATCGGCGTACGCCCGTACGTTTCTGGATTTCTGCTGCCTTGTTTGCCCTCGCCAATTTCATGCTGGCCTGGCAGCAAGGCATGATCGCGCGTGCCGTGCACGATGTGGAGCAGGGCGTGGCCGTCGTCGCGGATGCGGCTGGCAACCTGGATGCCAGTGTTGCCTGGCACTGGCTGCTCGTCATCATCGGCATTGCCGCAGCCCGGGCATTGCTGATGTATTTTGTCGGCTGGCTGTCGTTGGTGATCCAGCAAGACCTGTTGGGATATTTGCGCGAGATGATTCTGGTGCAGGTGCAGCGTCTGGACCTGGCCTACCACTGGCTGCACGGTGCGGGCGAGATCGTGACGCGCACCACGCGCGACGCCGATAAGCTGCGCGATGCCTTGATCAGCTTCTGGCGGCAGGTGGTCGACACCTCGTTCATCGTCATCGCCGCAGTCGGCTTCCTGTTCTGGTATCACCCGTTGCTGGGCATCGGCCCCTTGTTATTGACGACCCTGGGCTTCTACATCCTGTTCCGCCAGACCGACCATTTGGTACAGCTCGACCGTGCCGTGGGGCAGGCGTTCGACAGCGTCAACCAGGACCTGACGGAAGGGGTGAGCGGCGTGCGCGTGATCAAGGCCTTCAGCCTGGAATCCACCCGCGTGGCGCAGTTCGAGCGCCATGTCCGTTTCTTCGTCGGCCAGGCCCTGGAAGCCTTGCGCTACTCGGCAAGCAGGATACCCATCCCCCAGTTCGTCGTGGGGCTTGGGCAGGTATGGGTGCTGGGCGTGGGCGCATATCTGGTCTATACCCAGCATTTGAATTACGGGGAGCTGGTGGCTTCCCTGTTGATGGCTACCACGCTGGTATTCAGGGTGGAAGGGGTGGGACGGGTGATGCAGGTGTTTGCCGATGCGCGTTCGTCGGCGGCGCGCATATGGGAGTTGCTGGACGCCTTGCCAGAGATTGAAGGTGGAACGCTGGATATTCCCCAAGGCAAGGCGCTTGGCGTCCGGCTACAACAGGTGGGCGTCGAGCCTCCAGGCGGAGGCAACCCGGTGCTCGACCAATGCAGTTTTGAACTCAAGCCCGGCGAGATTGTGGCGCTGGTCGGGGCGACAGGCTCCGGCAAAAGCACGCTGGCAAGCTTGCTGCCCAGGCTTGCCGATGCCAAGGCCGGCAAGATCGAGTTGAGGTGGGATGATGAATGGCACGATGTCCGCGATTTCACCCTGGACGCCTTGAGGCGCGCGATTCATGTCGTGCCGCAGGAGGGTTTCTTGTTTTCCGACAGCCTGGCCAGCAATTTGCGCCTGGCGGGCCAGGACGCGATGGATGAGGAGCTGCTGTGGGCTTTGCGCATGGCATCGGCAGAAGAAGTGCTGGCACGGTTGGAGTCGGGCTTGGAGACCCGAATCGGCGATAGGGGCATTACGCTCTCGGGCGGACAGCGGCAGCGGATCTGCCTTGCCCGCGCCTTGATAGGCAAGCCCTCGATCCTGGTGCTGGACGATGCCACCAGTGCGCTGGATGCCGTGACCGAGCGCACGGTATTGAACAATATTCGCCGTCTGCCTGAAGACAAGGGCCAGGCGGTTTCGGTGCTGATGATTGCCAGTAAGCTATCCACCATCCTGTTGGCGGATCGCGTGCTGGTGCTTTCGGGCGGCAGGATCATTGCGGAAGGGACGCATGCAAGCCTGGTGGAAGACAGTGCGGAATACAGTGAATTGATGGGGGTGGATAGTGGCCAGTGATAAAACACCCGCACTGCGCGTGATGTCCGACATCGAGCTGGAAGAAATGCTGGCGCAGCAGAAATTGCAGCGCGGCATGTTCTGGCGCCTGCTGCCTTTGCTACGCCCGGTGAAGCATTTCGTGGCCGGGGCCATTATTGCTGAGATAGTGCTGGTCGCGCTCGTGTTCCTGCGGCCTTACATGATCGAGCAGGTGATCGACCATGGCCTGGTGAAAGGCCTGGCGGGAGGCTATAGCCTCAATACCCATATCATCCTGTGGGCCTTGGTCGGCATGACCGTCTCCTGGGCCGGGCGTTTCGGTCTGGCAGGCGTTTCCCAGTTCCTGTCCGGCTCGGCGGCGATCCGGGTGTTGAACAGCTTGCGCGTGAGCGTGTTCAACCATGTGCAGCACTTGAGCGTGGGTTATTTCGATCGTACCAAGTCCGGCCGCATCGTCTCGCGCATAGACCGCGACGTCGACAGCCTGGAGCCGTTGATGATACAAGGGCCCCCTGAACTGTTGTCGGCCTTGCTGCGCAGCGTGGTGGCCGGGATACTGCTCTGGCTGACCTCGCCGGTGTTGTTTCTCAGCCTGGCCTCGGTGATTCCCTTGCTGTTCGGGGCGACATGGCTGTTCAAATACCTGGCGCAGAGCAATTACGCCAGAGTGGCGGAAAACCGCGCTCGCTTCACTGCACACCTGGTCGAGACGGTGGCCGGCGTGCGCCTGATCAAGCAGGCTGTGCAGGAGGAAAACAACCGCGCCCGCTACCGCGTGCTGATCCAGGACTTCATCAACGCCTTGATCCGCAATACCCTGATGTCGGGCTGGTTCTCGCATTTCACCGGCGTGCTGACGACCCTGGGCATGATGCTGCTGATCGTCTTCGGCGGCCGCGAAGTCGCCTTGGGACATATCAGTTTTGGGCAGATGGCCGCGAGCATGTTCTATGTCTTCATGTTCCTCGGGCCGTTGCAAGAACTGGGCGACCTGTTCGAGCGCTACATCAACGGCGTGGCGTCCGCCCAGCGCATCTTCCTGCTGCTCGACACCCAGCCGGAGATCCGCGATGCCGAGCATCCGACGCCGTTGCCGCAGGTACGGGGCGATGTCGAATTCCGCGACGTGGTGTTCTCCTATCATCCGGACGGCGAAAACCCGGTCATACGCAACCTCAACCTCAAGGTGGAGGCAGGCGAGGTGCTGGCGATCGTCGGGCCTACGGGCCATGGCAAGAGCACGCTGGTGCAATTGCTGACGCGTTTCTACGAGGTGCAGGGCGGCGCGGTGCTGGTCGACGGCAAGGACGTGAAATTCGTGGCGCAGCATGAGTTGCGCCATCATGTCGGCGTGGTGTTGCAGGACAACGTCTTATTCAGCGGCACGATTATCGCCAACTTGCGGCTGGCGAAGCCGCACGCCAGCGAACAGGAGCTGATAGCCGCGGCGGAGGCGCTGGGCGTGCATGACATCATCAGTCGTTTGCCGCATGGCTATCAGACGGAGGTGGGCGCCCTCGGTAGCCACCTGAGCCATGGGCAGCGGCAACTGGTATGCCTGGTGCGGGCCTACCTCGCCGATCCGGCCATCCTGATCCTCGACGAGGCCACTTCCGCCGTGGATATCCAGACCGAGCGCAAGATACAGCACGCTTTGCGGCGCTTATGCGAGGGGCGGACCGCCATCATCATCGCGCACAGGCTTGCCACCATCCGCGATGCCGACCGCATTGCCGTGATCCGCGACGGCCAGGTGGTTGAGCAGGGCGCGCATGACGCATTGATGCGCCAGGGCGGGCATTATGCCGCGCTGTATCATGCCTATGAGGCCGGGCAGGAGTTTTAAATTTAAAGCTGCAGCAATTGCAGGCCGGGTTTGTTGAGTTGTTTCAGCAGCAGTTTGTAGGTATCGATATCGAAAATGAACGCCGTCTTGGTGTGGCGCATCATATCCAGGCTGTCGTGCTCGTCCGCCGTGCCAAGGTAGCACCACTGCTCAAACACATGCACTGCGGACTTTCCATTCTTGGCATTGGTTTCGCGGATGCCGATCTTGCCGGGATAGGGCCATGATTTCAGTTGATGACTGATCAGCGCCTGCTTCAGGCGCAGGTAGTGCAACTCCGGCGGCTCCTGGTTGCAGCACACCCCCTTGCAGCGTTTAAGCTGATATGAAAAGCAAGGGCCATTGCCGCTTTCCAGCCCCAGGTGTTGCGGGCAAAGCCCGTGCACCTGGGCAAGCTGGCGCAATGCGGCTAGGGCCTGGCGCTTGGTGCGATAGGTCCCGTAGAGCTCGCCCAGCAAGTCTTCGGTCATGGCATCCTGTGCGACCAGGGTCAGCAAGGGGCGTTGCCCCGCAGACGGGGCCAGATGCCAGGAGCAAAGCTGCTGCTCGCGTCGCAACTGCCGGTTATGTATCGGCCGGCGCTCCTTGATCAGCCTGGCTTCCAATAACAATGCGCCAAACTCCCCGGCGGTCTCTATCCATTCGATATGCTTGATTTCCTGGGCGATGCGCATGCCGCGCGCCCGCGCATGGTCGCTGTTGAAATGCGACAGCACGCGGTTGCGGAGGTTGACGCTCTTGCCTACATAGAGGGGAAGGGCATTTTCCCCATAAAAGAAATAAACGCCGGGTGTTTCCGGTATGCCATCTATCAATTGCGGATCAATGTCGGCAGGCAACGACTGGCCTTTGAGCAACTCCTCGGCCGTGGCCTGCAATGTTTCCAATCCATGCTCGGCTTCTGCAATAAGCAGGAATTCCGCCATGACATCCACATCGCCCATGGCGCGGTGTCGTGCTGCGCAGACGATGCCATGGCGCGCGATGATGGCATCCAGGCCGTGGCTTTTGTATTCAGGATAAAGCCGGCGCGACAGCTTGACGGTGCAGAGCACATTCTGTCGCAACGTCATGCCTAGGCGCTTGAACTCGTTCTTGAGGAAGCCGTAATCGAACCGTACGTTATGCGCGCACAATACCGCCCCGTGCAGGTGGGAAAGTAGCTCGTTGGCGACATCGCGGAACAAAGGGGCATCCTTCACCATGGCATTGCTGATGCCGGTAATGGCATTGATGAAGGGCGAAATGTGCATTTCAGGATTGACCAAGGTCTGCCAGCGTTTGACCTCGACTCCGTTTTCGTAACGGATCAGGCCGATTTCAGTGATGCGGTCTGTAACCGGGGTCGCGCCTGTGGTTTCAAGGTCTAGCAGTACGTAAGCGGGCAACATGATGCAGGAAGAAAACTCAAATATATGAACGATTGTACAGCAGGCTGGGCATGTTATCGAATGCCCGGCATGAGCAACTTATGCGGATTGAAGACGGGCGAATATTGTAAGCCAGCCGCTATGGCATGGGATATGCTTAATCTCATATGACATCGGATAAGTCTCAACGGTCTGTTCAGGTTACTGAGGCTTGAAAGAATCCTTTGGAAGTGATTTGTAATACAGCTTTCACATGGCCTGCTTATGATCGATTTATACATATGAAAAAAGGAGCGCATCATGGATGAAATGGAATACAACCAGCTAGTTGCAACCGATAATTCCGACAAGGTACATGAAGTCGATGACCTCGTGATTGCCCTGCGAGCCGCCGGCACGCCTTTTACTGATGACATTATCCAGTCTGCGATTGATGAGGGCGTACATTGAATGGCATATCATGTATTCCATCCCAATATAGGCTTGCAGTATTGCAAGCCTATATTTTATAAAATCAGGGAAACTTGATTTTCTTGAGCAATTGATCGTTGTGATCATAATAATATGCCTCGTAGGAAATCTTTTTTAGCGCATAGACTTTCTCGATGACGATTTTTGCAGCCCCTACGTCTTGCAAAAGCACGTGCGTTTGTCGCGCTTGATCGAGGTCTGAGAATGGGATGATCTTCTCGAACTCGAAACCTTCGCCATATTTGAACTCAATGGTGTAGATCAAATCATTCCAGTTGAAAGTGGCATCGTAGCCCTTGGATACCCTGACGATATCAATATTGGGGTTGTGGGCCTCCTGAATCCTTATCACAGCACTATTCAACAGCAATACGCCTGACATTACCATGGCGCTATAACCGATTTTGCTGAATACCTTGATTGATATTTTAGGCAGGACATATTTCATCAGGTAAGTAGAGGCAATTGCGGCCACAGCAACCAATATGCCGATATAGAACGCCTTTAGCGTAAACAAGCCGAATGAGGCATATAGGCATAATTTGACAATATGCAGGATGATCTCATTGGCTGCGCGGGTGGCGACAATCTCTTCCTTTGTCAGGCCATAGCGTAGATATACCCTGTTGAACAAGACGCCTACGGCGCCAGTCAAGGCTGAAATGAATCCTGCCAAGAAACCGATGAGTCTGAGAACGTAGTTTGAAAAGGCTGTCTTGTCCTGAGGCGCTGCCGATTCCTTCTTGAATATATAAGGCAAGTTCGATACGAGGAAGACCGCCATGCATAACTCTATATACATCGGGGCTAGGTAACTCAATAACCATGCTCCAACCAACACTCCAGGCAATGCGAACGGCAAGAAGTGTTTCACTATGTTCCAGTTAACGTGCCGGAAAAATAGATAAAGCTTAGTGGCCGAACTGATGGATGTCCCCATGGAAAGGGCTGCGGGAACCTGGGCGGCAGGCAGGGCATAGCCCAGGATGGGAATTAGCAACAGCCCGGCCCCGCCCCCGCAAACCATGCTCAAAGCAAAGGCTAGGAAGGCGACAAGAAAAATATTCAAATACATCATGGTAGTTATTAATCGATTTTCTAATGCAAGGCGCAGAGCATGGCTCTAGCGACAGGCAAGTTTTCCTATGCGATATGTAGCAGGAAAGTAGGGCGATAGGTAGTTATTGAAGTTGAGGATTACACCTGATGTGTTGCTAACAAGCAACATAATCTGGAGGTAAATGAATGCGGATGAGATTTAAAGAAAAAAGGCCCACATTGCTGTGGGCCTTTCTCTATTTGGCTCCCCGACCTGGGCTCGAACCAGGGACACACGGATTAACAGTCCGTTGCTCTACCGACTGAGCTATCGGGGAATCGAGAAGCCGCTACTATACTGGCCTGGCGGGGAGTGGTCAACTATTTTCTGCAAAAAAATGACAGATTTCCGATGCCAGTTTTTGCACTGTTTTCTATGGACAGGAATTTTCTTTTTGAATCAATTGTTCTAGTGAAGGTTATTCGATATGCCGTGGTGAATGAATGTAGGTTTGTTACCTGAGATAAATGAAAAATGCCCGGACTGGCCGGGCATTCGTTGGATCAATCAATCCTTATTTATTGGGCTGAGGGGTGAGCCTCAGGTAAGGCTTGACGGCTTTGTAGCCCTTGGGGAATTTCTCCTTGAGCACTTCCGGGTCGGTGATCGAGGGCACGATGACGACATCGTCGCCGTCTTCCCAGTTGGCCGGGGTAGCCACGCTGTGGTATTCGGTCAGTTGCAGGGAATCAATCACGCGCAGGATTTCGTTGAAGTTGCGGCCAGTGCTGGCGGGGTAGGTCAGCGTCAGGCGGATTTTCTTGTTCGGATCGATGATGAATACGGAGCGCACGGTGGCGGTGGTGCTGGCGTTGGGGTGGATCAGGTCGTAGAGCTCCGACACCTTGCGGTCGGCATCGGCAATGATGGGGAAGTTGACTTCCGTGCCCTGGGTTTCGTTGATGTCGGTGATCCAGCCCTTGTGGGAGTCTACCGGGTCGACGGAGAGCGCAATGGGCTTGACCTTGCGCTTCTTGAATTCTTCCGCAAGCTTGGCGGTGGCGCCGAGTTCTGTTGTGCAAACGGGCGTGTAATCGGCAGGATGGGAGAACAGGATGGCCCAGCTATCGCCCAGCCATTCATGGAAGGAGATAGTGCCGATGCTGGAATCCTGGGTAAAGTCGGGTGCGGTGTCACCCAAGCGTAGTGTTGCCATGTTGAGGCCTCCTGATTGATTCTCTGAGCTAGTATTGATGGCCTGGTTCTACAACGGCCATCAAATGAATAAGGCAGCCCTCATTGTTATGAAGGCTGCCTCGATTTTAATCATACTGCGCCAGCAGTTGTTATGGTTAATTGTTATATGCTTATTATGCCGCCTTTTGCGAGAGCGAGCGCAGCACTTCGGCCAGCGGGGCAGGGTCTATCCAGGCCTTGACGTCGAAGTCAGCCTTGATGAAGCCCCATTCCAGCAGGAAGTTCTTGTAGCCTTCCAGCGCGGCGATGAATTCCGGGTTCAGATCGGTACCTTGGTGCAGGTGGATGTCGCTGCCATAGGCCTTGCGCACGTATTCGTCGGTAGAGCCGGACTCCTTGGCAATGTAGGCCACGGTTTCAGCCTCGTGGGCTGCTGCCCAGTCGCCGGCATCGACGATGCGGCGCAGGAAACGGGCCACCAGGTCAGGACGCTGGCGCAGGAGTTCGCCATCGACCGTAATGGGGCGTGGAGCGCCGTTATTGGCGCGGACTTGCGGATCGGGATGGTTGCGTACGTCGTAGACAATGGTCAGGCCGTTGGCTTCGGCGGCTTCGTAACCGCGTGCGCCCTTGGTGAAGATGACATCGACCTTGCCGCTCTTGAGCGCTTCCAGCTCGGTCGCATAGGCAACGCGGGTGCCATTGCCCCAGCCAAAGCCAGGTGCGGATTGCGGCACTTCAAAATCGATCAATTCCACATCCTTGGTGGAAAGGCCAGCTGTTTCGAGCGTGACGACGATGCCGCGCAATGCGCTGGCGCGTTGATGGTCGATACTGATGCGGTTCAATGGCAATGCGATTTTCTTGCCTTTGAGGTCTTTTGGCTCCTTGATGCCAGAAGCAGGCAGGGCAAGGAGCAATTGGGCTTCGTCGACCCAGTTGAGGCCGATGACCTTGGTATCTGCGCCATTGGCGCGGGCCCAGATGGCCGGGACGTTGCCACCCTGGCGAAAGGAGTGCGGCAGCTTGTGGTCATAGTGCGATTCGAGCAGTTCCGGGTCGCGCGTTTCCTGCAGGGTGTTGATCGTGATGTTGTCGATCTGGAATTCCTGTTTGAACCAGTCCTGGCGGGCTGCAAGGCCGAGCGGGGTAGGGACCGGGCAGCGTGTGTACCAAAGGGTATCAACGGATGTGTTTTGAGAGCTTGCTGACGACATGAAGAGTCTCCTTGTAATTGAGCCTGCGCAGATGAACAGGTTGGAGCCTTATTAGTGGCATGTTCCATGCCAAGGTAAACATAGAAGCGTCAATTGTTGAAATTATTTATTTATCAATAAATTAATATAATTTATTAATGTTGTTTATTATTATGTGGTGATTGTAAATCAACAGCAGCCAGGGCTACTGTTGATTATGAAGCAGTAGCCCTGGTCGTGGTTGAGGTTAGGCAGGCTGATTGTTGGCGTTGGAGGCTTCTTCGTATGCCTGGTAAAGTCGGGAATAGGCGCCGCCCTGGCGGATAAGCTGTTGATGATTGCCTAGCTCCTGGATGTTGCCGTCCCAGATGACGGCAATACGGTCTGCATCCCGGATGGTGGCAAGCCGGTGCGCGATGATGATGGCGGTGCGGCCTTCGCATAAGCGGCGCAAGGCGTTCTGGATGCGGCGTTCGGTATGGATATCCACGGCGGAAGTGGCTTCATCCAGCACCAGCACGGCCGGGTTGGCGAGATAGGCGCGCACCAGGCAGACCAGTTGCCGCTGCCCGTGGCTGAGGAATGCGCCTAGCGGGCCGACTGCGGTACGGTAGCCCGCAGGCAGCCGCTCCAGCACTTCATCGGCACCCAGTTCACGCGCGGCGGCAATCAGGGCTTCATCGCTGGCTTCAGGGGCTGCCAGGCGCAGGTTGTCCAGCACCGTGCCGGAGAATAGGACGTTGTCCTGCAGCACGATGCCCACCTTGCGGCGCAAATCCTGCTGCGCATACTCGCGCACGTCCTGGCCGTCTATCCTGACCGCGCCCGCATTGACCTCATAGAAACGTGTCAGCAACTGTACCAATGTGCTTTTGCCATGGCCGGTCGGCCCGACAATCGCCAATACTTCGCCAGGATGGATGTCGAGGTTGAAGCCGCGGATAATGGGCTTTTCCGGCAGGTAGCCGAAAATGACGTTGTCGAATTCCACCTTGCCGGATTCCTGCTTGGGTATCGCCGGCGTTGCCGGATCCTGGATTTCAGGCTCGGTATCCAGCATCAGGAAAATGCGCTGCGCTGACGAGGCACCGGAAGTGTAGCGCTCGAACAAATCGTTCAGCTCCTGCAGCGGGCCGAGGAAAAGCTGGACGTAGAACAGACTCTGCGCGAGCTGGCCGACCGTCATTTCCTGATCCGCGATGCCGATACCGCCTACCATGAGCAGGAAGGCCATGCCGACGGTACTGAGCACCTGCGTCAATGGCAGGAACCAGCTTGACTTCATGGAGCCCCTGATGAGGATATTGTTGAAGTCTTCCAGCAATCCGCGATAACGGCGCGCATTGCTGGATTCGTTGACCGTCTGCTTGAGGATGCGCACGCCGGAGACGGTTTCCACCAGGTGCGCGGTAAAGCGCGCACGCGCCTCGGCGACACGGCCCCAGATTTTCTCCGAGATGCGCTTGAACAGCCAGGTGCCCAAAATCAGGAAAGGCACGATGCTGGCCAGGGCTAGAAACAATTTGGGAGAAATCCACCATAGGGCGATCGAGGCCACGACCAGGCGCAGCAGCGCCGAGAACAGCTCGGGCGGGCCCTGCACCAGCAAGGGCTCCAGCGTATCGATATCGCGGTCGGCGCGGGAGATGATGCGGCCGGCCTTGGTCTGGTCGAAATAGCGCACGCTCAATGCCTGCACATGGCTGAACACGCGGATGCGCAGCTTGTTGAGGATGTCGATGGCCGCCGTGCCGGCGAGGTATTGCGAAAAGCTGCCCAGGCCGAAGCGCAATGCCCAGCTCAAGCCAGTGGCGACCGACATCCAGACCAAGAGCGGGGTATTGAGGACGATGCCTTGCGCGGTTTGGATGAAGCCGTTGTCGATCACCTCGCGCAGGAACCACGGGCGGATGAAGATCACGCCCACCAGCACGATTTCGAGCAGGATGACGGCGAGAATCCGGCCCTTCACATCCTGCAGCAGCGGCAGCAGGCGCCAGAACATGCTGCGGTCGAGCTTCTTGCGGGCGAAGGCCTGTTCCAGCTCGATGTCATTGAGCGGCTTGTCGCCGCGGAAATCATTTGCCATGGCTGACTCCCAGCAGGTCGCGGTATTGCGCATTGGTGGTGGATAAATGCTCATGCGTGCCTTGGTCGCTGATGCGGCCCTGGTCGAGCATGGCGACGCGGTCGGCGAGCAGGATGGTGGAGAGCTTGCTGGCAATCAGGATGACGGTGATGGGCTGGCCGTTGCTGTTGCGCAGCTGGCGGATGTTGTCCAGCACCTGGCGCTCGGTAATGGCGTCCAGCGCGCTGGTGGCGTCGTCCAGCACCAGGATGGAAGGCTCGGCGAGAAACGCGCGCGCCAGGCTGATGCGCTGCCGCTGCCCGCCCGACAAGGTGATGCCGCGATCGCCGATTCTGGTCTGCAGGCCGTCGCTCAGGCGGTCGAGCACTTCCGTTGCACCCGCTTGC
Organism: Methylobacillus draconifructus; assembly: GCF_045984355.1. Lineage (NCBI taxonomy): Bacteria > Pseudomonadati > Pseudomonadota > Betaproteobacteria > Nitrosomonadales > Methylophilaceae > Methylobacillus > Methylobacillus draconifructus. The sequence goes on along the minus strand of NZ_JBJQII010000005.1, from coordinate 230,636 downwards.
TCCAAGGCTTGCAGGATTTGTTGCTCGCTTGCCTCCGGCTTGGCTAGCCGCAGGTTGGCCTCCAAAGTGTCGGAGAACAAGAAACTTTCTTGAGGAACGACATTAATTTTTTTTCTTAATTCATTTAATTTAAATGATTTTATATTTCTCCATCCTGCCCATGGCGAGCCGATTTCCACGCTCCCGGCATCCGCATCCAGCAAGCGCGGCAGCAATCCCGCCAGGCTGCTTTTACCGGAGCCCGTCATGCCCACGATCGCCACCACCTCGCCTGGGGCGACTTCAAGATTGCAATCCTGCAATATCGCATTGCCCTGGCCAGGGGATTGGATGCCGACATGATTCAGGCGGATGCCCAATGCCCCCTCTGGAACGGAGTCGGCGCCTGACTTGATCGTCGGCTGCTCATCGAGCAGCTCCCAGATGCGGGCGGCGGAAGCACGCGCATCGGCGAAAATCTGGATCACCCGGCCGATGCCCTCGATGCGGAACACCAGTGCATTGGCGACCAGCACCGAGGCAACTAGTTCGCCGATATTGAGCGTGCCTTGCTGCACCAGGTATGCCCCTGCAGCCAGGATCCAGACATGGCTCAAGGCAACCACGGTCTGTGGCAGGGGAATACGCGAGGCGGCATAGGCCAGTGCGCTGCGCGCGTTCTGCATGAAGCTCCGCACCAGCGTCGTGAAAATCGCGACGCGCTGTTGTTCCAGGCCGAAGGACTTGATGACGCGAACGCCGTTCACTCCTTCGCTCAGTTCTTGGTTGACCGCATCGTAGGCCGCGCCTACGGCGCGATCCAGCGTCACCAGTTTTTCTGTCTGGGTGACGAATAATGCAATCCCGCCCAGCGTGAACGCCAGCGTGCCCAGGCCCAGCCACGGGTGATACCAGGAGAGCAGGGCGACGGAAACCAGCACCCAGAGGCTGGCCTCGAACACCTGGCGCCAGAAGTTGATCAAGGCGTCGCGCACTTTGTCGGCATCCCGCGTGGTGCGCGTGACCATTTCGCCCATGCCGTGCCGCCAGTGGTAAGCGAGGTCCAGCCGCTGTACCTGGTGCAGGATGCGCTCGCGCAGTATGGTGAGCAGGTCTTGGCCGATCACCAGCGACATCAGGCCGCCGATATATTGCAATATGCCCCTGCCAAAAGCGACCAGCAGCAACAACACGATCCAATGCAGCGCTTGTGAATATTCCAGGCTGCCATCCGCCAGCCTGGAAATGGCATTGCCGTTCTGGACATCGTTGACCGCTTGGCCGACCAGCCATAGCTGCCATGCCATGCCGATATTGACGAGTGTGAATAATACAGCGGTCAAGGCAAATTTGTACGGCATGTAGCGATACAAAAGCAGGCAACGGATGAGGGGGTATTGCTTCATACTGATTGGGTACTCGTGGTTTAAAGATACGAATAATTTGGGAAGACGCTCGATTGCATTGATGCCGCTAGAACTCAATAAAAGAAACAGCCTGTTTCCAGGCTGTTTCTTGAATAAAGTCGTACAGTGTTTAGGTTAGTTGACTGAAATTATTAGAAGCGGTAGGTCAAGGACGCGCCTATCGTTCTTGGGTTGCCCCAATACACAGTGTTACCAGAGATAGCAGTGCCTGCAGGAGCACTTGCTGGTAGGGCGTGGTAGCGGTATTCCTTGTCGAACAGGTTGTTGACGTAGCCGGTGATCTCGATCTTGTCGTTCTTGGTCAAGTAGCTTACGCGTGCATTCACCAAGGTGTAGGCTCCCTGGTTCAGCAAGTCGTTGTTTTGCGGTACGACAAAGAAATACTGCTTGCCTAGATAGCGCGCATCGGCTCCCAGCAATATCCTGCTGCCGTTTTCCAGCGGGATATTGTAGGTGCCGCGTAATTGGGCGCTCCAGCGGGGAGCACGCACGAACTCGTTGCCATCGTGGTTGCCGCCGCCATTCTGGATGTCGAATTTTTCGAACTCGGTCTTGAGTATGCCGATATTGGCATTCAAGTGCAGGTTATTGGTTGGCAATGCCTCGACTTCGAATTCGGCGCCCTTGACGCTGGCTTTTTCCACATTTTGCAAGTAGGAAATCGGCACGGCAAGATTGGTGCCGACGACATTGACTTGCACATTGCTGTAGTCGTAGTAGAAGGCATTGGCATTGAAATTCAAGCGGCCGTTCAACCATTCGGACTTATAGCCGATTTCATAGGCGTTCAATTCTTCCGGCTTCAAGGTATTCAATGCCAATGGGTTTGCGGCAGCGGTATTGTAGCCGCCGGACTTGATGCCGCGGGAGAACTTGAAGTAAACACGATCCGTGTCCGTGATCTTGTATTGCGGGGTAATGTCGTAAGTGAAAGCGTTCCATCGTTTGCTACGCTCATCAGTAAACGTGCCTGTTCCTCCAATGCCGCCAGTGTAACTGCTCCACCAAGAACCCAGATCGGACCAAGACGCTGTTCCTGCAGTGTTATTCAAGCGATTAAGGTCGTATTTCTTTTCTTCAGTAGTCCAGCGAGCGCCTAAAGTAGTATCAAACTTTTCACTGAAGTTATACGTAGTGCTCCCGAAGATAGCGTAACTTTCGCTCTTATGGGATAAGTCAGTAGAATTAAAGCTCACTGGTTGGGAGGAGCCTGCAAACTGAGGAACCGATCCATTAGGTAGTCTCGCGTTGGCAGAGAATGAATCAATATCCTCTTTGAAATAGAAGAAACCGGTCAGCCAGTTCCAGCGATCCTCACGAGGAGACGCTAGGCGGAATTCCTGTGTCCACTGCTTACTTTTTGCATCTGTGTAACCACGGCCAATTTCTAACGGAGAGTTATCTGTATCGGCGAAATTCTCAGTTTTGTAATCGGCATACGCAGTAATGGAGGTGAGTGTAAGTTTGCCGATCTGCCAATTAACATTCAAGGAAATACCGTTTTGCGTAACATCGTTGCTTTCTTCGGCATTGCTGCTGACATGGTTGATATTCCGGCTAGGTCGGTAGCCATTGCGGAATTCGCCTGTCCGGCTGTAGACCGTGCCAACGTTGCCATCGGTTTTGTACTTGCGATGGTAAACGTTCAATAAGGCATCGAGGTCAGGAGTCAGCGCAAATAACAATTGGCCGCGAATGACCGAGTCTTCAACGCCACCGCTGGTTTTACCATTGAATTGGTTGGTGAAGCGGCCATCGAGGTCCTGGTTATAGAAGGAAATACGGCCTGCGATGCGCTCGTCGACGATGGTGCCCCCCACGGCGCCCTGGATTACCTTGTCACCGAAGCTGCCGTAATCCACCTTGGCATAACCTTCAGGGTTCTCCGAGAAGGCAGGTTTCTTGGAAACGATATTGACGGCGCCGCCAGTCGTATTCTTGCCCCAGAGCGTGCCTTGCGGGCCGCGCAAGATTTCCACGCGTTCCAGGTCGAAAATGGGGATGCCGGTGGCGCTGGCATTGCTGATGAATACGTCATCGATATAGAAGCCGATGGGGTTGGGGAAATCCAGCTGTTGCTGGCCTGCGCCCACGCCGCGGATCCACCAGCGTGGCCGGCCATTCTGGATGGTGCCGGCTGATGAATTGGGGACGTTGTTCAGAATTTCGCCTGCAGAACGGCCTATGCCTCTTTGCTGCAGTTCTTCCCCTCCCAATACCGAAATGGCGGTCGGTACTTCCTGTGCATTTTCTTCACGGCGTTGGGCGGTCACCACAATGCTGCCAAGGGATGATTCGACATCCTTTGCTTGGGCAGGAGTGGTTTCTTCGTTGTTTGATGTTGCTTGTGTCGTGGCGGTGCCCGTGGCTTGAGGAGTTTGCTCATCGGCCGCAAATGCGGGAGCGATAAAAAAACTGCCTGCAAATGCGGCGGCTACGGCGATTGTGAGTTGTCGTTTGACAAATGGGCTTGGGACCGACTCTGTTGGCAAGGGCGTGCTTTTCCTGAACATTGAATTTTCCTGCTAATAATGAAATGAATGGCCCAGCGCATTGCTGTGCACAGGCAAAACTATCGGCAGGATTCGTGCCAGTACTTTGTTTTCTTCATGTAAATATCTTAACCATATGAATTATATTGGATATTTATTTTCCTCTAATTTTTGTCGTAGTAACGCTGTTGTTTTGCGGGCAATCCCAGATGTTTATTTTTAAACAAATGTTGTTTTTCAAGCAGCAATTGCGAGTTGCAAGCCGGGATATGTTTGTTTTTCAGCAGAGGCAGCATGCCTTATTGGGGAGGTTGTTGATTTCTGGTCACTGATATGGAGAGTGTTTATCGTGATTTTTAACAGTTTTTGATAGTGAGTTTTATATAAAAAATAATAATTTAGTGAATATATTTTATAAGTTTGATTAATTTTTTAACTGTCGTGGCTGGTCCTGATTAAGTCGATGCTGGCATAGTGCTTGCGAATGAATGGGTTCAGATGACTTGTGGTTAAGAATGTATATGGCACAGAACCCAGCAGAACCAATCCGACTCTGGTACACCCGTTGCGGTGCCGCCACGGCTTCCGCGTTGGCGATCCGCCAAGGCTGGCTGCAGGCCGAGTTCGCCCAAGACGGCACATCCTCCACTCGCTGCGTGATTCTGACAGCCTCGAGCTGCGCAACGCGCATTTTCATCATAAGCAGTCGGGTTTGTTCCGCGAGGACGGGAATATCCCGCCGATATGGGCAAAAGGGACCGGCCAGGATGCTGTGCGGATCGCATGGCAAGAATGTGCACCTGTCGTTCACCCCGTCATTATCCGAGGAATAATCCGCGGGTTGGAAGTGCAAAAGGACTTTCTGCACGAGTGGGACTATTTTTCGGACGATTTCGATATCAGGGATTGGATAGTGCATGAGCCGCTGGAAGCCGCCAGAAAACTGGTGGAAGCACAACCACAGTTTGCCAATTTCCCTGACAACATAGCTGCTTAGCAGCGGTATTTAATTTTTAACTGGAGGATGTGAAATGAGTGAAAACCTATCCGAAATCGACTTGGTGTCGTATGTGGACGAAGCCAAGGCCGATGCGATCCATGCATTCAACGTATTGCGCGAGAACGGCACCTTGTCTGCGAGCCTGACCTTCCATATCTCCCACAGGATCCCGGGCCACGACAAGCTTTTGCATATCCGCTTCCCGGGCGGGCTTGCGCGTGACCAGACCCCCAGCCTGCGTATCAGCAAGTTCTCCGAGGAAAGCAGCCATATCCTGAACGAAGCGCGCCTGGATGCGGACACCGCCATCCATATCCATACCAATTTCCTGTCGGCATGGTCGCTGGCGCACAAGCCGTTCCCAATCCTGTATGTCGCCGCGGCCCGCCATTTGCTGGCGCGCGAAATCCCCAACCACCTCGACCGTACGCGCAGTGTCCTGGACGTCATCAAGGAGCGCTTGGATAAGCACCCTGAGCTGGCGCCTCCGCCTGCCTTGCTGGAATCCAACGGCGGCGTCAATTTCTGGGGCAAGGGCATCATCCGCACTTCGGAGCTGATCCTGTTCGTGGAAGAGGCTGCGCGCTACCAGGCGATCGCCGAGCAGATCGGTGGCGCCCAGCACTACACGCCAGGCGCGCTGGAAGTGCAGTGGAAGCGCACCGGCTTGCTGGAGAAGGCCAAGGCATACAGCGGCCGTTATCTGGAAGATATCGCCTAGGCTTCAACCTCGCGACATAGCCGGGCTAGGGTCAATAGGCCTCGATGCCCGGCTTTTTATATTTAAGAGAGCCTCCCTATGAGTGACAACAAGCGCCAATTGATCCTGAACGTATTCCTGCTCCGCTACGGGCACCATCCTGCAGGCTGGCTGCATCCGGTCTGGAAGGAAAACGGCCGCCCGGACTTGCAATGGTGGATACGCGCCGCGAAGATCGTGGAGGAGGCGAAGTTTCATACCTTCTTCGTGGCCGATTTCATCGGCCGTTCAGGCGAGCTGACGCCGCAGGCGGCCAAGAACCCGTCCAATTTCCATTTCGAGCCGTTCACCTTGCTTTCCGCGATTGCGACGCAGACTAAGAATATCGGCCTGGTCGCCACAGTCAATACGAACTTCTCCGAGCCCTACAACATCGCCCGGCAGTTTACCTCGCTCGACCATATCAGCGGTGGCCGCGCCGGCTGGAACGTGGTGTCGTCCTTGAATCCCGCCACGGTCAAGAATTTCGGCATACAGGATAATCGTTCGCATGAGCAGCGCTACGAGCGCGCGGAAGAGTTCGTCAACCTGGCCAAGGCGTTATGGGACAGCTGGGACGACGATGCATTCGACCATCCCGACAGGAACGCCGGCAACTTCTATGACCTGGCATCCGCACACCCGGTGAGCTTCAGGGGCAACTATTTCTCCTCCGAGGGCTTGCTGGATTACCCAAGGCCGATCCAGGGATATCCCGTATTCGTGCAAGCGGGCAACTCGGATACCGGCAGGGAGTTTGCCGCGCGCGTGGCGGAAATGACCTACAGCTCGGCAACCTCGCTCAAGGTGGCGCAGGATTACTATGCCGACGTCAAGAGCCGCATGGCGAAATACGGCAGGGCGGAAGACCAGCTCAAGATTACCCCGGGCCTGAACGTGGTGGTGGCGGAAACCGACCAGGAAGCGCAAGACAAATACGGCGAGCTGCAGGAGCTGGTGGATTTCAGCGACCTGGAATTCGGCGGTTTCGACCTTTCGCAATATCCCCTGGACGGCCCATTGCCGGACTTGCCTTACGACGCGGGCGAGAACGGGCGTGGCCGCTTCCAGCAGCAACTGGAGCTGGCCCGGCGCGAAAACCTCACCATCCGCCAACTGGTGCTCAAGTTCCGGGTGGCGCGCGGCCATATCCAAGCCATCGGCTCGGTAAAAACCGTGGCCGACTTGATCGAGCAATGGTTCGTTGAAAAGGGTGCGGACGGATTCAATGTTGTGCCGCCTTACTCCATCAAGGGGCTGGAGGACTTCGCCCGTTTGGTCGTGCCAGAGCTGCAGCGCCGCGGCATCTTCCAGAAGGAGTACAGCGGCAATACCTACCGCGAAAGGCTGGGGCTGGATCGGCCGGCGAACCCCAACACCCAGGCGTCGCCAGAAGCATTGCGCGCTTAAGGTGAAGCCGGGAGCTGCGTAGCTCCTGGTTTTAAGGCATCATTCTGCGCTTTGAACAGCGTACCTTAGAGCCGCCAACCAAGCTCGGCTATTCTGGCTAGCCGTCCTGCCAAAAGCAGCAGTACATGTATAGTATGGCAAGGCAGGGCCACAACGCCGGCAGGGTTTTGTTAGCGGCTCCTGGGCAATAAGGGAATCATGCCTGCTTATGAATTAGTCGTATTTGACTGTGACGGGGTGTTGGTCGATAGCGAGAAAATCACCAACCAGATATTTGTCGACGTATTGAACGAGGAGGGTATACCTGCCCGGATCGAGGAGATGGCCAGGCATTTTGTCGGCCATTCGCTCGAACAGTGCATGGACATCATCGCCCGCATTTATGGCCGCCGGCCGGGTGCGGATTTTCTTGCCCGCTACCGGCCCAGGCGTGATGCTGCATTGCGCAACGGCTTGCAGCCTGTCGCCGGCGTAGAGCAGGTGTTGCGGCAGCTACAGTTGCCGCACTGCGTGGCTTCCAACAGCAGTGCCGCTAAAGTGCATGAAATGCTGGATATCACCGGCTTGCTGCCTTATTTCAACGACAGGATATTCAGTGCCGCCGACCTGGGCAGGCCGAAGCCTGCGCCCGATGTCTATCTCAAGGCGGCAGAAAGCCAGGGAGTCAAGCCTTCCGCCTGCCTGGTAATCGAGGATACCGATGTCGGCGTTGCGGCGGCGGTCGCCGCCGGCATGCGGGTATGCGCCTATACCGGCACCATGGCGGCCGGCAGATTGCTAGAGGCAGGCGCGGAGCGGGCGGTGGATGACATGCTGCTTCTGCCTGACATCATCAAGCATGGTTTAGATGGATAGGATAAACCGTAGTTTTGCACAGAAAGCGTTGTTGAAAATGGACCGGATGAGAATGTGGCAACCTAATGCTGAGTAAAAATGAACTTTATTGAAAAACTAGAGAAATCCTGGGAAAAAAGCAATTCATTGGTTTGTGTGGGGCTGGATCCTGACTTGTCCAGATTTCCTGAACACATAAAAAACCAATCCGGCGCGATATTTAGCTTTTTAAAGGACATTGTCGACGCGACTCATGATATTGCGTGTTGCTTTAAACCGCAGATAGCCTATTTCTCTGCAATCTCCGCAGAGGACGAACTGCAGCAGGTGATCAAGTACATCAAGACAGAATATCCGCATATTCCCGTCATTCTGGATGCAAAACGCGGCGATATAGGCAGTACTTCCAGGATGTACGCGGTGGAGTCATTCGAAAGGTACGAGGCTGATGCCGTGACTATAAACCCCTACATGGGGTTTGATTCCGTGCAGCCTTTCCTCGAATACAGGGACCGTGGCATCGCATTTTTATGTCGTACTTCGAATGCTGGGGCAAGCGATATTCAGGATCTGCTTGTGGACGGGCTGCCGCTGTATGAGCATATTGCGAAGATTGTTCATGAAAAATGGAATGTGCATAAAAACAGTTTGCTTGTCGTTGGCGCAACCTGGCCGCAACAAATGGAAAAGATCAGAAGTCTGGTGGGTGATATGCCGTTCCTGGTGCCTGGCGTAGGTTCGCAGGGTGGCAATGTCGAGGAGTTAGTCAAGGCAGGCCAAACTGAAAACGGCACCGGTTTGATTATCAGTGCTTCCCGGGCAATCCTATATGCTTCCCAAGACCCCGATTACGCTGAGGTCGCGCGCTCCGTGACAATCGATTTGAAAGACAACATTAATCTTCACAGGTCAAAAAAGAGTCCGTAACCAAGTCTTGTTTAATCGAGAGATGGCTGCTTGTGGAGCAGCAACTGTTTATTTTGGAGCAAATTAAAGGGCTGAAGTGTTTTTATATAAACAGTTCGGGCCGCGAATATGCCTCCCTCAAGTCCAGCATTAACATCCCGTGCAATATGAATCTATGAAATAAGCTAAAGGATTCAAACCCCTGCAAATTCCCATAAAATAATTATGGGAATTAAAGGCGAATGGCATGGTTTCTGCGATAAGTATGGTGATCTAAGTAGAAATATCGCGGAGATATGCATGACAGTTAAATTTTTCTGGCAAGCACCGACCTCAGGGGATGGGCGCTATGCCGACGCCGAAAAACGCATCCGGGGGGAAAGGGCCGACAGCCGGCCTTATTTCCTGCCGGGCGTGACCGACCCTCGCGGTCAGCGGTTCAATTATTTCGACCATTTGCATCAGATCACCAAGGCGGTGGAACTGGCCAAGTTCGACGGCATCAAGGTCAGGAACGATCCGGAAGGCGACGAATCCTGGATCGTCGCCGGCTACCTCAGCCGCGCTACGCGCTACCTGACGGTGCTGGCCGAGTTCGACGCCTCACGCGGCTCGGCGGTTTATGCCGCCAAGAACGCGGTGAGCTACCAGCGCTTTACCGAAGGCCGTTTTGCCTGGCAGATCGGCGTGGAGCCCGATGAGGCGAAGCGCAGGCAGCATGGCGACTTCGCGGCGCAGGCGGACTTGTATCCAAGGGTGGAGGAGTTTGTCACCGTGGCCCGCAACGTCATCACCACGACCGGGTACGACTTCGACGGCCGCTTCTTCCAGGTGTTGCAAGGCGGCTTCCAAGGGCCGCTTTCCGGCCAGAAGGTTCCTCCCATCTATCTATCCGGCGAGACGGACGAGGCATATGCCCTCTCAGCCAAGCTTGCCGACGTGCATGTGCTGGAAGCGCAGCCGCTGGACGAAGTCGCAAGGAAAGTCTCGCTTTTACGCAACCTGGCAAGCAAGCAGGGCCGTACATTGCAAATCGGCCTGCGCGTGGATGTGCTGGCGCGCGAAACCGAGGAGGAGGCGGTATTCGATGCCAAGCGTTATGCCGAACAGAGCGGCCAGCAAGCCGACGACAGCCATGCTGCAGGGTTGTGGCCGGGCTTGACCACAGCCAGCACCGGCGCAAGCGCCGCGCTGGTCGGCAGCTTCGAGCAAGTCACGGAACAATTGGCCGCGCTGGCGGAAGCGGGCGTCGAGCAGTTCATCCTTGGCGCCGTCCCCAGCCTGGAAGAGGCCTACCGCATTGGCGAGAATGTCCTGCCGCCGCTGCGTTCCCTGATAAACGGCGCCAGCCAGCGCGCAGCCTGATAGAGGAGTCGATATATTATGGCAATTGATGTTTTCTGGAGAATTCCCACGCACGGCGAGCCAAGCTCGCTACGCAACAAGCTGCACCACCGCGGCGACTGGTCGCAGCAGCAAGGCGACCATATCGTGCAGAAAGGCCTCAGCGGGGGCCATGGCGACGGCTTCAACAACCTCGACTATATCGCCGAGGTAGCGCGTGCCGCCGAAATATCGGGCTTCCAGGGCGGCTTGATCCCTTCCTTCCCGATGACCGACGAGCCGTGGGCGATTTCCTCGTTCCTCGCGCGCGAGACCAGTACTTTCCGTTTCATGATCGCGTTCCAGCCTGGCTTCCTGAACCCGGTCGTGGCTGCGCGCATGACGGCCAGCCTGCAACGCGCCACCGGGGGCCGTGCCCTTTACAACGTGATTACCGGCGGCGGAGGCCCTGCCCAGCTGTGGTGGGGCGACGTGGCGCCGCACGACGACCGCTATGCGCGCACGACAGAATTCCTGGACGTATTGCGCGGCGTATGGAGCGGGAACAGTTTTTCCTACCAGGGCAAGTTCTACCAGGTGGAGAATGCGGCGCTACCGGCCCAGCTCCTGGGCCAGGATTTCCCTGAGATTTACTTCTCCGGTTCGTCCGACGCGGCCCTGGCTTCCGCGTCCAAGCATGCAGACTATTACCTTTCATGGCTTGAGCCGTTCGACCAGTTGCGCGACAAGTTCGACCGCGTGAAGGAACGCACCGCCGCATTGGGCCGCAAGATCAAATGCGCAGTGCGTGTGGACATCATTGCCCGCCGCACCGAGGAGGAGGCCTGGCGCGAGGTGCAGCGCGGGTTTGAAAACCTCGATGACGCCGCGCGCGAGCGCTACAAGCGCTTCGCCCAGCAAACCGGGGATTCCGTTGGCGCCAGCCGCCAGCGCAGCAATGCGCCGAAGGAGCTCAATGATTACCGCGACTTCATCATCCACCCCAACGTCTGGTCCGGCCTCAGCCTGCTGCGCGGCGGGCAGACCCAGGGTATTGTCGGCAGCTATGAGCAGGTGGCCGAGCGCCTGGACGACCTGGTCAGGCTCGGCGCGGATGCTTTCATCCTCGCCAGCACACCGCACCTGGAAGAAGCTTACCGGGTAGGGGAGGAAGTGCTGCCGTTGGTGCGAGGCCATGATAGCGCGCCTGCTTTGCGCGCAGTCGGCTAACCTCCTACCGTCGCTCAAGAAAACCCCATGCTACGGCATGGGGTTTTTACGTTTCCAGGCGGTCAAACCCGCAGTCACAATGTGGCTGATATTTTATGCCTGGCTGATAAAATCAAAACTTTGCCCACTACATCCCATATGCATCCTCTTCGACGGTTATTCAACCATGCCCGCCAATACCGGCGCGATGCGTGGATCGCTTCCATCTATTCCCTGCTGAACAAGATTTTCGACATCCTGCCCGAGATACTCATCGGCGTGGCGGTCGATGTCGTCGTCAACCAGAAGGCTTCCTTCCTGGCCGGGCTGGGTGTTGTAGAGCCGCGAGACCAACTGCTATTGCTTGCCGCATTGACGGTGTTGATCTGGGTCGGGGAGTCCCTTTTCCAATACCTGTATGACGTGCGCTGGCGCAACCTCGCGCAGAACCTGCAGCACGACTTGCGCATGGAGGCCTACCAGCACGTGCAGCAGCTCGAGCTTGCCTACTTCGAGCGCAACCGTAGCGGCAACCTGCTGGCCATCCTCAATGAGGACATCAACCAGATGGAGCGCTTCTTCAACGGCGGATTCAACAGCCTGATCCAGGTGTTCTTTGGCTCGGTGATGGTAGGCGGGGTGTTCTTCTTCCTCACCAAGGAACTGGCGTTTCTCGCATTGATACCCGTGCCGTTCATCCTCTATGGCGCATTCTGGTTCCAGTCCCGTCTTGCCAGGCGCTATACCTCGGTCAGGGAGGCGGCTGGCGCCTTGGCTACGCGCCTCAACAACAACTTGCTCGGCATCGCCACCGTCAAGGCCTATGCGGCAGAGGAGATCGAGTCTCAGCATATCCGCAGCGCCTCCGATGCCTATCGCCAGAAGAATGCGGAGGCCATCCGCCTTTCCGCCGCGATCACGCCTGTGATCCGTATCGCGATCCTGGCAGGTTTTACCGTGACCTTGCTTTACGGCGGCTTCATGACCTTGAATGGCGAGCTGGGCGTGGGAAGCTATTCCGCATTGGTTTACCTGACTCAGCGCCTTCTGTGGCCATTGACCGGACTGGCCGAGCTGACCGACCTTTACCAGCGCTCAATGGCTTCCATCCAGCGCGTAATGAATTTGCTGGATTCGCCATTGGCGATCCAGTACGGCGGCAAGCCACTGGAGCTGAGCTCGGTGAAAGGCGACATCCGCTTCGCGGGAGTGCGTTTCGCCTACGATGCTCAATCGGGCCAGCCCGCGCTTGATGGATTTGACCTGCATATCCCGGCCGGCAAGACTGTGGCATTGGTGGGCGCGACCGGCGGTGGCAAGAGCACGATCACCAAGCTGTTGCTGAGGTTTTACGACCCGCAGCAAGGCCAGATCCTGCTCGACGGGGAGAATATCGCCTCCTTGGATCTGCAGCAATTGCGCCGCGCGATCGGCTATGTCGCGCAGGACACCTTCCTGACCGATGCGAGCATTGCCGAGAACATTGCCTACGGGCAGCCTGATGCGGGCATTGATGCGATTATCGCCGCCGCCAAGGCTGCCGAGGCCCACGAGTTCGTTGAACGGCTGCCGGAAGGCTACGACACCCAGGTGGGCGAGCGCGGCATGAAGCTCTCGGGCGGGCAGCGCCAGCGCCTAGCCTTGGCGCGCGCCATCCTCAAGAATCCGCCGATCCTGATCCTCGACGAGGCGACTTCCGCGGTGGATAACGAAACCGAGGCCGCCATCCAACGCTCGCTCAACAAACTGGTGGTAGGGCGTACCAGCATTATCATTGCGCACCGATTGTCCACTGTCCGTCATGCGGATTGCATCCATGTGCTGGAACACGGCCGGATAATCCAGTCGGGAAGCCATACAGAATTGCTGGAAAGCGGCGGGCCTTATGCAGAACTTTGGAAATTGCAGACGGGTGAGCTCTGAAGAAAAAATAGATTGCTAAAGTATTGTGTTTTCATTTGCCAGTATATATTTGATTTACTTCTTGCCTGATAGCTGATATGGCAAATTGCGCTGCTATTTTTGCCGCCAAGGCCAAGTTGCCTGGGTCTGCAGGCTGGCCTTCCTGCGCCAGCGCATGGTTGCCGTCCACTACGGCAATGCGCGCCGGGCTGGGCTTGGTTCCCAGATAGCTATAGAGCTCGGAAGTCACGCAGACGGGATCGGCATTGCCGAGCAGCCACAAGCTTGGCCTGGTCTCGTCAGCGGCATTTGCATATTGCTGCGCAAGCCCTGGTGGCGTTCTGCATACGGGCGTCAGCAATATGGCCGCCTTGAGTTCCGGATCAGCCTGAAATACTCTCCAGCCGATAATCGAGCCCAGCGATTTTCCTGCCACGGCGATGCGTTGATTGTCTACCCAGGATTGCTGCCTAGCATAGGCGATGGCCGTTTGCATATCCTCGATTTCCGGCTGCCTATCAAGTGAGGGCTTGCCGTTTTCCCTGTCTTGCACGTGGTATGCCCAGTTGAAGCGGATGGTGGCAAGGCCGGCCTCGGCCAGCTGTCTGGCAACCTGCTCCTGCAGGGGCTGCCTGGCGTCATAGTTGGATCCCGAGCCCAAGATGACAGCAGGGAAGGGCCCGTCACCGGATGGCTTGTCCTCTATGATTTCAATCGTAGCACCGCGTGGCGTTGTCAGTAAAAGGCTGCTTCCAGCATTGGCTGTGGTTGAAAGCAGCAGGCTGCCTGACAAGGCCAGGAGTAATTGCGAAAAAATACCCATAGCTAACCTTGTGCTTGGTCGCCGGCGCGCAGCTGTGCTTCGGCAGCAAGCGCCGCCTGCACTGCCGGATGGCTCAGGTAGCGCTTGTGATAGTCATGGATCGCCGGGTATTTGTTTTTAGCCTCGATATCGGCCCGCGGCAGCCAGCCCAGGAACACGCCGAGGTAGGCGTCCGCAATCGTGAAGCGCCCGTCTACCAGCCATTGATCCGCCACAAGGCGTTTTTCCACGTGGGATAACAGCCGGTTGAGCCGTTCCAGGCCTTTCTTGCGCACTTGCTGTTGCGCCTCATGGTGATCGGCAAACAACTCGGGGCGCGTCACTGGCCGGAACGCAGGATGGAGGTCGGAATTGGCGAAGCCTAGCCACTCCTGGATATGCGCGCGTTGCAGGCTTCCTGCGGGGGCAAACAGATTGGCCTCAGGCTTGCTGTCGGCCAGGTAGGGAAGGATGGCGGCATTCTCCGTAATGACATCGCCGTTATCCAGTTGCAGTGTGGGCACTCTACCCAACGGGTTGATGTCGTAGATCTGGGAGCCTGCCTGGCGCAAGGCGACGCGTACCAGACGATGAGGAATATTCAGGGCTTTGAGGGTCACAATCGCCTGGAGAAATATACAATGTTGTCATCATGCGTCCTTGATTGTTTTGCAATAACCTCGGGAATATGCAGAAAATGTGCCGGTGGCTAAGCTATTGATCGTACTGGGCAGAACTGTTGAATTTCGTGCTTTGGTGTTTTAATTCGGTCATATTTACACTTATGTGTTTTATTGGAAACAGTTTGGTAGCCGTAGGTATGCCTGACTACGGTCGCATGTTAGAATCTCGTGCAAGCTGGTGTTACGGCTGTTTTTTCGTCCAGTTTTTGTTGATTAATCAAGGATTTTTAAATGAGTCAAATTATTATCGAGCACAACCCAAGTGAAGAAAAACTGAAGGAACTGGGTGTGGCAAACTGGTCCATCTGGGAAAAGGAAGTGTCCAAGTTCCCGCTGGACTTCGGCATCAAGGAAACCGCATACGTGCTGGAAGGTGAAATCCTGGTTACGCCAAAGGGCGGCGAACCTGTTCGCATCGTTCCAGGCGACTTGGTTGTATTCCCTGTCGGCCTGCAAAGCAGCTGGGAAGTAGTGAAGCCACTGCGCAAGCACTACAAGCACGGTTAATCTCGCCTCGCGCTAACCGAACAATAAAAAAGCCCCGTCTCAAAGGCGGGGCTTTTTTATTGCAGGCTATTTATTACTGCCAAGCAAGTTAAGAGCGGCTAACAAAATTCAGCGAAGCGATTCTAGCTAGGCGCTCTGCCGCAGGCAGTACAAGCAGTACGGCAAGGCAGTGCAACAACGCTAGGGGAGTTTGGTTAGATGCTCTAAAGTTGGGAGCGGAGCGAGTCTTCCAATACCGCCAGGACTTCGGGGGTCAAGCGCTGTCCCGACTGGTCGGAAATCAGAAAAGTATCCTCGGCGCGGTTGCCGAGTGTATTGATTTTCGCCGTATGCAGGCGGATATGATGTTGCTGCAGGACATGGGCAATGCGCGACAGCAGGCCCGGCCTGTCGTTGGTGGCGATGTCCAGTACGGTGTTGGGGCTGTTTGCTTCCTGTTTGATAGTCAGTTCAGGTTTGATCGGCATATGCTTGACCTGGCGGCTAATGCGGCCTTGCACCGGCGCATCCGGCGGCGCCTGGCTGAGCAGTTTTTGCGTCAGTTCGTATTCGATAAAACTTAATAAGTCACGATAAGTTATCTTTTTATCTGACTGATCGAGAACCAAAAAATTATCAAGCGCGTAGCCATGCTGGGTGGTGTGCACTTTGGCTTCCACGATGTTGTAGCCCAGTCGGCCGAAGAAGCTGCAGATGCGGACGAATATGTCGGCCTGGTCGGGCATGTAGATCATGGTCTGGATGCCGTCGCCAGCCGGGCTGAGCCTGGCGCGTACGATCGGTGCCTGGGTATTGATGTGGGTGAGCAGCAACCGGGTGTTCCAGGCGATCAGCTGCGCTTCGTGGCGCAGGAAGTAGGAGGGGCCCAATTGCTGCCATAGCGGCTGGTAGGCTTGCTCCACCACGCCATAATAGCTGAGGATTTCCTTGGCTTGCTGCTGGCGGGCGCTGAGCTCCTCGTTCAGGTTGCTTCCGCGCAGGATGCGCTGGGTGGCGCGGAACAAGTTTTCGAGCAGGGAGCCTTTCCATGCGTTCCATATCTTCGGGCTAGTGCCGCGGATATCGGCTACGGTCAGCAGGTATAGCGCAATCAGGCGATATTCGCTGCCTACATAATACGCAAATTTTTCCACAACTGCGGGGTCGGACAAGTCGGACTTCTGCGCCGTGCTCGACATCACCAAATGGGCCTCGACCAGCCAGGCCACCAGTTCTCCGTCTTCAGCCGGAAGATTGTGCTGCTTGCAGAAGCGGCGGGCATCGACGGCGCCGAGCGTGGAATGGTCTCCGCCGCGGCCTTTCGCGATGTCGTGGAAAAGGGCGCCCAGGTACAGCAGGTGGGGCTTGGGAAACTCGCGTAGCAGCCGGCTGCATAATGGAAATTCATGCGCGAACTCGGCCAGTGCGAAACGGCGCAGGTTGGCCAGCACGTTGAGGATATGCTCGTCCACGGTGTAGACATGGAACAGGTCGTGCTGCATCTGGCCCGATACGCGGCCGAAAGCGGGAATGTAGCGCCCGAGCACGCCATAGCGGTTCATGAGTTTCAGCGTGTGGGTGATGCCTTTGGGCTGCTGCAATATCTGCATGAACAACGCCTTGTTCTTTGCGCTGGCGCGGAACTGGGGCGTGATTTCATGTTTGGTGCGGTGCAATGCGCGCAGCAGCTCGGCGCCCATGCCCTTGAGCTCGGGGTGCTGCTGCAGGACGAGAAAGCTTTCCAGGATGGCGGAAGGCTCATCGTAGAGCAGGGTCGGGCTCTTGGTTTCCAGCAGGCCGTTGACGGCCTCAAAGCGGTTGTTGAGGCTGACAACGGTATGCTGTTCTGGATAGATGCGCTCGCGCAGCACCTGGAGCAGGATTTCGTTGATCAGGCCCACGAACTTGGCGCTTTGATAGAAGCTGTGCATCAATTGCTCGCTGGCGCGCCTGCGCTTGGTCGTGACCAGGCCTAGCTGGGATGCCAGCTCGTTCTGGAAGTCGAACAGCAGGCGGTCTTCGCGCCGGTTGGCCAGGTAGTGCAGGCGCGTGCGCAGCATCTGCAGGTTGCGCTCGTGGCGGCGCACTTGCTGGGCGGCATGCTTGGACAGGATGCGGTTCTTGACCAGTTCGCGCCAATTGCTGCCAAGATTGAGCGCGCGCGCGATCCAGATGATGTTCTGCAGGTCGCGCAGCCCGCCCGGGCTTTCCTTGATGTTGGGCTCGAGGTTGTACGCCGTATCGTTGAAGCGGGCATGGCGGCGGTGCTGCTCTTCTACCTTGGCTTCAAAAAACCTGGCGACATTCATGACGGATGCCACAGCCTGGAGGAAATCGCCATACAAGGTAGCGTGGCCGTCCAGGTAGCGTGCCTCCAGCAGGTTAGTCTGTATTGTGACGTCGCCTTGCGCTTCCACGACGCACTCGGTCAAGGTGCGGACGCTGTGGCCGATGGCGAGGCCGGTATCCCACAGGACGCCGACCAATTCCTCTATCTTGCGGTTGGTCGATGCGGAAGCCTCGCTATTCAGCAGGATCAGGATGTCGACATCGGAATAGGGAAACAGCTCGCCGCGGCCGTAACCGCCAACGGCGATCAGGCAGGCCTCGGCGTCCAGCTCGAAAGCCTGCCACAGCGCACGCAGCACGCGGTCCGTCAGCGCCGACTGGGCTTGCAACAGGCGGCTGACATTGGGTTTGTGCAGGAATTCCTGCTTCAGCGCATGTTGCCCGGCTTGCAGCTCCTGGCGCCATTGGCGTGCAAGCGTATTGTCTGCGCGTGCGGCGGGTTGCATGCTGCTTATTTGATGAAGGCAGGGGCGGGAGGCGTGCCTGCGGAAACGGTCAGCACTTCATAACCGTCGTCGGTCACCAGCACGGTATGCTCCCATTGCGCGGACAGGCTGTGATCCTTGGTGACGATGGTCCAGCCGTCGCCCAGTTGCTTGATGTCGCGCTTGCCAGCATTGATCATGGGTTCTACGGTGAAAATCATGCCGGGCTTCAACACGGCACCCTTGCCGGGCTGCCCGTAATGCAGCACTTGCGGGTCCTCGTGGAAATTCTTGCCGATGCCGTGGCCGCAGAATTCGCGCACGACGCTGAAGCCTTGCTTCTCGGCATAGGTCTGGATGGCATAGCCGATGTCGCCCAATGTCGCGCCTGGCTTGACCTGGTCTATGCCCAGCCACATGCATTCATATGTAATGTCCGACAGGCGCTGGGCCTGGATGGAGATGTCGCCGACATGGAACATGCGGCTGGTGTCCCCGTAATAACCGTCCTTGATGACGGTGATGTCAATGTTAAGAATGTCGCCGTTCTTCAATACCTTGGCTCCGGGAATGCCATGGCATATCTGGTGGTTGACCGAGGTGCAGATCGATTTCGGGTACGGGGTATGGCCGTGGGGCGCGTAGTTGAGGGGGGCCGGGATGGTTTTCTGCACATTGACCATGTAGTCGTGGCATAACTCGTCGAGCTTGCCTGTCGTGACGCCGGCTTGAATGTGCGGTGTGATAAAATCCAGGACTTCGGCGGCTAGTTTGCAAGCCACGCGCATTTTCTCGATATCTTTTTCTGTCTTGATGTTGATTGCCATTGTATTGCAAGGCTTGCGCCCAGGTTTTCCTTGAGTTCGTACAGCTGCTTATGGTAGCATACCGCACCCATTTGGCAGGAATAATGCTTGTCGGATGGAATCCCGCAGCCTGGCTGCAAATCTGCACATACGCCCCGTACAGGGTGTCCGCGCGAAAACGCGGATGTTGTTGGGCGTATGGAAGCAATAACCCTTACTGGAGATTAAAATGTCCGTTACTATGCGTCAAATGCTGGAAGCCGGTGTGCACTTCGGCCACCAAACCCGCTACTGGAATCCCAAGATGTCCCAATACATCTTCGGCGACCGCAACAAGATTCATATCGTCAACCTGGAAAAAACCCTGCCGCTGTTCGAAGATGCATTGAAATACGTGCGTCAACTGGCTGCAAACAAGGGCCGCATCCTGTTTGTCGGCACCAAGCGCCAAGCGCGTGAAATCGTCAAGGAAGAAGCGCAGCGCGCCGGTTGCGCCTACGTCAACCACCGCTGGCTGGGCGGCATGCTGACCAACTTCAAGACCGTCAAGCAGTCCATCAAGCGCCTGAATGAATACGAAGCCCTGCTGCAAGACGGCGGCATCGAGAAGTTCGGCAAGAAGGAAGCCCTGGGCTACAAGCGCGAAGTCGAGAAGCTTGAGCGTTCCATCGGCGGCATCAAGGAAATGGGCGGTTTGCCAGACGCGATTTTCATTATTGACGTTGGCCACGAAAGTGGCGCTGTCACTGAAGCAGCCAAGCTGGGCATCCCTGTGATTGGCGTGGTCGACACCAACAACTCCCCGGACGGCGTAGCGTACGTCATCCCCGGCAACGACGACTCCAGCCGTGCAATCCGCCTCTATGCGCGTGGCATTGCCGATGCAGTGCTGGAAGGCCGTAACCAAAGCATCAACGAAATCGTCAAGGCAGCGTCCGAAGAGGAATTCGTCGAGGTTGAAGAAGCCGCGGCAGAGTAAGACCCTGTCAAAAGGGGGCTCTGGCCCCCTTTTTTTTGTACCCGGATTTGGTTAATGAAACCTGGCTAACGCCAACAAAACAATATTCAAGGAGTAAACAATGGCTGAAATTACCGCAAGCATGGTCAAGGAATTGCGTGAGCGCACCGATGCGCCCATGATGGATTGCAAGAAGGCGCTGACAGAAGCTGAAGGCGATATGGCGCGTGCGGAAGAAATCCTGCGTGTGCGTTTCGGCAACAAGGCCAGCAAGGCCGCCGGCCGCGTGGCCGCTGAAGGCGTCGTGGCCGTGAGCATCAAGGCCGACGGCAAGCTGGGCGCGATCGTCGAAATCAACTCTGAAACCGACTTCTGTGCCAAGAATGCGGATTTCCTCGCCTTCACCAGCCAAGTAGCCGAGGCTGCCGCCACGAACAAGCCTGCCGATGTGGCTGCCTTGTCCGCACTCAATATCGAAGGCGGCAACGTGGAAGACATCCGCACGCAATTGATCGGCAAGATCGGTGAAAACATCACCGTGCGCCGTTTTGTTGTGACCGAAGCCAAGGGCAAGCTCGTGAGCTACGTTCACGGCGGCAAGATCGGCGTGCTGGTCGACCTGGTTGGCGGCGACGAAGCGCTGGGCAAGGATATTGCCATGCATATCGCCGCTGCAAAGCCAAAGTCCCTGGACGCCAGCGGCATTTCTGCCGAGCTGATCGAAGCCGAGCGCCGCGTCGCGATAGAGAAGGCGAAGGAAGCCGGCAAGCCGGAAACCATGCTGGACAAGATCGCTGACGGCACCGTGCAGAAGTTCCTCAAGGAAGTGACCTTGTTGAGCCAGCCTTTCGTCAAGGACGACAAGCAAACGATCGAGCAGTTGCTCAAGTCCAACAATGCCAGCATCGCTTCTTTCACCATGTATGTGGTCGGTGAAGGCATTGAAAAAGTCGTGACCGATTTTGCTGCTGAAGTTGCTGCTGCGGCAAAGGTGTAAACTAATGGTCGCACCCGTTGCGGCCTGCCGGTAGTAAACGAACGTGGATCGTCTTGATATGTGGGATGATTCACGTTTTGCACAATTTGCATAACAATAAGGAGCCCCATGAGCACTCCCGCCTATAAACGCATTTTATTGAAACTCTCTGGTGAAGCCCTGATGGGCGACGACAGCTACGGTATCAACCGAGCGACCATTTCCCGGATTGTGGAAGAGATCAAGGAAGTGGTCGATCTCGGCGTGGAAGTGGCAGTGGTGATCGGCGGCGGCAATATTTTCCGCGGCGTGGCGCCAGCGGCAGAAGGCATGGATAGGGCGACGGCTGACTATATGGGCATGCTGGCTACGGTCATGAATGCGCTGGCGCTGCAGGATGCGATGCGCCATGTAGGCCTGGTGAGCCGCGTGCAGTCCGCACTGAATATCGAACAGGTGGCCGAGCCCTACATTCGCGGCAAGGCCATCCGCTATCTTGAAGAAGGCCGCGTGGTCATCTTCGGCGCAGGGACGGGCAATCCGTTCTTTACCACCGATACCGCGGCTGCCTTGCGCGGCATGGAAATCAACGCGGAAATCGTGCTCAAGGCGACCAAGGTGGACGGCGTGTATACGGATGACCCGAAACGCAATCCCGAAGCCATGCGCTACAAGACGCTGACATTCGACGAGGCGATCGTCAAGAATCTGAAAGTCATGGATGCGACGGCATTGACATTGTGCCGCGACCAGAAGTTACCAATCTCCGTGTTCAGCATCTTCCGCCAGGGAGCGCTGAAACGGGTCGTACTGGGTGAAGACGAGGGAACGCGCGTTCTGCCTTGAATACCCGGATACATGCTTAGCAGGAGACATCATGATACAAGACGTAAAAAACACTGCAGAACAAAAAATGCAGAAGTCCATCGAGGCTTTGAAGGCCGATTTGAGCAAGGTGCGCACTGGCCGGGCGCATACCGGGTTGCTTGACCACGTGCAGGTTGAATATTACGGTTCCATGGTGGCGATCAACCAGGTCGCCAATGTGAACCTGGGCGATGCGCGCACCCTCAACGTGCAGGCATACGAAAAGAGCATGACGGCCAAGGTGGAAAAGGCGATCCGGGATTCTGACCTGGGCCTTAACCCTGCCACCAACGGCGATGTGATCCGGGTCCCCATGCCCATGTTGACCGAAGAGCGCCGCCGGGATCTGATCAAGGTGGTGCGTGGCGAGGCGGAAAATGCCAAGGTGGCGGTACGCAACGTACGCCGCGATGCCAATGATGCGCTGAAAAAACTGGTCAAGGATAAGGAAATCAGCGAGGATGACGAGCGTCGCGCGCAGGATGACGTGCAGAGGCTCACGGACAAGTTTGTAGCGGAGATCGACAAGCTGCTGCAGACCAAGGAAACCGAGTTGATGGCTGTTTAATTGCGGCAGCCAGTGATTTTATATTGTTTCTATCCCATGGAGCATTGAGTGGCACTTTTTTCCAGCTCCACCCAGACCATCCCGGTAACGGGCGATATTCCCCAGCACATTGCCGTGATCATGGACGGCAATGGCCGCTGGGCCAAGAAGCGCTTTCTCCCCCGAGTCGCAGGGCATAAGCGCGGCGTCGAGGTCGTGCGCGAAGTCGTGCGCCTGTGTGCAAACCATGGGGTGAAATACCTCACGCTGTTTGCGTTCAGCAGTGAAAACTGGCGCCGTCCTGCGGATGAAGTCAGCTTCTTGATGAACCTGTTCATGGAAGCGCTGCAACAAGAGGTTGGCAAGCTCGACGAAAACAATATCTGCTTGCGCATGATCGGGGATTGCTCCCGTTTCGACCCGGCCCTGGTGGACAAGATTGCGGAAGCCGAGGCGCAGACGGCTAGCAATGACGGACTGACCTTGACGGTCGCGGTCAATTATGGCGGCCGCTGGGACATCATGCAGGCAATGAAGCGCCTGCTGGCCGAGAAGCCAGGCCTTGCGCAAAGCTTCACGGAATCCGATCTGGCAGCCTATCTCAGCATGCATTACGCGCCCGAGCCGGATTTGTTCATCCGTACGGGAGGGGAGCAGCGTATCAGCAACTTCCTGTTATGGCAGCTCGCCTACAGCGAGTTGTATTTCACCGAGACCCTGTGGCCGGATTTCGACGAGGCCGAGTTCAAGCGCGCGATTGCGTCCTACCAGCAGCGCGAGCGCCGCTTTGGTCGCACGAGCGAACAGCTGGTTGCGGACTGATATGCTGAAGATCCGCTTGCTGACGGCTGCTATCCTGATTCCTGCATTCCTGGCGGTGTTGTTCGTGTTGCCGGAGCCTTACTGGTCCTTATTAATGCTTGCCGGCGTCCTAATCGGCTTGTGGGAGTGGTCCCACATGGCCGGCTTCAAGCCGGCTGTCCGCGTCCTTTATATTGCCGCCTCCGCTATCGCAGGTGTGTTCTTTACTTTCTGGCAAGGGCCGGCAAATGCCTTTATGCAGGAATATGCGCTTTACTGGGGCTTGCCCTTGGCGGCAGCTTTCTGGATTGCCCTCGTGCCGATCTGGTTATGGCGCCGTACACAGGTAAGGAACCCTTATCTCATGATGCTTGCAGGGTGGTGGATCGTCCTGCCTTTATGGCTGGCGCTCGTCAGCTTGCGCGCGATCAGCCCTTGGCTGCTGTTGGCCATCATGCTCGTGGTCTGGATTGCCGATAGTGCAGCCTATTTCGCCGGCAAGCGTTTCGGCAAGCACAAGCTGGCGGTCAGTATCAGCCCGGGCAAGACCTGGGAGGGCGTGCTAGGCGCATTGGTCGCCGTGAGTCTGTACGGAGTGGCGTTATGCATTGCTTTTGACTTGAATGTCTTGTTGATCGCAGGATTCTGGGTGTTGACGGTTTTCAGCATTATGGGCGACCTGCTCGAATCGCTGATCAAGCGCCAGGCGGGCTTCAAGGATAGCGGCAACCTGTTGCCCGGCCATGGCGGCATTCTTGATCGTGTCGATGGCCTGACATCCAGCCTGCCGCTGGCGGCGTTTTTTCTTCATTTGCCTCTTTATTACCAAGCGTGGATGCATTCCGCCTCATGACGCCCATGCTACAAAACGTCACCATTCTGGGCGCCACCGGCACCATAGGACTCAATACCCTGGACGTGATCGCCAGGCACCCTGGACGCTATCGCGTGTTTGCCCTTACGGCCAACTCCCGTGTCGACGAGCTGGCTGAACTTTGTCTGCAATATCGGCCCCGCTATGCCGTCATGCTGGATAGCGACGCGGCGGAAAAGCTGCAGCAAAGGCTGAAAGGCTCGGAAACTCAGGTGCTTTCAGGCCTGGAGGCGCTGGAAGAGGTCGCGGCGCATCCCGAGGTGCATGTGGTCATGGCGGCCATCGTCGGCGCCGCAGGGCTCAAGCCTGCCATGGCGGCGGCATATGCCGGAAAGCGGATTCTCCTCGCCAACAAGGAAACCCTGGTGATGGCGGGCAAGCTGTTCATGCAGGCAGTGGAGGAGGGCGGCGCTACCTTGCTGCCGATCGATAGCGAACATAACGCGATCTTCCAGGTCATGCCGCCGGCCCGTTTGGCTGCGCTCGAGCACGGCGGCGTCAGGCGTATCCTGCTCACCGCTTCAGGTGGTCCTTTCCGTAAGGCGAGCGTTGCCGAGCTGATGGCAGTGACGCCCGCGCAAGCACTGAACCATCCCAACTGGGTCATGGGACCCAAGATCACGATCGATTCCGCTACGCTTATGAACAAGGGGCTGGAAGTCATCGAGGCGCACTGGCTGTTCAATGCGCCGGCGGAGAAAATCGAAGTGGTAGTACACCCGCAGAGCGTGATTCATTCCATGGTGGAATATGTGGACGGCTCCGTGCTGGCGCAAATGGGCAATCCGGACATGCGCACCCCGATCGCCTACGGCCTTGGATATCCTGAAAGGCTGGAAGCCGGGGTTAACGCCCTGGATTTGTTCAAGGTCGGGCGGCTTGATTTCGAGGCGCCGGATACTTCGCGCTTTCCATGCCTGCGGCTAGCCTTCGACGCCTTGCGTCACGGAGGAACCGCGCCGGCCATCCTCAATGCCGCGAACGAGGTGGCAGTGGACGCCTTCCTCAACGGTAATATCGGTTTCCAGGATATCCCGCGCCTGATCGAGGCCGTGCTGACAGCCATGGATATCGAGGCCGTATCATCCGTTTCCCAGCTGGTCGAAGCCGACTCCCTGGCACGGTCTCATGCCATGGAATGGAGACAGTTGGAAGCATGTTGACCTTGCTCGCCTTTCTGGTGACCCTCGGCATTCTGATTGCCGTGCATGAGTACGGCCATTTCCAGGTGGCGCGCTGGTGCAATGTCAAGGTGCTGCGTTTCTCCTTGGGTTTCGGCAAACCTATTTTTAGGCGGCGCTTTGGCGCGGACAATACCGAGTTCGTGATCTCGGCCTTGCCGCTGGGCGGATACGTCAAGATGCTGGACGAGCGCGAACTGCCGGTGCCCGGCAGCGTCAGCGAAGCCGAATTGACGCGGGCGTTCAACCGGCAACCCGTCTGGAAAAGGATTGCGATCGTGTCTGCGGGCCCGGCGGCTAACCTGCTGTTGGCGATTTTCCTTTACTGGGTATTGTTCATGCAGGGCGTGCCGGGCATGAAGCCTATGCTTGGGGAGGTGCCTGCCCAAACGCCTGCCGCGCAGGCCGGGCTGAAAAGCAACGACTTGATCACTGCAGTGGCTGGCGAGCAGGTCGCGAGCTGGACGGATGTGCGCTGGATATTGTTGCAGGAGGCGATCAAGTCCCCTGCGGTGACGGTCAAGGTCAAGGATGAGGCGCAGCGCGAGCATGAAGCCGAGCTGAAGCTGGACAGTATCGAAAAGGAAGATTTCGAGTCCGATTTCCTTGAAAAGCTGGGCCTCGCACCTTACCGTCCCGCCATGCCTGCGCGCTTGGGGGACATCATGCCTGACAGCGTAGCGGCCAGAGCTGGTTTGCAAACCGGTGACGAAGTGCTGGCGGTCAACGACAGGCCCATCGATGAGTGGGAGCAATTTGTCACCTTGGTGCGCGAGCAGCCGGATCAGCCGTTGACATTGCGGTTGAAGCGCGGCGAGCGGCAGTTGGATGCGGTGGTCATCCCGCAGGCTGTAGATGAAAATGGCACGAAGATAGGCCGGATAGGCGCTGCCTACCAAGTAGACGAAGCCCTCGTGGAAAAGTTGAGTGTCACCGTGAGCTACGGGCCTTTGCAATCTTTTACCCGGGCGGTGGATAAAACCTGGGAAACATCTGTCTTTAGCATCAAGATGCTGGCGCGCATGGTGACCGGCGAGGCTTCTTGGAAAGGCGTGAGCGGCCCGGTGACGATAGCGAGTTATGCCGGCCAGAGCGCCCATATCGGATGGAAGTCGTTCATTGGCTTCCTGGCCTTGATCAGCATCAGTCTCGGAGTGCTTAATCTATTGCCCGTGCCTGTGTTGGACGGGGGGCATTTGTTGTATTATACGATAGAAATTTTCAAGGGCAGTCCGGTCTCTGAAGCCGCCATGGAAGTGGGCCAGCGTATTGGTTTGGCGATATTGGCTTTATTGATGGCAGTCGCTTTTTACAATGACATCACCAGGTTTATAACAGGTTGATCTTAATGAAGTTTGGCATGAAGCTTAAACATATCCCGCTACTAATCCTGGCTCTTTATTCCACTTCAGCATTGGCTCAGGATCCTTTCGTGGTAAAGGATATCCGGGTAGAAGGCCTGCAACGGACTGAAGCCGGTACGGTGTTCAACTATTTGCCCGTGCGTGTCGGCGATACCATGACAGAGGAAAAAGCCACGCAGGCGATCAAGTCGCTCTACGGCACAGGCTTCTTCAAGGACGTGCGGATCGAGTCCGACAACGGCATCGTCGTCGTGATGGTGCAGGAGCGTTCGGCTATTGCCCAGCTCGTCTTCAATGGCAATAAGTCTTTTCCCACGGACAAGATGAAAGAGGGCCTGAAGCAGATTGGCCTGGCTGAAGGCCTGATTTTCGACCAGTCCATGCTCGATCGTGCAGAGCAGGAAATCAAGCGCCAATACCTATCCCAAGGCAAGTATGGCGCCTCGGTGAAGACTTCGGTGACCCCGCTCGAGCGTAACCGCGTAGCCGTGCGGTTCGATATCGAAGAGGGCGCGGTGTCCAAGATCCGCAATATCAATATCGTCGGCAACAATGATTACACCAAGGAAGAGCTGCTGGAGAAGCTGACGCTGACCACGCCCAACTGGCTCACCTGGTGGAACAAGAACGACCAGTATTCCCGCCAGAAGCTGACGGCCGACCTGGAGGCGCTGCGTTCGTTCTACATGAACCAGGGCTATCTGGAATTCAATATCGATTCGACCCAGGTCTCCATTACACCGGACAAGCGGGATATCTACATCACGATCAATATCACCGAGGGTGAGAAATATACCGTGACCGACGTCAAGTTGGCTGGCGAGATGCTGATTCCAGAGTCCGAGGCGCGCAGCCTGATTTCCGTTTCGTCAGGCGAGGTATTCAACCGCCAGCGCGTTACGGAATCCAGCAAGGCCATCAATGACCGCCTGGGAAATGACGGCTATGCCTTTTCCAACGTCAATGCGATCCCTGAAGTCGACAAGGAAAAGCATACTGTCGCATTTACCTTCTACATCGACCCGGGCCGCCGCGTTTACGTGCGCCGCATCAACCTGACCGGCAATACGCGGACCAGGGACGAAGTGTTGCGCCGCGAAATGCGCCAGCTGGAGTCTGCCTGGTATGGCGCGGACAAGATCGAACGCTCCAAGCAGCGTCTCGAGAGGCTGCAGTATTTCTCTGACGTCAACGTCGAGACGCCTGCGGTTCCAGGCACCAACGACCAGGTCGACCTCAATATCAACGTGACGGAACGTTCGACCGGTAGCGTCATGTTCGGTGCCGGCCTGTCCAGCTATGAAGGTGTGGTGCTGGGCGTGACCATCAACCAGAACAACTTCCTTGGCACGGGTAACCGCGTAGCCGCCCAAGTCAATACCGGCCGCATCAATACTGTGTACTCATTGACTTACACGGACCCTTACTTCACCCCGGACGGCATCAGCCGTGGCTTCAACGTCTACCACCGCAAGGTCGATACGACTTACCTGCGTACCGGCGACTATAAGACCGCGTCTTACGGTGCAGGCGTGAACTTCGGCATGCCGTTGAATGAACGGGACTTTATTAGTGCGGGTTTAACATTTGATTACACCGATGTCGAGTTGAGTAGTAACAGTCCACCTCAATTCAAACGCTATTGTAGTAGTGCTGAAGATGCAAATAGCTGCAGTAACAGTTCTTGGTTCGTGAATCTTGCGTGGACACACGACACGCGGGATAACATCATGTTCCCGAACAAGGGTGTGCTGCAACGGATCAGCTCAGAAATTGCCTTGCCTGGACTCGATTTGCAGTATTACAAATTGGAATACAAACATGCTTGGTACAAGGACATCAGCAAAAGTGTGACCTTGATGCTGAATGGAGAAATTGGCTACGGTAATACCTATGGCGATAAGGATTTTCCTTTCTTCAAGAATTTCTACGCAGGTGGTGTGAACTCTGTGCGTGGTTACGAGCAGAGCTCTATCGGTCCGCGTATTTATGATGTCAATGGCAATTACCGTGATTTTGCGGCTGGTGGTACCAAACGTATGCTGGCTAATGCAGAATTGTATTTCCCGATTCCTGGTATGAAGGATAATAATGCGCTGCGCTTGAGTGCATTTGTGGATGCTGGCTCGATTGCGGGTGATGGTATCAATGAGTATAACCAGGGGTATAGCACAAGTTTGGGCGATATTCGCTATTCCACAGGTCTAGGGGTAAGCTGGCTATCGCCGTTCGGCCCGATCAAGCTGGTGCTGGCCAAGCCACTCAACAAGCAAGATGGCGATCGTACCCAGATGCTGCAATTCCAGATGGGGCAGCAGTTCTAAGCTGGTCTAGAATACTGTATGGTTAATTTGAAATTATTGAAGCAAAAGCTTGTATATCAGGAGAAAGTCAATTGAATAAGTTGTTGAAAAGTCTGTTGGTTGCCACTGCTTTGTCTTTCGCAGCCAGTACCCAGGCCGCCGAATTGAAAATCGGCTATGTGCAGGTTGACAAGATCCTGCAGGAAGCGCCGCAAACTGCCGAGAGCGGCAAGAAGCTGGAAAAGGAGTTCGGCCCGCGTACCAACGAGCTTGACCGCCTGCAAAAACAGATTCGCGATCTGGAGACTGCGCTGGAAAAGGACAGCCTGACCATGTCGGAAGCTGACCGCCGCAACAAGGAACGCGATGCCTCCAACCTCAAGATCGAGTTCCAGCGCAAGCAGCGCGAGCTGCGCGAAGATGTCAACCTGCGCAAGAATGAAGAGCTGGGCGTGCTGCAGGACAGGATCAACAAGGCGGTCACGGCTGTTTCCGAAGCCGAGGGCTATGACCTGGTGGTTTACGGCGGCGTGGCTTATGCCAACAAGAAGATCGACATTACCGACAAGGTATTGAAATCCCTGGGCAAGAAGTAAGCCCAGCCAGTAGCCATTCAATGAGTACGTCGTATTCCCTGCGGGAGATCGTATCCAGACTGGGAGGCGATGTGGTGGGGCAGGATGACATCCTGATCTCTCGCGTTGCCTCCCTTGCCAATGCCCAGGCAGGGCAGATCAGTTTCCTGACCGATTCCAAGTATCGATCCGTGCTTGCCGCCACCAAGGCAAGCGCGGTCATATTGACCCCGGACAACCGTGACCTCACGGCATTGCCGAGGATACTCACGGACAATCCCTACGCCTATTTTGCCAAGGTCTCGGATTTGCTTAACCCTAGGCCGCAATATGTGGCAGGGGTGGATGAAACCGCCGCGATTGCCCCCAGCGCGCAAGTGCCGGCCAGCTGTACCATCATGGCGAAGGCCGTAGTCGGTGCCAATGTGGTGCTGGGCGAGCATGTGGTCATTCATCCAGGCTGTGTTGTCGGCGAGGGGGTGGAGATCGGCGCATATTCGGTATTGCATGCCAACGTCACGATTTACCACCACTGCGTGATCGGGGAGCGCTGTAGCATATTCTCTGGCAGCGTCATTGGCGGGGATGGGTTTGGCTATGCCCCCGAGCATGGTCGCTGGGTGAAGATTCCGCAGGTCGGGCGCGTCGTCATCGAGAACGACGTGGATATCGGCGCCAATACCACCATCGACCGGGGCGCGATCGACGATACCATCATCCATGAAGGATGCAAGATCGACAACCTGGTGCAGATCGGCCATAACTGCCGCATCGGCGCGCACTCCGTGATTGCGGGCTGCGTCGGCATCGCGGGCAGCGCCGTATTGGGGAGGCATTGCCGTATC
Source organism: Methylobacillus draconifructus (assembly GCF_045984355.1). Taxonomy (NCBI): domain Bacteria; kingdom Pseudomonadati; phylum Pseudomonadota; class Betaproteobacteria; order Nitrosomonadales; family Methylophilaceae; genus Methylobacillus; species Methylobacillus draconifructus. Next base: position 200,573 of record NZ_JBJQII010000005.1, on the reverse strand, counting down.
GGCGGGGCTGCCATGATACTGGGCCACCTTGAAATCGCCGATGGCGTGACCGTGTCGCCTGGGAGTATGATTACACGTTCGTTGACGAAGGCAGACACTTACACGGCATTGATGCCATTCCAGAGCCATGAAGACTGGCTCAGGACTGCTGCAGGTATCAGACGATTGGGAGAGCTTGCTGAGCGGGTCAAGCAATTGGAAAAGCAATTGGCGCCCCTGCAGGCATCTGGTATCCAGAGAGATAAATAATAATTTGATGTTGAGAAACGAGAAAAGCCATGATTGAACAAGCTATTACGAGCATGGATATTCATGAAATACTGAATTACCTGCCACACCGATATCCTTTTGTATTGGTAGATCGTGTGCTTTCGCTGGAACTGAACAAAGAGATCGTGGCCGTGAAGAACGTCACGATCAACGAGCCTTTCTTCCCTGGCCATTTTCCCTACCATCCAGTCATGCCGGGCGTGTTGATCGTGGAGGCATTGGCCCAGGCAGCCGCCATCCTGTCGTTCAAAACCATGGACACCAAGCCCAACGACAAGTCCGTGTATTACTTTGCAGGCATGGATAACGTTCGTTTCAAGAAGCCCGTGTCTCCTGGCGACCAGCTCATTCTCAAGGTCAGCATAGACCGCATATTGCGCGGTATCTGGAAATACAAGGGGGAGGCCCTGGTGGATGGCGCTGTCGTCGCCGAAGCGGAAATGATGTGTATCCTGAAAGCGATTGACTGAGCATGACCGAACCGAGGATACATCCTACCGCGATTATTGATCCCAAGGCCGAGCTCGATTCCAGCGTAGAAGTCGGCGCGTTCACCATTGTCGGGCCAGGTGTCCGTATCGGCGCAGGCACCCGCGTGGCGAGCCATGTGGTGATCAAGGGGCCTACCATCATCGGCAAGGACAACCAGATATTCCAGTACTCGTCCCTGGGCGAGGTGCCGCAAGACAAGAAGTTCAAGGACGAGCCAACCCTGCTGGAAATCGGCGACGGCAATACCATCCGCGAGTTCTGCACTTTCAATCGCGGCACAGTGCAGGACAAGGGCACAACCAAGATCGGCAGCCACAACTGGATCATGGCCTACGTGCACATCGCCCACGATTGCGTGGTCGGCGACCATACCATTTTTGCCAATAATTCTTCCCTGGCAGGGCATGTGGACGTGCATGACCACGCCATCCTCGGCGGATTCACCTTGATCCACCAGTTCTGCAAAATCGGCTCCCATGTGATCACCGCAGTGGGCTCGGTCGTATTCAAGGATATTCCGCCTTACGTCACGGCTGCCGGCTATGATGCCAAGCCGCACGGCATCAATTCCGAGGGACTGAAGCGCCGGGGCTTCTCTGCGGACAATATCCTGCAGATAAAGCGTGCGTACAAGACCTTGTACCGCAACGGCCTGACGCTGGAAGAAGCCAAGCAACAGCTGGCAGAGCAAAGCAAGACATCGCCAGAGCTGGATATCCTGGTCGATTTCCTCAACCAATCAACCCGCGGCATCGTCCGCTAGAAGCAGGGTGTGTCATGCCGACCATTGGTATTGTGGCCGGAGAGGCTTCTGGCGACTTATTGGGCAGCCATCTGATCCGGGCGCTGAAAAAGCAGCGTCCTGACCTCAAGTTCGTCGGCATTGCCGGCCCCAAGATGATCGCCGAAGGCGCGGAAACCCTGTTCCCGATGGAACGACTTTCCGTGCGCGGTTACGTCGAGGTGCTGCGCCATTTGCCGGGATTGCTCAAAATCCGCAAGGAAGTGGCGCAACACTTTCTCGATCATCGTCCCGACGTGTTTATCGGGATTGATGCGCCGGACTTCAATTTCACTCTGGAGCGCAAGCTCAAGCGCCAGGGTATTCCCACCGTGCATTATGTCAGCCCTTCGATCTGGGCGTGGCGGCGCGGCAAGATCAAGAAAATCCAGCAGGCGGTGTCGCACATGCTGGCGCTGTTCCCGTTCGAGCCGGAAATCTACCGCCAGGCCGGGGTCCCTGTCTCGTATGTCGGCCATCCCCTGGCGGACATGCTGCCGCTGGAGCCCGATATCGAAGGCGCGCGCGAAGAGCTCAAGCTGCCGCAGGACAGCCTGGTCATCGCCATGCTGCCGGGCAGCCGCCAGAGCGAAGTGCAGCAACTGGCGGACCTTTACATCAAGACCGCCAAACTCATATTTGCCGAGCGGCCCGATGCGCGCTTTCTGGTGCCGTTGATCACCCGCGAGACGCGCGCCATCTTCGAGCGCGCCTTGTATGCAAATGAAGGCTATGACTTGCCGGTCAGCATCATGTTCGGGCATGCGCACCAGGCAATGGAGGCCGCTAATGCCGTGATCGTGGCCTCCGGCACCGCGACCCTGGAAGCCGCCTTGATCAAGCGGCCCATGATCATTACCTACCGCATGCCCAATCTGAGCTGGCAGATATTGAAGCGCATGAAATACCTGCCTTACGTCGGCTTGCCGAATGTATTGGCCGGGCGCTTCATCGTGCCGGAATTGCTGCAGCATGACGCTGTGCCTGAAAAGCTGGCAGCGACCTTGCTGGAGATGCTCAACGACAAACCCCGGATTGCCGACATACAAACGGAGTTTCGCCGCATGCATGAGCTGCTGCGACAAAATACGGAGGAGAAGGCGGCACAGGCAGTGCTGTCTTTCATCAAATGAGCAATGAACGCGTGATTATCTGTGGCGTGGATGAGGCCGGCCGGGGCCCGCTGGCGGGTGCCGTCTATGCCGCAGCCGTAATCCTGGACCCGCAGCGTCCTATCCTTGGGCTGGCAGACTCCAAGACGCTCAGCGAGAAAAAGCGCGATACGCTGGCAATCGAGATCAAGCAGCATGCGCTGGCTTGGGCGATTGCCTCGTGCAGCGCCGAAGAAATCGACGAGATCAACATCTTGCAGGCAAGCCTGCTGGCGATGAAGCGCGCGATCGATCAATTGACGGTAATGCCTATGCAGGTACTGGTCGACGGCCTGCATTGCCCCAAGATCACGATACCCGCCCAAGGCATCGTCAAGGGGGACAGCAAGGTGCAGGAGATTGCCGCGGCTTCCATCCTGGCGAAGACGGCGCGCGACTATGAAATGGTGGGAATGCATGCGCGTTATCCGCAGTATGACTTCGCCAAGCATAAGGGCTATCCGACAGCACACCACCTCAGGCTGCTTGCCGAGCATGGCGCCTGCGAGATCCATAGGCGCAGCTACGCGCCGGTCAAGAAAGTGCTGGGTCTGGTCTAGGTAGTTTTCTAATGCCGGGCTTAGGAATTAAGAATTCAGGCCCGGTGTTTCATGCAAGCAGCAGGAACACCGTTGGCTGCTTGTGCAGTTCCGGCAATTCCGATTTTTTCCAATCCTTGATGGGCTTGCTGACGATCAGCTCGGTCGGCAGGCTGATGTTGCGCGCGATGCACAACCTGGTTTCCGCTGCGCAATGGGCGAGCATGTCCTCCAGCAGGTGCTGGTTGCGGTAAGGCGTTTCGATGAAAATCTGTGTTTCCTGCTGTTGCCTCGATTGGCGCTCGATATCCTTGAGCTTCTGAATCCTGGCTTGCTTGTCGCTAGGCAAGTAGCCGAGAAATGCGAAACGCTGCCCGTTCAGCCCCGACCCCATCAGCGCCAGCAGGATGGAAGAGGGGCCGACCAGCGGGGCGACGCGGATGTTCTTTCTGTGGGCCAGTGCCGCCAGGCGCGCGCCAGGGTCGGCAATCCCGGGGCAGCCCGCCTCAGACATCAGCCCCACATCCTGCCCGGTGAGCAACGGCGCCAGCAATGCAGGCAGCTCTGCATCCGTCGTATGTTCGTTAAGTGTCAGCAGCGTCAGCTCCCGGACGGGTTTGGCCGTCTTGACCAGGCCGAGAAAGCGCCGTGCGGTTTTCTCGTTCTCGACAATAAAGGTTTCCAGACCTTGCGCCAGTTGAATGACCTCCTGCGGCAAGGCTTGCTGGATATTGTCCGTGCCCAGCGTCACCGGCAGCATGTATAGCGTACCAGTGCTCAATGCTTCACCTGTACGCGGTAAGTGAGCGTGGCGCTGCCTTCCGCCGGGATATTGATATTCCAGGTGGCCGTGTTGCTGCTGGTTTTTGTGCTGGGATGGCTTTGTGCCAGTAGGCTCCAGTCGCCGGGAATCGGTTCAACGACCTTGACGGTGACAGCCTGGCTCTTGGCATTCTTGATCACGATTTCGTAAGCGCTCTCGAACTGACTGTTGCCCTTGGCAGGGTTGGGCAGCTTCTTGAAATCCGTCTGTTTCTTGTTGGCGGTGACGTCGAAGGCTTCTCCAAGCTTGAGGCGTACGGTTTCGTTCTTTGCGGTATGGTCGATACTATCCTCGCCGACAAATTGAGCGTTGCCTTGGCTATCTTTCTTGTATACCCGCATGATGCCCTTGGGAATGGGTTTGCCGAGCTTTGCGCTTTCCTTGTTATCGAACTCGACGAAAACGCCCACTTTCAGTTTCTGGCCCAGGTCTCCCTGGCTGGACTGGTAGTAGTAGGGAGAGCCTCTCAATACCAGCTCCTTGCGCACAGGAACTGACTGGGCGCTGAGTAAAGCCACCTGCTTGGTCTGGTTTTCGGCGAGGGTGGTGGGGCGTTCGAGCGTATAGAGGTGATATTCGAGCAACGCTTCCTGGGCCATGGCAGGGGCGGCATCCGCCACCATCATCTCGTTCTTGCGCATCAATGCCATTGGCGCAGGCGGCGGAGCGACACGGTTGACGTCGCCAGCGACCAATTGCAGCTTGGCATCCCGGTATGTGGTGCCGCTAGTGTTGGACAGTGTGACCCAGCCGGATAGATCAAGACGGTCTTCTGCCGCATTGAGCTCGGCGACATAGTCGGCCTGCCAGCTCAAGCCATGGGTAAGGTAGCTCAGCTCGACATCCTGCGGACCGGATTGCCTGGTGTTGACCTGGGTCACCAAGGTCGGGCGGTCACGCAGGTTTTCCGGCACGTCGGGATACACGATGCGGCCGGGAACCCCGGTTTCTATCCGGTTGCCCATCTTGAGCACCGTGCCGTTGTTGGCGGCCAGCACGTAGGCTTGCTCTACGGTTTCAGCGCCCGTGGCAGGATTGGTGCGGATCACCTGCACCGTCTGGCCGATATATTTCTCCAGGAGTTTCTCCGGGCTGAGCAGGTCATAGTCGAAATTCTGCTCCAATGTCTGCAATTGCCCGCTCAAACTGCGCAACAATGCAGTTTCAGGGCGGATCTGCGCACTGACGTCGCGCAAGGCCAATGCATTGAGGCCCGATTGCAGGTTGACCTTGCGCTGGTCTTTCACCAGGGCGAGGTCGCCGTTGTAAATCGTCACGGCGACGCTTTGCTGGTCATGCAGGGTGCTGCGGATTTCATCGGGAGCTGCAACGGCGTGGAAGGCGGCCATCAGGCTCGCGGCAATCATGGTGCGTTTCAAGATCATGGAATCTCCTCTGGGGGGAACTCTGTTTATATGACGTCGACACCCTGGCTGGCCAGCATGTCGATGAGGCGTATCAAAGGCAGGCCAATCAGCGCATTGGGGTCGTCGCCCTGCATGGCGGCGATCACTGCGATGCCAAGCCCTTCCGATTTTGCGCTGCCAGCGCATTGATAAGGCTGTTCTTTTCGCAGATAGTTCTCGATCTGCCGGTCGCTCAGGTCGCGGAATTTCACGGTATAGGGCACGACATCGGCCTGCATTTCCTGCGTGGCAGCATTGTAGACGCACAGGGCGCTATGAAAAACCACGCTGCGGCCGCGCATCAAGGTTAATTGCCTCACGGCATTGTCATGCGTCACGGGCTTGCCGAGCTGCAAACCGTCCAGAGTCGCCACCTGGTCGCAGCCGATGACCAATGCATCGGGAAATGCCTCCGACACTTTCCTGGCCTTGGCTTGGGCTAGGCGCAGTGCGGTATGCTCCGGAGCCTCCCCGGGCTGTGGCGTCTCGTCTATATCAGGGGATTGCACGCTGAAGGGCAATTGCAGGCGAGCTAGCAGTTCACGCCGGTAAGGGGAAGAGGAAGCAAGGATCAGGGGCTGCATACAAGGTTGAACGGTCAAAACTTCATTGTGGCACGGCGTTACTGATGAGGCAAAAATAGCAATAAAAAAGCCGGCCTGGGCCGGCTTTTGGCAGAAAGCTCAACGCCTCAGTCGGGCTGGATTTCCAGCAAGGCTTCGTCCGGCGTGACGCTATCGCCCTTCTTGACGTTAATCGCCACGACGACGCCGCTCTTGGAAGCCTGGATTTCGTTTTCCATCTTCATGGCTTCGATCACAAGAACGGCATCTCCCGCATTCACCTTGTCGCCCACGTTGACCTTGACGTCCACAATGGTGCCGGGCATGGCGGTGGTGACGCAGCCGGCATGAGTCGGGCGAGGACGTCCGCTACCGGTAGTGCTGCTTGCCTTCTTTTTCGCTTCGCCGCTGCTTTGGCCGCCGGACACCTCGATTTCATTCAGGGTTTCCACGACGACTTCTTCCGCCACGCCATCCACCGAAACATAGAATGGGCGCTGCTCTTCGCCATGGTGGCCGCTGCCGGTCAGCTTGATATGGAAAGTCTCGCCATGCAATGTGACATTGAACTCGGTAGGCGCGAAGCGCGAATGGGATTCGCTGGAAGTGACGGCCTCCTTGTCCAGCAGGGGCTCGGGCTTGAGCGTACCGGCATTGCGCTCTTGCAGGAAGGTCTTTGCCAGGTCGGGGAACATGGCATAGGTGAGCACGTCTTCCTCGCTCTTGGCCAGGCCTTCCACCTCATTGCGCAGTTTTTCCATTTCCGCAGTCAGGAGGTCGGCAGGGCGGCACTCGATGACTTGCGCATTGCCGACGGCCAGGCTGCGCACGTCCGGGTTGACGGTGGCAGGCGCCTTGCCGTAATGACCCAACAGGTAGTTTTTGACCTCGTTGGTGACGGACTTGTAGCGCGCGCCCGTCATGACGTTCAATACCGCCTGGGTGCCGACGATCTGGGAGGTGGGCGTGACCAGCGGAGGATAGCCCAGGTCTTCGCGTACGCGCGGGATTTCGTCCAGCACCGCGTCCATGCGGTCCAGCGCGCCTTGTTCCTTCAACTGGTTGGACAGGTTGGAAATCATGCCGCCCGGCACCTGGTTGACCAGCACGCGGGTATCGACGCCGGTGAATTCGCTTTCGAACTGCCAGTACTTCTTGCGCACTTCGCGGAAATAGGCGGAGATTTCCTGCAGCAGGCCGATATCCAGGCCGGTGTCGTACTCAGTGCCTTTCAGGGCCGCGACGATGCTCTCGGTGGTGGGCAGGCTGGCGCCTTCGGCAAATGAGGAAATGCAGCCGTCGACGATGGCAACGCCGTTGTCTACCGCACGTTGGATCGACATGCTGGCTAAACCGGAAGTGGCATGTGCATGCAGGTGGATGGGCAGGCTGACCGCTTCGCGCAGAGCCTTGACCAAGTCGCCCGTCACCTGCGGCGTGAGCAGGCTCGCCATATCCTTGATGGCGATGGTGTCGCAACCGAAGCTTTCCAGTTCCTTCGCCAAGTTGACGAAATAGGGGATGTCATGCACGGGACTGGTCGTGTAGCTGATAGTGCCTTCTGCATGCTTGCCGACCGCCTTGACCGCTTCGATGGAAACCTTGAGGTTGCGCAGGTCGTTCATGGCGTCAAAAATGCGGAACACGTCAATACCGTTGTCGGCGGACTTTTGCACGAAGGCACGGACCACATCATCCGAGTAGTGGCGGTACCCCAGCAGGTTCTGGCCGCGCAACAGCATCTGGATGCGCGTGTTGGGCAATGCCTTGCGCAATTTTTTCAGGCGCTCCCAGGGGTCTTCGCGCAGGTAGCGTACGCAGGCGTCGAATGTCGCGCCGCCCCAGGCTTCCAACGACCAATAGCCGACAGCATCGAGTTTGGAACAGATGGGCAGCATGTCGTCGGTGCGCATGCGGGTCGCAATCAGCGACTGGTGACCATCACGTAGAACTACATCGGTTACATGTACTTTTGCCATAATCTTTTTCTACCACTTCAAGGTGTTAATTTTAAGCCTCAGATACCCTCGTGGGCAGCTATGGCGGCTGAAATCGCCGCTGCAATCAGTTCGCGCGGGAACTGGGTTGCATAGTTGGCAAGCTCGGGATGGGACTCGACAAAGCTGGTGTTGAACTGGGCATTGCGGAAGTCCTGGTGCTTGAGGATTTCCTGATAATAAGGAATCGTCGTCTTGACGCCGTACACCACCGTGTCGTTGAGCGCGCGGCGGCCGCGTTCCACCACGCTTTCCCAATTCAGCGCCCAAACGGTGAGCTTGGCGCACATGGAGTCGTAGTAGGGCGGGATCACGTAACCGCTGTACATGGCGGCGTCCATGCGGATACCCGGGCCGCCGGGGGCGTAGTAGCGGGTGATCTTGCCGAAGCTGGGCAGGAAGTCGTTCTTGGGGTCTTCCGCGTTGATGCGGAATTCCATGGCAAAGCCGCGATACTGCACTTCCGACTGCTTGTACTGCAGGCGCTGGCCGTCGGCGACGCGGATCTGCTCCTGCACGATGTCGATGCCGGTGATCTGCTCGGTCACGGTATGCTCCACCTGCAAGCGGGTGTTCATTTCCATGAAATAGAAGTTGTTGTCGGAATCGAGCAGGAACTCGACCGTCCCCGCGTTCTTGTAGCCTACGGCCTTGGCGGCCTTGACCGCCAGGTTGCCGATATACTCGCGCTGCGCCTTGCTCAATTGCGGGGAAGGCGCAATCTCGATCAGCTTCTGGTTGCGGCGCTGGATCGAACAGTCGCGCTCGAACAGGTGGATGACGTTGCCGTGGCTGTCGGCCAGCACCTGCACCTCGATATGGCGCGGATTGACCACACATTTTTCAAGGAACACTTCCGGCTTGCCGAACGCCTTGCTGGCTTCGGAAATGACGCGGTCGTAGTTACCTAGCAGCTCTTTTTCGTCGTTACAGCGGCGAATGCCGCGGCCGCCGCCGCCGTTGGTGGCTTTCAGCATCACGGGATAACCGATCTTGGCGGCGAGTTTGCGTGCTTCTTCCAGGTTTTCCAGGTTGCCGTCGCTGCCGGGCACGCATGGGATGCCAGCCTTGATCATGGCGGTACGCGCCTGGATCTTATCCCCCATCTGGCGAATCACCTTGGCGTCGGGCCCGATGAACTTGATGCCGCGGCGCGCGCAGATTTCGGCGAGCTCGGGGTTCTCGGAAAGGAAGCCATAGCCAGGGTGCAGCGCGTCGCACCCCGATGCGACGGCAAGATTGACGATATTATGTGCATTCAGGTAGCCCAGCACCGGATCGGATCCGATGTTGTAGGCCTCGTCCGCCTTTTTGACGTGCAATGCGTGGCGGTCGGCGTCAGAATATATAGCAACAGACTTGATGCCCATCTCGGAGCAGGCGCGTACGATACGCACGGCAATTTCGCCACGATTGGCAATTAGAATTTTTTTGATCACGTAGTAAACCTAAACCTGAAAAATAGTGCTGATTTTTGACAGGGAAACCCGCAAATTATATCATGCGCGGCTTATGACTGCACAAGCAATCCACATGCCTGTTATCAACAGTCTCGACTTCTCGAGAAAAGCGCAAGAGTTTCATGATATAATCCCGCTCTTGCGATTTTCTCGCTTGGGTGAATATCTGGCCGATACCGATGGTTCGCTGGAAATCACCTTGAATGGCAGGGCGGACGAGTCGGGCAAACCCACGCTTCATTTAGAAGTGCGCGGTGCGCTCAAGCTGACTTGTCAGCGTTGCCTGGATTCATTTGAATATCCGCTGGATGTGGCTGCAGATTTTGTGCTCGTCACCAGTGAAGATGCGATTCCATCGCCAGATTCAGATGAATATGACGATGAGGTGGATTACTTGGTGGCGGAAACGCAAATGCCGGTGATAGACCTGGTAGAAGACGAGATATTGCTGACTTTGCCGTTGGCGCCCAAGCATGCCGAAGAGGCGTGTGGCGGCGCGGGCAAGGTCGAGTTGGAAAAACCAAGTCCTTTTGCTGTGTTAAAAGGTTTTAAAGCCGGCAAAAGCCAAAACGATTAGTTTAATTAGGAGCAAATTATGGCCGTTCAACAAAATAAAAAGTCACCATCCAAGCGTGGCATGCACCGTTCCCACGACTTCCTGACTAACCCGCCTCTGGCAGTTGAGCCAACCACTGGCGAAACCCATCTGCGTCACCACGTCAGCCCTAACGGCTACTACCGTGGCCGCAAGGTATTGCCAGCCAAGGGTGAGTAATCTCCCTGAATTTGCAGGTATATGCGCCAGCCTTTACGGCTGGCGCTTTTGTATTTAACCTCCGATTGTGAGCATGGATATAACTGTTGCTATCGACGCGATGGGAGGCGATCATGGCCCTCATGTCACCATTCCCGCCGCGCTCAACGCTATCAAGCAGGATAGCCAATTAAACATCATTCTTGTCGGCTTGAAGGATGTGATCGAGGCCGAGCTTTCTGCCAACAAGGCGGCGGCAGGCACGCGCCTCAGGATCCACCATGCCACGGAAGTGGTGGCAATGGACGAATCTCCCCAGAGCGCGCTCAAGAACAAAAAAGATTCCTCCATGCGTGTGGCCATTAACCTCGTCAAGAGCGGCGAGGCCAATGCCTGCGTCAGCGCCGGCAATACCGGAGCCCTGATGGCGACGGCGCGTTTTGTCCTCAAGACGCTGCCGGGCATAGACAGGCCTGCGATCGCAGGCATACTGCCAACCCAAAAAGGCCGGGTTTACATGCTGGACCTCGGCGCCAATGCCGACTGTACTCCCGAGCATTTGCTGCAATTCGCCATCATGGGCGCCATGCTGGTGTCCTGCGTCGAGCACAAGGAGCGGCCTACCGTGGGCCTGCTCAACATCGGCTCCGAGGACATCAAGGGCAACGAGGTGGTGAAACAGGCGGGCGAACTGCTGCGCGCGAGCCATCTCAATTTCTATGGCAATATCGAGGGCAACGACATCTACAAGGGCACGACCGATGTCGTGGTCTGCGACGGCTTCGTCGGCAATGTCGCCCTCAAGACCTCTGAAGGTCTGGCCCAGATGGTCAATCGTTTTTTGACGCAAGAATTCAAGCGCAATTGGCTGACGAAGCTGACGGCATTGATTGCCATGCCCGTGCTGAAGGCCTTCAAGCGAAGACTGGATCATCGCCGCTATAACGGTGCCACCTTCCTGGGCTTGCGCGGCGTCGTGGTGAAGAGCCACGGCGGCGCAGACAGTCTGGCGTTTCAATATGCGATCCAGGCGGCGGCGGAAGAGTCGCGTAACGGCGTCCTGAATCGTATCACCGAGCAACTCGAAATCGAGCACCTCAAGCCGCAGCCTGCTGCGCCGGGTGCCGAGAATATATAAAGAGGGCATATGACCATCTATTCGCGCATCTTGGGAACCGGCAGCTATTTGCCGGAGAAGATTCTGACCAACGCTGATCTTGAGCGCATGGTCGATACAACGGATGAGTGGATCTATACCCGTACCGGCATCCGCCAGCGGCATATTGCCGCCGAGGGCGAATTCACCAGCGACCTGTCCTTCCATGCCGCACAGCGTGCACTGGAGGCTGCGGGCGTCACTGCGGATGCCGTGGATTTGATCATTGTCGCCACCACGACGCCCGACCGCGTGTTTCCGAGCACGGCTTGCCTGCTGCAGCACAAGCTGGGCAATACGGGCGCGCCTGCGTTCGATGTGCAGGCGGTATGCAGCGGCTTCATCTATGCGATTGCCACTGCCGATAATTTCATCCGCAGCGGCGCGGCGCGCACCGCGCTCGTGGTGGGGGCCGAGACCATGTCGCGCATCACCGACTGGACCGACCGCAGCAACTGTATCCTCTGGGGGGACGGCGCCGGCGCGGTAGTGCTGGGCGCCAGCGACCAGCAGGGCATCATCTCCACTCATCTGCACGCCGACGGCAGCTACACAAAACTGCTCAATGTGCCGACTGGCGTTTCCAACCGCGGCGAGGACAAGACCATCCATATGGAAGGCAACGCCGTGTTCAAGATCGCGGTGAACACATTGGACGCCATCGTCGATGAAACGCTGGAGGCCAACGGCATGCAGAAATCGGACATCGATTGGCTGGTGCCGCACCAGGCCAATATCCGCATCCTGCAGTCGACCGCGCGCAAGCTGGGCATGGAAATGGACCGGGTGGTGGTCACCGTGGACAAGCACGGCAACACCTCCGCCGCATCCGTACCGCTGGCCCTGGATGTCGCCGTGCGCGACGGGCGCATCAAGCGTGGCGAAACCGTGCTGATGGAAGCATTCGGCGGCGGCTTTACCTGGGGCTCCGTGCTCCTCAAGTATTAATTCATTCAAACGATTCCTTACGACCTAAAAAAGGCCGCATTCATGAATTTCGCATTTTTCTTTCCCGGGCAAGGCTCACAATCCGTCGGCATGATGCAGGGCTTTGGCGACCTTGCCGTAATCAAGGACACATTCGTCGAGGCCTCCGATACGCTTGGCGTCGATTTCTGGCGCATGGCGACTGAGCCCAACGATGCGCTCAACCAGACCACCAATACCCAGCCGTTGATGCTGGCGGCGGGCGTTGCGACATGGCGCGCGTGGCAATCCCAGGGCGGGCCATTGCCGACCGTGCTGGCAGGCCATAGCCTGGGAGAATACACCGCGCTGGTTGCGGCCGGCATCGTGTCCTACGAAGCGGCATTGCCTCTGGTGCGCTTCCGTGCCGACGTCATGCAGCGCGCGGTGGCCGAAGGCGTCGGCGCCATGGCGGCCGTGCTCGGGCTGGAGGACGATACCGTCCGTGCGGCCTGTGCCGAAGCGGCGCAAGGAGAGGTGCTGGAAGCAGTCAACCTGAACTCTCCGGGCCAAGTAGTGATCGCCGGGCACAAGGCTGCAGTCGAGCGCGGTATCGAGGCTGCCAAGGCCAAGGGCGCCAAGCGCGCCTTGCTGCTGCCGGTCAGCGTGCCGTCCCATTGCGCCCTGATGAAGCCTGCGGCGGATGAGCTGGCCGAGTATCTCAAGGATGTGGGTTTCGCATCCGCTCAAATCCCAGTGCTGCATAATGCGGATGTGGCTGCATATGAAGATGCGGCCAAGGTCAAGGATGCCTTGGTGCGCCAGCTTTACAGCCCTGTGCGCTGGGTGGAAACCGTGCAGGCTGTGCATGCCTCCGGCGTGACTGCCAGCGCGGAGTGCGGTCCTGGCAAGGTATTGGCCGGGCTGGTCAAGCGCACGGTGGCCGAGCTGCCATGCATTGCGTTGGTCAATCAGGAAGCGCTGGCGGAAGCCCAGGCGCAATTCAATCAATAATCATCGAGGAGGAGGGCAATCATGCTGGAAGGGCAAATTGCACTTGTTACAGGCGCCAGCCGCGGTATTGGCGCCGCCATTGCGCAGGAGCTGGCAAAGCAGGGCGCCAAGGTAGTCGGCACCGCGACCAGTGAGTCCGGCGCTGCCAATATTACCCAGGCGTTGAGCGCCCACGGCGGCATCGGCCTGGCGCTGGATGTCAATGACCCCGCGCAGGTCGAGGCCGTATTGAAGAGCATCGCCGGCCAGTTTGGCGATGTCGGCATCCTGGTGAACAATGCGGGGATTACCCGCGATACCTTGCTGATGCGCATGAAGGACGAAGACTGGGATGCCGTGATCGCGACCAACCTGACTTCCGTCTACCGGATGTCGCAGGCGGTGCTGCGCCCGATGATGAAGGCCAGAAGCGGCCGTATCATCAATATTTCTTCCGTAGTGGGCCATATGGGCAATCCCGGCCAGGCCAACTATGCGGCGGCCAAGGCCGGCATGGCGGGGTTCACGCGCTCGCTGGCGGCAGAGGTCGGCAGCCGGGGCATTACCGTGAACTGCATCGCGCCAGGTTTTATCGATACCGACATGACGCGCGAACTGCCAGACAATGTACGCGAAGAACTCTTGAAGCGCGTGCCGGCCGGCCGGTTTGGCGACGTGGCCGACATTGCTGCGGCAGTAAGCTTCCTCGCATCTCCGGCCGCTGGATATATCACAGGCGAAACCCTGCACGTGAACGGCGGCATGTACATGGCGTAATGCCCTGTATGGCGGCCTATATCATTAGTCATTCTGTTTTTGAATTCCTCGGGACTTTTGATAGAATAGCCCGAGCTTTTTTAAGCGACTTAAACTTGAAAGGAATAATTTAGATGTCTGACATCGAACAACGCGTTAAAAAGATCGTTTCCGAACAACTGGGTGCAAACGAGGCTGACGTCAAGAACGAATCCTCCTTTGTTGACGATCTGGGTGCTGATTCTCTCGACACCGTGGAATTGGTGATGGCGCTGGAAGAAGAATTCGATTGCGAAATTCCTGACGAAGAAGCCGAAAAGATTACAACAGTTCAGCAAGCGATTGACTACGTCAACGCAAACCTGAAGTAAGCTTTTTTCCCAATTTCCGTTTTTACTTGGAGTTGCCTTGTCCAAGCGTAGGGTAGTTGTAACTGGCCTAGGCGTTGTGTCACCAGTCGGTATCGGTGTACAAACATCCTGGGCCAATCTTGTGGCCGGTCAATCCGGTATCACTAATATCACCAAGTTCGATGCCACTCCTTTCGCTTCGCAAGTTGCGGGCGAAGTGAAGGACTTCGACGTCTCGCAATACCTCCCTGCCAAGGAAGCCCGTCGTATGGATACTTTTATCCAATACGGCATGGCGGCCGCGATCGAGGCGGTGAAGGATGCGGGCATTGAAGTGACTGAGGAAAATGCCGAGCGCATTGGGGTCTCCATCGGCTCCGGCATCGGCGGCCTGCAATTGATTGAGGATACGGACAAGGTTTATCACGAGTCCGGTCCGCGAAAGATTTCGCCTTTCTTCATTCCCGGTACCATAATCAACATGATTTCGGGCAACCTTTCCATCATGTATGGGTTCAAGGGTCCGAACGTCGCTATCGTGACGGCCTGTACTACAGGCACGCACTCGATTGGCGACGCAGCCCGCATGATTGAATATGGTGATGCCGACATCATGGTGGCCGGTGGTGCCGAGGCGCCGATTACCGAGCTTGGCGTGGGCGGCTTTGCTGCCGCACGTGCCTTGTCGACCCGTAACGATGATCCCGCCACGGCCAGCCGTCCCTGGGATGCCGACCGTGATGGTTTCGTGATTGGCGAAGGGGCCGGTGTCCTTGTGCTGGAAGAGTATGAGTCGGCCAAGAAGCGCGGTGCCAAGATCTATGCGGAGCTGGTAGGGTACGGCATGAGTGCCGATGCATATCATATGACGGCTCCCAGCATGGATGGTCCTCGCCGCTCGGTGGTCAATGCATTGAAGAATGCGGGCCTCAATCCCGACCAGATCCAGTTCGTGAACGCGCACGGCACATCCACGCCGTTAGGCGACGTGAATGAAACCAATGCGATCAAGGCTGCATTTGGCGACCACGCCAAGAATCTGGTGGTGAATTCCACCAAGTCGATGACGGGCCACTTGCTGGGCGGTGCGGGCGGATTGGAGTCGGTCTTCACCGTACTCTCCATCTATCATCAGATATCTCCGCCGACCATCAATATCTTCAATCAGGATACTGAATGCGATTTGGATTTTTGTGCCAATGAAGCCAGGGATTTGAAGATTGATGCGGCCGTGAAAAACAACTTCGGTTTTGGCGGTACGAACGGAAGCCTGGTATTCCGCAAGATTTAACTCACACTTAAAACGAAGCAAACTCCGTAAAGGCCCGTGCACTCTCATGAAGAGTCACGGGCCTTTATGCACAGATTTGTGGCATATGACAGTAAGATGTCGTTTTTACTGCTTGTTTATATGGATG
The DNA here is from genome assembly GCF_045984355.1 of Methylobacillus draconifructus. Lineage (NCBI taxonomy): Bacteria > Pseudomonadati > Pseudomonadota > Betaproteobacteria > Nitrosomonadales > Methylophilaceae > Methylobacillus > Methylobacillus draconifructus. The sequence continues at coordinate 184,758 of NZ_JBJQII010000005.1, read as the reverse complement.
TTTTTGTAAATCATTGATTTTTAAAAATAAAATTATCTGCCTAAAAACTGGGCGATTCAGAAAAACTGTAATGGTAACGGTAGCTTAGCAGTACTTTCCGAAGTCCATCCACAAAATTATCCACAGCTTTTGTGGAGAGAAAATCTTTCTAAGCCGGTGCATATGCTTTAGCATGGACGGCTGTTGATTTTACATATCCCAATGAGTACAACCACCTTCCTGATTAACGGTGTCCCCGATGCGGGGGTGTCCCCGCTGGATCGCGGACTTGCCTACGGCGATGGCGTATTTCGCACCATCCGCGTAGTGCAGGGTCAACCGGCAGCCTGGGCAGAGCACTATGCCAAATTGGACGACGACAGCAGGCGCCTTAAACTGCTGTGTCCTGACGCAGCCGCCTGGCAAGCCGATATTGCGAGGCTTTTTGCGGACCAGGGCGATGGCGTCGTCAAGCTGGTATTGACCCGCGGCATCGCTGAGCGCGGGTATGCGGTTGCCGATCGCGTCAGCGTCACGCGTATCGTCATCCGCAGTCCATTGCCCAGCTATCCAGAACAGAATGCCAGTGCTGGCATTCGTGCGCATCTTTGCAATACCAGGCTGGCGCATCAACCCTTGTTGGCCGGGATCAAGCACCTCAATCGCCTGGAAAACGTGCTCGCCAGGCAGGAGTGGACCGACCCCGGCATCAGCGAAGGGATAATGCTGGACCAGGACGGCCTGGTGGTCGAGGGGGTAATGAGCAATATCTTGGCACGCTCAGGTACAATACTGGCGACACCTGACCTTGAACGTTGCGGTGTCGCTGGTATTACCCGCCAACGTATTCTGGATATTGCGCCCGGTCTTGGATTGACTCCCGTCATCACGCCATTGACGCTAGCCGAGTTGATGAGTGCTGATGAGGTCGTGATGTGCAATAGCCTTTACGGCGCCTGGCAGGTTGTGGATTTCAATGGCCGAACCTGGCTGGCAGGCCAGCTGGCTGGCAGGTTGCGGCAAATTTTGCAGGAATAGCATGCGCGTATTGAAGAGCTTGTTTGTGTTGGTGGCCGTCCTGGTCATTTCATTTGCCGCATGGATGGCTTATTTTGTTACCACCCCTTTGCAGTTTCCCACCAAGACGGTCGAGTTCGATTTGCGCATGGGCAGCAGCCTGCGCACTATTTCCGAGCAGCTGGTCGACCAGGGCGTCCTCAAGGAGCCATGGAGCTTCATCCTGCTGGTCAGGGCCATGAAAATGGCCGGCGGCATCAAGGCCGGCAACTATCTGTTGGAGTCGGGCCAGACGCCGTACGAGCTGTTCATCACCCTCAGCAACGGCAACGTGACCCAGGACAGCATTACCTTCATTGAGGGCTGGACTTTCGCCCAGATGCGCCAGGCGCTGAACAACCACGAATCCGTGCGGCATCTCACCATGGCGTATACCGATGAAGAGATCATGCGCAACATAGGCGCTGCCGGCAGCCTCCCTGAGGGATTGTTCTTTCCCGATACTTATTTCTTCAGCAAGGGCATGAGCGACCAGGACATCCTCAAGCGAGCGCACGTCGCGATGCAGAACCGCCTCAAGGCTGCCTGGGAGCAGCGATCGGCAGGCTTGCCCTACAGCTCTCCGTATGAGGCCTTGATCATGGCGTCCATCGTGGAAAAGGAGACGGGCAAGGCGAGCGAGCGCGCCGTCATTGCAGGCGTGTTCCTCAACCGCCTGCGCATTGGCATGCGCCTGCAGACCGATCCCACCGTAATCTACGGCATGGGCGAAGCGTTCGACGGCAACCTGCGAAAGAAGGACCTGTTGCGCGATACGCCGTTCAATACCTATACGCGGGTCGGCCTGCCTCCCACGCCTATTGCCATGCCGGGAATGGCCGCCATTACCGCGGCATTGCACCCGGCCAAGACCGACGCCTTGTATTTCGTCGGCAAGGGGGATGGCAGCCATCAATTTTCCCGCACTCTCAACGAACATAATCGCGCAGTGGTGCGATATCAACTGAAAGGTAGAAATGCGCGGTAAATTCATCACGCTGGAAGGCATGGATGGCGCAGGCAAGAGCTCGCACATAGAGAGCATCATCTCAGCGCTTAGGGCGCGTGGGCTGGAGGTGGTTTCCACGCGCGAGCCCGGCGGTACCCAGTTGGGGGAGAAATTACGTGAATTGCTGCTGCATGAGCGCATGCATGCGGAAACCGAAACCCTGCTGATGTTCGCGGCACGGCGCGAACATATTGCCGAAGTGATAGAGCCGGCATTGGCGCGCGGCGCCTGGGTGGTGTCCGACCGCTTCACCGATGCCTCGTTCGCCTATCAATGCGGCGGACGCGGCGTGCCGCGCGAAAAGGTGGAGGCGCTGGAGGCATGGGTGCAGCAGGGCCTGCAGCCAGACCTGACCCTGTTGTTCGACGTGCCCGTGGAAGTCAGCGTGGCGCGGCTGGCCGCGGCCAGGGAGCCGGACAAGTTCGAGCGCGAAAGCGCCGAATTTTTCCGTCGTATCCGCAATGGCTATCTCGCGCGCGCCGAGGCCCAGCCGCAACGCTTCCGGCTGGTTGACGGCAACCGCCCGCTGGATGAGGTCAGGGTGGATGTGCTCGATATCATGCAGAAGTTCGGGGCATGACAAGCCAGCGCTATCCCTGGCATGCCAGCACCTGGCAGCGTTTGCAGCAGTCGCGCGGGCGCAGGCACCATGCCTTGCTGTTGAAAGGAAAGCAGGGCATCGCCAAACTGGAGTTCGCCAATACATTGGCACAGTCGCTGTTGTGCCAGTCGCCAGCCGATGACGGATATGCCTGCGGCCATTGCGCCAGTTGCAGCTGGTTCTTGCAGAACGGCCATCCCGACTACCGCCTGCTGATGCCGGAGCAGGAAGATACTGCCGAGCCTGCGGCAGCCAGCAAGAAGCCAGCCCGCAAGAGCACGCAGATATCCGTGGCGCAGATACGCGAGCTTGCCGGCTTCCTGGAGCTTTCCAGCCATCAGAACGACGGGGTGCGCATCGTCGTGATACACCCGGCCGACGCATTGAACCAGACTTCGGCCAACGCCCTGCTGAAAATGCTGGAAGAGCCGCCGGCCGACGTCATCTTCATCCTCGTGACCAGTCACCCCCAGCGCCTGCTGCCCACCATCATGAGCCGCTGCCAGCAATTGGAAATGCCTGCCCCTTCGGAGGCGGAAGCACTGGCATGGCTAGAGCAGCAAGGCATTAAGGACGCCCAGTACTGGCTGGCTTATAGCGGAGGGTCGCCGCTCAGCGCTGCGGAGGCGGCAGCCGGCAGCGACAAAATGCAGCTAGTGCCAGCGCGACTTGCCCTGGGCCAGAAGCTCGATCCGTTCGGCTCGGCCAGCGAGTTTGCCGCCATCGGCATGGAAGAGGCGACGACCGCATTGCAGAAATGGCTGTACGACCTTGTCGCTGTCAGCTTGGGCGCGGTCCCGCGTTACCATGTGCGTGATAGCGCGGCTTTGCAAGCACTGGGCAAAAGCGTAGACTTGAGCGCATTGCTGACGTTCCAGCGCCAGGTGGATGAAGCGAGGCGTTCGGCCAGCCATCCTTTGAATAACGAACTGCAACTCGAGCATTTGTTATTGCAGTACAGCAAGCTGTTTTCCGGATAGAGGTCAACATGAGCGAACAAGAAGACGCAGACAAGCAGGCAACGCACAAACCTAGCGTGCTGTCGCTTGCAATCAAGGAAAAGGCGGCCTTGTATGCGGCGTATATGCCTTTTATCCTGGGGGGAGGATTGTTTATCCCAACCAACAAGTCATTCCATATCGGCGACGAGGTCTTCATGCTGCTTAGCTTGCTTGACAACCCCGACAAGCTCAAAGTCGCCGGCCGCGTGGTCTGGATCAGCCCTGTCGCACATGGCAACCGTCCGCAAGGGATAGGGGTGCAGTTGAGCGAGAAAGACGGCGGCCTTCAGGCGCGAAACCAGATCGAAGGTTTGTTGGGTAATGCGTTGAAGTCGCAGCGGCCTACGCACACAATGTAATATTTTTCTTTAATACTTATTCTTAATTTGTTGATTTATTTGTTTTATGTTGGTTGATTCTCACTGTCACCTGAATTTCCCAGAATTGCGCCAAAACCTTGAAGCCCTGCGTGGCGCCATGCAGCAAGAGCGGGTCGGGCATGCGTTATGCATCTCCGTGACATTGCCTGACTTTCCCGACGTGCTTGCCGTGGCTGAGGCATATGATAATTTCTATGCCTCAGTCGGCGTGCATCCGGATTATGAAGACGAGCCGGATTTCACCGAGGACCAACTGGTCGAACTGGCGGCACATCCCAAAGTGGTCGCTATCGGCGAGACCGGCCTGGATTATTTCCGCCTTACCGGCGACCTGGAGTGGCAGCGCGAACGGTTCCGTACGCATATCCGGGCTGCCATCCGTGCGAAAAAGCCGCTGGTGATTCATACGCGCAATGCAGCGGAAGACACGCTGCGGCTCATGCGCGAAGAGCATGCGGAACAGGTCGGCGGCGTCATGCATTGCTTTACCGAAAGCCTGGAAGTCGCCCTGGCTGCGATAGAGCTTGGCTTCTATATTTCTTTTTCCGGCATTGTGACCTTCAAGAACGCGGTGGCTTTGAAAGAGGTGGCCAAGGCGGTGCCGCTGGACCGCATCCTGGTCGAGACCGATTCCCCATACCTCGCGCCCGTGCCGTTTCGCGGCAAGCCCAACCAGCCTGCCTACGTGCGCTATGTCGCCGAGGAAATCGCCAATCTGCGCGGCATCAGCTATCAGGATGTCGAGCAGGCGACCACGGAAAACTTCTTCCGCCTGTTCAAGGATGCGCGCCCGTGCGCCTGACGATGCTGGGCGTCGGCTCCAGCGCCGGGACGCCGGTGATTGGCTGCCAGTGCGCCACTTGCCTGTCAGGCAACCCGAAGAACAAGCGCAGCCGTTGCTCTTCGTTAATCACCCTGGGCAACGGCAAGCACATCCTGATCGATACCGGCCCGGATATCCGCTTGCAGGCCTTGCGGGAAGGCGTTACCCATGTCGATGCCGTGCTCTACACTCACACGCATGCGGATCACCTGCATGGCATTGACGACTTGCGCGCCTTTTGCCAGAAGCAGCGCCAGCAGATCCCCTTGTATGGCAAGCCGGATGCGATGGAGCATATTGTCAGCAAGTTCGGCTATGCGATCCGCGAACCCGGAGACTACTGGGACTTGCCTATTCTGAGCGTCAACCCGGTCGAGCGCGCATTCGAATTGTTCGGCGCCCAAATCGTCCCGGTGCCGATATTGCACGGGCGCCTGGAAATGTATGGATACCGGCTTGGCAGGCTTGGCTACCTCACCGATGCCTCCGCCATTCCCGAAACATCGTTGGAACTGTTGCAAGACCTGGATGTCTTGTTGCTGGACTGCTTGCGTTATACCCCGCACTACACGCATTTCAGCCTTGAGCAAAGCCTGGAGCAGGCGGCCATCATCGGCGCAAAGCAGACCTATCTCATTCATATGACGCATGAAATGGAATATGAGGCGGTCAGCAAAATGCTGCCATCCTCCGTGCAGGTAGGGTATGATGGGCTCAAGCTTGAGATAGCTGATTTTTAACGAAAAGGGCTTGCCGCATGACGGATGGGACCTATACACAGAGGAAGAAGGAGTTGTTGTAATGGCATGGCACAAGAAGTATTTATTGGTGGTTGGCGCATTGCTCGCATCTATCACGGTGGCTGCACCCGTGATGGCCGAGCCTAAAAAGACGACCTACACCGAAGAGGAATTTCTGAATGCATTTGGCAACAAGACGCGCAGCGTCGTCGCCAAGCAGCTTGGCGAACCGCTCAAGAAGGAGCAGTCTGTCAAGCCAAGCAATGCCTCCACCGTCATTGGGCGCCCGACGGACAAGCAGGGCAAGCCTGACCAGGTGGAGATGTGGTACTACAAGGATCTGGTGAAGTATGATCCTAAGCGGACTTATAAGACCATCGAATTGACTTTTGTGAATGACCGATGCGTCAATATTGCATTTTTCAACAACAGATAATCAAAGCCGGGAAATCCCGGCTTTTTTTATTCAATGAAGTAATGAGGGATTGTTTTCTGTAAGCCAGTTGAATAGGCCAAATGTACTATTCTCAAATTGTGGAAATCGATTGACGCTTTATTTGTCGCCAATTTAACATTTAACTATTGTGGTTAAGGCTTTATCAGCTGATTGCACGCATTCAATACGCATGGCAATCGTTGTAAGAACAAGCGATATTTTTTTACCAAAATAACCATTTTATAATAATGGTTAAATACCTTGCAGTAGTCACAATATCAATAACACCGAAAGTGATGAAATGGCGTTTTTCACGGGGAATATGAATGGCGTAGGGTGTGTTGTGCGGACAGGCGCCCTGGCTGCCACTTTACAAGGTTTTAAATGTGCGCAATGGCTGAGCAGATTGCTGCGCCATTTGCTGCCAAGCATGGAGTTGCGGGATCAATATGACCTGCTGCAACACGAAGTCGCCGAGTTGAGGAAACGCCTGCTGGGGGCGGAGAGCGAACTCAGGATTACGCGCCACGCTTTTGAAAGCCAGGATGGCATCCTGGTGACGGATGCCAACAATATCATTTTGAAGGTCAATAGCGCATTTACCCGCCTGACTGGATACCGTCAGGACGAGGTGTTGGGAATGACGCCTTCGCTGCTGAAGTCCGGCCGGCAGGATGCGTCTTTTTACCGCAGGATGTGGAATGAGCTGCGCGAGCATCATTACTGGCAGGGCGAGATCTGGGACAAGCGCAAGGACGGCACCATTTACCCCAAGCTGCTGACGATCAGGGCGATTACCGATGACCGCAACCACATCATCAACTACATTGCCACTTTTTCCGATGTCAGCCAGCAGAAAGAGGCCAAGGAAAACATCTATCGCCTGGCTTTCTATGATCCGCTGACCCAGTTGCCCAACCGGCGCTTGTTGATGGACCGGCTTTCGCTGGCATTGGTGAATAGTCAAAAAAATAAAACCTATGGCGCCATTTTCTTCATCGACCTGGATAACTTCAAGACGCTGAATGATACCAAAGGCCATGATTTCGGCGACCTGCTGCTGACGGAGGTTTCTTCAAGGCTGCGCAGCTCGGTGCGGCAAAACGACATGGTGGCCAGGTTCGGCGGAGACGAGTTCCTGGTGGTGCTGGAGGACATCAGCGCCGATGAGCAGCTTGCGACGCAAGGGGCTTTGCGGGTCGCGGAAAAGGTATGCCAGGCGATCAGCCATACCTACGAACTCAAGGGCTATCGCTACCACTGCACGGCCAGTATCGGCATCAGCATCCTGAGCGGCGAAGACAACATCCATGAAATCCTGCGCCGTGCGGACACGGCGATGTACCACGCCAAGCAGACCGGGCGCAATACCTATTGCCTGTTCGATCCCCACATGCAGGAAATGATAGAACGCAAGGCGGGGCTGGAGGCGGACCTGCGCATGGCAGTCAGCCAAAACCAGCTTCTGCTTTATTATCAAATCCAGGTGGATGCGGAGCAACGTGCTTATGGGGCCGAGGTGCTGTTGCGCTGGCTGCATCCAGTGCGAGGCCTTGTGCCTCCTGCGCAATTCATTTCCCTGGCCGAGGAGACCGGACTGATCCTGCCGATCGGTCATTACGTGCTCAGCGCCGCCTGCCAGCAGCTCAAGGCGTAGGAGCGGCATGAACATACCCGCGACCTGGTGCTGTCAGTCAACATCAGCATCCGCCAGTTATGCCAGGAGGATTTCGTCAAGCAGATCAGGGACATATTGGAAGCAACCAAGATCAATCCCTCACGCCTCAAAATCGAATTGACGGAAAGCCTCATCATGGAGGGAACATCGGACAATGCGCAGAAAATGCTGGAGCTGCAGCAGCTGGGGATTCATTTTGCCATGGATGATTTCGGCACCGGCTATTCTTCATTGGTGCACCTGAAGCGCTTGCCGTTGAACCAGCTCAAGATAGACCGCAGCTTCGTCGGCAATATCGTGCACAACGCCAACGACGCCGTGATCGTAAAAGCGATTATCGCGATGGCGGCAGCGCTGGACCTGCAAGTAATTGCCGAAGGGGTGGAAACCCGTGAGCAAATGGAAATGCTGCGGCAGTATGGCTGCACGGCATTTCAGGGCTACCTCTTCTCCAAGCCGCTACCGCTGGAGGAATTCCACGACTTGCTGCATTAATCAATAATCTACCTGCTAGCGCGATTGCGATGAGCGCGGGTCATATACGTCGCGCAGGCCCTCGCCGAATAGGTTGTAGCCCAACACGGTAATCAGGATGGCCAAGCCAGGGAACAGGGATAGCCACCAGGCAAATTGAATATACTCCTTGCCGTCGGTGAGGATATTGCCCCATGACGCTTGCGGCGCCTGCACGCCTAGCCCGAGGAAGCTCAGGCCGGACTCGATCAATACTGCGCTCGCTACGCCGAGTACCGAGCTGACGATCACGGGCGTCATGCTGTTGGGCAGCAAGTGCCTGAAAATCAGTCGATTGTCGCTGGCCCCCAGGGTTTCCGAGGCCATGACGAATTCGCGGTTGCGCAGGCTCAGGAATTCGGCCCGTACGAGGCGGGTGACGCCCATCCAGGAAGTCAGGCCGATAATGATCATGATGTTCCAGATGGATGGCGTCAGGAATGCGATGACAGCCAGGATCAGGAAGAAGGTAGGGATCGACAGCATGACATCGACAGCCCGCATGATGAGCATGTCCACCCAGCCGCGATAATAACCCGCGATCGCGCCGAGGATGATGCCGATGACTGTGGCAATGCCGACGGCAACCAAACCGACAAGCAAAGAAATACGTGCCCCGAACAGCATGCGCGAAAATACATCGCGGCCCAGCGCGTCAGTGCCCATCCAGTGGCTGGAGGAAGGGCTCAGCAAAATCGCCTTGACGTCGATGGCATCCGGTTCGTATGGCGCGATCAACGGCGCAAGCAATGCCAGCAGGAAAATGCTGACGATGATGATGAAGCCGGCCAGGGCCAAGGGGTTCGAAAGCGCGCGCTTCATTGCATCACTCCACGGCGTACGCGCGGGTCGGCCCAGGCGTAGGCAAGGTCGGCCAGCAGGTTGCCCAGCAGCGTCAGCGCCGAGCCTATGGTGAGTATGCCCATGATGACTGGGAAGTCCCGCATCAATACGGCATCGTAGAACAGCTTGCCCATGCCGGGAATGGCGAAGATGGATTCCGCGATCACGGAGCCGCCGATCAGTCCGGGGATGGAAAGGCCGAAAATCGTGATGAGCGGCAACAATGCATTGCGCAGGGCGTGGCCATAGACCACGGTATTTTCCGGCAGGCCCTTGGCGCGCGCGGTGATGATGTAATCTTGGTGCAATACGTCCAGCATACCGTTGCGCACGAACAAGGAAATGCCTGCCAAGCCGCTCAATGCCGAGATGAAAACTGGCAATGTCAAGTGTTTCAACGCATCCCACGCGTAGGCGAGCCAATGCATATGTTCGGCGCCCTGGCTGTGCAGCCCTGAAATGGGAAGCCAGTCATTCATGACGCCGGTCCAGTACATGAGCAGCAATGCCAGCCAGAAGCCGGGGATGGCAAACCCGACGAAGACGAACAGGGTGATGGCGCGGTCCGGCAGGCGGTTCTGCGTCAGGGCAGAGATGACGCCTAGCGGCAGCGCGATGACGATGATCAGGCCCAGGCTCAGGACGTTGATGAGCAGGGTAATGGGCAGCGCTTCCTGGATCATGCCCGGCGTGACGTTGCCATCCTTGTCCTTGGTCTGCCAGAACACCGGGCGTTGATGGGAGGCGAATGAAGTGCCGAAATCCAGCTTGACCATGCGCTGCAGCCACAGGCCGTACTGCACGATCACGGGCTTGTCCAGGTTGTAGAGTTCTCGTAGCTTCTGGCGCGACTCCTCGCTGGCCTTGGGGTCGAAGCCGGCCTCGGTGGTGGTGATGTCGCCAGGCGCGAGATGGATGATCAGGAAGGAAACCAGGCTGATGCCGATCAGCAGCGGCACCATCCAGAACAGGCGCTTCAATAGGTATTTCAGCATGCGCAGGCCTTCCTGCAAGACGGTCCAAGGTCAGCGAGCATATTGGCAGCAACCGGCATCACTGGCTGATCTCCGTGCGACGCAATGGCCTGGGAATGTACCAGTCCTGTGAATTGTGCCCGATCCCGGCAGGCGGGGCAGGGTTGTCTATGCCCTTGATGCGCTTGTGCATGGCTTGCAGGCCGTAGCCTGCGAACAGGTAGACGATGGGACTGTCCTCAAGCAGTATCTCCGCGAATTCGTGGTAGGTGCTCATGCGCTTGTCCGGGTTGAGCTCCATGCGACCGCGCTCCAATAGGCGGTCAACGCGCTGGTTCTTGTAGCCGATGAAATTGAATTGGCCCGGCGCCTGCTGGGATGAATGCCAGATGGCATACTGGTCCGGGTCGACCGCCAATTGCCAGCCGAGCAATACCACGTCGAAATCGCCGGTCTTGATGAAGCGGCCGATGAAGCTGGCCCATTCCAGCACCCTGATCTGCACATCGATGCCGATCTCCTTGAGCCTGCGCTGGATCAGCACTGCGCTCATTTCACGCTGCTTGTTCTGGTTGGTGAGAATCTCGAAGGAGAGCGGCTTGCCGTTGCGCTCCAGGATGCCGTTCCTGTTTTTCTTGAACCCGGCCTCCTCAAGCAAGGCCCTGGCTTTGGCGGGGTCGTAACTGTATGGCTTGAGGTTGGGATTGGACCAGCGGGTGCCCGGCTTGTAAGGGGAGGCGACCGGCTCCCCCATGCCCAGCAATACGCCGTCGATCAGCTCCTGCTTGTTGATGGCGTAATTGATGGCCTTGCGCACCCGGACATCGTTGAAAGGCTTGCGCTTGAGGTTGAAGCCAAGGTAGGTGTAGCTATTGCCCAGCTCCTTGTAAAGCGAGAATTTTTTCTGCAATTCTGGCCGTGCGGGGAAGATACGCGCGTATTGCACCGGCGACAGCGCCATGGTGTCGATATTGTTGGCCATCAGCTCGAGGAACTGCGAAGCCTCGTCAGGGATGAATCTGCTTACCAGGCGTTCTATCCTCGGTATTCCCTGCGTAGAAAGGGGATTGCTCACGAGGGAAATCTGCTCACCGGGACGCCATTTTTCCAGCTTGTAGTAATGGCTGCCCACCGGGTTGCGGGCAAAAGGCGTATTGTTGATATCCTTGCCTTCCAGCAGGTGCTTGGGCAGGATGTCCAGCCCCGCCCAGGAGTTGACCGCCGGGGCGTAAGGCTCGGCGTAGCTTACCCTGAAAGTGCGCGCATCAGGCGTTTCGGCCTTGGTGACGAGCTTGTAGTCGGAGGCGTAGGGCGTCCTGGTCTTGTCGTCGGTGATGAGCTTCCAGGTGAAGAGGACGTCCGCGCTGGTGAGGGGCTTGCCGTCCGCCCATTTCAGGTTGGGCTTGAGCTTGAAGGTGATGACTTTCTGGTCCGGGGAAATCTGCCATGACTCGGCCAGCTCCCCCTCGAATTCCAGATTCCTGTCATAGCGCAGCAAGCTGCTGAAGATGTTCTGCGCCACTGCGGATGCGGCAGCCTCGCCAGCAATCATCGTAATCAAGCCGCTGGGTTCGCCGCGCGTGGCGTCGATCATCGTGCCGCCGTTTTCCGGCGGGTATTCAAGGTCGTAATTGACGACTTGCTCGACAGGGGAGCGGCCACAAGCTGAAAGGCAGGTGGCCAGCAGTACAGTCACGGCGGCAGGGTAACTCAAGGCTGGGAGAAGATCACGCATGCGGGAAAGCCATCAAGCCTCGTCTGGCCGGGAAACAGTTAACTTATTGCCTGGAACAATGTGAGATCCGGTCAGGTTGTTCCAGCGCTTCAAATCCTTGCTTTGCACGTCGAACTTGCGCGCAATGCTGTCCAGGGTGTCGCCGCGTTTGACGACGTAGTGGCGGCTGGCGACCTTCTTTGCTGCGGCGGATGCGGCAGGCGACCCTGTAACGGTGAGCGCCTGGCCGGGCTTCAATGTGCTCGATTTCAAGCCGTTCATGCTCATCAGCTGCTGGTTGCTGATGTTGTAGCGTTTAGCAATGCTGCTGATGGTATCGCCGCTTTTTACCGTGTGCTTGATCGTGCTGGGTAGCGTCACGCTGGCGGCGGCAATCGCGATCTGCCCATGGTCGGCGATAGCAATCGCGGCATCGCTGACTGTGTCCGCCCGTACCGGAACCAGCAGCGGCATATTACTGTTAAGGTTGTTCGCACTCAGGCCATTGATGTCGCGCAGCTTTGCCGGGTCGATGCCGAATTTCCGCGCGATGCTGTCCATGCGCTCGCCTCGCTTGGCGTGGTAAGTTTGCCAGTTGACCAACGGCTTGTCGTAGACGGCCAGGTTGTTGGTGAAAATCTCGGCCGCGCTGATCGGCAGCAGGATTTCATGCACCTGGCCGTTGGCGGTGAGTACCGGGCGGTTGTACTCGGGATTGAGTGAAGCAAACTCTTCGGAGGAAATTTCGGCCAGTTCTGCTGCCAGTTTTGCGTCGATCTGCTGAGGAGCGGTGACTTTGACGAAGTAGGGCCGGTTGGGGATGCTCTGTATGTTCAGGCCGTAGCGTTGCGGATTTGTCATGATGTTCTTGACCGCCTGCAGCTTGGGAACGTAATTTTTTGTCTCGTCCGACAGTTCCAGGCTCTGGTAGTCTGTCGGCAGGCCCAGGCTGCGGTTGCGGGCAATGGCCCGGCTTACGGTGCCTTCACCCGCGTTGTAGGCCGCCAGGGCAAGGTCCCAGGTGCCAAACATGATATACAGCTTCTGCAGGTAGTTGAGCGCGGCGTTGGTCGCGGCAGTGACGTCGCGGCGGCCGTCCGTCCACCAATCCTGCTTGAGGCCGAAATTCTTGCCGGTCGACGGGATGAATTGCCAGATTCCCGAGGCGCTGCTGCGCGAGAGCGCCTGTGGATTGAATGCGCTTTCTATCATGGGCAGCAGTGCAATTTCCGTTGGCATGCCGCGCTTCTGCACTTCTTCGACGATATGGTAGAGATAGCGCTGGCTGCGGTCTACCATACGCTTGACGTAGTCTGGGCGAGAAGAGTACCAGCTTTCGTGCGTGCTGGTGATCGGGGACTGCAGTTCAGGGATGCCGTAGCCGTCGCGAATCCGCTGCCACAAGTCAAAGGTGGCGAGGTTTTCCTGGCTCTGGAGATTGGCGCTGTCAGGCATGTAGCCTGCAACATCATCGCTGGGATAATCCCCGAGAATGACGATCTCGTCGCCGACCACATTGGTGACAGCGTAAGCTGCGGGAGCTGTAATGATAGGTGACGCCAGTAATACCAGCTTCAGCAGGGACTTCACAGTCATTCACACTTCTCGTGATGGCTTTGGGTGCTAGGATAGTAGCGAATGAGGGAATGCAGCGTCAAGTCTATGGCAAAAATAAACACCCAACTTGAACTAACTTCATTATGTTAATGATTAAAAATGGTTTCTCATCTCCCGGATTGCCGTAAAAACATTCACCGGATCTGGTGTCGCACTGCCTGATGCCGCGATCACGCCAGGCTCGTGGCAGCGCAGGAAGGGATTGGTAGCCAGCTCCAATGCCAGGCTGGAAGGCAGGCTGGGCAGGCCTTTGGCGCGCAAGGCGCTGGTTGCCTGCTGGCGGGCAAGCAATGCCTCATGGCCAGGTTCCAGGGACAAGGCGAATTCCAGATTGTGTTCGGTATATTCATGTGCGCAATACACTTTTGTATCCGCAGGCAATTCCGTCAATTGCTGCAGTGATGTGTACATTTGCTCAGGAGTCCCTTCAAACAGGCGGCCGCAGCCTGCGCCAAACAGGGTATCGCCACAGAACAGCATGCCGTTGCCGCAATAGGCCACATGGCCCAGGGTATGGCCGGGGACTTCCAGTACCGATAGGGAAAGCGCAGGCTTGGCAAAGTCCAGCCGGTCGCCGGCAACGACCGGCTGGTGCGGAAACGGGTATTGCTCTTTCTCAGGTGCGAATGCCCGGGCTGACGTGGCGTGGATCAGCTCTTTCACGCCGCCAATATGATCCATGTGGTGATGGGTGATCAGGATGGCATTCAGCTGCAAACCTAGCGCGGACAGCGTCTCCAATATAGGCTGGGCGTCACCTGGGTCCACCACGACGGCGTGGCCATGCTGGTGCAATAGCCAGATATAATTGTCCTTGAAGGCGGGAACCGGGATAATCTCAAGCATCTAAGCGATCAGTCAATGTGCGATGTCTATTAATGATATGTTGGGAGCCTGATGTCAATAGAGAAGCAAGAACAATGGCTTGCCAGCCCATTAGGACAATACCTGCAGGAGCAGGAACAGGCCTTGTTTGACCGGGTGGTGCACGATATCTTCGGCTTCAATGCCATGCAGTTCGGTATGCTGCAGATGCCATTGTTGCGGCATTGCCGCATTCCATACCAGTTCAATGCCGACGTCGCGAACGGCTCGATACGCTGCGTATCCCATCAATTTCCATTGCAGGCGGACAGCCTGGATTTGTTGTTGTTGCCGCATACCCTGGATTTCAGCGAGCATCCGCACCAGACCTTGCGTGAAGCCGCCCGTGTATTGGTGCCGGAGGGGCATATCGTGATCACCGGCTTCAACCCGGTCAGCGCCTGGGGCGCGCGCCGCCTGGCCAGCGACCATGACGTTTATCCCTGGGATGCGAATTTTCTCAGTCTGATGCGGGTCAAGGATTGGCTGGCGCTGCTGGACTTCGAAGTCGTCGAGGTCACAATGGCATGCCATATGCCGCCTTTCCGCAATAGCAGCGGCCATGGGCGCCTTGGCAGGATCGAGCGTCTCGGGGCAAGGCTGTGGCCCTTGATGGGTGGGGTATACTTTGTCCTGGCCAAAAAACGGGTCGTCAGCATGCGCCTGATCAAGCCGGCATGGAACAAGTCCAAGCTCAAGGCCGGCCTGTTGCCCACTCCAACCCAAAAAACGGATATACAGAAAAAACATGAGTAATAGCGTGATAGAAATTTATGCCGACGGTGCCTGCAAGGGCAATCCAGGTCCCGGCGGATGGGGCGCGTGGCTGTCATTTGCCGGACGTGAGAAAGAGCTTTGGGGCGGCGAGCTGGTGACGACCAATAACCGCATGGAGCTGACTGCTGTCATCCGGGCGCTTGAAGCCTTGAAGCGCCAATGTGTCGTGAAAATCTATACGGATTCAGCCTACGTGCAGAAGGGCATCACGGAGTGGGTGCATAGCTGGAAGGCAAGGAACTGGCTTACCAGCGACAAAAAACCCGTTAAGAACGTCGACCTGTGGAAGACCCTGGATAGCCTGGTGCAACAGCACCAGGTCGAGTGGGTCTGGGTCAAGGGGCACGCGGGCAATGTGGGCAATGAGCGCGCCGATGCGTTGGCCAACAAGGGCGTTGACCAGGTGCTGGGCCGGGAGGTGGCATAAGGATGGGCATGCGACAGATTTTTCTCGATACTGAAACCACCGGCCTTTATCACGCCCAGGGACACCGTATTATCGAAATCGCCGGGGTGGAGCTGGTCAACCGCAGGCTGACCAACAATCACTTCCATGTCTACCTCAACCCCGATCGCGAGATCGACCAGGCTGCGCAGGAGGTGCATGGCATCACGCTGGAGTTCCTGCAGGACAAGCCGCGCTTTCACGATGTCGTGGACGATTTCTTGCAATTCGTTTCCGGCGCGGACTTGATCATCCACAACGCGCCGTTCGATATCGGTTTCCTCAATGCCGAGCTCAACAGGATAGAACGCCAGAATATCGAGCACAGCGTGCTGGAGATCATCGATACGCTGAAAATGGCCAAGGAAATGCGCCCTGGGCAGCGCAACAACCTGGATGCCCTGTGCCGGCATTACGGCATAGACAATTCTTCGCGCACGCTGCACGGCGCCTTGCTGGATGCGGAGTTGCTCGCCGATGTCTACATGGCCATGACGCGCGGCCAGGAAAGTCTGATGATCGACATGCTGGATCACGGGCCGATAGAGGGCAACGAGGAGATCAGGCTGACGCGCAGCAAGCCGTTGCTAGTCTTGGCTGCAAGCGAATCGGAGCAGGCGGCGCATGAGGAGTATCTGCAGGCGCTGAACAAGGGCGGCGCTTGCGTGTGGACGCAATAACAGCGGCAGGGCTGGCGCTGAGCTAAGTTGGCTTAAGCCAGGGCATCGGCCCAGCTGTTGGGCGTTTCATAAAGCCGCACGCGCTCCAGCTTGAGCTGGGTGCCGTAGGTGTCATGGTATTGCGCCTTGAGGATGCGGAAGGCTTCCGCCGCCATGTTTTCTGCGGTCGGCACGGTGCCGAAGACCACGGTCTTGTGGTCGGGCAGGCTGCGCAGGAATTCCAGCACCGCGGTATCGCCCTGGTATACCAGGAAGGCATGGTCCCATTGATCCACCACGCAACGCTTGGCGATGGCCTTGACGTCGGAAAAGTCCATGACCATGCCATGTTCCGAGGCGCCTTCCTGCTCGATGATATTGCCGGAAAGCGTGATTTCCAGGGCATAGCGGTGACCGTGCAGGTTGCGGCACTGGCTTTTGTGGCTGGGGATGCGGTGTCCGGCATCGAATTCAAGGCGGGTGGTGATTTGCATGGCGCGATTATAGCAGCAAAGACCGCAACGGCTTCAGCATCCTGGCGCGTTGCCGGCGATCAAAGCCCGGCCAGCGTGAGGATATGCGTCGTCGCCGATTCTGCTAGCGACGGAAGGTGGTAGCCGCCTTCCAGCACCGAGACGATGCGCTTTGCCGCATATCGATCCGCGACCGTCATTGCGAAATTAGTGATCCAGCGGTAATCATCGTTATTGAGCTTCAGGTGCGCCAGCGGGTCGTTTTCATGCGCATCGAACCCGGCTGATATGAAAAGCATCTGCGGCCGGAAGCGCTGCAGCGCCGGCTCGAAGTTCCGCAGGACCGCTTCGCGAAACACCTGGCCGTCGCTTCCTGCTGCCAAGGGGGCGTTGATGATGTGATCCGAGCGAGTGTCCGCCCCGCTGTGCGGATAGAAAGGGTGCTGGAAGGTGGAGCACAGCATGACGCGCGGATCGTTGCGGAATATATCCTCGGTGCCGTCGCCGTGATGCACGTCGAAATCCAGAATCGCGACACGGTCCAGCTTGTAGGCAGCAAGCGCATAGGCAACGCCTGCGGAAATATGGTTGAAGATGCAGAAACCCGCCGCCCGCGCCTTGCCGGCATGGTGCCCGGGCGGGCGTATGCAGCAGAAGGCATTGGCGGCCTGTTTTTGCATCACCAGGTCGACAGCCTTGATGACAGCACCGGTGGCATGCAGGCATGCCGTCAACGACATCGGCCCCATGGCGGTATCCGGGTCCAGCCTCACGATGCCTGCGCGGGGGGCAATACTGCGGATATACTCGATATAGGTGGCGTCATGCACGCGCAGTAGCGCTTCATCGTCGGCTTGCGGCGCCTCATGGCGCTGCAGTTTACCAAGCAGTTGCTGCGCCGCAAGCGCATCCATGATGGCCGTGATGCGCGCGGGCGACTCGGGGTGTTTGCCATCCATGACATGCAGCAGCGTATCGGGATGGGACACCAGCGCGGTCGTCATGCGATTTCCTGGCGTAGCTGCTGGTAATAGGCGAGGCGCCGCGGCAATATCGCGCCTGCATCGGCTGCCGCCCGGATGGCGCAGTCAGGCTCCTTGAGGTGGCGGCAATTGTTGAAACGGCATTTGCCCAGGTAGGGGCGGAACTCGACGAATGCTAATTCCAATTGCTCGCCGTCCAGGTGGTGCAGGCCGAATTCCTGCAGGCCGGGAGAGTCAATCAGCTTGCTCGTTGCATCCAGGTGGTAGAGATGGGCGGCTGTGGTGGTGTGTTTCCCGCTATCAAGCACGGTCGATACCTCCTGCGTCCTGACCATCTTGTCTGGCAGCAGCGCGTTGACGATGGTGGATTTCCCCATGCCGGACTGGCCTACCAATACGCTGGTTTCCCCAGCGAGCCATTGCCTGAGCGGGGCGATATCATCCCGTGCCGATAGCGGCTGGATGGTGTAGCCCAATGCGGCATAATCCTGCAGCCGCGACATGACATCCTCGGCATTGTCGAGATCGCATTTATTGAGCACGATCACCGCCTTGACGCCTGCCGCCTCGCATGCCACCAGGCAGCGATTCAAGAGTTCTTCGTAAAAGCTCGGCTGTGTCGCCAGCACGATGACCGCCTGGCTGACATTGGCAGCAAGCATCTTGCTGCGGAAGCTGTTGCTGCGGTAGAGCAGGCTGCTCCTGGGTTCAAGCTGCTCCACCACGCCTTCGCTCGGGCCGGTCAGCTTGACCTTGACCCTGTCGCCGCAGGCAATATCCGTTTTCTTGCCCCTGGTGACGCAGCTCAGCTCGACGCCGCCTTCCAGCTCCACTCCGTAGCGCTTGCCGTAGGAGGCTACGACCAGGCCGTTCAACAGCGCACTCAACAAGGCTAGTGCGCTGTCAATGTGTTTAGCCGGGAGATACGGATGCTGGCTGGCGGGTGCGAATCGTAAAACGCCGAATGCAGCGGGTCGGGCGTGAGCGTGGACGCATTGTCACGGTAAAGCTTGACCAATGCCTCGACCAGGTAGCGGGCGTCGGCATTCTGCGCGGCATATTCATCCGCCTCGAATTCATTCTTGCGCGAATAGCCTGCAAGCAGCGGACGCAACAGGAACAGGAACACCGGGCTCACCAGCAGGAACAAGATCAGCGCCATATAGTCGCTGGGCTGCTGCACGCCAAGCCCGGCATAGAACCAATCCTGCTGCGCGAGCCAGCCGAGCAGGGCCAGACCGATGAAGCTGACGAAAAACATTAGGGCAATGCGCTTGATGACGTGCTTGTGCTTGAAGTGCCCGAGCTCGTGGGCCAAGACGGCTTCAATCTCATCGCCGTTCAGGCGTTCCAACAGGGTATCGAAGAAAACGACGCGCTTGCTCGCGCCAAAGCCCGTGAAATAGGCGTTGCCGTGGCTGCTGCGGGTGGAACCGTCCATGACGAACAACCCTTGCGACTTGAAGCCGCATTTAGTCAACAAGGCCTCGATGCGGTTTTTCAGGGATTCGTCACCCAACGGGGAGAATTTGTTGAACATCGGCGCAATGAATGTGGGATAGATTGCCAGCATCAGGAGGTTGAATACGCTCCAGACCACCCAGAGGTAGAGCCACCAGTAGTCCCCGGCACCCTGCATGAGCCATAGCGCGACGAACAGCAGCGGTGCGCCCAGCAGCAGGCCGACGATGCCGTGCTTGATCATGTCTTTGAAGTACATTGCGGGCGTCATTTTGTTGAAGCCGAAATGCTGGTCGATGACGAAGGTGCGGTAATAGTCGAAAGGCAAGTCCACCACGCTGCTGACGAGCAAGGCGCTCAGGATGACGGCCGCGCCGCGGATGATGTCATGCTCCGGCAAGACGCCGCGCCAGGCGTCGTCTATCAGCTGCAAGCCGCCTCCTACGGTCAGCAGCAGGAGCAATACGGCCTGAGCCGTGGTTTCGATGAGCGCGAGGCGCGTCTTGGCAGAAGAGTAGTCCGCGGCCTTCTGGTGGGCGCCGAGACTGATGCTGGAACTGAACGCCTCCGGCACGTTGGCGCGGTGCTGCTGAATGTAGTGGACATGCCGGCGGCCGAGCCAGAGCCGGATCATTGTGGTGAACACCAGGAGCGAGATGAACAGGATAGTCAGGTTCGTAGCCATCATTTTGCTTATTTATCAGTTAAAATATTATGTTTATTTTGAAGCAAGAATAGGGTGGAAGGTTCACCTTTCTTTGCATCCGCGCACATTTTAATGGAAATCATTATGTCACAACACAACGACAACCTCATCTGGCTGGATATGGAAATGAGCGGCTTGCAGCCAGACAGCGACCGTATTTTGGAATTGGCTGCCGTCGTGACCGACGCCGAACTGAATGTGCTGGGTGAGTCCCCGGTGCTGGTGATTCATCAATCCGATGCTGTGCTGGACGGCATGGACGCCTGGAACAAGGGAACGCACGGGCGTTCCGGCCTGATCGACAAGGTAAAGGCTTCCACCCTGGACGAAGCCGCGGCTACGCAACAGATGATCGAATTCCTCAAGGAATTCGTACCGGCGGGGAAATCCCCAATGTGCGGCAACTCCATCTGTCAGGACAGGCGCTTCATGGCGCGCTACATGCCTGAACTTGAGGCGTACTTCCACTACCGCAACCTGGATGTCAGCGTGTTCAAGGAGCTGGCAAGGCGCTGGCGCCCGGCCCTGATTGCAGGCTTCAAGAAAAGCAGCAAGCATGAGGCGCTGGCAGATATTTACGAATCGATCGACGAGCTCAAGTATTACCGCGAACACTTCATCCGCATGGAGTAACGTCAGGAATAACAGGCAAAAAAAGGGGTGCGTCAGGCGCACCCGCTAAGGGAGGAGAAGTATAGCTTTGGAGAAAGCTCGCATATAAAAAGCATTGCTGCCATTTACTCTGCGTTAGGTAGCATATTAGGGCGGAAGTGTTGCTGAATTATTGCCGGGACAGGGAAAATGGTTAGCAAACTGTTAAATAGTTGTAACAGTTTGCTAATTGTGGGTATTCGTGCGGTCGATACTAAAAAAACAGGTTGGTCAGCGCTGCTGGGCAAGGCTTTGGTACAAATCCAGGTAGAGCTTCGCGCTACCGGCCCAGCTCAGGTCGCGGCGCATGCCGTTGCGCTGGATTCTGCGCCATGCCCTGGGGTCATGGTAGTAGACGAGGGCGCGCTCCACTGTGTTCAGCAACTGCTGGGGTTCTGCAGATTCCAGCACGAATCCCGTCGCGGTGTTGTTCTTCATCGTACTGCTGTTGCTGTCCCTGACTGAGTCGGCGAGGCCGCCAGTGCGGGTCACGACCGGCGGGGTGCCGTAGCGCAGCCCATACATCTGGTTAAGCCCGCATGGCTCGAAACGCGACGGCATGATGAACATGTCGGCGCCGGCCATGATCTGGTGCGACAACGGCTCCTTGTAGCCGATCGTCACGCTCACCTGGCGCGGATGTCGCTTCGCCAGCTCCTTGAATCCGTTTTCCATCTGCGCTTCGCCATTGCCGAGCACGGCGATCTGGCAGTGTCTTGCCAGCAGTTTTTCCGCCACGGCCAGGAATATATCCAGGCCTTTCTGGTGCGTCAGCCTGCTGACAACGCCGAGCAATGGCTTGTGCGGTGCGGCTTCCAGCCCCAATTGCACCTGGAGCGCTTTCTTGACGATCTTCTTGTCGGCAAGGTGTTCCAGGTTATAGGTCTTGGCCAGGTAAGGGTCGATGGCCGGATTCCATTCCTGGGTTTCAATCCCGTTCAAGATGCCGTGAATCTCATGGCTGCGCGTTGCCAACAGCCCCTGCATGCCGAAGCCGTATTGCTCAGTCTGGATTTCGCGCGCATAAGTCGGGCTGACGGTGGTGATGCTGTCGGCATAGTAGACCCCGGCCTTGAGAAAGGACATCTGGCCGTAATACTCCAGGCCATCCACCTGGTAGCTATGGGCGGGCAAGCCCAGGCGCTGTACCCATTCAGGAGCGAAATTGCCCTGGAATGCCAGGTTGTGGATGCTGATGACGGACTTGGCATGAGGAGTGCCCGAGTGGTGCAGGAATGCGGGAGTCAGGCCGCTTTGCCAGTCGTTGCAGTGCACAACGTCGGGTATCCAGTCGCGCAAGGGCGAGTGCTGGCTGCTCAAGATGGCGCCCACCTTGGACAGGATGCCGAAGCGCAGGGCGTTATCGTTCCAGTCGTTGCCTTGGCTGTCGTTATACGGGCCGCCGGGCCTGTCGAACAGCTGGGCGTTTTCAACCACCATGACATCGACGCCGGTATCCGGCATCTTGCCTGCCAGCAGGTTGATGCTGCCGACTTCCGGCAGTCCATGGATTGGCGTGACCAGGCGCTTGTCTTGCAGCTTTGCCAATACGGCCGGATAGCCTGGGAGCAATATGCGGATGTCGATGCCAAGGTCGCGAATGGCGGCAGGCAAAGAGCCGCTGACGTCGGCGAGGCCGCCTGTCTTGATCAAGGGATAGGCTTCGGAACTAACAAAAAGGATGCGCAAGGTGTGTGCTCTTTGCTTTTTTGAAGTTGGGAGTAGGCTGGCTTTTTCTATCGCTCAAGCATATCAAATAACCATGGGGGCGAGAATCCGCCGCCCAGGGGGATTTGAATGCAAGGCCATTAGATCGAGATGGTATCCGGGTTGCTGTTGATGGGCGTCATCAGGGCGACTCCCTGGCTCGGCAGTATCCATTCGATCAAGAAGCCCAGCACTGCAATGAAGATGCTGGCGAAGAATGCAGTCCAGAAGCCGGAGAGTTCGAACCCTTTAATCAGCTTGGCAACCAGCATGATCATCAAGGCGTTGACGACCAGTGCGAAAAAGCCGAATGTCACCAAGGTCAATGGAAAGGTGAGCACCAGCAGCAAAGGGCGGATGACGGCGTTGACGAAACCCAGGGCCAGAGCGGAGATCAACAGCGAAAGCCGCGAGGAAAACTTGATTCCGGGGAAGATCAGACTGGCGACCCATAAGGACAGACTCATGATTCCCCAGTGAAGAATGAAGTCATGAATATCATTTATTATCATAATATTAAAATTTATACTTGATGTGATTTAATAATATTTTCAGCCGCCAGGAAACCGCTCCTGATCGCGCCTTCTATGGTGGCAGGATAGTCCAATAAGGCGCTTCCGGTGCCGACATAATCCCCGGCTAGCTGTATGCGCGGATGCGGAGTGGTTTGGCCCGGACGATCCAGTCCCGCCGTGCAGGCAAAGGTCGCACGTTTTTCCGCGACGACTTTATGCCAGAGCGGCGCGGCCTTCAAAATGGCCGGAAAAACGGCTTGCAGCTCCTGGTGTATCTTGATGGCGAGGTCGGATTGCGTTAATGCCTGGTGCTTGCCTTCGGCACTGATGACAACTGCGAGCAGGCCTGTTTGCCCATAAAGCTGTCCACGGTCAAACACCCATTGGCCGAGTTGGCCGGTCAGGCCATGCATGGCTTGCGGCAACACTGTTTCGTGAGTGTATTGCAGGTAGACGGTATAAATGGGCTGGTATTGCAACGACTGGCAGCTGGCAACGACATCCTCCATGCTTTGCAGCGAAGGCAGCAATGCGGCGACGCGGAAAGGGGAAGTAGCGATCACTACATGGCTGAAGTCCTGCATTGCATCCTTCAGCTTCAACCTTACTCCATGTTCCAGCGTATGCAGGCTTTCTATTGGCGTATTGAGGCTGACTCTGCCTCCATGCGCTTCGATGAAGGTGGCCGCGGGTTCGGCAAGCAGGGCCGAGAGGTCGGCGCGCGGAAGGAGCAAATCGCTGTCGGATTTCTTGTGCGCGAAACTGTCCCGCAGCACATTGAGGAATGTTTGTGCGCTTGCCGTGGCAATCGGGGTATTCAGGGCCGCAAGGCAGAGGGGCTCCCACAGCATGGCGGTGAGCCGGGGAGGCTGGCTTGCCAGCAGTTGCTGCAATGGAACGTCCTTTGCCAGGCGAAATCGCTTGAGCCGCAGGCCGGCCATGAAGCGCACGGCAGCCAGGCGCTCCCGCAGGCTGAGGCCTTGCGCTTGCAGCAGGCCAACCAGGATATGCAATGGCGCCGGCAGGGCAGCCTGGCTTTCAAGCGAGAACTTGCCTGGTATTTCCAGCTTGAGCGGCAAGCGCAGCAAGCCGCTATCGATATCCGCGCCGCATGTCTGCAGAAACCGTAATGTCTGTGAGTAGGCGCCAAGCAGGATATGCTGTCCGTTGTCCAGCGTGAGGCCTTGCCAGTCTATGCCCCGCGCGCGCCCGCCCAGTTGGTGGCTGGAGTCGAACAAGCTGGTCCTGATGCCGGCTTGCGTGAGCCGAACGGCTGTCGCAAGCCCGGCGCAGCCACCGCCGATCACCGCGACATGCGGCGTTAATTGCGAACCCATGTCAGCCAGGCAAGCCAGAGTTTGCGGATAGGGGTGAGGGATACGCGCGCGTTCAGCACCACCTGGATATCGTCCGCCTTGATTTCCTTGAGCAGGGTGCGGTAGATCGCCGACATGATGAGGCCGGTGCGCTGGAGCTTGCGGTCTTCCGGCGGCAGCTCGGCAAGCGCCTTGTCGTAATAGCGTTCAGCGCGTTCGGCCTGGAATTCCAGCAATTGCCGCATATTGTCGGAGGGCCTGCCCTGCAGAATATCCTGCTCGCTGACGCCGAAACGGGCGGCTTCGTCCAGCGGCAGGTAAATCCGGCCCCTGCGGGCGTCTTCGCCGACATCGCGCGTGATGTTGGTCAACTGGAAGGCCATGCCCAGGTCCAGCGCATATTGCAGGGTTTGCGGGTTGCTGTAGCCAAAAATGGAGGCCGAGAGCAGGCCGACCACGCTGGCAACGCGGTAGCAATAAAGCTCGAGCTCGGCAAAGTCGCGGTAGCGGTTTTGCTCCAGGTCCATCTGCATGCCGTCGATGATGTCCAGGAAGTGCTGCTGCTTGAGCTTGAGCTCCGTGACTGGCGCCTGCAAGGCAAGGGTAACCGGGTGCTGCGGCCTGCCCTCGAAAAGATTGATGATTTCGCCGCGCCACCAGTTGAGCTTGGTCTGCGCGACGTTGATATCCTGGACCTCATCCGCGATATCATCCACTTCCCGGCAAAAGGCATACAGCGCGGTGATGGCCTCCCGCTTGGGCTTTGGCAGGAACAGGAAGCTGTAGTAGAAACTGGAGCCGCTGGCTGCGGCCTTCTTCTGGCAATATTCTTGCGGACTCATTTTTTCCTCACCGCACGGTACAGCATATAAACCCAGTCCGCCGGCTTGAGAACCGGGCGCTGGTTGAAAACATCGCCGCGTACATGATGGAGCTTTCGCAGGATGCGTTCGCCCCCCGCAATGATCATGCGCATTTCCAGCCCGATGCGGCCGGGCAGGGCCAGCCCGAGCGGCGCCCCGGATTGCAGCAGCTTGCGCGTGCGGTTGACCTGGAATTCCATCAACAGGGCCCATGTGCCCTGGCTGTTTTTATCGGCAATCTGCTGCTCGGAGACCTTGTATTTCTGCAGTTCGTCCAGCGGCAGGTAGATGCGGTCCTTGCGATAGTCGATTTCGACATCCTGAAGGAAGTTGATGAGCTGCAGCGAGGTGCAGATCGCATCCGACAAGGCAATGTTGCGCGGCGTGGCGGCCTTGTATAGATGCAGCATCAGCCGCCCGACCGGGTTGGCCGAACGGCGGCAATAATCGATGACCTCGCCGAAATTGGCGTAGCGGGCCTTGACCACATCCTGGCTGAATGCGGAAAGCAGGTCGTAAAACGGCGCCAGCGGCAAGCCGCGCTCCTTGATCATGGCTTGCAACGCCTGGAACAAAGGCGTGTCGGGCGTTACACCATCCCTGATTTGATCGAGTTGCGAGCGAAAGCCGTCAAGCAAGGCCAGCCGCTCCTCCGGCGCCAGCTCGCCCTCATCGGCAAAGTCGTCGGCCTGGCGGGCAAAGGCGTAGATCAAGCCAACGGGTGCGCGCAAATCCTTGGGCAGGAGAACAGAGGCAACAGGAAAATTTTCATAATGGGCTTTGGCAAGCGCCATGCTCTGCTGGATAGTGGCTTGGTCTGATGTGGTCATAAGCGGCATAAAGTATGCCATAAAACGCCAGTCATCGCGCTTTGTGGCAAGTGAAGATTGTTGCGCTACAATGTGCCAATCCGTCATTGTGGAGTTTTCATGCTAGGTATTATTGGTGGTACAGGGTTGACCAAACTGGCCAATCTCAAGATCAAGCGCAGGCAGATTGTTCGTACGCCGTATGGCGAACCTTCCGGCCCCCTAACTTACGGGGATATTTGCGGCTATGAAGTGATCTTTTTACCCCGGCATGGTCATGGGCACACCATTCCGCCCCATATCGTCAATTATCGCGCCAATATCTGGGCGCTGCATGCCGAAGGCGTGCGCGACATTGTCTCCGTCGCCAGCGTCGGCGGCATCCATGAAAGCCTCAACCCGGGCGTGATTGCCTTGCCGGATCAGATCATCGATTACACGCACGCACGCAAGAACACCTATTATGACGGTGGCGACCTGCCGGTGAAGCATATCGACTTCACTGTGCCTTACAGCGACAGGCTGCGCAGCTTATGCTTGGAGGCTGCGGCCAATATTGATGAATCAGTTATCGATGGCGGTGTCTACGCATGTGTGCAAGGCCCTCGCCTGGAAACCGCAGCAGAAATCAACCGCCTGGAAAGGGACGGTGCCACCATGGTCGGCATGACCGGCATGCCGGAAGCCGCTCTCGCGCGTGAGCTGGATCTGCATTACGCGGCCATCTGCCCCGTGGCCAATCATGCGGCAGGGCGAGGCAGTAGCGTGAATGGCATTCAATACGAAAACATGGGCGATGTCCTTAACGCAACCATGCAACGCGTCCGAAACCTGATAGAAAGGGTAGTGGTAGGCCATGCCTGTTAAACCTGTGTTGAAAATGGGAGAGCCTCTGCTGCTGCAAAAGGCAGAGCCTATCCAGCAATTCGATACCCCGGAGCTCCATGCCCTGATCAAGGATATGGAGGACACCATGGCGCATCTGAACGGTGCCGGTATAGCCGCTCCGCAAATCGGCGTTAGCCTGCGGGTCGTGATTTTTGGCGTGGGCCACAATCCACGATACCCGGATGCCGAACAAGTGCCGTATACGGTATTAATCAACCCCGCGCTGACGCCTATAGGCGAAGAACTGGAAGATGGCTGGGAAGGGTGCCTTTCCGTCCCGGGCATGCGCGGCGTGGTACCGCGTTATCAAAGGTTGCACTACACTGGATATGATCAATACGGAAATCCGATAGACCGCTTGGTAAGCGGCTTTCATGCAAGAGTGGTACAGCACGAATGCGACCATCTTGACGGCATCCTCTACCCGATGCGGATTCGTGACCTTGCCCAGTTTGGTTTTACCGACGTGCTTTTCCCCGGGATGGTGGTGGAAGACGATTAATCTTGTGATAGAATGGCGGCCTTTCTTCAGTCACCACCATGACTGATGTCAAAACGGAAGTGTGGCCGAGTGGTTGAAGGCACCGGTCTTGAAAACCGGCGACCCGCAAGGGTTCGTGAGTTCGAATCTCACCGCTTCCGCCAGTTTCCTTTATATGTTTTCAGTTTGTTAGTTTTAGCATCGCATTCCCTTTAGATGACACCGGTTAAGCTAAATGCTTTTAATCGACCAGGGCCTTTGCACGCCTGTAACTTATGCATCGCATCTAAAAAGTCCCGAATGGGGCTTTTGTGTTTTGGAGGTTTGCGATTTGCTGTAAGTCAGCAAACAGCCCCAAAAAACTTTACGTGTTCTATACTTCGTATAATGGGCACTTAAGAAAACCAGATTCACCATCGGTCATCAGATAGAACCTCGCATTTGCGAGGTTTTTTATTGCTCAAAGGTTCTGGGCACCCATCGCTGAATATCGCTAGAACCATTGGAGCAAATAAGCCTCAAGACCGCTCTTAAACGGTTTCCTCCCCGCGTTGCGGGTCCCCTCCATTTACGCGCCCCTGCGGGGTTTCAGTCTTGACCCTTATTTCCTCCAATGTTGCTGGTCGGCCATGCCGTATGGCGAGGGCTGCATCCTTCGGACGCTGCCTTCACCACACGGCAGACCTTCAACGCGGAAAGGATGATTGTGATGGATAGCTATCATTTGAAAGAGAATTTAATTCAAATCAACATCGATAAGGGGATGAGCCTGAAAGATGCAACGCATCAGGCTTTTGGTGCTTTAGCTGCCCTGGCATTTGCAGCGGTGGTTGATGATAACGATCATGCAAAGGAGAGGATCAGGAAGTTATCCCAGGAGGTGAAACATGGCTAAGCAGCTGATCGATGTTTCAACCAGGGAGATGGCACTGGATGCGGATTGGCCCAGCATGGATAAGGTGGAGAGCAAATTGCTGGAGGTGTCGGAGAAGATCAGGCAACGGCGCGATGAGTGGAACCGGGTGCAGGCGCAGTTGCTGGCCCTTAAAAAGCAGGGCCTCACCTACGCCGGCACAACCTGGAAGAACGGCAAATACTTGTACCTGGTCTATCCGAGCAAAAACGGGGAGCCGAGGAAGCGGGTGTATATCGGCCAAGACGAGGAGAAGGTGAGGGAGGCGTTGGCGGGTATCGAGAGGGGAGAGCAGTACCTGAAGCTGGAGGAACGGGCGGAGTGGTTGCAGCGGCAAGCGCAGTTAGCGGGGTATCACTGCATGAACCTGCTGGATTATCTTGGGGATGGTGTCCAGTTCGTTCCTGGACATCGATAAATTGACACCAAATGGTGTCATATAGATCGATACCAGGTGAATTTTTGACACCAATAGGAAAACGCGTAAGATATAGCGCAAAAGGAGTTTAGCAGATGAGTGAGATTGTTTACGAGTTGTATGATGCGCTGAAGGCGATCAATATCCCTGAGGATAAGGCCAAGGCGGCAGCCGAGGCAATGAACCGGGCTGTCGACAAGCGTTACAACATCCATGCGGATCAGCTTGCCACGAAAGGTGACCTGGCCGCCATCCGTTCAGAGATCACTGATGTGAGGCGTGAATTGGCAGATGCCAAGGTTGAAATCATCAAGTGGTCAGTCGGGTCGATTTTTGTGGCGGTAGGTGTGGTTGCCGCCATTGTCAGAATGCTTGGATAAGCAAAATCCCCGTTAGAAAAAAGCCCTCGCAATGAGGGCTTTTTTATTGGTGTCAGATCTTGCCGATCGAGGATCCTGGTTTGACACCAATGGTGTCAGGAAACGGGTTGGCCAGCTCCTGCAGAACGGAAATCTGACACCAAACTACCGCTGACGGTCACGTTCCAGGCGGTCAAAGGCATTTTGGATGGCATCGATGGTGCGTATGGCAGGATTGTTTTTGCGCTCATACTCGACCAGTCGCTGGGCTTTTGCCTTGTCTCCCCGGCAGGCGGTCACCAGGCGGCTCATGGCATTGTCCAGGTCACCGCGTGACGAAGGGCTTGGACGGCTTGGACGCGGCTTGACCGAGGCACGATTGAACAGCCACTGCCAGGCCAGGTAGGTGACGGCGACGACGACTATTCCGGTGATCAGGATATCCATGGCCGGATTATTGGGCAGAATGCGGCAGATAGGCAAGCATGCCCGCTAAGACTCCGCCTCGTCGTGCCTCCTCGTTGTCGTCTCTGCGGGCATGCCACGGCCAGCCCATTTGTGTTCAATGCCTGACCTGCATGCTTCCTGTGACACGTCCAGCCGCTCGCCTTCATCACCATAGCAACGGCATTCGCCCCGGAACTCAACGCAACCCGCCACGGCAGGCCAAAGCACGGAAGAATCAGCGAGGCGCAATGACTTGGTGATGACAACCTGTTGCGGTTGCCCGGTTTCCCGAGGCTCCTGAAGCTTCGCTTTCTCAAGCTCGACCTGCTCCGGCGTCATGGCCTGGACGGTCTGGGATACGACAGTGGCGGGTTGCTCGACCTGCGCCTCATCGGCCTTATGTGGCGCGGCCTTGGCCTTGACCCGCTGCACGGCCATGTAGCCCAGCATGGGCACGACTACCAGGAGCAGCACGAATAGCTTGAAGGCCATCGGTATCTTGTGCTTGACCTTGGTGTGGATGCTGGCCGACTCGTACATGCCAAACACTTCCTTGGGGATGGTGTAGCGCGTCGTGGTCGCCACGGCCAGGTTGGACTTGGTGTGCGGGTTCTCCTGCCACTCGGGCCATTCGTGCAGGCTGCGGCCGCGCCAGGTACTGCGCACGTGGATATGCTTGGTCACCAGTGCGCGCACTGTCTTGTGCACCAGGTGCGGAAACTGCGTGATGACAACAAAGTCGAGACCGTGATGGCGATGCTCGCACAGGTACTCGATAAAGGGATGCATGGTGGTGCCGGTCGGCTTGAATGACTTCTGGCACTCGTCCACGACAATCAGGGAGCCTTCCTGGATGTTCTTCAGCAACGGTACCTCATCGTCATCGTCGGGGTTTTTCTTGGGCTCGAGTTCATGCCAGCGTTCGAGCTCGGCACGGCTCATGGGGATGACCGGCAAAGTCAGCTTGGGGATGCCGACACAATAGACGGTACGCTTCTCGACCTCGGGACGGATGAATTGCCAGACGGTCAGGGCGGATTTGCCATTGCCCGGCTGGCCCGTGATCAGGGTGATCACTTGGGCACCACGCCGATCTTGGAAAGATAGGCGACCGTCACACGGAAGGTCATGGCGCCGGCGATCATGCCCAGGGCCTCGCCAATGCCGCCCAGGCCAGCAAAGGCGGCGATATAGCCGCCGAAACCGGTGTAGGTCGCCTGGGCGTAGCCGATGGCCGTAGCAAGCGCTGTCGCTACGCCTGCGTAGCTGATAATGCCCAGGCCAAGGGCTGCCAGGACACGTTTGGCGATCGCGCCGGCAGAGTTGGTGAAGAAGGTACCGAGCAGGAATTTCATTGGCGGAAGGCTCCCGAGATGATGTAGGCGGAAACGAGGGCGGCGATCAGCAGCACGGCAGGCCGCATATCGGTGATAGCCTCGCAGACGGTGTGGACCGGCAGGCTGTAAGAATGGCCCCTGGCCGATATTGTCGGATCGCCTGGACAGCTACCCCCGCCCCAGGACTCATAAGAGAAGGTGTCCGGGATTTCATGGGTATCCAGGTCTTGGTCTTCGACATCGTCGATTTCTATATCCTGGTCTTCCTTCGGTTCCTCGGACTGGTCCTCATTGTTTGGTAACGTGGTTTCAGTCGTGGTGACGGTGGTGGTGTTATTGGTGATATTGGTCTCTGTCGTCGTGGTGGTTTCCGTCACCTCTACGGTTGTCGGTCCAGTGGGCGTAATCGTGACAGTGGTATCCGTGACCTTGGTACCGATCGGATTGCCATTGCCATCGCGTACGGTTTCAGTGGTAGAGCCACCGGGGCCGGGTACGGTCTTAGGATCAATCGCAGGCGTTTCAACAGGGACAGGTTCTTCACCGTTGATGAGGTCGGGGATGATGTCCGGGGTCCTAAGTCCTGGCACATCATCAGGAGAAGGCCAGCCAGTCGGCGGGACAGGAATGCGACGATCAGGATTGAGCGGCAAGCATTGGGAACCGGACAGGTAATGCGTTGTGTTATCACAACTTTGTACTCGACGGCCTGGAACAAATTGACCGTGAACATTGCCATCCGACCCGATTACCTTGACAGCAACATCATTACCAACAAGATAACAATCCGCTACACCTTGAAGCGGCAAAACAGTGCTTATGCCCGAGGATGCAGCACCAGGACCATTGTAATAAGCGAGTGATGCTTCACAGAGCTGATTGGATGTAGAAAACCTGCTTTGCCCAATCGCTTGAGCAACGTTTTGACCAAATTCAAAGTGCTGATATGGATATGGCGCGTTGCTGGGGTCAGTGATCGACCATACAGGCTCAGCAGCCGGATTGTCAGGGTCGGACCATGAGCAGATGTCTGTCTCGGAACACAAGATGCCAGCAATGGTCAGGCCGGCACCCAAGGGGCCGGCACGTTTTGCGAGGTTGAGTGCAGCAGAGCCGAGACCGGCAATATTAGGCGAAGTGCGCTGATTGAGCGTCACAGGCAAACCGCCCTTGGTGGTTGGCGCTGTGATGGTGCGCGGGTTGTCAGATGGAAAGGTGACGTCGGTATAGCCCTTGGGCGGGAAGAAATACCACTTGTCCTCAGGGCCGGTGCGTATGGTACTAGGCGTGCCGATGTCAATGATGGCAGCCTGGGCGGTTGCCCCGATCAGGAGCAAGGGAATCAGGGCTAGAAGTCTCATCTAAACAGTATCCATGCGCAGATCGCCATCGTGACGATGATGGCGATTGGGTAGAGTTCGATTGGCATCAGTGAATGGCCTTCGCAATGATCTTGAAACCCCAGGCGGTCGCAATGACGCCAATGCACATCCAGGCAAGCTCCAGAGAGTCGCCTATCTGCGGGGTGCATTCAATCAGGGGCGGGGTGACTTCGATGGTGGTGCCGGTAACGCCGTCGCTCTTGGTGATGGTGTAGCCGGTTTGCGTGGGCGTGCATGTCAGTGCCTGGCCATCGCTGGTGACAATCGGGCAACCCGCAGCCATAGACGCGTACAGCTGCGGGAGCTCTGCAAAACAAAGGTTGTCGTGCAGATAGGCCATGCTTACTTGATGACGCGGCGCAGCCAGTTGAAGACGACGATGCCGATCACAACGCCGAGGATGGCCGCACCGATGGTGCCCACGTCGGTCACCGCATCGCCGATGGCGGTAGTGACCGAGGCTGGCACTTCAGCAAAGGCGGACAATGGGGCTACTGCAACAACGACACCTGCTATTTTCTTGAACATGTTTGATTCTCCAAGTTGATGCCAGTGGGCGACTGGCGGCGCTTACAGGCCGCTGATGAGGGCGAGTGCGCCCCCGATCAGCAGGCCGATAACCAGGGCCGCGAGGTTGTTACGGGCGCGACGCTTGCGTTTGGTGTCACGGTGGATCTGTACCTGGTCGAGATCTGACACCAAATAGGGGTTGTTGCCTGGGAGGTAGTACATGTCAGGCCACCTTCTGGCGGTAGGCGTCGAGCTCGTGGACCAGGATGGTCCTGACGCGCTGGGTCAGGTTCATGACGTTGCATGGCGAGCTGATGTCGACGCCGTATTCCAGGAGCGCGGCACGGACGCGGTAATAGGCGCTCTTACTCATGTAGGTCTTGGGGTCGACGCCATCGCGCCACATGATGGCGTGCTGGCGAAGGCGGGTAGGGATGTCAGTCCAGGTCTCGACGGTGGCGTTTTCCGCGAATGCCTGGCTTGCGAACTTGCCATAGACGATTTTTTCCATGTCGTTCTTCCAGTTGATCAGTTTGTTGAGGCCCTTTTGTCGCAGGTACTCGCTGCCCAGCTGCACCTCGAAGCGGGCAGTGGTGGCCTTGGGGTGGGGCGTGCGCAGCCCCTGGAGTTCTGCGAGCTTGTCGTAGAGCTTGGCTTTCCAGTACTGGCCGCGCTTGGTGTCATAGCCCCAGGTCGGGCCGTACTTGCCTATGCGGGCGACACGTTGGCCGATGCGGCGGGAAGCCAGTTGGTTGGAGAGTTGCAGGTATTCGTCGGTGTGGAAGTTGGCGGCGAGGTCAACGCGGGTGAGGTAGGTGCCGTATTCGCCGATGGTGCCATCACGGACGGTGGTGCCGAGGAAACGCAGGTCTGCGCCGGGCAGGAATGCGCGGATGAAGGTGGCAGCCTTGTCGAAGCATTGTTGCAGGGTGTGGCCTTGCAGGTTGTTGGCTTCGCGGAAGCGGCCAATATTGCCCTGGAACCAGATGTGCTTGCCATCGCATTTGATGCGGATGGAGGTATCGGAGCTCGAGCACTTGATCTGTTCCCATTGCTGGATTTCGTTTTCGATCACGCCGTTGCGGTCGATTTTGAGTATTTTGCCTGCTTCCAGGACAGGGTTTTCCGTGTAGGGCTGGAAGTCATGACGGAATGAAAGCCAGTCGCAAATGACGCTACTGAATTCCAGTTTTGGCATGAAGGTTTCTCCCTGTTTTTGGCTTGTAATGTGTCGGGATTTGACGACACGTTTCCCGTTTTTTCCCACTTCTGGGAATTACTTGCAGTGGTACTTGCAGTGGTACTAGCACTGCAAGTTTTAGGTGTCGCTAAATCCCGACAGGTTGTTAGAGCGCTTCAACGAAAGTCAGGGTGTTGGTGACGTACAAATTGCCGTTGTAGCGACGGCCGTATCCGCCGATCACGACCTTGGCGCGGATGACGTCGCCCTCGCGGCAGAATGGACGCTGGGAGGCGGGCTGCGATATCTGGATGGAGCCGGGCGCGGTGTACTCGTCGCGCGCCTTGAGCTGGAGCGTGAAGTAGGTCCATTCGCTCTCCTGCGGCTGTTCGATGCGCTGGACGCGCCCTTCGACGATGGCCTCCAGCAGGCTGATCTTGCCGGATGGGAGGGGTGAGACGTTGGTTTGTGGGTCTGCCATTTTTCAGTTCCTTAGTTGTTGTACTACCGAGGTTGGTAGTATGTGCGTCTTTATACTTACAACCTTGGAATATTGTCAACCTATTTTTCAGGTGTATGATGCTGACAACCGTAGGAGCAAAAATGAGACAGATTGAATATTTCGATGAATGTAAGAAAAAGCTTGGGATAACAAGCAACTATGCGCTTGCCAAAGCTCTGGATTTATCGGAATCCCGCGTTAGTGATTATTACAAGGGTCGGCACACTCCTGATAATTACGCCTGTTTCAAAATAGCTGAGACGCTAGAAATTGATCCTGCTGTAGTGATTGCTGAAATTAGCGCTGAGAATGAAAAGAACGAAAAAAAGCGAGAATTCTTCAAGGTTTTTCGTGGTGCCTGTGGGAAAGCCGCCGCAGGTATCATCCTGGTGCTGGGCTTAAGTTTTTCCTTGCTGAACGTGCCAGGGGATGGCGCGGCCGCGGTTAACGGGAGCCTAGCTGCTGGCGCAGCAGCGGCCCTTTTTTATTATCGCCGTTACTTCGCATAATGTATATTATGTTAAATAAATGGCAAATCATTATCATCGACCTGGTTGAAATCAAACCCCGTTTGGGGACTTGGATTAGCCATGACCTCTTCCCAAACGCCTACCGCTAACGATGCTGAGTTCGCATTGGCTGATAACTCATTTCCACGAGCGATTTTTTCTTGTTATTGATACCTTACCCTTAACCGGACATTTTAAACACGCGATTATGAGTAACCTGACGAATTATTCCTGCTCTAACCTAGCGGAATAGCAATTCGGCAAGGTGTGCTTGCTTTTCCTACATTCGTATCAGAGTTTTCTTCTTTAACAATTTTCAGGATGCTATCTATCATATAGCTGGGCTTTCATTTTATTTGCTAAAGGGAAAATATGAGCGCTAGTTTTTTCGATAAGATCGTGATTAATCAGGAAGTACACTTTAAAGTACTAAGTGACGGAAAAACTTATAATTTCATTTTATCCAGAACTGCATTGGACACTTGTGCGGCCTTGCTCGGTATTGATGTAAATGAAGATTTAAAGAGACTTGAAGTTTTTGAGGAGTTTGAAGAGGAAATTCATTCCAAAGTGAGTGCGATCTTGGCAAGTCAGGATTTTGACGACACCAATACAGAAAATAATCCTATCGATATTAATCAAATTTAACATTCATCATTTCACTGATGAAAAGCCAACGATCCGAGACGGTTCGTGAGTTCGAAGCCTCTCACTTTCATCCGTCTTTATTTTGTATTTCATCAAGTTGTGTTCAGATGCATCGGCTAATTCCTTTGCCTACTGCGTTTTAGCAGATTCAAGGCTTCTAATATGCAAGTTAGTGGTAGGCAATGCAAAACTAACATCCAGTTTTTTGAATTCGTTGATCATGTATAGATTGATTGCCTGCTGCGTATCCATATATAAGTTGAAGTCGCTGGAATCCACGAAGTAGACCACTTCGAAATCCAAAGAGCTTGTTCCAAATCCTTTGAGGTGGGCCCGGTCAAACCTAGTGCGATCAGATGTTTCTATTGCGGATTTCACTATGTCAGGTATCTTGGCAAGAGTGGTTGCAGGCGTGTCGTATGTAACGCCGAACTTGAATTCCACCCGGCGTTGCGACATGCGTTTGTAATTGTGGATAATGTTTTTCAGGAGTTCGGTGTTGCTGCATACGATCTGCTCGCCGCTGATGCTCCTGATGTGCGTAGTTTTCAGCCCTATCCTTTCAATGCTGCCGGCTACTTCGCCGAATACGACGAAGTCCCCTATCACGAAAGGTTTGTCCAGGCCGATGGCCAGCGATGCGAATAAGTCGCTCAGAATATTCTGCACGGCCAATGCCACAGCAACGCCGCCTACGCCCAAGCTGGCGATGAATGCAGTGATGTTGACGCCCACATTGGAGAGGATGGCCAATATCACGATCGACCAGATGGCGACTTTCAATATCCAGCTGAGCATGGAGGTGATCACCGGATTAGGGACCTGGCCTTCTTTTTCCAATAATTGCACGCTTGACCAGATGGTGATGCTCTTGCTTATCCATAATGCGATCTGGATGCCGATCACGAAGAAGGTCAAATGACTCAGCCGAGTCTCCCATCTTTCCGGAAGTTCCAAGAACTGCAGCGCAATCAGCAATGCAAATAATGCCAAGGTGATTTTTTGGGTGCTGCCAAGCACTTCGGCAATCGTGTTGTTGAATTTATGCTCGGTGCCGGCGGAAACTTTCGACAATTTATTGATGGCGATACGCCATAAGGTGTGCAGTATGAAATAAGCTGAGATTGCAATGATGATCAATGTAATCCATTGATATAAAGACAGTCCAATAAAGGTAGTAACTTCCAAAAATTCCTGCATCCAATTTCCTCCATGGCTTTATTTTTACGGAGGAAATTCAATGCTGGATTTTTGCCCTACCCTTGAATTTTCACTCCAACCGACAAGCCTAAGGGATTTACTTAATGACTCAATCAGAGAATTCTAATTTTTCTGTCGGACATCATTAACAATTAGGAGAGGAAGGGCCGGAATTTAGCAGTATTGGCTGCATTTAACATTTTCACTTGGATTGGGTATTCATTACATTAAATTACAGTTGTTATTTTTTGGAAATATTTTTTGAAACTTAATGGCTAGAATTGATACCAACAGGGGAAAACTTCCTTAGATGATCGAACAGCTGAATGTCTTTCATCTCCATATAAATTCGCTAAAAGGAACTATCGAGTGGATAGCTACAGAGATTTTTTCCTTTATCCAGGATGGTTGCTGGTCGGCTTTTTAACAGTCTCCTGTAGTCAAGATAGTACGCAATCGAATCCTGCTTCGTCGCCTCCTGAGGTAGCGCAGGCAAATTACCCCCATAACAATTCAACCTCACCCGCTTGGCTGGAAGCTAATGAAGACGGTCAATGGGCCATGCCGGCAAAAAACTACGCCAGCACCCGCTACAGCGGCCTGGAGCAGATCAACCGCGATAATGTGAAGAACTTGAAGCTGGCCTGGACATTCTCGACCGGCCTCACGCCGGGACATGAAGCGGCACCGGTATTCGTGAACGATACCTTGTATGTGGTCACGCCTTACCCGAATACGGTGTATGCGCTATCGCTCGACGGCAGCAAGAAATGGGAGTACAAGCCCGACACGCACCAGGAATCGCAAGGCATGGCATGCTGCGACGTGGTGAACCGCGGCCTGGTCCATGCGGACGGCAAGCTGTTCTTCAATACGCTGGACAACCATGCCATCGCCCTTGAAGCGGCCACGGGCAAGGAGCTATGGAAAACCAAGGTCGGCGACCTCAAGCGCGGAGAGACCATGACGATGGCGCCGTTGGTGGTCAAGGGGAAAATGCTGGTCGGCAACAGCGGTGGCGAGATGGGAGTGCGCGGCTGGCTGAAGGCACTGGACACTGAAACGGGCGAGCTGCTCTGGACAGCCTACAGCACCGGCCCGGACAAGGAAGTATTGATTGGCGAGGATTTCAGGCCGTTTTACCCGCAGGACCAAGGCAAGGACCTTGGGGCCAACAGCTGGCCGCCGGAAATGTGGAAAATCGGCGGCGGAACGGTATGGGGCTGGCTCTCGTACGACCCGGAGCTGGACCTGGTCTATTACGGCACCGGCAATCCCGGCCCCTGGAACCCGGATTTCCGGCCTGGCGACAACAAGTGGACATTGACGGTGTTCGCGCGCCGCCCGGACGACGGCAGCGCAATCTGGGCCTACCAGGTAGAACCTCATGACCTGTATGACTACGACGGCGTCAACGAAAGCCTGCTGCTTGACTTGCCCGTCAACGGCGAACAGCGCAAGGTACTGGTCAGGCCGGAGCGCAACGGCCATGTATACGTGATGGACCGCGCCAGCGGCGAGGTGCTGTCCGCCAACACCTATGTGCCGGTCAACGTGACCGAGGGGGTAGACCTCAAGACCGGGCAAATGCGCAAGGTGAAGGACAAACAGCCCGGCACCAACCGGACGGTACACAACATCTGTCCTGCGGCCCCAGGTGGCAAGGATTGGCAGCCTTCAGCCTATTCGCCCAGGACCGGGCTTATCTACATGCCGCATAACAACCTTTGCATGGATATGCATGGTACGCAGGCCAACTATATTGCCGGAACGCCCTATGTCGGCTCCGACGTGAAGATGTTCGCCGGGCCGGGCGGGCACCGCGGCGTGTACACGGCCTGGGACCCGGTCGCGGGCGGCAAGGTGTGGAGCATTGAAGAAAGCTTCCCAGTCTGGAGCGGCACGGTGGCGACCGCCGGGGATATCGTGTTCTACGGCACCATGGACCGCTGGTTCAAGGCCCTGGATGCCAAAACCGGCAAGCTGCTGTGGAAATACCGCGTCGGCTCCGGCATCGTCGGACAGCCGGTCACCTTTCAGGACAAGGACGGCAAGCAGTACGTCGCCATCTTCTCGGGTGTGGGCGGCTGGTCCGGCGCTATTGTCTCCGGCGGCCTCGATGCGCGCGACGGCACAGCGGCCCTGGGGTTTGCCAATGCCATGAAAGACCTGCCGCAACATACCGACAAGGGAGGGCAATTGTATGTTTTCTCCCTTTAGCAAGCCTGCAGCAGCGCTCTCCCTGCTGTTACTGAGCGGCTGCGAAGACCAGGCCGCCCTGCGCAATGCGGAAAACCCGCCCTCGCCTCCTGTCAACAGAGTAGCGGAATTCGGCCCCGGCACCGAGGATGCGGTCCTCAAGCCGCACCCCTACATGGACAACCGCCATGCGATCAACGAGGGCAAGCGGCTCTATGGTTGGTTCAACTGCGCCGGCTGCCATGCCAACGGCGGTGGCGGCATGGGTCCGCCCCTTATCGACAAGCACTGGATATACGGCAGCGAGCCTGCG
Organism: Methylobacillus draconifructus; assembly: GCF_045984355.1. Classification (NCBI taxonomy): domain Bacteria; kingdom Pseudomonadati; phylum Pseudomonadota; class Betaproteobacteria; order Nitrosomonadales; family Methylophilaceae; genus Methylobacillus; species Methylobacillus draconifructus. The sequence continues at coordinate 145,879 of NZ_JBJQII010000005.1, read as the reverse complement.
CAGATATTCGCTTCCATCATGGAGGGCCGCCCGAACGGCATGCCGGCGTTTCACGGCAAAATCCCCGAGCAGGAGGCATGGAAGATCGTCGCCTATGTGCGCTCGCTAGGCGGCCTGGACAAGGACCTGCCGGCCGGCGCCAGCAGCAGGCCGTTGCAGGACGAGGCGGAATCAGACCTGCGCGAGGGCGAGACTCCATGAGCCCGCCCCAGGAGAAATGCTTACCGCGAAAATCCCTGCCGCCTGGCATTGCTGCGGCAGGCATCTGGCTCATATGCGCCTGTTCCCCGGCATATGCGAGCCAATCCGTCCTGCAGCCCGGAGGGCCACTGGCTCAGGCTATCGCCGACTTGTTCTGGGGCATGGTGGCGATCGGCGGCATCATCCTGTTCATCGTGTTGGCCATGCTGGCCGTGGCGTTGCTGAGGGCAAGGAATAAAGCCGAGCCTAAGTCTCTTACCTTCACCCAAAGCCGCAACCTGGTCCTCGTCTCGGGCGTGGTGATCCCGGCCTTGATATTGACCGTCTTCGTCATTTCCAGCGCCGCGGTCAACCGCGAGATCGTCGCCCCCATGCCCGAGCACGCCTTGACCATCCAGGTCACGGGCCACCAGTGGTGGTGGGAGGTGGATTACCTCGACACGGAAGGCAACCATGTCGCCAAGACGGCCAACGAGATTCGCATTCCCGTCGGCAAGCCCGTGCGCATCGCGCTCGAGGCCAGCGACGTCATCCATAGCTTCTGGATTCCGCAATTGAACGGCAAGACGGACATGGTGCCGGGCAAGCGCAACCTGACCTGGGTCAAGGCCGACCGGCCAGGCAGCTATCGCGGCCAGTGCACCGAGTTCTGCGGCAAGCAGCATGCCAAGATGGCCTTCACCGTGGATGCCGTGCCTGAAGAGGAGTTCGATGCATGGCTGCAGCGGCAGGCGCAGCCTGCGCGCGAGCCTGCCACCGAGAACGAATCCAAGGGCAGGCAGGTGTTCCTGCGCTCAAGCTGCGCCATGTGCCACGCGATCCGCGGCACCAGCGCCCTCGCCAGCGTCGCGCCGGACCTGACGCATATCGGCTCGCGCAAGACCCTGGCGGCGGGCACGCTGGACAACATGCCCGGCACCTTGTCTTCCTGGATACTCTCCCCGCAGAGCTTCAAGCCCGGCAGCCATATGCCGGCGACCGTGCTTGCGGGAGAGGACCTAGGCAACCTTGTCGAATACTTGCTCAGCCTGGAGTAGCGGAATGACCGATTCAGCATCCATCCAATACGACGAGGAAACGCGGCAGCTGGAGCGCACCTGGGCCTCCCCGCCCGGGTTCTTCGCCTGGTTCACTCATGTCAACCAGACCAATATCGGCATGCGCTTCATCGTCACCGGGTTCGTCTTCTTCATCCTGGGCGTGATATTGGCGCTGCTGATGCGCCTGCAGCTTGCCGTGCCCGAGAACGACTTCATGGACCCGGAAACCTATAACCAGGTGTTCTCCATGCACGGCATCACCATGATGTTCCTGTTCGCGATCCCGGTCATGGAAGGCTTCGCGGTCTACATCATTCCCCTCATGCTCGGCACGCGCGACATGACGTTCCCTAGGCTCAACGCCTTCGGCTACTACATCTACCTCATCGCCGGCGTCATGATGTATGTCGCGCTGTTGCTGAAGATCGCGCCCGACGCGGGCTGGTTCAGCTATCCCCCGCTTGCCGGCGCCGGCTTTTCTCCCGGCCTGGGACTGGATTTCTACACCACGGTGATCACCTTCATGGAAATCTCGGCGCTGGTGGCAGCAATCGAGATCATCGCCACCATATTCAAGTGCAAGGTGCCCGGCATGTCGCTCAACCGCATGCCGATTTTCGTCTGGGCCATGCTGGTGATGTCGTTCATGATCGTGTTCGCCCTGCCGCCGCTGGTGATCGCAAGCCTGATGCTCGCGCTGGACCGCATGGCCGGCATGCATTTCTTCACCGCGGCCTCGGGCGATCCTATCCTATGGCAGCACCTGTTCTGGTTCTTCGGCCACCCTGAGGTTTACATCATCTTCATCCCGGCGCTGGGCATGGTCTCCAGCATCATCATCACCTTCACGCAACGGCCCATCTTCGGCTACATCCCCATCGTGCTCTCTATCGTCGCCATCGGCTTCATCGGTTTCGGGCTCTGGGTGCACCATATGTTCACGGCGGGCCTGCCCCAACTCGGCTCCAACTTCTTCACGGCTTCCAGCGCCATGATCGCCATCCCAAGCGGCGTGCAGATCTTCTGCTGGATCGCCACGCTCTGGGGCAGCAAGCCCAAGCTTGCCACGCCCTTGCTGCACGTGCTGGGCTTTTTCCTCATCTTCATCATCGGCGGCCTTAGCGGCGTGATGGTGGCCTCGGTACCATTCGACATGCAGGCGCACGACACCTATTTCGTCGTCGCCCACTTCCACTACGTGCTGATCGGCGGCGCGGTGTTTCCATTGCTGGGCGGGCTGTATTACTGGTATCCCAAGTTCACCGGCCGCATGATGAGCGAGCGCCTCGGCAAGATCGCGTTCTGGGTGACCTTCGCCGGCTTCAACCTGACCTTCTTCCCTATGCACAAGCTCGGGCTGGACGGCATGCCCCGGCGCGTCTACACCTATCTCGACGGCCTAGGCTGGAACGAGGCCAACTTCTTTATCAGCATCAGCTCCACGGTGCTTGCGCTGGGTTTCCTGTTGACCCTGGTCAATGCGCTAGCCAGCCTCAAGCGCGGCAAGGTGGCCGGGGACAACCCCTGGAACGCGGATACCCTGGAATGGGCCACCAGCTCCCCTCCCCCCTCGTACAATTTCCGCCACATCAGGACGGTGGATAGCCGCTACCCGTTATGGTCCGGCACCGGCGGCCTGGAGCAGAACCCGGTGGTCACCGGCATCCGCAGCGACCGGCGCGAGATCCTGCTCACCTCCATCCTCGAATCGCATCCGGAAGCGAGGCAGCCGCTGCCCGGCCCGTCGCCGTGGCCTTTCTGGCTCGCGGTCGCCACCGCGGTCACCTTCGCCGGCCTGATGGCGCACATTGCCATCCCGCTGCTGGGCTTTCTGCTTTGCTTTATCGCCATCACCGGCTGGATATGGCCTAAACAACTGGGAGCGGCAAAATGAGCCTGCATGCCGACATCGACGCCAGCAAGCTGCCGGATTACAGCTATGATTTCAGGTCGCCCCTGTGGTGGGGCATCGTCGGGCTCATGACGGTGGAAGGCACGGTAGTCGCCACCCTGATCGCGAGCTTCTTCTATCTGCAGGGCAATCATGCCGCTTGGCCGCCCGCGGGCACCAGCCCGCCGGAACTGCTGTTGCCCACCTTGTCCACCGTGGTCCTGCTCGCCAGCATGGTGCCGGTCTACCTTACCGACAAGGCCTTCAAGCGCGGCGACGCCAAGCCGCTGGCATGGATGCCGCTGGCGAGCATCGCCCTGGCGCTGGTGTTCCTCGGGATCAAGGCCTATGAATATGCCAGCCATGTCGATTTCCGCTGGGACACCCATGCCTACGGCTCGATAGTCTGGCTCATGATCGGATTTCATAGCGCCCACGTAATTGCAGTGATTTTCAAGACGTTGGTAATCGTCTACTTGGCGCGCAGGCGTTACTTCACGCCGGAAAAAAGGATTGCCGTCACCGTGAACGGGCTCTATTGGTATTTCGTCGCGGCGGCATGGATACCGCTTTACCTGACCATTTACCTGGGCTCCCGTATCTGGAGCTGAGGCGTTGACCGACCAAAGGAATCATCAGCATGCGCGACCCGATCAAAATCGCGGAACACAATCCCAGCTTTGCACTCGCACTGCTCTGGATATGCATTCTGGCGGGCCCCATCAGCTGGAGCCTGCAGTTGAGCGTGGCTTACCCCATTCTCGACTGGTCCTGCCGGGAAGAGCAATTGATCCCCGTGCATGCCGCGACCATTGCGGCCTTCCTGTTCAGCGCCGCCAGCGCCTACCTGAGCTGGCACAACTTGCAGCTGCACAAGACCCTGGCCCGCATCAACGAGAATCCGCAATCGCACAAGCGCGGCAGCGAGAGTGAAAGCGAGATGCCGCCGCGGCAGTTCATGGCATTGGCAGGCTTCATGCTCAGCCTGTTCTTCCTGCTGGTGATCGTGATCCAGTGGCTGCCCGTCCTGGTGCTGGATCCATGCATATGAAGCGGCTTGCCGCCCTCATTGCCTGCCTGCATGCCGCACAGGCCTGGGCCCACCCGATTGGCGGCCACCACCACGCCAACCCCTGGCTGCAGCTGTTGCAAGATTATTGGGTGGCGCTCCCGGTCGGACTGGCGCTTGTACTCTATCTCGCCGGGCTCTACCGCTTGACGCGCAAGGCAGGCAGGCCGACCAGTTATACGCCCATGCGCGTCAAGGCGTTCCTGCTTGCCTGGGCCTCGCTCGTGGCCGCCTTGTTTTCCCCCGTGGATACCTTGGGCAATGCCTATTTCTCCATGCACATGGTGCAGCATGAGTTGTTAATGATTATCGCCGCGCCGCTTTTCGTCATCGCCCGCCCCCTTTCGATGTGGGCATGGGCTTTCCCCCGCGCAGCGGCAAAAGTCGGCAAGGTGACCTCCGGCGCCAGTTTTTCGCGCTTCTGGCGAACGCTGACCAATCCGGTCACCGCCTGGACGGTACATGCAGGCGTGCTGTGGGGATGGCACGTGCCGGAACTGTTCGAGACCGCGCTGCATTACCCGCTTGTACATGACCTGCAACACCTCAGCTTCTTTTTCTCCGCCTTGCTGTTCTGGTGGTCGCTCATGCGTCTGAGCAACACGCGCAGCCCTGCCGTATCGGGCCTGGTGTCATTGTTCACCACCGCGCTGCACACCGCCTTGCTCGGCGCGCTGCTGACCTTCTCAAGCCGGGTCTGGTACCACAGCTACATCATTCCCGCAGGCAGCCTGGAACTGGCCTTGCAGGACCAGCAGCTGGGCGGACTCATCATGTGGATTCCGGGCGGCCTTGCCTATCTGGCGGTGGCGCTGGCGATCTGCTATCGCCTGCTCAGCACGGAAAGCAGGAGTCGGCCTGCAACAAAACAGGCCGACGGATGACTGACAGTTAGTTTTGAATCAGGGAAATTAAGCAGCACGCTCCACTCTTTACCAACCACAAAGGAGAACCATCATGCACGTCACAATAGAACAAGCCAGGAACATTATCGAGCAGGCCACGCGCAAGGCCGAGGCTATCGGTGTGAAAAGCTGTATCGCCGTGCTGGACTCGGGCGCCAACCTCAAGGCGTTCTCGCGCATGGACGACGCCTGGGTAGGCAGCATAGACGTCGCGGTCAAGAAGGCCAAGACCGCCTGCTTTTTCGCCATGCCTTCCGGCGAAATCGGCAAGTTGTCGCAGCCGGGCCAGCCCCTATACGGCATAGAGCACTCCAACGAAGGCCTCATCACCTTTCCGGGCGGTTTGCCCATCGTGGATGACGAAGGCGTGTTGGTGGGCGCAATAGGCGTCAGCGGCGATACGGTGGAAAATGACCACATCGTAGCCAAGGCCGGAGCCGAGGCGGCAGGCAGTTGCAACCTGCCCAAGCATCCCTGGCGCACATAAACGAATGCCCGCAGGTTCAGTCAGAGAGCCTGCGGGCATTTACTCATGCTTCGGTTCGATCCGCTGGACGGGGCTAACGGCCCTCCTGTCTGTTTCGCGGCTGCTCTGTCGAAGTATGGTTACGCTGGTCATGGCGGGAGGGTTTTACATTGGGGTCCGCCTGTTGATCGGTCGCGTTTTCAATGGCCTTCTGCTTACCATCTCTCGACGCTTTTTCATCCTGGTTGCGAGGCGTATTGGCATCGTCCAGCGCGCGGGGATTGATTTCTTCCGCCGCATAGGCGGTAGACAGGCCAAGACCGAGGCTCAGGGCGGCAATGCATAATATGGATTTCACTGGTCTGCTCCTTTCGTATGAATGAAGTTCCAGCATAGACGGGCAAGACGGAAGGCAATGTAGTCCGGGTGCTGAAACAGCGCTGGAAAACCTCATGGGCGCTTGTATGAAAAACCAACGCCAGGATGGATGCATGAGTTCATACAGAGCAGGCAGGAGCAGCCCCACCTGTCAGGGTTTGACGAGCATGGACCTAGCCTTTTCCGTGATGCGGTGATGCTGCTCCATGTCCGGCAAGATCAGCTCCGCCTTGATCAGGAAATCGCGCAGGCCATCGGCGATTTCTGCCGCCTTGCCTTCTTGTTCGGCTTCCCACACTTTATTCAATGCTTTCCACTGCAATGACGTCAGCTCATGGGCTTGCATATTTTTTCTCCAAATGGGTAGGGGTAAGGGCAGGCTGGATAATGAAGCCGCTTTCCGGCAATGCCGGAATCCTGCCAAGGTCCAGCCTCAGAACTTGATCAGGGACGGTGTATTCCAGTTCGTGAACCAGCATCTGAACAATAGTCTTCATGAGCGCGATGGTGATCCATTCCCCAGGGCAACGGTGGTGGTATTCATAGGTTGCGCCGCCATTGGCGATTAAGCCGAAACTGTTACCATCCCAATCCTTGAAGCGCTCAGGCATGAATTGCTCCGGGTCTTGCCACAATGCCGGGTCGCGGTGCGTGCCGTAAATGTCCAGCAGTACGCGATGCCCGCGCCTGAATTCCAGGCCTTGCCACTGAAAGTCTTGGCGCACGATGGCGGCAAGGAAAGGAAAGAAGGGATAGAAGCGCCTGACCTCGAGCACGAACCAGTCCAGGTAACGTTCGTCGCCCTGCTGTAGCTTTTGCCTGCAAACCGGGAATGAATGTAACGCCAGCGCGCTGAAAACGGCAAGCTGCGCCACTGCCACGGTAGGACGCAATATATTGATCAGTTCGACGGCCGCCACATGCAGCGGCAACAGTTGTCCCTGTTCGTCACGATGCCAGGCGACCGCCTGCAATACGCTGTCCGGCTGTTCCGGCTTGCCGTAGTGGCGGATATCCTCGACCAGTTGCCCGATCCAGCGCTCGCATGACTTGCGCGCCATCCTGCCGCGCCAGTGATGCAGGCCCAGCCGGGCGCCGCTGTCTATCATATTGCCGAATTCCTGCGCGCGCCGGCCTAGTTCCTGGCTGGCCAGCGGTACGCCGGCCCAGGCGCATACGCTCTTACACAGCAGTCTTTGCGTCTCGCGCAACAACACGATTTCACTGCCGGGTTTCCATTGACGGATGGCTTCGCGCCAATGGTCGTGATGCAGGCGCACGAGCTGCTCGATATGCGCATGCGTCATGAGCTCGCGGATGAACATCTGCTTGCGGTGGCGATGCGCATGGTCGTCCATTCCCTGCACCCCGCCTACACCGACAAGCGTTTTCTGCGCACGCGCAGGCATGGCCCCGGAGCGTACGAATTTTTCGTTGTCGTAAAACAGCCTGGCCGCCGCTTCGCCCTGCATGCAGATGGTGGGATGCATCATCAGGCGGGTTTTGAAAGCTTTGACTCCCAGCGCGCGACAAGTGCTGTCGATGAAGACATATCCTTTTTTCCATAGCGCATAAGTGCTTTCGAGCGGAGGGGCGGTCATGGAACTCCTCTTGGATGAAGGAATATAAAAGCGGCCAGATGCCGCTAGGCATGAATGATGCAATGCAGGGCTAGACCTTGGCAGGCGCGATTATCGGATTCTCATGTCGGAAAATATTACTGATCCTGTCTTACGCTAGCGGCGATATCGGCAAAGGAATGGAATTCTTACAGCGCTTTCAGCAAAGCGCGGATGAACCGGCGGCTCATGCTTGGCTAGCATCACATCAGGTTGCTGTCGGGCTCAGTGCCCGGGCCACCTGAATATTTACGGCAGGCAGCTGCGCTACCGTTTTCACTTTCCACCTACAGAAGGAGTACCTCATGCGCGCGTTGACATACCACGGTAGTAAAGATGTCCGTATCGAAACGGTTCCAGACCCCATCCTCCAGGCCTCCGACGATGTCATTATCCGCGTCACCTCCACTGCCATCTGCGGGTCGGACCTGCATCTTTACCGCGGCAAGATTCCCGATCTGCATGACGGCGATATCCTTGGGCATGAGTTCATGGGCATCGTTGAAGACGCGGGCCAGGGCGTTACCCAGGTGAAAAAAGGCGACCGCGTAATCATCCCGTTCGTGATCGCCTGCGGCCACTGCTATTTTTGCGACCAGCAGCAATTCGCCGCTTGCGAAACCACCAATCCCGGCCGAGGCCCCAGCCTCAACAAGAAAACCGCCACGCCGCCCGCCGCCTTGTTCGGCTACAGCCATCTATATGGCGGTATTCCCGGCGGCCAGGCGGAACTGGTACGCGTGCCTCAGGGCAATGTGGGTCCGTTCAAGGTCAACGGCAGCCTGGCGGATGAGCAGGTACTGTTCCTGACCGATATCCTGCCTACCGGCTACCAGGCCGTACTCAATGCCGAAGTGGGTGAAGGCGACAGCCTGGCTATTTTCGGCGCAGGCCCGGTCGGCCTGATGGCAGCGGCCTGTGCCCGCATGCTGGGCGTGGAGACGATTTTCATGATCGACGACCTGCAATACCGGCTGGATTTCGCCCAGGCGCAATACAACACAATCAGCATCAACCTGGACGAGGTCGAAGACCCTGCCGAGTACATCCTGGAGCATACCGCGCATCGCGGCGTGGATGCCTCGATCGATGCCGTCGGCTTCGAGGCCAAGGGCAGCATGGTGGAAACCGCCCTGACGACATTGAAACTGGAAACCAGCAGCGGCAAAGTGATTCGCCAATGCATTGCCGCCACCAGGCGCGGAGGCACGGTCAGCATCCCTGGCGTATATGCAGGGTTTATCCACGGCTTCCTGCTCGGGGATGCATTCGACAAGGGGTTGACGTTCAAGATGGGCCAGACCCATGTGCACCGCTTTCTGCCCGAGCTGTTGGAGTTCATTGAAAACGGCGACCTGCACCCGGCCGACATCATTACCCATCGCATGTCGCTGGAGGACGCGCCGCTGGGCTACCGCATCTTCAACGATGCTGAGGAAAACTGCCGCAAGGTCGTATTGACCCCGGGCCTGCATTAGCAAGGCCTGCGTCAACAATGGCATGGCTTGCGACTTTATCAGATGACAGAAAGAAAAATCATGGCAAGAGTAGATGAGTTCAAGGTGTCTTCCCCGCTGCATCTCGCAGAAAACATGCCTGAAGGCCATGGTTTCGTGATCAAGCCCGTCGACGATTCGTTCGACGCCCTGGAAGGTTTCCAGAAAATCGTCATGGCGGTCTTTGGAAGCATAGGAAGCGATTATGGTATCGAAACCAACCGCCGGCCCAACGGGATGATCGACAAAATCGTGTGCCGGCAGATTACTTATTGAGCTGGCTTGCCAGGCGCCCGTTTCTGTAACCGGTGCCTGGCCAGCTTCTGCCGGGCAAGGCCGAAAGCGAATGCTGCATATACTGCAAGCAGCGAGAGGCGCGAGAGGCGCATTTCATAGCCTGGCCTCAGGCTGCGCGGCGTCAGATGATAGTCGACGTAGCATGCCAGGGCCGCAATGACGGCTGCATCCGCGTAGAGCTGCAAGGCGTTGCCTTCCTGCCTCGACCTGGTCGCATGCTCGTAGATAAGGGCCCAGAAGGTGGCGGAGGCATGATGGATCGTATAGCCCAGCACGGTGTGCGTTACATCCGCTCCGTCGTGACGGGCCGCGTCATCTCCCCACACCCAATGACTGATTGCATTGATAGGAGCCGCATATGCCCCGTTTTCCAGCTTTCCACATATGGCCAGCGCCAATGCCGAACTCACGCTGGCATATGTTCCCGTGCTCAACCCGCGCCTGCATAGACCTTTTGGCATGATGCGCCTCCGTATTTGGTTGAAAAAAGTCGCGGCCAGCGTTTCCGGCTCCCTTCATAGAGCCATGACGCAGCACGCAAGTTCAACCGCAGCGCCGCCTTTGCCCGATGACGCAAAGCCCAGGGTCGTGTTGGTACTGGGAGCAAACGGCTTTCTCGGCAGGCATTTCGTAGCGGCGCTTAAGCAACAAGGGCATAGCGTCATTGCCGGGGTGCGCAAGCTGCCTGCAGCCAGCCACCCCGATATCGCGTATATCGAAACGGATTTCGCACAGGGTCTCGATATCCAAGACTGGCTGCCGGTACTCGACGGCGTGGATGTCGTCATCAACGCCGTCGGCCTGTTGCGCGAACATGGCGGACAGACATTCAGCGCCCTGCATGAGCAAGCGCCTGCCGCCTTGTTCAGGGCCTGCCAGCAGTCCAAGGTGGGGCTGGTCATTCAGATATCCGCGCTGGGGGCCGACGAAGAGGCAGCCAGCGCCTATCACCTGAGCAAGAAGTCCGCCGACGATGTGCTCAGGGCATTGGACATCCCGGCCTTCATCCTGCAACCCTCGCTGGTATTCGGCCAGGACGGCGAGAGCGCGCGCCTGTTCGCCATGTTGGCCAGCCTGCCGGTGCTGCCACTGCCCGGAGGGGGGTGCCAGCTTCTACAGCCCGTGCATATCCATGACCTGACGGAATTGGTGCAAGCCCTGGTGCCGCTCAATCCGGCAGGAACCATCACCATTGCCGCGGCGGGCCCGCAAGCGCTGACCTTGCGCGAATATTGCGGTGCCTTGCGACAGCAGATGGGCCTTGGCAGGCTGAGGGCATTCACTCTGCACCGCATGGTCGCGAGGCTGGCAGCGTGGATCGGGCAATGGCTTCCCTCCAGCCTGCTGACGCCCGAGACGCTGGCGATGCTGGAACGCGGCAATATCGCGGCCACTGAGGATATGCGCTTCTTCCTGGGCCGCGACGCCATGCCGGTCGAGTCATTCATCAAACCGGCGGAGGCCGACGGATGGCGCTCGCTCGCGCTGCTCGGCTGGCTGCTGCCCTTGCTCAGGTTCAGCATCGCCGTGGTATGGATAGTCACTGGGCTACTGTCGCTCGGGATCTACCCGGTTCAGGAAAGCTACGCATTGCTTGCCGAGGTCGGCCTGGAAGGCTCGACGGCGAGCGTGGCCTTGTACGGGGCGGCCTTGCTTGACATCAGCTTCGGCATTGCCACCTTGTTGCTGCGCAAGCGGCGGTTGCTCTGGCAGCTGCAGATTGCCGTCATCCTGGGCTACACCCTGATACTCAGCTGGTTTATCCCCGCATTCTGGCTGCATCCCTTCGGGCCGTTGCTCAAGAACCTGCCCATGGCGGCACTGATCTATATGTTGATGACACTGGAGCGCCAGGATGGATTACCTCGTCGTTAAGTGGCTGCATATCGTCTCATCCACCATATTGTTCGGCACCGGCATCGGTTCCGCCTTCTATATGCTGGTCACCAGCCTGAAAGGCGATGCAAGGAATACTGCCGGCGTGGCGCGCCTGGTCGTGCTTGCCGATTGGATATTCACCACGCCTGCCATCATCGTCCAGCCTGTTACCGGCTTCTACCTGATGCATCGTGCCGGTTATCCGATCATGCAGGGCTGGATCATATGGTCCATCGCGCTTTACCTGCTGGCCGGCGCCTGTTGGCTGCCGGTAGTGTGGCTGCAGATACGCATGCACAAGATGGCCGTGCTCGCCGCCCATGCGCGCGAACCCTTGCCCCCGCAGTACCAACGGTACCTGCGCTACTGGGTGCTGCTCGGCATCCCGGCATTCCTCGCCTTGTTGTGCGTCTTTTACCTGATGACGGCAAAGCCGCTTTAGGCAGCAATCCATGCGCTTGGAATGTCCGAGCTCTCGCGACAAGCGGCGTCTGCCTCCTATCTTGCCCATGCTTGCCTGACCAGGGCGTTGGTTTTTCTGACATGGCTTTAGGAAAACTGAGTAGTGCCAACGGCACAGGTTCACCTCTACATTCATTGTGGTTATTTCCTTTTTCTCTACAGGAGTTCGAATGCTTGCCAATTCGTTTGCGATCATCCTGCTCAGCCTCGTGGTGGGGATTCCCCCGTTGGTATTCCTGCTTTTCGCCATCTCCCATGGGCAGTTCGACAATATCGGGGCCACTGCGGATTCGATTTTCGAGGTGGAAGAATTGCGCTACTCCCGCCCCTGGGAAACGCGCGAGCAGGCTGAAGAGCGCATGCAGCGGCACGGCGGCCTGCTCCGCAATCCGCAACGCGAATGGGAGCGCTGGCTATGACTGAAGCAGTCGCCTCACCCCGTACCCAGCAAGACAGCACGCTGGATCACAGCAAGCTCAGGATAAGCGCCGAAGAGGTCTCCGCTTATGACCACTCCGGCAGGCAGCCGGTCCTGCTCGGTTTTTTTATCGCTATCATATGGCTGCTTGCAGGCACGGTCATGGGCGACATCAGCAGCTTCAAGTTCGACCGTCCCGACTTCCTTACCGAGCAGGCCTACCTGACGTTCGGCCGCATCCGCCCGGCGCACCTCAACGTCATGGTCTATGGCTGGGCTTCCACCGCCATGTTCTCGGTTTCCCTGTGGCTGATGCCCAGGCTGTGCCGCACGCAGCTGCGCTGGGCCAAGGCCGCCGTCGCCGGCATCCTGATCTGGACCGTGGGGCTGGGCGTGGGCGTGGCCCTGCTGCTGGCGGGCTATAGCGACGGCCTGGAATGGCTGGAGCTGGACCGCATCTGGGCCGACCCGCTCCTGGTGGTGGGCGCCGCCCTGGTAGGCGCGTCGATCTGGAAGACGCTTTCAGTGCGTAACGTGCATCACCTGTATGTGTCGGTATGGTATGTCGCGGCATCCTACCCATGGTTCCTCATCATTTTTATCGCGGGCAACCTGCCCATCTTTCAAGGCGTGGAATCGGCTGCGGTCAACTGGTTCTACGCCCATAACGCCCTCGGCTTATGGCTCACCACCGTCAACCTCGGGCTGATCTACTACCTGCTGCCCAAGATCATCGGCCGCCCGATCTATTCGTACTGGCTTTCCCTGATCGGGTTCTGGGGGCTGGCATTGTTCTATGCGCTCAACGGCATGCATCACCTGATCGGCGGGCCGCTGCCCTCATGGATGATCGCCACCTCGATTACCGCCAGCATCATGATGGTGGTGCCGGTAGTTGCGGTCGGCATCAACCAGCATATGACCGTGGTCGGCCGCTTCGGCGCCATGCGCTATTCGCCGGCGCTGACCTTGGCGGTCATCGCGGCGATGTCCTACACCGCAGTCTCCCTGCAGGGCATCCTCACCGCCCTGGTCAGCGTCAACCGCATCACCCATTTCACGCACTGGACCATCGCCCACTCGCACCTGGGGCTTTATATGTTCGTGACCTTGTCCTTGTTCGGCGGCATGTATTACATCCTGCCGCGCGTGCTCAAGAAGGAGTGGCCGAGCACCCGGCTGATCCGTGCGCATATCCTGCTTGTCGGCGGCGGCATGGTGCTCTACGTGGTGGCGCTGGGCATAGGCGGCGTATTGCAGGGCCTGAGCCTGCTGGCTCCGGGCCAGGGCTTCGAGGCCTCCGTGGAAAGCGCACGCCCGTGGCTGCTCATGCGCAGCGTGGCGGCCGTGATCATTTCTGCCGGGCATATCGTATTTGCCTATCATGCCTACCTGCTGGCCTTTACGCGCCATGGCAGCATCAGGCGGCACCCTCCCTTCTTTGAGATCAAGCCCGTGCTGGTCAGAAAGAAGGCGCCATGACCAGATTGCTCGTATTGATCATGGGGGCGATGGCAACGGTGATATTCGCCCTAGTCATCCTGGTGATACTGCCCAAGAGCATGCTCTCGTCGATGCAGGCGCCGCCCGAACTCAAGGAGCCGACTGCGCAACAACTGGCCGGGCGCCAACTCTATATCAGCAACGGCTGCATCTATTGCCACACTCAGCAGGTGCGCGACCCCAGCTTTACCGCCGATATCAGCAAGGGCCTGGGGACGCGGCCTTCCGTGCCCGAGGATTACGTTCACGACAACCCCCACCTGCTCGGCACCATGCGAACCGGGCCGGACCTGTTCAATGTGGGCTCGCGCCTGCCCGACCGTAACTGGCAACTGCTGCACCTTTACCAGCCGCGCGCGTTGGTGCCATGGTCCATCATGCCCGCCTTTCCGTTCCTGTTCCGGCATAAAGCCGAAGCCGAGCCCGGCGACAAGGTGCTGGACGTGCCCAAACCTTATGCGCCGGCGGATGGCGTGGTCGTGGTGACTGAAGAGGCGGAAGCCCTGGTGGCTTACCTGCTCAGCTTGAAGCACGACTATCCTGCTCCCAATGACCCATTAAAGCCTGCCAATGACAATCCAGAGAATGACAACCCAGAAGAGGCGCAGCCATGATTGATGAAAACCGTCACCATGACCACCCTATCCAGTCGGAGAAAAACGAAGTATCCACCCTGGCTTTGCACGACGACGCCATGCATGAAACCGCCGAGCCTTTCGAGGATACGATCAAGGGCCCCGTCTGGTTTTACCTATTCGTCGTATTATCCATGGTTGTGGGCGCGTTCTACCTGGGGCGGCATATGGGCAGGCTGGACACCGCGGCGCATATCGGCTTCCTGCATGAAGGCGGCAAACCGGGCCAGACGCAGGAAAGCGCTCCGGCTGCCACGGTGTCCGGCGCCTCTATCTTCGGCAGCCGTTGCGCCACCTGCCACCAAGCCAACGGTCAAGGCGTGCCGGGCGCCTTCCCACCGCTGGTGGGGACAAAATACGTGCTTGAAAGCCCAGAAGTGCTGGTTAACATCATTCTGCACGGGCTGCAAGGCGAAATCGAGGTGGCAGGGAAAACCTATAACGGCATCATGCCGCCATGGGCTTCGCAACTGGGAGACGAGGAAGTGGCCGCGGTCGCCAGCTATATCCGCTCCGAGCTCGGAGACAACAAGGCAGACAAGGTGGATGCAGCCCTTGTGAAGAAGGTGCGCGAGCAGACCAAGGACCGCCAGACCCCATGGACGGCGGACGAACTGGAGGCCTTGTAAATATGAAGCCGCATGCCGCACTCAAAGAATCTTTCACCATATCCGGGTTCTTCAAGCAACAAGGCCAGGTGGACAACGTACTGGCGGAATGCCTGCGGCTAGGCATCCCGCGCGACCTCATCGATGTCGCGCTCTCGGAAAAGGCGGCGGCGAAGTTTTCCTCCCTGCGCGCCAAGAAGAACACCGACAGCTGGTTCGCCTGGACCGGCAGAGGGGCGCTGGCTGGCCTGCTGATCAGCTCTGCGCTCACCATGGCGATTATCCTGCTGGCAGGGTATGAGGTCACGGAGAAGATGGCGTTCGTGCAACTGTTAGGGCCCGATATCGGCATTATCGTCGGCGCGGCATTGGGGGCGTTATACGGCTGGCTGCGCGACAGCGATACCAATGTCGTCATGCAGCGCGCATTGGAGCGGGACGACGCCATGCTGTTGCTGGTATATCTGCAGCCGCCTGGAGAGGCGGCGCGTATAGAGCAGATATTCGGCCGTCACGGCGGAGAGGAAGTAAGCTTGCAACCCACTGAGCTCAATCCGGCGGAAGCTGCGTCAGCAACGAAGTGAACAGCACCAGCACGAGCGCAAAGAAGAATTCGAGAGTCAGCCCGTTATCGTAAGCTGCCATGCTAAATCCGGGCTGCCGCAGCAAGCGCCTCAATTGCCAGGCGCAAGCCGCAATTGCCGCCACCGCGGCCAGCTTGAGCCCCAGCATGGCGGCATAGGTCCAGCCCAGACCGCCCTCCTCCGCATATTGCAGCCATGCCCTTGCCGCCCCGCTGGCTAGCGCCAGCAAAAACACCGGCAACGCCACGCGGGAAAAAAAGCTGAACTCACGCAGCGACATCCATGAATTGTCAGCAAGCCTGAGCACCAGCATGAGGCTCATCCCTCCCAGCCAAAGCAGGGCGCATCCCATATGCGCCAAGTCTATCCAGTATGTCCAATTCCACATGCCGAGTTCGCCGGCATGCGACGCCAGTGCCAACGCGCCCAGCATTGCCAGGCAGGCAGTGCGGGCCACCCAGCTTTTCCAGCAGCTAACGGCAGCCAGCAAACAAAGCCAGTACGCCAGCCATGCATGGCCGAAGGCGCTGAACCGCAGCAGCTCGAGCATTTCGCCGGGACTGGCGACAGACATCGCTGCCGCGTTGAAAGCATCCTCACCGCTCAAGGCCGCACTGTTCAGCGCCAGCAACAAGGCCGCGCTGCCAAGCGCGAATGCGGTCCAGTTGAAATATTGCCGCCAGGCCAACAGGCGCTGGAGGCGCCACTCCCATAATTGCATGCCGGAGAGCATGGCCAGCGCCATATAGGCACAGGCCCGTGCAAGCGCTCCATCAAGCAGGTGGGCATGGTCGAAGAGCCTGTTCATCTTTTCATAGGGCGCGTTGCCCCGGCGGTGTGGTCGATGCAAGGCGCAAACTGAAGCCGTGCTGCTTGCCCGGCGAGGATTTGCAACGCGGCAGCGGCTGCGCTGCCGGAGCAACCCGGGCATGGCCCCAACACGCGCCCGTTCCGCGTTGCAGTCCTTGGCAAGGCAATGAGCATGACCTGCGGACTGCGCCTTGATCGGACGCGTCCTGGAGCCATGCGTGCCCTATGAAAAGATGATGAACAGGCTCTAAGGGATGGCATGCTTATTTGACGAGAAAGCGCAGTATTCCTTGCTGACGATGGCCGTCATGGGACATTACGCTCCAGCGGATGCGGTACTCGCCCAAGGGCTTGGCGTTGCCCAGCTTGATGACCAGCTTTTCTGGAGCGGCCTCGGAAGGCAGTGCGATCCATTGCTTCCCTTGCCACAACTCGGCCCGGTTGAAGCGGGACTCTATAGGTTTGTTGAAGCGCAGGGTGACTATAGTCGGAGGCTCTGACAGGACGGAGCCCTCTTCCGGGTCGGAGGAAAGCAGCTTGCTATGACCCAGCGCCGAGAATGGAAGCAGCAGCAACCAGCAGAGTATGAGGTATCGGCTAGCCAAATCGATGATCTCCGTATGACGTTATCCTTGATGCACGTGCGGCCCAGGCTTGCTCTCGTCATGCGCGAAGCCGCCCACCTGTTCCGACACGCCTATCCCATGACGGAATGTCATTTCGCCTCCCAGCCATCCCGAGACGCCGAGCAAGGCCCCGGTTACCACCGACAGCCCCAGGCCGAGCGGCAGGACATCCAGCATATCATCCATGCGCAGGAAAAAGTTGACGGATGCCAATCCGAGCACGATAAGGTTAATGATGCCATGCAGCCAAGCCATGGGAAGCCGTCGCGCACGCTTCACGCCCAGCAGTTCGATCAGGCCGGACAAGCCTGCAAGCACCCCGCCAGCCAAACCCGCCGCCAACAGCCAAAACGACGCTTCGGCCCAGAACGTATTCTCTAATAACGCAAATGCAATATCGCTCAGCAATGCCCCCATCAGGAACGCGATGGGGAGGGAAACCAGCATCGGGTGTATGGGATGTCGCCTTACGGCTGCTTTCGTGCCGCTACCTGCTGGATAAACGGGATCCATCGCTAATCTCCTTTGTAAGTGAGGCATTGCCGGGTTGAAACAATGTCGACTCTATCCTGTGTCGATGAACTCCATGAGCGGACAATCCTGAATCTCTTGACGGAAAGCGCTGACAACCTCATCCATGAATCTTCCAAGCATTGCTTGCTGAGCCTGCTCCTGATACACAGCCTGGGTTTTCGGTTTTCGGGTGTTTCAGATTCTCACAGCTTAATAGGACGCATGACGATGACCGCCCTTGCCGCATTTCTCTAGCATGAACCCACCTTTCATTGACAATTCGTCTTGGAAGGAACGCCACATGTTTCAAGGAGAAATATCATGACTCAACAAAATAGTTCCAACCGCGGTTTTGCTTCCATGGATAAACAAAAACAGCGGGAAATTGCGAGCCAGGGCGGCAAGGCCGCCCATGCCAAAGGCACGGCGCACGAATTCGATTCCAAATCCGCACGCGAAGCAGGCCGCAAGGGCGGCCAAGCTTCGCATAGCGGAGGCCGTTAAGTAACCGTTCCGGGGAAGCGGCCGCTTCCCTCTTCATTTTTTATATTCCCCGACGGAGGACAAAATGACGCTAGATTACAACCCAGACAAGGATCATCGCGATATTGACCAACCTGCCCAGCACCAAGACCGGCAGCCGGGCGTGGAAGCGGATATGGAGCCGCGCCCGCAATATGTCGACCCAGCTTATCGCGGCAGCGGCAAGCTTGAAGGCAAGACGGCCCTCATTACCGGAGGCGACAGCGGCATCGGCAGGGCCGTCGCGATCCATTTCGCCATTGAGGGCGCCGATGTTGCCATTAATTATTTGAGCGACGATGAAACCGAGGATGCGGAAAAAACCTTGTCGTTGATCCGCGAGCAAGGCCGGAAGGCCATTGCCGTCAAGGGCAATGTGGGTAATCCGCAGTTCTGCGAGGAACTGGTGGCCAAGACCGTGGAAGAGCTGGGCCAGCTTGACATCCTGGTCAACAACGCGGGGCAGCAATACCCTCAGCCCAGTATCGAGCAGATTTCTGCCGAGCAGCTGGAGCACACTTTCCGGACCAACATCTTTTCCATGTTCTACCTGACCAAGGCTGTCTTGCCGCTACTGGGCAAAGGCGGCAGGATCATCAATACCGCCTCCGTCACTGCATACAAGGGCCATCCTATCCTGGTCGATTATGCTTCCACCAAGGGGGCGATCGTCGCGTTCACGCGCTCGCTCGCGATAGAGCTGGGTGAACGGGGCATTACGGTCAATGCCGTGGCGCCAGGCCCGATCTGGACGCCGCTGATCCCGGCAAGCTTCAGTGCGGAACAGGTGGAAAAATTCGGGCATGACACCGTGCTGCAGCGGCCCGGCCAGCCCAGCGAGGTCGCGCCGGCGTATGTGCTGTTCGCCTCCAACGACGGGTCATACCTGACCGGGCAGATCATCCATCCTAATGGCGGCTCTATCGTCAACGGTTAAAAAGGCGATTTGCCGATAACGTCACAGCCACCTCGCCTGCCCGGCTTGCCGCCGGGTACATGGCTTGGTAGCTGCAACCCGCCGCTCTCCGCGTTTTTGCCAGGTTTCCAGCGGCATTATCCCGGCCGTTGCACCATGAGGGTGACAGCTGCCAGCCGGTCGGCATTGGAATAAACCGGGCTGTCCAGCTCTTCCCCAAAGATATCGGGGTCCATTTCCTGGTATTCGTAATGCCAGCCGCTATCCTTCAGCCTGGCGTCCACTTCGTTTTTGAACAAGTCCTGGCCATCCATTACCGCCACTCCGGTATAAAGCAGCAGCGTGCCGTACGGTGCCAGCCTGCCGAGCGCCGTATCGACGATCTTCAGCGACAAATCGGCTCCCAGCGGCCCGCCGCCATGGCGGTAAGCGCGTTCGGCGGCGTCCACCAGGAACGGAGGGTTGGACACGATGAGGTCAAACTCGCCATTCAGGGCCTGCAGCAGGTCGCTGTGCCGCCAATGCAGGTTGGACAAGCCCGCGGCAATGCCGTTGACAGCGGCCAGGGCCAGAGCCTTGTCGTTGATGTCCACCCCATGCACTTCTGCTTGCGGCAGACGCTGGGCGAGCAGGATGGCCCCTGCCCCGCTGCCGCTGCCGATATCCACCGCCCGCCGCACCCGGGGCCGAAGTAACGCCAGATGCCGCTCGATGGCCTGGGCGAAACGGTAGGTATCGGGCCCGAAAAAAATCGCGTCGCCTTCGACCGTAGGGAACGACGAATGCAGGAACAATTGCCCGGCCAGGCTGGAGACGCGGAACCGGCTGCGCCACAGGCTGCCGACGTGCTCAAGGGCGTGGGCCTGCTCCAGCAAGGCGAACAGCGGTTCGCCAACCACATCAGGAGCGAATGGCCTGCTCCAACCGAGGACGCCATGGATATCCTTGGCGGTTTCGTTTCCCGGACGGCCGTTGACCAGCGCGTGGCTGGCGGGAGAAACGGTAATGAACGCATATGATTGCTGCCGCAACCATGCAAGCATGGCAACCAGGGCGGCATTTGCTTCACTCAAGCCGTTGTGCAGCATGAGTTTTTCGCTCGATTGGAAGTCGGTGGTCATGGGCGGGGTCCTTGTGCGCGGCAGGGCCTATTTGTCTAGCCGACAGCTTAACAAAATAAGCCAGGTTTGCCTGTCGTCTCAGTCTGACAGGAGATTAATCCTCTGACCGATAACCGGCCGCGGCCGAGGGAAAGAGAATGATGCTATTCAAGCTTCCGGATGAACTCATTCCTATGTTGAGCACAGCCCCCTCCCCCTCGCTGCATGACGCCGAGAAACCAGGAACATTGCCGCGTGAATTGTATTTCGGCTTGTTAAGCCATGGCGGAACGCATAGTCCTGCGCCGGAGAGCTGCCATGCTGACGCACTTGAATTCCTGCGACAGCAGCTTGAGGCCTGCGCTGCCGACCCTGCCCCTTTTCCGTCCGATGTCGAGCAGTTGGAAAACTGGATAGTGCAAAGTAGCCTGCAGACGGGACAGCGTTACCAGCAATACCTGCAGGACCGCCAGGACGGCGCTCCCCGGCGTTATTTCGGCAGCAAGGCGCATGCGCTGAATTTCATCAAGTCGGTCGCCCCCACCAAGATGGTGGATGGGTCATGGCTTTACGGCCTGGTTCGGCGCTGGAAAGACCCGGGCTTCAGCGCCTTGATTGACATCTATCTAGAGGAACTTGGCGACGGCCAGGAGGAGGACAACCATGTCGCTATCTACCGCAAGCTGATTCACGCATACGGATGCGAACAATGGAGGACGCTGGACGACGAATACTTTATACAGGGCGCCACCCAATTGGCCTTGTCCGTCCATGCAGACCAGTTCCTGCCGGAGGTCATCGGCTTCAACCTGGCTTACGAACAATTGCCGCTGCACCTGCTGATCACTGCCGCGGAATTGAACGAGCTCAATATCGATCCTTATTACTTCACCTTGCATATCACCATAGACAATGCATTGTCCGGACATGCGGTCAAGTCGGTCGATGCATTGCGCGAACTGCTTCCGCATTTCGCGCATCAGCAGGACTTCATGCAGCGGGTGATCCATGGTGCCAAGCTCAATAATGCCGGGCTTGGCTCGGTCGGCATCATCGAATCCTTCAGGCTAGAGGACGAGCTAATCGAGATATTCCGGCAGAAGGCCACCATCGGCCAGTTCATGCATCACCACCATTGCCGGATTGCCGGCCGCAACCTCAGGGAATGGCTGTCCGACGGCAGCCAGATGCCTTCCCTCCTGCAGGCGCTTCAGGAGCAAGGCTGGATCAACCGGCACCAGGATCCCAAAAATTCCAGGTTCTGGAAGCTGATCGACGGCGGCCAGGGCCAGATGTTCGGCGTGTTCAGCCCCTACGAGAAACAGGTGCTTTACGACTGGATTGCAGGCGACGCCCTCGAGCGCCTCCCCAAGCGCGAACGCCTGGGCGAGCCCTGGCGCATCCAGAAGCGGCAGGCCAAACGGCAGCAGGCTGCCGGTGCCGGCGGCCCATCCTCCAATATCATCCGCTTGGCACAACCAGCGCCTGTGCCAGAGATTGACGAACAGCACTTATTCAATCAGCAACTGGCGTCGCTCAAGGACAAGGAAGCGTTGATGCAGTTCCTGGGATCGTGGATGTCTCCTGCCTTGCATCACCACCCAGTGGGCCTTGCCGCGACGCGCATGTTCAAGGCGCAATGGCTTGGCTAAATAATAAGTCGGCGGGCCAACCCGTCTTAACGTGGTTGCGCGTCGCGTGAAGGCTCGCCCTTCTCTTGGCTGGGAGGCGCGTTCTTGCATACGCCCCGGATATTCATGACGGCCAGCCCAAATTGCAGAACGATCAAGGCATATGCATGGGCATGCCAGCCCCAGGCAATCCACAGCAGGTTGCTCAGGATGAACGCCCAGAAACCCCAGTTGCGCCGGTACTTGGACGTGGACCCCACCAGCCAGGCTGCCGCAATCGTGACTATCATTGCGGGCCACTGCAGCCAATCCAGATAATCCATACAAACTCCTTGTTCGTGTCATAAGGCGGGACGGCTTTTCTTGGCCCACCCCTATATTTTTCTAGACGCCCTTCAATACTCAAGCTCCACGACCAATGGCAAGTGGTCGGACAATTTCCTGATCCCCTTTCCCGGCAGCCGGTGTGCGGTGACCTTGATGCCGGGCGCGTCGTGCCAGGCGCGATCCAGGCGGAAGATGGGGCATAGTGAAGGAAATGTGGGCCTGCAGGACAACGGCGTGAGGTGCCGGTTGAGGTAGCGCAGCAGCGAGGACGGCACCTGCCATTCGTTGATGTCGCCCATAAGCAGGATGGGACTGCGCTCCTGCTCTTCCACGGCCTGCATCAGCCGCAGCAGGTTCTTCGCCTCGGACCTGCGCTCGAAGATGGAAAGCGACAGGTGGGTGCCGATCACCCGCAGCCTTCCCCATGGAAGCTGCACCAGGGCATCTGCCGCATGGCGCGGCTCCAGGCTGGGGTGGGTCTCCAGGTTATGCAGCAACCCGCGGATGATCGGATAGCGGCTGACGATCAGGTTGCCGTACCAGCCAGCCCCTTCTTGCATGCTGGGGCAGATCAAATGGTGCGGACGTTCCGGTCCGGCCAGCGTCTGCACGTCGCCGGACAACCCTCCGCGCGAGGGGCGGGTTTCCATTTCCTGGAAAACGCCGATATCGATATCCAGCCGTTGCATCAGGCCGTGCACCCGGGCTAGGTCGCGCTTGCCATCCAGGCTGCGTCCGCCATGGATGTTGAAACAGAGCAGTCTTATTCTTTGCATGCATGATCGCTTCGAAACAAGAAAAGTGTATTAAGAGGGGCTAACGCGTTGTTGCCTTGCCGTACTACTTGTACTGTCTGCGGCAAAGGGCCTAGCCAAGACCGCTTCGCCGAGTTTGTCAGCCGCCCTAATTCGCATGCAGCCTACGCTGCCAATGCCGGGAAAGAAAATGCGTGCTGACGATCACCAGCACCCACAACAACAGGCCCGCGCCTACCAGCACGGCATTATGCGGATCGGGATTCTTGAATAATGCCAATGCGGATTGACCGATGAACACCGAGACCAGTGTGCCCGGCAACAAGCCCAGCACCGTCGCGATCAGCAGCGTGACGAAAGGCACCTTCATCATGCCCAGGGCCAGGTTGACCACGGTGAACGGTGCGATCGGCAGCAGCCGCAACAGGGTCAGGCCCATGACGCCGCCGTCGCGGGCATATTGCGAAATCTTCTCCGCATGCCTGCCCAGCATGGCCTGCAGCGACTTCTTTCCCAAGCCCAGCCCCGCCAGCCAGCCGACGCTCACGCTGATGAGCGAGCCCAGCATGGCGATCAGGAATGCCTCCAGAGGGGCGAATACAACCACGACCGTCCCGGTCATGACCATGTGGGGCAGGAAGACCAGCGTGCCCAGCACATAGGCAGCCAGCCCGGCAGGAAAGGCCCATGCAGTGTTCTGCACCTGCTCGAGCAGCGGGACTATCTTTTCCGGCGTGGCATATTCCGCGAGCGGAGTGACCTTCCAGGACAATGCAACCGCCGCTACCAGCAGGATGCCGGCGATCAGGCGGAAAGGAATGCGCCGCTTGCTCCTCCCAAACGCCCGGCGCGAAGTGAACAGTTCCGGCAGGATGGGGCGTGAAGGGTCGGCAAAACGCCGTGCCAGCCGGGTGAAGCGTTCGTGACGGTAGCGGTCGTCGTTTATCCTGCGCAGATGCTGGCGGCTGTGCGCCAGCTCGGCAAGAAACGCCTCCACAGGCGCATCAACCCGGTTTGCAATGCGCTCGATCTCTTCCAGCTCAAGCCCGGTATGCTCGCGGATGAGGTCGTTGCGCATGGCTGCGACCTGCTTGCGGTGCGCCTCGTCCCTTGCCTCGATGACGAGGTCGCACTCGCTGTCCAGCGTCATGGAACGATTGTTGATATTGCTCGAGCCTATGCGGAGGTAGCGGTCATCCACGACCATGACCTTGGAATGGATGCGTACCGGCGTTTCCTCGCCGTGCTCGCGGCTGAGAGGATAAGCCAGGGCAACACGGTCGGCCACGCCGTGCGACTCGACGATCTTGCGGAATATCACTCTGGCATGGAACATGGATTTACGCTCCATCACCCCCTGGGCGTTGTAACAGCTTACGAGCAGCACCTTCAGCCTGGGGTTTTCCCGCAGCCTTTGGTTTAATGCCTTCGCGACGGCACGGCGGGTAAAAAACTGGTTTTCCATATAGATAAAGCGCTCCGCCTTGGCGATCATGTCAATGTACAGGCGCTCAATCTGCTGGACTTGGGGTTGCCGGTGGAAACGCGGCATGGTCAACGAGACTCCCACCCCTATCCGCTCCATGACAGGCTTGATGCTGGCCGGCCAACTGGGCGGCAAAGCGTTGTGATGCGCCTGGCGCACCTTTGCGGCCCTCTTGCCGCCCCCGAAATGCCAGCGGTAGCGCACCAGGCGGGCCAGCACAGCAGCGACCGGCCCCGCTACCAGCACCTGGACATCGTGGTAAGGGTCAAAGCGTTTTTCGAGCCCCATTTTCATGCTGCCGTCCGGATCCAATCGGTCTGGATTGCGGGGATGGTGATGGCGGTTATCCCAGCGCGCGATCGCCACGTCCATGCCGCCGCAGAACGCCAGCTCGTCGTCGATCACGACCACTTTCTGGTGGTGGCTGGCCCCCAGCGGCAATTGCCCGTCAAAGATGAAATGCAGGTTGTCCGCCCCGCTCAGCTTCCATTTCGCCTCGGAAAAGCTTTCCCTCTCCGCTGAAAGGAAAACGGAGTAATTCCAGCGGTTGAGGTAAATCTGGATTGCGGGCGTCTGCCGTGCCTTCCACTGCAGGAGTTCGAACAATGCAGTCGGGCAAGCCTGCGCCTCCGCCTCGGCCCCACGGATGAGGTCGATGCGGCTGTCTATGTCCCAGCCGAGGATGAAAATGGAATGCTGCGCCCGGCAGATGGCCTCATGCAGGGCGCGATAGTAATTGGCGCAGTCGACCACAGGCGCCAGGTAGCTGGCATGCGAATACTTCCAGCAATTGTGCCCCAGGCGGAACAATGCGTTGCCTGGCGAGGAGTCCATCGCTGGGTTAATTTGCATCGGTCGCCCTCGGATAAATAGTTATTGGTATTGATGGCATTGCTATTGCCTGTTCCTAATATTTTTCTCGTCAATGTCCGGATTGCGGGTGCGCGGGTCGTTGGGCAGCCCCTCCGCAGGAACTTCGGGCGGGACGATCACGCTTTCACGCTCGCCCGGGACAGGAGGCGGAACCTTGAGGCTGTCGGAATCCATTTTGCAATCCGGCTTGCTGGTCGCGTCACTGTGGTCGCAAGGCGGCACCGTATTGTCTACAGGCGCGGGGTCTGCCTGTACGCCGACGACCATGGCGCTCGCCAGCAGGAAGGCAGCAAGGCATATCGGACCATGTTTCATTTCCTATCCTCCAGTACTGTCGTTACTGTCAATGTGGAGACCATGCTAGCCGCTGTATGAATTGGCTAAGCTTTTGCCTATGAAACCGCTTATTTCGATTGCTTGCAACACAGCAAGAGATGCACATAAATCATGCAATGTAATGATTATTAAGTAAAAAATATTTATTCGGAAAAGAATTCCTACAAACAAATCAGTAGCGCACTGATCGGTAGCAGCTCGTTCCCATTCTTATGATGAATCGACTGCCTTGGCGTTTTTCACGCCGGAGGCAATGTCCTGTACCACCCTCCTTTAACCGATCCATGCGGGAAATCATTGACTATGGCGAGAGCAGCCCGGCGTTCCGATGCACAAACACAGCTTCCTGCCGAACAGGGCGCTGGCAGCCTGGATTTGGAGTATTTGGCCTTGCTGGACGCCCCCAGGGTTGTCGTGGAACAGGTCAGCCCCTCCATCGACGAAGGAAGGTTTGCCGTCAAGAGATGCGTAGGCGAGCCTGTGGAAGTGGAAGCCGATATTTTCATGGATACGCATGACAAGCTGGGGGCGCAATTGCTATGGCGGAAAAACGATATCGATACCTGGCACGCAGTGCCAATGAAGCTGGTGGACAACCACCGTTGGAGCGCAAGCTTCACGCCTCCTGTTCCAGGCTTTTACCAGTTCGCGGTGGAGGCATGGCAAGACGAATTCGCCACCTACCGAGACGGCTTGTTGAAAAAAGTCCGGGCTGGAACAGATGTCGCGCTTGAAATACAGGAGGGCCAGCTCTTGCTGGCGCGGCTCCAGGCCTATCCAGGCCATGAGCCGCAACAGGGCTTCCTGGCGAAGGCCGTCAAGGCGCTGGAAGCGCCAGGGAACGCAAAGCGCCTGGCATCCGAGTTGGAACCATTGGAGCCCTCCGACCTTGACCTTTTTCTGCCAGCTTATGCAGAAAGCCAGCAGGACTTCCTGCGCATACTGCTTTCCGCCGAGTTAAGCCGGCACGTCCATACCCGGGACTTCGTGGTGCGCAGCCGTGAATTCCCGTTACGCATCGACCGAAAGACAGCGGCATTTTCCAGCTGGTACGAAATGTTCCCCCGCTCCCAAAGCGGAGACGCCTCCCGCCACGGCACTTTCGACGACGTGCTTGAGCGCCTGCCAGCCATTCGCGCCATGGGGTTCGACACCTTATACTTTCCCCCTATCCATCCTATCGGCCGCCTCAACCGCAAGGGCCGCAACAACAGTTTGCAGGCCCAGCCCGGGGATCCCGGCAGCCCGTATGCAATCGGCTCGGAGGAAGGCGGCCATGACGCGATACACCCCGAGCTGGGTTCCTGGGAGGATTTTCGCCGCCTGAGGGAGCAGGCCGCAGCGATGGGGATGGACCTGGCCCTGGACTTTGCGATTCAGTGCGCGCCCGACCATCCCTGGCTCACCCAGCACCCGGAATGGTTCGACTGGCGTCCGGACGGCAGTATCCGCTATGCCGAGAATCCGCCGAAGAAATACGAAGACATCGTCAATGTCGATTTCTATGCGCCGCAGGCCGTGCCGGATTTATGGCTGGCCTTGCGCGATGTCCTGATGCTGTGGGCAAGCGAAGGCGTGCATGCCTTCAGGGTGGACAACCCCCATACCAAGCCGCTGCCGTTCTGGGAATGGGTCATCCGCGAGGTGCAGGACGAATACCCTGACGTGATTTTCCTGTCCGAGGCGTTTACCCATCCCAAGATGATGAACCGCCTGGCGAAGATAGGCTTCACGCAGTCCTATACCTATTTCACCTGGCGCAACACCAAGCAGGAGCTGACCGACTACCTGCTGACATTGAACGATCCGGCCCAGGTCGAGTTCTTCCGGCCGAATTTCTTCGTCAATACGCCCGATATCAACCCCCGCTACCTGCAGCATTCCGGCCGGCCGGGGTTTCTCGCCAGGGCGGCGCTGGCAGCGACATTGTCCGGGCTATGGGGCATATCCAGCGGCTTCGAGCTGTGCGAAGCGGAAGCCCTGCCGGACAGCGAGGAATTCCTCAATTCCGAAAAATACGAAATCCGCGCCTGGGATTGGCAGCGTCCCGGCAACATCATCGAGGACATCACCACGCTCAATAGGCTACGCAGCCAATACCCGGCCTTGCAGACCCACCTGGGTGTAGCTTTCCATACTTTCCACAACGACCAGGTCATTTTCTACTCCAAGCATGAGCCGGGTTCCGCCCTGCCCCATGAGCGCCTGATCGTCGTTGCCGTCAACCTCGACCCGCACCACGTGCAGGAAGGCACCATGGAGTTGCCGCTGCACCTGCTCGGGCTGCAGGACCACGACTCGGTTGCAGTGGAAGACCTGACGCGCGGCTACCGCTTCGACTGGCATGGCAAATGGCAGCAGCTGCGCATGGACCCGCACGACATGCCCTACGCCATCTGGCAGCTGCAGAGGAAGGGGCCGTTGCCATGAACAAGCGGCAATTGCAGAGAAAACTCAAGGCGGAAAAAGACCTGCGCTTCAACGACGACCCTTTGTGGTACAAGGATGCCGTCATCTACCAGGTGCACATCAAGTCGTTCTTCGATGCGAACAACGACGGCATCGGCGACTTCGCGGGCCTGATCCTCAAGCTCGACTACATTGTCGAGCTCGGCGTCAACACCATCTGGCTGCTGCCGTTCTACCCTTCGCCGCGCCGCGACGACGGCTACGATATTGCCGAGTACAAGGGCGTCCATCCCGACTACGGCACGCTGTTCGACGTCAAGCGCTTCATCGTCGAGGCCCACAAGCGCAACCTGCGGGTCATCACCGAGCTCATCATCAACCATACTTCCGACCAGCATCCCTGGTTCCAGCGTGCGCGGCAGGCCAAGCCCGGCTCCGCGGCACGCAATTTCTATGTCTGGTCGGATACGGATACCGCCTACAGCCAGACGCGCATCATCTTCACCGATACGGAGAAATCGAACTGGACCTGGGACCCGGTGGCGGGCGCCTATTACTGGCACCGTTTCTTCTCGCACCAGCCCGACCTCAACTTCGACAACCCGCGCGTGCTCAAAGCCGTCATCAACATCATGCGCTTCTGGCTGGATCTTGGCGTGGACGGCCTCAGGCTGGATGCCGTGCCCTACCTGATCGAGCGCGAGGGCACCTCCAACGAAAACCTGCCGGAAACCCATGAAATCCTCAAGTTCATCCGCAGCGAAATAGACCAGAACTACCCGGACCGCATGCTGCTGGCCGAAGCCAACATGTGGCCGGAGGACGTGCAGGAATATTTCGGCGACGGCAGCAACGAATGCCATATGGCGTTCCATTTTCCGCTGATGCCCCGCATGTACCTGGCGCTGGCGCAGGAGGACCGCTTCCCCATCAGCGACATCCTGCGGCAGACGCCGGAAATCCCGCCCGCCTGCCAATGGGCGATCTTCCTGCGCAACCACGATGAATTGACGCTGGAAATGGTCACCGAGAAGGAGCGGGCTTACATGCTCAACTTCTACGCCACCGAAAGCCGCGCCCGCCTCAACGTGGGCATCCGCCGCCGGCTTGCGCCGCTGCTGCAGCGCGACAGGCGCCGCCTGGAACTCCTCAATAGCCTGCTGTTGTCGATGCCGGGCACCCCAGTCATTTACTACGGCGACGAAATCGGCATGGGCGACAACATCCACCTGGGCGACCGCGACGGCGTCCGCACTCCGATGCAATGGAGCCCGGACCGCAACGGCGGCTTTTCCCATGCCGACCCGGCCCGGCTGGTCCTTCCCCCGATCATGGATACGCAATACGGCTACCATGCCATCAACGTGGAGGCCCAAAGCAGCGATCCTCACTCCCTGCTCAATTGGATGCGGCGCCTGCTGGCGATACGCAAGCAGTACCACGCGTTCGGGCGCGGCAGCATGCGTTTGCTTTACCCCAACAACCGCAAGATATTGAGCTATCTGCGCACCCATATCCCGGGCGGCGAGAGCGCCGATGAAGAGCAGATCATCCTCTGCGTGGCGAATATCTCGAGCACTGCGCAGGCGGTGGAGCTCGATCTTGCCGAGTTCTCCGGCTACGACCCGATGGAAATGATGGGAGGCTCGGTGTTCCCGCGCATCGGGCAGCAGCCTTACGTATTGACCCTGGGCGCCTACGATTTTTATTGGTTCCGCCTGACCAGGAACAAGCAACCGCTCAACGGTGCAGGCGAGCAGGACGGCAGCCTGCCGGAGTACCTCACCCTGGTGCTGAACCAGCAACTGACCGGCCTGTTTGCGCCGCAATTGCGCAGGACGATGGAACAAGACATTCTTCCGGCTTATCTCTCTTACCAGCGCTGGTACGCAGGCAAGCAGAAGGATACCCTTTCCGCGATCAAGCTTATGCTGCTGGGTGTGCTGGATGCGCTCGACCCCGGGGAGCCTCCTTTCCTGCTGGGACAGGTCGAGGCTTCCACCGCCACAGGGAGTGAGCGCTACTTCCTTCCCATGGGCGTAGTGTCCGACGAACAGGAAACACCTGCGCTGGTGCGCAAGATGGCATTGGCCCATGTGCGCCGAGGGCCGCGTGTGGGCACCCTCACCGACGCTTTCGCGCTCGATGCCTTCGTGAGGGCCGTGCTTCACCACCTGAAAAACGACAGCACGCTGGACAGCGAGCAGGGCAGCATCCATTTCAACAGCACGGCATCGCTGCATCAGGTCGACTTCAAAACCGAGCTTGAAATCAGGCGTACGGACCAGGAACAATCCAACAGCTCGCTGATTATCAACGACCTGGCAGTGATGAAGCTGCTGCGGCGCGTGCAGCCCGGCATCAACCCCGAGCTTGAAGTGGCCCACCACTTGGCTAAGGTCGGCTATGCCAATACGCCGCCGCTGCTGGGCGATGTCACTTTCACCGATGCCGATGGCATGCCGCATACCCAGGTGATCATGCAGGCGTTCGTGCATAACCAGGGCAATGCATGGCAGTGGACGCTGGACAGGCTGAACCGCGTGTTGCACGACAACCGCTCCGCCGACCTCATGAAACAGGCCCTGGCTGTGGACGACGCCAGCCCGCTTAAGGAGCTGACCAATTTCGCCGCCATGCTGGGGCAGCGCCTGGCTGAGCTGCACATTGCGCTGGCCAAGGATACTGAAAACCCTAGTTTCAGCCCCGGCGTATTTTCCACGCCGCAGGTCGGGGCTTGGCGCGATAAGCTGCATGAGCAGGCGGAGGATGTGCTGGCATTGCTTGACCGCGGACCATGGTCCAGCGATACGGATGCCCAGCATGCATCGGCGATATGTTCGCGCCGCGAGCAGTTGCTCCAGACAATCGATGAGTTGGTGCAGCACGTGGTTGGTCAACCCCGCATCCGCATCCACAGTGATTTCCATCTGGGCCAGGTGCTGATGATTTCCGGCGACGTGATGATCATCGACTTCGAGGGCGAGCCGGCCCGCAGCCTGGAGCAGCGGCGTCAGAAAGACCATCCGTTCCGCGACGTGGCAGGCCTGTTGCGCTCTTTCTCCTATGCGGCCGCCCATGTGGAGAAGAGCGACATGGACAAGCCTGCCAGCGAGGATGCGGAGCGGCGCCAGGGGCTGTTGCGCGATTATGAGGAATGCTCGAAACGCGCCTTCATGCAGGCTTACTTTGCACATTCCCATCTGCCCACGCCATCTCAAGCGCCTGATTCCGCTCTAGGCTTGGCTGAAGAATTGCCTGCCGGGGATCAGGCCATGCTGAACCTGTGCCTGCTGGAAAAAGTGATCTATGAAATCGCATACGAGGCTGCAAACCGGCCTGCCTGGATCGGCATTCCCATGCGCGGCCTGCTCGGCCTCCTGGATGACATGCAGGCCGACGGCAATCCGGAACGACCTTGAGCCACAACCCTCCCCTCACCCTTAGGATACGAGACAATGACCTTACAACTGCACATTGATGACAAGCAGGACGCCAAGCCGCATGCCCCTCAGGGAGGAAACACGCATTGCCGCTCGCTGCCTGCCGGTGCGCATATCGTGCAGCCTGGAAAGGTCATGTTCAGGATATGGGCGCCGAATGCGGAAAAAGTTTGGGTCGTTCTATCTGGGCCGCAGGCGGACGACGAGCCGCGCGCGCAGCAAGAGCATGAAATGGCGGCCGACGCAAAGGCAGGCTGGTTCAGCCGGGAAATTGCCGCGGATGCGGGCAGCCGCTACCGCTACCGTATCCTCAACAAGCAAGGCCACGAGCTCACCGTGCCCGACCCCTGGTCGCGCGCCCAGGCCGAGAGCGTGCACGGCGACAGCATCGTGGTGGATTCGCAATCCTACACCTGGCGTCATCCCGGATGGGCAGGCAGGCCATGGCACGAGACTATCGTGTATGAGGCCCACGTCGGCTGCCTGGGAGGATTCGAGGGCTTGCGCGCACAATTGCCGCAGTTGGCCGCCATGGGGTTCACCGCCATCGAGCTGATGCCGATTGCCAGCTTCCCCGGCGAGCGCAATTGGGGATACGACGGGGTGCTGCAGTTCGCCCCGCAGTTCAGCTATGGCTCGCCCGACCAGCTCAAGGCACTGGTGGATGAGGCGCACGGCCTGGGTCTCAGCGTCTACCTCGACGTGGTGTACAACCATTTCGGCCCGGAGGGAAACTACCTTGCCCATTACGCGCCCCAGTTCTTTTGCCACGAGCACCAGACGCCATGGGGGGATGCTATCGATTTCGCCCAACAGGAGGTCATCGAGTTCTATGGCGAGAACGCGCTCTATTGGCTGGAGGAGTTCCAGTTCGACGGGCTGCGCTTCGATGCCTGCCATGCCATCTGGGACCCGGCGTTCCTGGTGAGTATTGCCGGACGCATACGCACCGAGTTCCACGGCAAGCGCCATATCCACCTGATCGCGGAAAACGACCACAATTCGGTCACACTGCTTCAGAACGGCTATGACGCCCAGTGGAACGACGACGGCCACCATGCCTTGCATGTATTGCTGACCGGCGAAACCGGCGGCTATTACTCCGACTACGCGGACAACACCATCGAGCAACTGGCGCGCTGCCTGGGGGAAGGCTTCATCTACCAGGGAGAAATCTCGGCGCATCGCCACAACACGCCGCGCGGCGAGCCCAGCAGCGGGATGTTGCCATCCAGTTTCGTCATGTTCCTGCAGAACCACGACCAGATCGGCAACCGTGCCTTCGGCGAGCGGCTGGTCACGCTGGCCCCCGAACCCGCGCTCAAGGTGGCCACCGCCCTGTTGCTGCTGAGCCCACAGGTGCCGCTGCTGTTCATGGGGGAGGAATTCGGCGCGACGGAACCCTTCCTCTACTTTACCAGCCATGGCGACCCTGGCCTGGCCACTGCCGTCCGGGAAGGACGCAGGGCCGAATTTGCCAGCTTCCGCCAGTTCCAGGACACTTCGCTTGCCGACCGCATTCCCGACCCCAATGCGGAATCCAGCTTCGAGCAATCGATTCCCCGTGACGGCCAGACCAAGGCGCAAACCGCATGGCGCGAATGGGTGACTCATTTGTTGCAACTACGCCACCAGTACCTGTTGCCGCACTTGCGCTTGTGTCGCGCGCTGCGATATGCCGCTTTCGGGCCTTATGCCGTCCATGCCCAATGGCAGCTGGAAAATGGCGACATGCTGACCGTCGCCGCCAACCTAGGCGCGGAGCCTGCCGCCCAGCACCTCGACCAGCTGGTATCCGGACCAGCGCAGATATTGCTGGACCACGGCAATGCGCATGCCGCGCTGAAAGCGGGGGAAATGCCTGCCTTCAGCATTTTCGCCTGCCTGGAGCATCCGCAAGGATAGGCGCATCATGCCCAGAACCGACATCACAGCCACTATCCGACTGCAGTTCCACCAGGGTTTCACCTTCGAGGACGCGTTGGAACGAATCCCCTACTTCACCAAGCTGGGCGTCAGCCATATTTACGCGTCCCCTCTCTTGACGGCCCGCAGCAGCTCCACCCATGGTTACGATATTGTCGACCCGACCCAGATCGATGCCAAGCTGGGAGGCGAACCAGGATTCAGGCGCTTGGTCGAGGGTTTGCGCAGTGCTGGCATGGGCCTGATCATGGATATCGTGCCCAACCACATGGGGGTGGGCGGAGCGGAAAACCCATGGTGGCAGCATGTGTTCGAATGGGGACAAGCCAGCCCTTACGCTTCGTGGTTCGACATCGACTGGCATTCCAACGACCCGGCGCTGCATAACAAGGTGCTGGCCCCCTTTCTTGGAGACCCTTATGGCGATGTGCTCAATAAGGGTGAGCTGCGGCTGGCCTATGTTCCGGACACAGGACAAATCGTGGTGGCCTATTTCGACAACCAGTTTCCGGTTTCTCTGTTCGACTATACGGCCATCCTGCGCCAGGCCGACAGTAAACTGTTGCGGCCATTGATAAGCCACCTGGAGGCGCTAGACCGGCAGCAGCCTTACCATGCGCTGGAGAAAAAGGTGGCACAAGCCAGGCAAATGCTGCAGGCGTTGGCCGCCACGCCGCCGGGCAACGCCGCGCTCGATTCGGCCTTGGCCTATTATAACCAAGCCGACAGCGAGCACCGCCTGCAGCTCCATGCATTGCTGGAGCGGCAGCACTACCGCCTCACGTGGTGGGTCAATGCAGCGGACGAGATCAATTGGCGCAGGTTCTTTGAAATCAGCGAGCTGGCCGGCATCCGGGTCGAGCTGGACGAGGTGTTCGAGGCCACGCACTCGCTCCTGTTCAGCCTGTATCGCGAAGGGCTGGTGGATGGCGTGCGGCTTGACCACATAGACGGCCTGGCCCACCCCCAGGAGTATTGCAACAAGTTACGACAGCGCCTGCAGCGCTTGTCCAAGCATAGGCCTAAGCACTTGCAGCAACCGCCCTACATCATCGCCGAAAAAATCCTCGCGCCAGGGGAGTGGCTGCGCAGCGACTGGCGCCTTGACGGCACGACCGGCTACGAATTCATGGATCAGGTCAGCGCCGTCCTGCATGATCCGCGCGGAGCGAGGCCGCTGACTGACTGCTGGCAGAAATATACCGGCGACCAATACGACTTTGCCCGCCATGTGCGCAGCGCCCGCTATCAACTGTTATCGGAAAACCTGGTCGGTGAATTCAATGGCACAGCCGCTGCCATACACCGTATTGCGCGTGCCGAGATCCGCACGAGGGATTACTCCCTCGCAGCCATCAAGCGGGTGCTCACGGAAATCCTGGCGCACTTCCCCGTCTACCGCAGCTACGTGGGCAACAACGGCCCGGACCAGATAGACCGAGAGCTGTTCGAGCAAACGGCCCAACAGGCGCGCCGCACTCTTGGCCAGGTGGATAAGGCCTTGGTGGACATCGTGCTGGGCTGGCTAAACGCGGAACTGGTCATTGCCGATCCTGGCAGTCCGCTTTCAGGCCTCTCGCAACGCGCCATTACCCGTTTTCAGCAGCTCATGCCTGCGTTATGTGCGAAATCCATGGAGGATACCGCGTTCTACCGATTCGGGCGCTTATTGTCCCGTAATGAGGTCGGCAGCAATCCGGACATGTTCTCGCTTTCCACCGAAGATTTCCACCAAGCCTGCATCCAGCGCCACAAGCGCTTCCCGGTCACCATGCTGGCTACGGCCACGCATGACCACAAACGTGGCGAGGATACGCGCATGCGCATTGCCGCCGTGAGCCAGGTGCCGCAGCGGTGGGAATCGCTGCTACAGGAATGGCTCGTCCTGAACGCGCGCTTCCACCAGAATATCTTTCCTGAGGAAAACCTTGCTGTCAGTTACAGTGCGCCTCGTCCCCAGCATGAAATCATGCTGTACCAGATTCTCGCCGGGGCCTGGCCATACTATCTGCAGATCGATGACCGCGAAGGGCTGAAAGCATATGCCGAGCGCCTCAACCAATGGCTGATCAAGAGCATACGCGAAGCCAAACGCCTTTCGGGCTGGATGCAGGCGAACGAGGAATATGAGAATGCATGCAGCAACTTGCTGTTCAATATTCTCGACCCTGAACAAAGCCTGCCCTTCCTCCAGTCCGTGTATTCTTTCGTACAGGAAATCTCCGCGGCTGGCGCCGCCAACAGCTTGTCCCAAACAGTATTGCGCCTGACCACACCAGGCATCCCAGACCTTTACCAGGGGACGGACCTCTGGGACTTCAGCTTACTGGATCCGGACAACCGTTCTGCGGTGGAATATGAGCCCAGGGAACAGCTCTTGGCACAAACGGATTTGGACGAGAAAATCGCCAATTGGCGGAATGGCAGCATCAAACAGCACATCATTCAACAGTTGTTGCAATTCCGCAAGCAGCATGCCGCGCTGTTCAACTGCAGCGATTACCGGCCATTGGAGGTGAGCGGCTCGCGTGCCGCCCATATCCTGGCCTTCATGCGGACTGATGGCCACAAGTCGCTGACCGTGGTGGTACCGAGGCTGACGGCCCCCCTCATGAAAGAGCGGCAACAATTGGCCATTCCCGCAGAAGTTTGGCAAGACACCATTGTCCATCTTCCTGCAAAACTCAACACAGAAGCCTACAACATCGTTTCCGGGCTTTCGTACCACATCTATGCCGGGCAAATTGTCGTCCGTGACTTGTTTTTCAGGCTGTCCTGGGCGGCGCTCGCTGTCGACCTGATGCCTGAATAATCCAGTTGTATCAGTTTCTTACAACAGTATGCGTGCTTGGCTGATGTTGCGCAGGACGCCGCCTG
This sequence comes from Methylobacillus draconifructus, assembly GCF_045984355.1. Taxonomy (NCBI): domain Bacteria; kingdom Pseudomonadati; phylum Pseudomonadota; class Betaproteobacteria; order Nitrosomonadales; family Methylophilaceae; genus Methylobacillus; species Methylobacillus draconifructus. The sequence goes on along the minus strand of NZ_JBJQII010000005.1, from coordinate 109,879 downwards.
GCCTATAGTGAATCCATCACAATCATGAAATAGGGGCGATCTGATGAAAAGCCGTTTCCATCACCAAACTCTGATGAATGCCGTAGAGGATGCGCACCATCATGCCGGTAACAAGCTGCAAAACTCCGAGGACAAAGGCAATGAGGAAGAAGCGATCAAGTCGTTGAAAGAGGCTTCCAACCCGCATGACAACGGCAAGCCCATCAAGCCCGACCCTGAGAAGCCTTATACTCCGGTGGAGCCTGACGAACCTGATGTCCAGCCTGAAATCATCGACGAAGATGAAGATGGACAGGGCGAGAAGATCGCGCCGCCCCCCGAGGGGTTCTTCCTGAAAGAAAACAACTAAACTGACAAGCGGCCGCCCCGTGCCAACAGTGGCCGCTTATTTTCGCGCGAATAGTGTCAGATACCGCCGACAGCGGTTTAGGCGGCAGCCGGATAATGCCCTCAACCGTACCGCTGTTACATTCATGACACTCTGCTGGCATCCAGCCCGGCAGAACGCGGTCGCAGACCGTCCTCAATAATGTATTAAATCAACCGGAGGAGAATATATGCCTGTTTCTACCATTTTGTTGGTTATTTTGGTTCTTCTGCTTATCGGGGCACTGCCCAGTTGGGGTTACAGCAAGGGATGGGGCTATGGCCCTAGCGGCGGTTTGGGGCTGATTGTCCTGATCTTGATTATCTTGCTGCTGACAGGCCGTATCTGACGGTTCGTTTGATATCATGAAAAAAGCCCCTAACGGGGCTTTTTTCATTTCCAGTCCGGATCAAGGGTTGACTTGATCGGAATTAAGCAACTGGCTGTTCACCGTGACCTTGCTCTTTTGTTTCAAGGAGCTGATATAGGCATGCCTATACTCTGCAGCTAGTGCCGCCTGCAACTGCGCCTTCGCAGCACGCTGCTCTTCATCGCTATCCACTGCAAACTTGACAGAGGTAACCTTGGTTAGGAGGTAGCCGTTGCGGTCTGCCACGCCGTTATAGGCTGGCAGCTTGGCAGTATCCGCCTTGAACGCGGTGGATACCGATAAATCGGTCAGGCTTTGCGGATTGCGGCGATCCACGGTCACCGGCTCTGTCCAGTTGAGGGCAGCGGCCTGGCCTGCACGCAAATCGGCAAGCGCAGCTTCACCTTTTTCACGAGCCAGCTTGGCCGCTTTCTCTTGCTTCAGGAAGTCTTCGATACCATCCTTCACTTCCTCAAAAGAACGGGCAGCAGCAGGCTTATGCTCTGCGACCCTGGCTGAAATCAGGTTGTTGGGCGAAATCTCGACCGCTTCGGTATTGCGCTTGTCCTTCAATACTTCGTCACTGAACACGAAGTTCATCAACTTGTCGTTCTTGAAGAATTTTGCGCCGTCATCGCGGCTCAGCCAGCCGCTGGTCTGGACCTGCAAGCCGAACTCCTTGGCAACAGGTTCCAGGCTGTCCGCCTGCTCGTATACCATATTGCTGAAGTTCTCGGCTTGTTCGGAGAACTTAGCCAGGGCTTTTTGGTACATCAGCTCGGCGCGGATCTGGCCTTGCGCGTTCTCAAACGACTGGCCGCTGCCGTGGATTTCGGTCAGCTTGATGATATGGTAGCCAAAATCGGTTTCGACCAGCTCGCTGATGGTGCCCGGCTTCATCGAGAACACCGCATCCTCGAAAGGCTTGACCATGGCGCCAGGGCCGAACAGGCCGAGGTCGCCGCCCTTGTCCTTGGAGCCCGGGTCTTGCGAATATTGGTGGGCCAGCTGCTCGAACTGTTCGGGGTCTTTTTTCACTAGGGCCAGCACTTCCTGTGCTTTTTCTTTGGCCTTCTGCTTTGCCTCCGGAGTGGGGCTAACGCCAAAACCGATGAGGATGTGGCTGGCGCGACGCTGTTCATCGCCCTGGAACTGTGCCGCATTCTGAGCGTAATATTCACGCGCTTCCTCTTCTGTCACCTGTTGGCTAGGAATCAATGCATTCGCGGACAACAGAACGAACTCAAGCTTGACCTGCTCGGGTACCTTGAACTTGTCCTGGTGCTCCTTGTAATAGGCATTGATTTCTTCCTCAGTGACCTTGACCTGGGGAATGTAGTCCGCAGTCTTGAATTCGGCGATGCTGACTTCCCGCGACTGGTGCTCGATCTTGATCGCATTGTTGGCAACGCCGTTGGGCACGAAGGCCAAGGCGGACAGGCCTTCGCGCGCCTGCATCGTCAGCAGGTCGCCGCGGACCTCGTTTTCAAACTGCGAAGGCGTACGGCGGCGTTCCGCCAGGAACTGGTCGTATAGCTCTTGCGAGAATTTGCCATCCTGGTGGAATGATTCTTCCTGCGTAATGTAGTTGGAAAGCTGCTCGTCGCTGACGACGAACTTTGCCCGCTTGATCTCATTGCCCAGCAATTTGCCTTCGACAAGATGGTCGATCACGGCTTGCTTCAGTTCAGGGCCGTCGATCACGGCTTGGTCGACCTTGCCCTCGCTTTGCAGGCGGTTACGCAGGTTTTGCAAGGCGTTGCTGTATTCTTGCGCGGTAATGGATTCCCCCCCGACCTTGGCAACAGCGACACCTGAGCCTGCATCGCGCAGATAACTATCAACGCCGACCAATGCAAACGGGATGGTAATGGCAGCTAGGATGACTTTGGCCAGCCATCCTTTGGAACGATCACGAATTGCTTCCAACATAACAATATGCCTTCTTTATTTTCAATCTTTGAAATAATCAGCCCGAACCAAGACCGACTTGTAAACCTAACTCTTGAATATACCACACATGCTGAACGCAAGACATGCCTAGTCCAGGTAATGAGGAAGCGGGAGGAAAATTTGACTATCGAGGAAACGGCATGCTAAAAACAAAAAAGCGAACCGGACGGTTCGCTTTTTCTTGGCGGAGCGGACGGGGCTCGAACCCGCGACCCCCGGCGTGACAGGCCGGTATTCTAACCAACTGAACTACCGCTCCTTGACTTCGCGTTGCTTTCTCCAAAACCAACGACTTTTACGATGATTGATGGTGGGTGCTGACGGGGTCGAACCGCCGACATTCGCCTTGTAAGGGCGACGCTCTACCAACTGAGCTAAGCACCCGTCTCAACCAACGAAGACCGCTAGTTTACAGCATCTTTGAGCGCTTTGCCAGCCCTAAATTTGGGAGAATTGGCAGCCTTGATCTTAATTGTGGCGCCAGTGCGGGGATTGCGGCCGTTGCGTGCGGCACGTTTACCAACATAAAAGGTACCGAAGCCGATCAGGGTAACAAGCTCACCCTTTTTCAAAGACTTGGTAATTGCAGCAGTTGTAGCATCTAAAGCACGACCAGCAGCAGCTTTGGATAGACCAGCAGATTTAGCAATTTGCTCAATCAGTTCAGACTTGTTTGCCATGTAAATCCCCTTTCGACATTGTTTAAGAACAGGTGCGAAAAGACCCTGTGCCCTGCTTTATATCAAGCGGAAAAAGGCTATGTCAAGCCTTTCCCGCGCTAAGAGCCTGTTTATAATATTTTTATGAGGTACGTTGTCGCGGCAGAGTAGTAGAAGCAAGACGCAAACCGCACGCATGCGGATTGTCACCGGGTTCGTCCGGCGAGGATTACAACGCAGCAGTTGCCGCACTGCCGGGGCAACTAAAAACATAGCTCCAACAGCACCCGTTCGGCGTTGCAGCCCTTGGCAGGCAATGAGCATACCTGTGGACTGCGCCTTTCGGCCGCGTGCTGGAGCTATGCGTACCCTATCATAGAGATTGCAAACAGACTCTAAAAATACCCAGCCTCAATGTTTCGTCACAGGGGACGGCTTGCTGGTTTTGCCTTTGGGTTTGACTTCTGCCACAGGCACCTCGGCATCGGCTGATTCCGGCATGTGCTCAAGCGCCAGCTGCAACACCTCGTCAATCCACTTCACCGGGTGAATATCAAGGTGGTTCTTGATGTTGGCAGGAATATCGCCCAGATCCTTGACGTTCTGCTCCGGGATCAGCACGGTCTTGATTCCGCCACGGTGCGCGGCCAGAAGCTTCTCCTTCAAGCCGCCAATCGGCAGCACCTCGCCGCGCAATGTGATTTCCCCGGTCATCGCTACGTCTGAGCGCACCGGTATATTGCTCAATACCGATACCAGCGCTGTCGAGATGGCAATACCGGCACTCGGGCCATCTTTGGGCGTGGCGCCCTCAGGCAAGTGGATGTGAATGTCATTCTTTTCGTAGAAGTCTTCGGAGAAGCCCAAACGCTTGGCCCGGCTACGCACGACACTCATCGCGGCCTGGATGGACTCTTGCATCACTTCGCCCAGTTTGCCGGTAGTAATGACCTTGCCCTTGCCTGGAAGCAGGACGGACTCGATCGTCAACAGCTCCCCTCCTACCTCGGTCCACGCCAGGCCTGTCACCTGGCCGACCTGGTTTTCCTTCGCAGCCACGCCATAGTCGAATCGTTGCACGCCCAGGTATTTTTCCAGGTTCTTCGGGGTGACGGTTACCTTGCGGGCGGCTGTGCCAGTCTTGGGCTTGGAAGTCAGGATTTCCTTGACCACCTTACGGCAGATCTTGGAGATTTCTCGGTCGAGGCTACGCACTCCGGCCTCGCGGGTGTAGAACCTGACAACATCGCGGATCGTCGCTTCGGAAATGCTGATCTCGCTTTCCTTCAGGCCATGGGTCTGCAATTGCTTGGGCAATAGATAGCGCATCGCAATATTGACCTTCTCATCCTCGGTATAACCGGCCACGCGGATGACTTCCATACGATCAAGCAACGGACCAGGGATGTTCAGGGAATTCGCCGTCGCGACGAACATGACGTCCGACAGGTCGTATTCCACCTCGACATAATGGTCGACGAAAGTATGGTTTTGCTCAGGGTCCAGTACCTCCAGCAGCGCAGAGGATGGGTCGCCGCGGAAATCCTGGCCCATCTTGTCGACTTCATCGAGCAGGAACAACGGATTCTTGACCCCTACCTTGGTCATGCTTTGCAAAATCTTGCCGGGCATGGAGCCGATATAAGTACGGCGATGGCCGCGGATCTCGGATTCATCGCGCACGCCGCCCAACGCAACCCGCACGAACTTGCGGTTCACGGCCTTGGCGATGCTTTGCCCCAAAGAGGTCTTGCCCACGCCGGGAGGTCCGACCAGGCACAAGATGGGCGCCTTCAGCTTGTCTACGCGCTGTTGCACGGCGAGATACTCCACAATGCGCTCCTTGACCTTTTCCAGGCCGTAATGGTCGGCGTCCAGGATATCCTCGGCAATGCCGAGGTCGCGGCTGATCTTGGTCTTCTTCTTCCACGGCAGGCCGACCAGAGTTTCAATGTAGTTGCGCACCACGGTAGCTTCAGCCGACATCGGCGACATCATCTTGAGCTTCTTGAGCTCGGAATTGGCCTTGGTCAGCGCGTCTTTGGGCATGCGCGCATCGGCGATGCGCTTTTCCAGCTCTTCGATGTCGGCATTTTCGTCCTGCTCGCCCAGCTCCTTCTGGATGGCCTTCACCTGCTCATTCAGGTAGTACTCGCGCTGGCTTTTCTCCATCTGGCGCTTCACGCGGCCGCGGATGCGCTTTTCCACCTGCAGGATGTCGATTTCGGATTCAAGCAGGCTCAGCAAATGCTCGAGGCGCTCGGACACGCTGAACATCTCCAGTATCTTCTGCTTTTCCTCGAGCTTCAATGTCAGGTGGGCGGTAATGGTGTCGGCAAGACGGCCCGCATCGTCGATGGTGGCAAGCGAAGTCAGGATTTCAGGCGGGATTTTCTTGTTCAGCTTGACGTATTGGTCAAACTGCGTGAATACGGTGCGCATCAAGGCCTGCGTCTGGCTGTCGTCGCCTGCCGGGCTTTCGATTTTCTCCGTGCGGGCGGCAAAGCATTCCTGGGTTTCGACGAATTCCAGCACCTTTACCCTGTGCAGGCCCTCGACCAGCACTTTCACTGTGCCATCAGGCAACTTGAGCATCTGCAACACTGTCGCTACCGTGCCGACCTCGTAAAGATCCTCGGCATCAGGCTCGTCCTTGTTAGGGGACTTCTGTGCCACCAACAGAATTTGCTTGTCTTGCTCCGAGGCAAGCTCCAATGCCTTTACCGATTTTTCGCGGCCAACAAACAATGGGATGACAAGATGCGGGTATACCACCACATCGCGCAGCGGCAACAATGGTAGCAAGCCAGATTCTGGGGAGAAAACCGGTAATGTTTGTTCTGTCATGAGGAAACTTTCAATGTTGTCAGCAGCAAGGCAACATGCCGACCGCTTTATACATCAATGGGGACAAGCACCGTCACTTCAAGTGCCCGTGCTTGGATTTTCACATAAAAAAGGCTGCAGAGCAGCCTTTTGATCCGAGTTTAACTTGCAGTCTCGAGCCTGGGCTCGTCTGCATAAATCAGGATAGGCGGGGAATCACCCTTGATCACGCCTTCGTCCACGACTACCTTGCGCAGGTTGGGAATGGAGGGCAGATCGTACATGATTTCCAGCAAGGCATGCTCCATGATAGAACGTAGACCACGAGCACCCGTCTTGCGTTCCAGCGCTTTCTTCGCGATCAGGTGGAGCGCTGCTTCCCGGAACTCGAGATCGACGCCTTCCATCTTGAAGAGCTTGGTGTATTGCTTGGTCAATGCATTCTTGGGTTCGACCAGGATCGTGACCAAGGCGGCCTCGTCCAGGGACTCCAGCGTGGCGACGGCAGGCAGACGGCCCACGAATTCCGGAATCAGGCCAAACTTGATCAGGTCCTCGGGCTCGACATCCCTCAATACCTCGCCGATCGCGCGCGCATCTTCCTTGCTCTTCACTTCCGCACCGAAGCCGATGCCGCCCTTCTCGGAACGGCGGCGGATGACCTTGTCCAGGCCGTCGAATGCCCCGCCGCAGATAAACAGGATGTTGGTGGTGTCGAGCTGGACGAACTCCTGGTTTGGATGCTTGCGGCCACCCTGCGGCGGCACCGAGGCCACCGTGCCCTCGATCAGCTTGAGCAAGGCCTGCTGCACGCCCTCGCCCGATACGTCGCGGGTAATGGACGGATTGTCGGACTTGCGCGAGATTTTGTCGATTTCATCAATGTATACGATGCCGCGCTGTGCTTTCTCTACGTCGTAATCGCACTTCTGCAGCAGCTTCTGCATGATGTTCTCGACATCTTCGCCGACATAGCCGGCCTCAGTCAGCGTAGTGGCATCGGCCATGACGAAAGGCACATCCAGCAAACGCGCCAGGGTTTGCGCCAGCAAGGTCTTGCCCGAACCCGTGGGCCCGATCACCAGGATATTGCTCTTGGCGATCTCGACGTCATCCTTCTGGCCGCCCTGCTCCAGGCGCTTGTAGTGATTGTAGACTGCCACCGACAGGTTTTTCTTGGCCTGCGTCTGCCCAATCACGTACTGGTCGAGAATGGCGCAAATTTCCTTGGGGGTAGGCAATTTGCCGCTCTTCGGCTTGAGGCCGTCTTCATCCTGAATTTCTTCACGAATGATATCGTTGCACAAGTCAACGCACTCATCGCAGATAAAAACGGACGGGCCGGCGATCAGCTTGCGCACTTCGTGCTGGCTTTTGCCGCAAAACGAGCAATAAAGTAACTTTTCGCCCTCGGCTTTTGTCGTCATCAAACTATCCTAAAAATAAACTAAAGTTTGCCTACTATGTTATGCAGCATCTGCCCGGCTGGCAATCAACTTATCCACCAAGCCGTACGCCACCGATTGCTCGGCGCTCATGAAATTGTCGCGGTCGGTATCCTGGGCGATTTTCTCGACAGGCTGGCCCGTGTGGCTGGCCAGGATATAGTTGAGCTTCTCGCGCAGGAACAGGATTTCCTTGGCATGGATCTCGATATCGGACGCCTGGCCCTGGAAGCCGCCCAGCGGCTGGTGAATCATGACGCGCGAATTGGGCAGGCAAAAGCGCTTGCCCTGCGCACCTGCCGCCAACAACAAGGCGCCCATGCTGGCCGCCTGGCCTACGCACAAGGTGCTGACATCCGGCTTGATGAACTGCATGGTGTCATAAATTCCCATGCCTGCCGTTACCGAGCCGCCTGGGGAATTGATATAGAAGTAGATATCCTTGTCCGGGTTTTCCGCTTCCAGGAACAAAAGCTGGGCGACCACCAGATTGGCGGTGGCATCATTGACCGGGCCAACCAGGAAAATGATGCGCTCCTTGAGCAGGCGGGAATAAATGTCATAGGAGCGCTCGCCGCGGCCGCTCTGCTCGATGACCATGGGGATATACCCCAGGCCTTGTGCCTCAAACTGGCTCTGCGCAGTTGCAGGATAATGAATCATTAGCTATTTCCCATCAGGTCGTCGAACTTGACTTTCTTGTCTGTGACTTTGGCGGACTTCAACACCCATTCCACCACATTGTCTTCAGTGGCCAGCGCTGCGGGTTCGTCCAGGCGCTTGGTATCGGCGTAGTACCAGGTCACTACGTCGTCAGGACGCTCGAAGCTTTGCGCGAAGACATTGACCATGTTGCGGACCTGGTCGGCATTCGCCTGCAGGTTCTCTCTGTTGACCAGCTCGGAAAGGATGAGGCGCAGGCTTGCATTGCGCTTGGCTTGCTCTTCAAACAATGCAGGCTCGAGGTTGACGTTGGCCAGGTCGACGCCGCGCTGCTTGAGGTTGTTTTGCGTGCTCTGGATCAAGCGGCCGATTTCCGCATTGACGAATGCCTTGGGTACTTCCAGCGCAGTGCTCTCCAGCAGGGCCTGAAATGCTTGTTCCTTGAGCTTGGCGCGCACGCGCTTTTCCACTTCCTGCTTCAGGCTGGCGGTGATTTCCTCGCGCATCTTTTCCACGTCGCCATCTTCCACACCCAGGCTGCGGGCGAAGTCGGCATCAAATTCAGGCAATTTCGCCTGCTCGACCGAATTGAAGGTGACATCGTAACTGACGGTTTTGCCTGCGAGTTGCTCGGGCCTATGGTCTTCCGGATAGGCAATCTCGAACACCTTGTTGCTGCCTGCCTTGTTGCCGGACAGTTCGCTCTCGAATGCAGGGAATCGTCCGCCCTCGCCGATGACCAGGTCGAGGCCGTTCTCATCGGTACGCTCTACTTCCTGGCCGTCAATAGAGGCGATCAGGCTGATGTTGATCTTGTCGCCTTTTTTGGAGGCGCGCTTGACTGGCTCGAATGTGGCGCGCTGGCGCAGCAATACGTCTATGGTTTTCTTGACTTCGGCTTCGCCCACTTCGAGCGCAGGACGCTCGATCTTCACCTTGGAGAGGTCGCCTATCTTTACTTCGGGGAAAACTTCAAAAGTCGCGATGTACTCGATCTGTTGATCTGCCTCGGCATAAGGCTTGTGCTCGATGTTGGGGTATCCGGCCACCCGTAGCTTGTTTTGCTCGACAGCATCGTTGAAGCTGCGCTCTACCGCATCGGAAAGCACTTCGTTGCGCACTTGCGCACCGTATTGTTGACGCACAATATTCAATGGCACCTTGCCCGGGCGGAAACCCGGCAGCTTGGCAGTACGAGCCAAGCGGTTGATACGCTCATTTACTTCTGATTCCAGCGGCTGTACTGGTACGGAAACCGTCATCCTGCGCTCAAGATTGCTGATGGTCTCAACGGTTGCTTGCATTGCTGTGTTCCTTAAATCGAGTTATTTGGCCTGGCGCACCATGCCGACAATACACCGGTCGCGCGAGCCAACTTATTGAAAATTAAAAAATTGCAAAACCATAACTCCAGTTTTACGCCAGCATTCGCTGCAATCTTACCCATTGCTGGGTAAGAATTGGACATGAATATTAGCTAGAGATTCTAGCATAGGTGACTATAAAACATAATGTCAGGAAAAAAGCGGGACAATCGGGCGTGGCAAGACTGCTTAGGCATGTCACGGGATGGGATGGAGCTTGAGAATATAGCGATTAAAACAAAGGGCCGATCTGGACCGGCCCTTATTTAGATGTCTGGATATCAGGCCTTTTGGATATTGGAAGCCTGCTTACCTTTCGCTGTCTGAGTCACTTCGAATTGCACCCTGTCATTTTCCTTCAGGCTCTTATATCCGTTCGCCTGAATTTCGGAAAAATGCGCGAACAAATCGTCGCCGCCTTCGTCCGGGGAAATAAACCCGAAACCTTTTGCATCGTTAAACCACTTAACCGTACCAAGTGCCATATCATTCTCCCAAAAATAACTAACTGACTGCCATTGCATGCTAAAACAACAATGCAGCCCAGCGGATAAGTAATGGCTGATTATGATGTAGGCAGTTTCCTACAGCTGGAAACGCCCAGGGCCGCAAAAGCGGCCCTGAGAAGCTGCAACAAGCAAGCGTGCGTTATTTACGCTTGGATTGCATTTCCTCGATCAGGCGCGCGGCCCTGTCCTTCCCTCCCAGGCCGAACGCGATGGCAAGCGCAAGGAAGATAGCGCCGAACACGATCACAAACAATGCAGTCAATAACTGTGTACCGATATCAAGTTGTTCCAGGGCAACGAACAAGGCGAATATCTGGATGCCATACTCGACGGTGGTGCTGATCTTGAGCGCGCCGTCATATTTCATGCCATGCAACCATGCGAATACCAGGCGGTTGACGAACCGTGCCAGCAAGGTACCGAAAATCAATACCAGGATGGCGACAATGATCTTGGGCAGGTAGTTTGCCAAGTTGTTCAGCATGTGGGCGACTTCGGTGAGTCCGAGCGTATTGGCTCCAGTGATGACGAACAACAGGATCACAAGCCAATAGATCACTTGGCTGATGACGCCGCTCAGGGTCAGGTCGAAATCGCCATGCTTGAGAAACGCTTCCAGGCCGGAGCGATCGGCAAACTTGTCGAATTGGGCCAGCTCGAGGATGCGCTTGACGCCCAGGCATGCCACCTTGGCACAAACCCAGCCGAAGGCCAGGATGACGATCACCGCCAGCAGCTTGGGAAAGAAATAGGCTACCTGACTCCAGAATTCATTGAGTGATGTGAGAAAAATATCAATCTGCTGTTGCATAAGCACACTCCTTGTTTATTTATTGATGACCCTAGAACCTGTTCAAGGCCTTTTTTGAGATACGTTGACCTGTCAAGGCAGCCAAGCAAGGCGCAAACCACGCGTATGCGGATTGTCAACGTGCTCATTGCACGGCGAGGATTTGCAACGCCACAGCGGCTGCGCTACCGAGACAACCCGAAGGGCATGGCTCCAACACGCGTCCGCTCTGTGTTGCAGTCCTTGGCAAGGCAATGAGCATACCTGCGGACTACGCCTTGACCGGACGCGTCCTAGAGCCATGCGTACTTATAAAAAGGCCTTGAACAGGTTTTCTATGAGCAAGGCCTTTTGAACCAGAGCGGTAATGCCCGGCCGTCCAGGATAGGTCGGGTATTTTCTCGTAAATGCGGATTGGCCGCAAACAAATAACCCTTTTCACTTAACATTGAACGATAGGATAATTATCTAGTTGATTGATTATTAATTAATTTAAATTTATTCCTCACCCTATAAGCTATCCGAATTGATAACAAGCCCAGCAAAATCAACGCATACGTCACGGGTTGGGAAATATCCTGCTTGACCAGCCAGAGGTAATGCAATACCGCCAGGACGGCAACCGGGTAACTGAGGGCATGCAATGTTTTCCAGCGTTTTCCCAGCTTGCGCATCATGGCGTCGTTGGATGTCGCGGCAAGCGGAACACTCAATATCAAGGCAAGGAAACCAACCAGCACATAGGGATGCTTGAGAATGTCCTTGGCTATCTCTGGCCAGTCGAACCAATGGTCCAGCCACAGATAAGCCATGAAATGCAGGCAGGCGTAGAAGAACATGAACAACCCGAGCATGCGGCGCAAGGAGAGCAGCCATCCCCAGCCCGACAACAGGCGCAACGGAGTGACCGCAAGGCTGAGCAATAGGCCGACCAAGGCCCATGTTCCCGTGGAGCGTTCGATGAACTCAACCGGGTTTGCGCCCAGCCGGTCCGTGAATCCCAGCCATAACAACCTCGCCAGAGGCAGCAATGCCAAGATGAATATGCTGCGCTTGATCCAAGCGACGGCGGTTTTGCCAGAAGCCATGCTTAAACAGGAACCATGCCTAGAAATGCTTGCGCAGATCCATACCGCTGTACAGATGGGCAACCTGTTCGGCATAGCCGTTGAACATCAGCGTCGGTATCCGTTTCGTGAACAGGCTGCTGCCGATACGGCGCTCATTGGCCTGCGACCAACGCGGATGGTCGACACTGGGATTCACGTTGGCATAGAAGCCGTATTCCCTTGGCGCTGCGCGCATCCAGGTGGTTTGCGGCATCTTTTCCACGAACCTGATACGCACGATAGACTTGCCTCCCTTGAAGCCGTATTTCCACGGGACAACCAGGCGGACTGGGGCCCCGTTTTGAGCGGGAAGCACTTCTCCGTACAACCCGACGGCGAGAATGGCAAGCTCATGCATGGCCTCGTCCAGGCGCAGGGCTTCAAGGTAAGGCCAATCAAGGATCGGGGCGCGTACGCCGGGCATGACGGCCTCATCGGCCAGAGAAATGAATTCGATGAATTTCGCATTAGCGGTAGGCTGAACCAGGCTGACCAAGCGCGCAAGCGGTATGCCCACCCAAGGGATTACCATCGACCAGCCCTCCACGCAACGCATGCGGTAGATACGCTCTTCCAGGGGAGCAAGCTTCATGAGTTCCTCTATTCCCAATTTGCGCGGCTTGAGGATTTCCCCCTCGATTGAAATAGTCCAGGGCGAAGTCTTGAGCTGGCCGGCGTTTTCTGCCGGCTGCTCCTTGCTGGTGCCGAATTCGTAAAAATTATTGTATGTGGTGATGTCCCGGTAGGAAGTCAGCTTTTCTTCCTGTCCGTAGGCGGTTTTCTTGTAGCTCTTGATGGCAGGTCGGCGTCCTTGACCCTTTTCCTGTGCTGCAAAACCGAGACTGCTCCAGCCGCCCAACGCCATCATGGTGCCCAGGCCCGCGGCCTTGATGAGTTCGCGCCTCTGTCTGAACAGGCGGGCGGGGGTAATCTCGGAAGCTACGATATCGGATGGCTTGCCTATCAACATGGGCGACCTTTCAAGCAGATGCGCCATTGCATGGGCCTGGGACAGGCGGAGCTGGCATTAACGCTGTGATAAGTTTTGCAATTGCAAGTTCACTTCCGCCGTCAACTTTTCTGCGCCTATGGCCTCGCCGATTTCCAGCGCCTGCTCCAACGCCTCCTTCGCCTTGCCGGCCTGCCCGGCAGCGATGAAATTCAGTCCCAGGTAATAATAGCCCTTGGCTGCCCAGTAGCCGTCGCCGGCTTCTTTTGCCTTGCCTATGATCCTGTTGAGGTTTTTCTCGGCATTGTTGAAATCCTTGGCATTGATGTAAAGCGAGCCGAGCTCCAGCCCGGCATTCGCATAGGCATCGAAACTACCGTCGCTCGCCTGCATGACCAGGGCCTTGACCTGGTATGCGATGGCATCGTCATAAAGCCCCTGCTTGGCTTTGAGCTGGGCAAGATGCTCGTTGGCATCGGCACGCTCGTTGTTATTGGCAGCAAGCTGGAGGGCTGCTTCATAATGTTGTTGCGCTTGCGGCAACGATGCCTGCTGCACCAGGGCCTCGCCTGCCAGCAAGTGTGAGATGGCCTGGAACTTCTGGTTTTTTTCCTGTGTGGCGAGCGCCAGCGCCGCTTCATAACTGGATTGCGCTTGTGCGTACTGCTCCAATGCATTGTAGGCGTTGCCCTTGAGTAAATAGGTCACCAAGCGCTCATGCGCCGTGGTTGCCTGCGCCTCGGCGGCAGTGAAGCTCTTGACGGCATCTTCGCCGCGCCCCAGGGCCAATTCCGCCCTGCCTTTGCACAGCAAGAGGTCGCGCTGCCCCTGTTGTTTTGCCAGGCCCTGCCCTGCCTGAGCCAAGGCTGCATCGGCATCGTCTTCATCCAATGCACGGAGGCAACCCTCGGCCGGGTTCGTGCCGGCATGCGCAAGACTGCTTGCGAGCATACATATCATCAGGATTCTAAAAAACGGCATCATTACTCCAGGTATTGGTTCCAATCGTGCGCTGTCGCGCCACGGGCAAAAAATTCCGGGTTGAGGATAGTGTCCTTGCGGTTGTATTGCAGGGCAAGGCCATGGCGGTCGACCAATTGGCCGCCCGCGCATTCGAGCACGCACTGCGCGGCCGCAGTGTCCCATTCCGACGTCAGGCCCAGGCGCGGGTAGACATCGGCCTTTCCCTCTGCCACCAGGCATATCTTGAGCGAGCTGCCCATATGGACAATATGCGGCTCGCTATGTTGGATAGTGATATTCCGCAACATGGCCTGTATTTTTTTGCCGGGATGGGAGCGGCTGGCAGCGACGGTAATATGGCCAAGGTCCAGTGGGCGGGCACGGATGCGCTCAGCTGCCTGGCCGTCCAGCTGCTTGTAGGCAGCCTGGCCGTCGGCATAATAGCTGAGTCCAAGGGCCGGTGCGTGGACGACGCCGAGCACGGGCCGGCCGCAATCGATCAGGGCGATATTCACGCTGAATTCGTCATTGCGCTTGACGAATTCCCGGGTGCCGTCCAGGGGGTCGACCAGCCAGTACTGCTGCCATTGCTGGCGCTCTGCGAATGGGGCAAGCTCATACTCCTCGGAGATCAGCGGCAGCCCTGGGGTCAACCATTGCAGGCCGTCCTTGATGACGCGATGGGCGGCCAGGTCTGCTTCCGTCAAGGGAGAATGATCCTCCTTGTGATGTACTGCAAAATCCCCACGGTACACCTGCATGATGGCCTCCCCGGCCTCATGCGCCAGCTTCATCAATGCAGGGAGGAGGCTATCCTTCATTCCGCGAGCAGATCCAGCAACCCGGCCTCGTCCAGTATCGCCAGCCCCAGCTCCTGCGCCTTGGCTAGCTTGCTGCCGGCCTCGCTGCCTGCGACCACATAGCTGGTCTTCTTGGAAACACTGCCGCTGACCTTGCCGCCGGCTGCCTCTATGCGCTCCTTGGCCTCCTCCCGCGACATCGTGGGCAGCGTGCCGGTCAATACGAAGGTCTTGCCTTCCAGCGCGCCGGAGCTGGCCGGCTGCCCTTCGCTCTCCTCCCAATGGATGCCGGCGTCCGTCAGTTTCCTGATCACTTCACGGTTATGTTCCTCGGCAAAGAATTCGGCGATCGAGCGCGCCACCACCGGCCCGACGTCCGGCACTTGCTGCAAGGCTTCGGCATCCGCCGCCTGCAATGCGTCCAGCTTGCCGAAATAGCGCGCCAGGTCCTTGGCCGTGGCTTCTCCCACATTGCGGATGCCCAACGCGTAGATAAACCTGTTCAACGTCGCATGCTTGCTTTTCTGCAAGGCGTCCAGCAGGTTGCGGGCAGATTTCTCAGCCATGCGGTCCAGGCTGGAAAGTATGTCCAGATTGATTTTCTCCGGGTCATACAGGTCGGCCAGGGTTTCGACCTTGTTCTGGTCGATCAGCTGGTCGACCAGCTTTTCGCCCAGGCCTTCGATATCCATGGCGCGGCGGGAAGCGAAATGCAGGATGGCCTGCTTGCGTTGCGCCGGGCAGAACAGGCCGCCCGTACAGCGCACGGCAGCCTCGTCCGGCAACCTCGCGGCATGGGAGCCGCATATCGGGCACAAGTGGCCTATCGCCTCGAGCAAAACATAGGGCTGAGAGCCTGCTGGGCGCCTCTCCTTGATGACGGAGACCACTTCCGGGATGACATCGCCGGCGCGGCGCACCACCACGGTATCTCCAATGCGCACGTCCTTGCGGTCGATTTCATCCTGGTTGTGCAATGTGGCATTGGTGACGGTCACCCCGCCAACGAATACCGGCTTCAGGCGCGCCACGGGAGTGATGGCGCCGGTGCGCCCTACCTGCACGTCGATATGCTCGAGCACGGTCATTTCTTCCTGCGCCGGGAATTTGTGGGCCACCGCCCAGTTCGGCTCGCGGGAGCGGAAACCCAGCTCGCGCTGCAGGTCCAGCCGATTGACCTTGTAGACCACGCCGTCGATGTCGTATGACAATTGGTCGCGCCTGGCGGCGATGGACTGGTGAAAAGCCGCCAATACCTCCGCGCCCATGCCTACGGCGCGCTCGCTGCATACAGGGAAGCCGAGCGCCTTGAGCGCATCCAGCACCTGGGCATGGGTGGACGGCACCTTCCAGCCCTTGGTCTCGCCGAGGCCATAGGCGAAGAACGACAACGGCCGCTGTGCGGCAAGGCGCGGATCGAGCTGGCGGATGCTGCCTGCAGCGCCGTTGCGCGGGTTCACCAGGCTGGGCTTGCCGTGCTCGCGCTGGCGGGCATTGTAGCGTTCGAAATCCGGGCGGCTCATGTACACCTCGCCCCGGACCTCAAGCACTTCAGGCGCTTCACCGTGCAATTGCAGCGGGATCTGGCGTATGGTGCGGATGTTGTGCGTCACATCTTCGCCGACCTCGCCGTCGCCGCGCGTAGCGGCCTGCACCAGCAAGCCATGCTCGTAGCGCAAGCTCAAGGCCAGGCCGTCGAACTTCAGTTCCGCTGCATATTCAATCGGCGCATCGTCGGGCAATAGCCCCAGCTTCTTGCGCACGCGCGCGTCGAAATTGCAGGCGCCCTGGGGCGTGATGTCGGTTTCCGTCTCGATCGACAGCATGGGGATGCGATGCCGCACCGGCACGAGTTCCGTCATGGCTGCCCCGCCGACCCGCTGCGTAGGCGAGTCTGGCGTGACCAGCTCAGGGTGTGCCTCTTCCAATGCCTTGAGCTCGCGGAACACGCGGTCGTATTCGCTATCCGGCACGCTGGGCGCATCCAGCACGTAATATTCGTGATCGTAGCGCCGTATCGTGGCGCGCAAGGCTTCTGCCTTTCCAGCCAAGCCGGACGGCGTTGCTGGAGGATGTGCCGAAAACAGGCCTGCTTGCATGTCCGCCATATCAGGAGAACAAGCGCAAGGCGTAAGCCTGGCCAGGCACAATGCCGTGCGCGATCATCTTGTCGTGGATCAGCTTGATCTGCTGACGAATCTTGTCGATCTGCGCATCCCCCAACTCGCGCTGCTTGTCATCCACCAGGCGGGCGCCCAGGCCGTGCTCCATCTGCCTGGCCAGCAGCACCATATGGTTGTACGCTTCGGTGTAGTTCTGCACCCTCGGGATATCCAGCTGGAAGGTAAGCCCACGGATCACCGAGGTGCGCAGCATCTCGACGGTAAATGGCAATTTGTCATGGTTGACCACGGAGAACAACACCTGTTGGCTGCCGCTGCCGTCCTCGACAATATAGTGATAAGCGCCGTCCTCGCCCAGCGTCAGGCCGCCCGCTTCCGCGAGCCCGCGGAACTTGGTGCCGGTGAATGGGCCGCTTGCCCCCTGCGTAAGGTGGAAACCGACCATCTGGTCCACTTCGATGCAGAATTGGTCAAGCTCTGTAGCCTGCTGCAACGGGTTTTCCGTGTTCAGCCACTCAATCGACGCACCCAGGGAGCCGGCCAGCTCCTCGACTGCCAGGTGAAAGCGCGACAAGGTGCCGGTCGAGACCGCGCCTGCGCGGTCGGCTAGCTGCAAGGTACAGATGGCGGCGCTGAAATGGGCCGACTCCTGCTCCCGCGTCAGCAGATGCCAGCGCTGGTCGCCGCCCAGCCCGTAGGCATACACCGGCTTGTCGATATCCGTGATCGAAAGCAGGAACTCACGCAGCACCTGGCCGCTGGCTGGCGCTGCCAGCGAAAGCACGCCGACAAAATCGATCTCGGGATTCACTTCAGGAGGAATCGTCAGGACGGGACGGGTAGCCGGCTCCGGGGCATATTCCGGCTCTGGCGGCTGCTCGGGAACAGCCGCTTGCAGCGCCTCGACTTTCTTTACGCTTTCCTCTTCGATGGCATCTTCCCATGGCGGCACCTCTGCCTCTTCCGGGATATTGGCAACTATCGTTTCCTCTAGAGCATCTTGCTTTATAGTATCTTCCTTGGCTTCATACGTTTCCGCGAAGGACGCGCGCTCCCCAGCAGGCTCGTGTTCTGGCTCGTACTGGGGTTCATCATCCAGGCTATTCGCCTGTTGAACGGATGCATCAGCGCGCTTAACGTATTCAGCGTCAGAAGCATCCTCGTCATCCTGTACGGCATGGGGGTCGATATGAAACTCTTCATTGCGGATGGCGCGCGCCTCTTCCATCAATGCATCGTACTTGGGCTCGTCGAAACGCTTGAAGGCCTCCTGCTTGAACTTGCGTTCCTGCCACCAGTTGAAGGCCAGCACAGCGCCGATGATAAGGGCGCCCAGTCCCAGTAAGGCCCAATGTAGATCAGTCATTATTTTAATACTCCACGCTTCTTGATCTGATAAATGATCCTGGTTTATTCAAGGGTGTTGCCGATGCGCCATGAGTGCTGACAAGCGCCAAGAGCGGAATCCTGTTCATGCTGCCTCGTGCATCTGAAATGCTGCCGCGATATCCACCTCCACAATACGGGAGACGCCGGATTCCTGCATGGTGACTCCGATGAGCTGCTGAGCCATTTCCATGGTTATTTTATTATGGCTGACAAATAAAAATTGTGTGCGCTCCGACATTTTTTTCACCAGGGCGCAGAAACGCTCGGTATTGCTGTCGTCCAATGGCGCATCCACTTCGTCCATGAGACAGAACGGGGCTGGATTGAGGCGGAACAAGGCGAACACCAGGGCCAACGCCGTCAGCGCCTTCTCGCCGCCGGATAGCAGGTGGATGGTGCTGTTCTTCTTGCCCGGCGGCTGGGCGAATACTTGCATGCCGGTATCGAGGATTTCATCGCCCAGCATTTCCAGCTTGGCCTGCCCGCCCCCAAACAATTCCGCGAACAATTCGGCAAAGTTGCGGTTGGCCTCGTCATAGGTGTGCTGCAGGCGGCTGCGCGTCTCGCGGTCTATGCGCCGTATCGCATCTTCGAGCGTGGCGACGGCCTGCTCCAGGTCTGCCGACTGGCTGTCCAGGTATTGCTTGCGCTCGCGCTCGCTTTCCAATTCCTGCAGCGCGGCGAGGTTCACCGGCCCAAGCCCCTCGATTTCCCCGCCCAATGCCGCGATCCGGCGTTCCAGATCGCTGGTTTTCGTGTTGACTGTCAGCCCTTGCACCAGCGCCCCTTCCTCCAGCCCGCATTCCTGCAGGTTCTGTTGGCATTGCTCAAAGTGGAGGCGCGCCT
This sequence comes from Methylobacillus draconifructus, assembly GCF_045984355.1. Lineage (NCBI taxonomy): Bacteria > Pseudomonadati > Pseudomonadota > Betaproteobacteria > Nitrosomonadales > Methylophilaceae > Methylobacillus > Methylobacillus draconifructus. The sequence goes on along the minus strand of NZ_JBJQII010000005.1, from coordinate 90,754 downwards.
GCTGCTCATTGAGGCGCGACTGCTCCAGCTTGTCGCGCAAAGGGTGCAAGGCCTGCTCGTATTGCATGCGGCTGCGCTCCTGCTGCTGTAATGCATTGTCGGCCTCCGCCAACGCGTCGCGTGCGGCGGCCAATGCAGCCTCCTGCTGCTGCTTGCGAACGATCGCGGCTTCCAGGTTGGCCTTGAGGTTTTCCATTGCCGCAGCCTCGAGCAACGCCTGTGCCTCCTGGCGGCGGATGACGAGGCTCTGCCGTTCTTCCTGGATGGCGTTCAACCTGCTCTGGCTATCCGCGATGCTGGTCGCCAGCAGCTTGTGATTGAAGGTTTTTTCCTGTGCGGCCCGCTCGGCTTTTTGCCAGGAAACCCGCACCGCATTCAGCTCGTTTTCAGCGGCATGGCGCCTGGCCTGGGTTTCCTGGCGTTCGGATTGCAGTTGGCCAAGGGATGCCTGTAACTGGCCGAGCTTTTGCTGCTGCTGTTGACGACCAAGCTGTAATTCTTCGTGTTGCTTGCCAAGAACGGCAATGTCTTTCTCCAGGCCTTGGCGGCGCTGGGCGATATGCTGCCTTTCCTGTGTGAGCTGCTGGATCTGCAAGCTACGCTGGTGTTGCGCCTGTGTCGTGCCGCGTAACTGCTGCTGCAATTGCTGTTGCTGCTGGCGCAACTCCTGCTGCTTGAGTTCTGCCTGCTGCAAAGCATGCTTGGCCTCATGGAGCACTTGCTGCATTTGCGGCAGGCCCACCTCCAGCATGTCCAGTTCGCGCTGGCGTTCCAGCACGCCGTGTAATTCCGAGTTTTGTGCATGCAGGCTGATGCTATGGCGGTCGTAGATATCGCCTGCGGCAGTGACCACGCTCTGCCCATTTGCCAGCGACAGGCGCAGCTTCCCGGCTTCGTCCGCCGTTTGCGCAACCAAGACATTGCCCAGCCAGTTTGCCAGCAGGCCCTGCAGCCCCGGCTCATGTACCTCGACCATGGCGCTCAACTGCTGTGCATCGGCAGCGGCCGAGGCTTGATCGCCAGGAAGGGCAAGCACCACCGCTGCGGGAGGACGCTCCGCCACGACGCGTGCCATGTCCTGCTCCTGCAGGCCGACAATCGCATTGAGGCGGGCGCCAAGCACCGCCTCGACCGCGGTTTCCCACCCCGGGGTAATCCTGATCTTTTGCCAGAGCCGCTCGCCGTCATGCAAGCCGCGCGCGCGCAGCCACCCTTCCAATTGTCCCTGTTTGCCCAGGCCGGCCTGTATCTTGCGCAGGGAGGCAGCCTCGGCTTCTGCCTGTGCCAGCCGGCGTTCATGTTGCAGCAGTTGTTCGCGCAAGGCGCGGACCTGCTCGGCCTGTTGCTGCTCATGCTCCCGCAGTTGCTGCAAGTCTTGTTCAAGCCCGGCTTGCTGGTCGGCCGCTTCCTTGAACTCGGCTTCCAGTTCATGCAACTTAGCCTCATCCGGCATATTCAGATTGCCCGCCTCCTGCTGCATGCGCTGCAGGCGCAACTTGGCATCCTCCAGGTTGCGCTCGGCATGCTTGAGGCTGGCATCCTCCAGGCGTATGGCCTGCTCCGCCTCATGCAATGCCCGTTGCGCGGCGGAGTGGATATGCAGCGCGGATTGGAAGGCGCGCTCCATTTCCGGCAGTTTCTGCTTCAATGCCTGCAGTTGTTCGCCAGCCTCGACCTCCTCAGCGCTGGCTACCCGTTGCTGTCCTTGCAGGGTTTGCAGTTTTTCACTGAACTCCTGATGCTGCTGGTCGAGCTTGTGCGATTGCGACTCTATCTGTTGCAGTTGCGCCTGCAGGCGCGAGCGCGCCTCCTGCGTGTGGCGCAACTGCTGCTCCTGGTTGGAGACTTCTGCGTTGGCTTCGTAATAAGCCGCCTGCGCTGCCTGCAGTTGCGCCGAAGCCGCCTGATGTTGCTGGCGCAAGGCCTCTAGGCCGCTCTCCGCCTGCCGCAGCGCGGCCATTTGCGCCTCGAGCTCGATGCCGAGCCGGTTCATGGCGGCCTTCGACTTCTCCCACTGGTTGCCGGCATCACGCTTCTTCAACAGCCAGAGCTGTCCTTGCGCCAGTTGCAGGCTGTTTTGCAGGCCCTGGTATTGCAAGGTAACCGCAGCCTGCGCTTCCAAGCGCATGATCTGCTTGTCCATTTCCTGGCGGATATCCTCCACCCTCACCAGGTTGTCGCGCGTGTCCCGCAGGCGGTTCTCGGTCTCGCGGCGGCGCTCCTTGTACTTGGAAATGCCGGCGGCCTCTTCGAGGAATACGCGCATTTCCTCGGGCCTGGCCTCGACAATCCTGGAGATCGTGTTCTGGCCGATGATGGCGTAGGCGCGACCGCCCAATCCTGTGCCCAGGAACAAGTCGGCCACGTCGCGGCGGCGCACGGCCGCATTGTTGATGAAGTAGCTGGAGCCTTTTTCGCGCTCGATCACGCGCTTGACGGAGATTTCGGCGTACTGCGACCATTCCCCTGCCGCGCCGCCCAGGCTGTTGTCGAAAATGAGCTCGACGCTGGCACGGGAAGCCAATTTGCGGTTGCCGGAGCCGTTGAAGATGACATCCGCCATGGATTCGCTGCGCATTTCCTTCGCGCTGGACTCGCCCAGCACCCAGCGTATCGATTCCATGACGTTGGATTTGCCGCAGCCGTTGGGGCCTACCACGCCTACGCGCTGGCCATGGATATGCAAGGTAGTGGGGTCGACGAAGGATTTAAAACCAGCGAGCTTTAGATGAGTCAGGCGCAATTGATGAAGGTCTTGGCTATAATGACACTTTTTTGATAATCCGATTTATACGGTAGCCCTTATGTCTAGTCAACCCAGCAAAGCTTTGGAAACCTTCGACAACCCCAATCCCGGCCGCGATTTCCACATCCATATGGAGATCCCCGAATTCACCTGCCTCTGCCCGAAAACCGGCCAGCCGGATTTCGCCGTGCTTTACCTGGATTACATTCCCCACCAGAAATGCGTCGAGTTGAAGAGCCTCAAGCTTTATATCTGGTCTTTCCGCGACGAAGGCTGTTTCCATGAAGCCGTGACCAACCAAATTCTCGATGACCTGGTGGCGGCGACCGATCCCAAGTTTATGCGCCTTACCGCCAAGTTCTACGTGCGCGGCGGCATTTTCACCAACGTGGTTGCCGAACACCGCAAGCCAGGCTGGCAGCCTCAGCCTCGCGTCGAATTGGCCGAATTCGCGCCACAATCCAATATCCGCGGTTAAACATTCCATCAATTAACGAAAGTCGTCATCACATGGTCGGTTTGTTGGAACGTAGCCGCAGCTCACTCTGGACACTGGCAGGCAGGTTCGGCCCCTACGCGCCCCTGCTGGTCATGACATTGGTCAGCTTTTTCATCTTCAGCCTGTCCCGGGCTGGCCTGGTGGCTTGGCAGTATGACCGGGTAACGGCCGTCTCCAGCTGGCAGGAAGTCATGCTGAATGGTTTGCGCGTGGACAGCATCCAGATCGGCTTGATGTGGCTGCCTGCGCTGTTGCTGGCGCCTTTGCTCGCCATCGGCAGGTTCTGGCGCGTGTGGCGCAGCTTCAGCTACTTCTGGGTAGTGCTCTGCGTCAGCCTGGCGATACTGTTGGAACTTGCCGCTCCTGGCTTCATCGGCGAATACGATGCGCGTCCCAACCGGCTGTTCGTGGAATACCTCAAATATCCCAATGAAGTATGGTCCATGCTGTGGAACGGCTTCAGGATACACCTGTTCGCCGGCGTCATCGGCACGTTCCTCGCAGCCTTGGCCATGGACTGGCTGATGCATCCCTGGCTTAAGCAGCAACCGCGTTGGAGGGACTGGGCCGTATGGCTGAGCTGGCCCCTCATTTTTATCGTTGCAGCCCTGGTAGTACGCGGCACGGTCAGCCACCGCCCGGCCAATCCGGCCATGTTTTCGCGCACGACGGACTCCATGGTCAACAGCGTGATCCTGAACTCCTCCTGGTCACTGATCCACGCCGTATACAGCCTCAAGCATGAAAACAAGTCGAGTGAGATATATGGCGTTCTTCCCGATGAGGAAATCTACCGTATCGTGAGGGAAACCCGCGCGAGGTTCGATGAGAGCTTTTCCCCCGTGGAGCATCCTGGCTTGCCCACCCTGTCGCAGCTGACGCCGTCACGCACGCGTGAGCGTCCGCTCAATCTGGTCATCATCCTTGAGGAAAGCCTGGGTGCGACCTTCGTCGAATCGCTGGGCGGGACGCCCGTGACCCCCAACCTCGAAAAGCTCAAGGAGCAAGGCTGGTGGTTCGAACAGATGTATGCGACGGGCACGCGTTCCGTACGCGGCATCGAGGCGGTCGTCACGGGTTTCCAGCCGACGCCGGCGCAAAGCGTCGTCAAGTTATCCTTGTCGCAGCGCAATTTTTTCACCCTGGCTTCCCTGCTGGAACAGCAAGGCTACAGCACCGAGTTCATCTACGGCGGCGACTCACACTTCGACAACATGGTGGGATTCTTCATGGGCAACGGCTTCCAGCGCGAGCAGGATTTCGATAGCTATGAAAAGCCCGTGTTCGTCGGCAGCTGGGGCGTTTCGGACGAAGACCTGTTCAACAAGGCGCATGACGAGATCATGGCCAGCCACGCGAGCGGTAAGCCCTTTTTCACCTTGGTCTTCACCTCGTCCAACCATGCGCCGTTCGAGTTTCCCGACGGCCGCATAGAACTTTACGACCCGGTCAAGGCGACCGACAACAACGCGGTGAAATATGCCGACTACGCGCTCGGCCAATTTTTTGCCAAGGCGCAGAAGAGCGATTACTGGAAAGACACCTTGTTCATCGTGGTCGCCGACCACGACATCCGCGTCCATGGGCATGACATGGTGCCCATCAACCACTTTCATATCCCGGCGCTGATCCTGGGCGCGGATATCGAACCGCGCCGCATACAGACCGTGGCAAGCCAGATCGACCTGCCGGTGACCGCGCTTTCCCTCATGGGCATCAAGGCGCAACACCCGATGACGGGACGGGACTTGAGTCATGGCGACGGCGACCAGCCCGGCCGCGCCATGATGCAGTTCGAGAACAACTTCGCCTGGATGGAAGGAAACCAGGTTGTGGTGCTGCGCCCCGGCAAGGAGCCTGCGCACGGCACCTGGGACGTCAAGACAAAGAAGTTCAACCAGGCGCAGCCGGCCGCGGACCGGACGGAGTTCGAGGCGCGGGCGTTGGCGAACTCCCTGCTGCCGTCGCTGCTGTACCGCGAACGCCTTTATCACATGCTGCCTCAAGAAAGTAAGCCCCAATAAAGCGTATGGACACGATAGAGAAAACGCCCATCCAGGGATACATCCAGCCCGCCGGGCCCAAGACGCAATTGCCCCAGCCATCCATGCTGACCTGGGAAATCATACGCAAAGGGCTCGCGTATATCCTCAAGGGCAAGATGATGGTGCCGGACAGCCACCTCCCCCCTGCCGCCCATGACGTGCCAGTAGATTTCGCCGGGGTCGGGGTCGCCACCTCGGGCAATCCCGAGGTGGATGATTACGTGATTGCCCGCCTTGAGGAATTAGGCCTGCGCCAGGTCAGGCTGGACTTCGGCTATGGTGACCTTGAGCATGATGCAGCACGCTTGCTTGAGACATTGCTCGACAAGGGGTTCAGCGTCATGCTGCACCTGGTGCAGCCATTCGAGGCCGCCATCGCCATGGAGCAAGCGACAGCCCAGCAGGCCTGGCAGGCATTCCTGCAACAAGTGCTGAATCGCTACGGCAGCCGCGTATCCATGGTCGAGATCGGCTCGACAGTCAACCGCAAGCGCTGGGCCGGCTATACGCCGCAAGGGTTTCTCAAAGCCTGGGAAATTGCCTACCGCGAAGTCAAGCAACGCAACATCACGCTTGCCGGGCCGAATATCAGCGATTTTGAACCGCTGTACAATATCGGCCTGCTGGAAATCTTTCAGCAGCGCGGCCAATTGCCAGATGTCCATACGAACAACCTGTTCAGCGAACGCTCGACCGAGCCGGAGCGCTTCGACCACCGCATTCTGAAATACCGGCAAGCCACCGCGCTCAAGTTCAACCTGGTGAAAAAGGCGCGCCTGCTGCACAAGATCACGGCCGATTACGGCGTGCGCGAAGTCATGTCGCCCTCCGCTTTCTGGACCTTGCCACGCATCCTGCGTCTGTTGCCGGATGGCGAGCAGAAACAGGCGGACTATCTTGCCCGCTACATGATTTTGTGCGCGGCATCCGGGGCATTGCGCCAGGCGTTTTGGGGGCCGTTGATCTGCCACCGCGAAGGTTTGATCGACGACGGCAGCGACAGCTACCCGGCACTGGAGCGCATAACCCACTATGCCAGCGTCACGGGCGACATCCAGCAGTTCCGGCCTCGCCCGAGCTTCTACACCATGCAGGCCTTCGTGCGATTGATACCCGGGCGGCATTACCTGGGAGCGCTGCGCAGCAGCCACGGCGTGGAAATTCATGCCTTCAAGGACAGCCAGACCCTGGTGCATGCGGTCTGGACCACCAATGGCAAGGGCGCCGTGCTGGCCGACCATTACCAGCTGGATGACTTGCAGCATGCCAGCTACATCAGCCGCGAGGGAGCGCAGCTGGCGACAAGCCCCGGCCTCGCCAGCGAGTCGCCGATCTATATCACATGGCCAGCAGGAAGGAACATCATCTTGAAAACGGAAAAAGGCCTGTTTGCGAACCTGTCGATCCAACGGCACGGGGAACAGGGCGAAGACAAACACCACCACGCCTACCAGGATGATGAATGGCGCGGCATCCTGGTCGCCGGCAGCGACGAGGAGGCTGCCCTGCTAAGCCAGGCGCTCCACCCATCCCGGCTGGGCAAGCCGCCCAAGGACGCCATCCTGCGCAAGGCACGCAACGCGATCTGGACCATAGCGGACCCGCGCGACCCTAGCCGCAAGCTCGTGGTAAAGCAACCGGTCAAGATGCATGTGCATAAGAAAGTACTCGACCAGTTCAAGCTCTCGAAAGCCAAGCGCAGCTGGAACGGCACCAACGAACTGCTGCGCCGCGGCGTTGAGGCGGCAGCGCCGATTGCCTATTTCGAGAAGCACGGCGACCGCTCCCTGCTGCAGAATTACTATATTTGCGAATTCGTCCGCACCGACTTTTCCATCCGCGACATCTTTATTGCCTTCCACAATGGCGAAACCTCATACGACGGCATCACTGCCGAGCAAATCTATCCGCAACTGACACGCTATCTGCTCAACATGCACGATAGGGGCGTATTTTTCCGCGACCTTTCCGGCGGCAACATCCTGGTCACCAAGCTTGAAGATGGCCAGCTTGCATTCTCGCTCATCGATACCAACCGCGCCCATTTCTTCAATCATGGCATCCCTTTATCCAAGCGGCTTTCAGACCTCACGCGCGTATGCGTCAAGCTGCCCTGGCATAGCCGCGAGCAACTGGTCGGCATGTACCTCAAAGCCATGAAGCAGGAGTTCGGCTGGCGCCAGCGCCTGCCCTTTCACCTGTACGATTTCAAGGTGGGCATGAAAAAACGCGTGGGCCGCAAAGCCATCAAGCGCCTGTTCAAGAATAAATAGCGCTTTATTTGAATTAATTGGGCTAGAAGCGTTGACAGGCATGGCCTGGATCATTAATATAGCGGCTCTTTTTCGGGGGTATAGCTCAGCTGGGAGAGCGCTTGCATGGCATGCAAGAGGTCAGCGGTTCGATCCCGCTTATCTCCACCAAAAATAGATGCCCGGAACCATCCGGGCATCTGACGATGAAGTCCCCATCGTCTAGAGGCCTAGGACATCGCCCTTTCACGGCGGTAACCGGGGTTCGAATCCCCGTGGGGACGCCAGCATAAAAAACCCAGCATCCGCTGGGTTTTTTATTGCCTTACACCCTACCGCGTCACGGAAATCCCCAACCTGATCTGGGTTTCCCTGTCCTTGTCGTAATCAAGCAGGGTCTCGCCGTACCCGGAGAAAATCTGCAGATGGGCGAAGGTACCGGTGCGCGACAGGATGCGGTCGCTCAAGGGATAGGAAATATCCAGCTGGCCCGTCGCATAGCCTTTCGTGCCCTGCCGGTAAAGCCCGGTGACCATCAGGCCGTCTTCGCGGCCGTAGCGCAATTGCCAGTCCGCATAGCCGCGGTAATGCTGGATATCGGAATTCTCATCCTTGTCGATATAGGCGTAGATTTTGGGGGAGAACGTCAACCGGCGGCCGTTGGCAAAATCGAGGTGCCAGCTCGGGCGCACATAGGCGGTATTGAGCGAGCGCGAATCCACCCCGCCCTGCCCGTTTGACTCATGCTCTATGCCGATACGCCAGCTGTCGGGGAACAATCCTTTAGAGCTGCCCGCCCAGCGGTAGAACAACCCGGGGCGGTAGCTGGTATCGCGAAACGGGCTGGAATCGCCGCCGATGTCCCACAAGGTGGTCTGCGTGTAGCTGAAGTAGAGGTTGCTCAGGAACGGCGCATATTGCGCCACGGAGCCCTTGGGCTCGAACGGCCGGTATTTGAAGCTGATCTGGAAGCGCGCATCTGCGCCATGATCATCGCCGTTGCCGAACAAGAAGTAGATGGGCTCCTCGGGGCTCAATGCCGGTTCGTCGTCAGGCGCGGCGATGACGACCTGCGGCGCCGCATTGCTGCTTGCCACGGGCTCCGCCGCCACCTGCGGCTCAACCGCTGCCGCCACATTTTCATTGCTGGCGACCAGCAGCACGGTATTGGAGGATTGCTCGATCAAGGCCGCGCGCACCACGCCGACGAAATCCTGCCGCGGAGTGCCGCTATACACCTTGCTGACTTGGTTGCTATTGCCGTCCTGCGCCGTCAGCTCGATTTCATCGCTGACGCCGGCGCCTGAAAGCTTCAAGCGCATACTGGCAGGCCATGCAGGGATGTTCTGCGGCTTGACCACCTGGAATGACACAGGTTGGCCAATGCTGATTGTTTCGCCCTGTGCGACAACCAGCCATTGCTCTTCAGCCCATGCCTGGGATGATAGCAACAACATGACGGGCGCCATGATGATGGCGCGATGATATTGAAAAAAAGGCATGTTCGTCCTGACCGTGGATTAATACAGATAGCCATATATTAAACATGGATGGCTCAAGTTGGACAGTTCAGGCGTGAATTGGTGCCGCGTCATGCTCGGCTACATGGTGCTCGATATAGCCCAATGCAGGCTGGAAGAAGGCAATTTCCTCAGGGCGCCAGTTGCACCCCCCTTCCCGCAGCATGGTAGTGACGGCGACGATATGACCGTCAGCGTTCCTGACAGGTGCAGCGAGGTAATTGCGTCCATGGATATCGCATCCTTGCTTCAATGCTTCATGCACGGAAACGGAATAGGAAAGCGCCGCATATTGCAAGGACTCTTCCAGCGATATGCCCAAGCGCGCGCGGAGGAATACATAGCCCTTATCGATGACGTGCGTAAAAATAGCCGAAGCCGAGAAGATATGCTGGATGCTGTGAAGAAGCCGGTAGCTTTTAAATGCGGGCGGCGTATTGATTAATTGCAATCGCTCAATTAATAAAACAAATCCATGCGCCCCTATATATGGGTTACATATAGGTTCATCAAGAGTATGATAATCAATTGACACTGTCCGCCTTGCTGCTGGCTCGGCACGACAGCGCAGTTGCTTGGGCTATCACGAAAATGAAGATGCTTTCAATTCAATTTTGACAACGATTTTATAGTAAAAAAGAAATTATAAATTGTCAACAATTAAATCAATATTTATTTATGAAAACCCCTACTCCCCCTGAAGTCGAGAACGAATCACTGTATTTTTCATGTAAAGAGCTGGCTGAGCTGCGCTTGCCCGGCAAGCCAGGAACCCGCCAAGGTTGGGATGTCATCGTCAATGCGGAAAAATGGCCCTATATCGAAGTGGCGAGCAGAGGCAGGAAAGGCCGCACGAAGAAATACCATCCTCCGGCGGAACTGCTGCAATTAATCAATAAGCAATATCCCAATGGCCGCCCGGCACCCCACCGCTACAGTACCGGCTCCGGCGCCAAGGCGCATGTGGCGAATGATTACGTCGTCTCCTCCAGCAGGGTGGCGAGATATGACAAACCCAACTACCGTTACGAATCGCTTGAAGAGTACTTGGTGGAAAGCATCGATTTCAATCCGGCCAGCAGCCAGCTGGATACGCCCTACCAGCACCTGAAGATATTCACGGTCAGGGGCACCAGCCTCGAGCCTTCCATGCATGACGGGGACGAGGTGCTGGTGGATATACGCTGCCGCTCTTTCGACGACAATGCCGTGTTCGTGATCGGCCAGAACGATTTCATCCGCATCAAGCGGGTACAGCTGCGCCTGGATGGCACGGTGGTGGTCAGGAACGATAACGACGGCGACCTGCCGCCAGAGGTCTATACCGCGGAAGAAGCCAAGCGCTTCAAGGTCATCGGCAAGGTGATCCCGTTCAAGTTCGGCCGCTTCAAGCTGTAGCGCCGCAAACTATAGTGCGAGTGCCACCAGGCGCTGTAATACCGCAGGGTTGGGCAGCGGTTGCAATAACCCTTCCTCGTAAGCCGCTATCCTCAGCAGCGGCTTGAATGTATCGGCCAGCTCGTTGCTTTTCAAAAGAAAATCGGGATTGCTCGGCCGGCCGTATTGCTCATGTCCCTGCATGAAGGTTTCGTAGACCAACACCCCTTGAGGCGCCAGGCTGCCCGCCAATACAGGCAGCAACGGCCGGTGCAGGTAGCGGCATACCACGATGGCATCGAAGTATTCGCCAACATAAGGCCAAGCGCCTTGCTCGAGGTCGCGTGCCTGCACCTCAATGTCGGGAGCCTGGCTTTTCAATGTAGCCAAAGCCGCCGCATCACGATCCACTGCGGTTACCCTGAAGCCCTGCCGTGCAAGCCAGACGGCGTTGCGTCCGGCGCCGGAGGCCACGTCCAACACCCGCCCTCCGGGCTTGATGTAATGGCTGTGTTCTACCAGCCATGCCGAAGGACATGACGCTTGCATTGTTAAGGAGTTCACGCAGCTAGGCCTCGAGAATGTGGATTTGCTCAGTGCGCACTGCCAGCCGGACCGGTTGCTGGATAGCCAGCGGAATGGTGGCCGGACATTGCAACTCCAGTATATCGCTTGTCCCGGGCAAACTGACGCTGACCAGCCAATGCTCGCCCAGGCGGACCAGGTGGCTGATATTGCCGGCAAGGCTGCCTGGCACGCCTGTAGATGCCGCCAGGCGTATTGCCTCTTGCGGCAGGCACCAATGCAGGGTTGTACCAGCTGGAAGAATGCGTTGCAACTCCAGCTCCTGGTCGCCCACCGCCAGCACGCTGCGCGCCCCGGAAGTGCGTACTATCGTGCCGGAGAAGATGTTGCGCACCCCGATCAATCCGGCCACAGCACGGTTCAAGGGCTGCCTCACTACATCGCCTGGAGTTCCCTCTTGCAGGATGCAGCCCTGCCCCATCACGGCAATCTTGTCCGCGAGCAGCTGGGCCTCGTTGAGGTTGTGCGTGACCAGAATCATGGGAATGTTGAGTTGCGGCTTGAGCATCGCCAGGACGCGGTACAGGCCATCCCGGGTGATGCTGTCCAGAGCCGAGAAAGGCTCGTCCAGCAACAGGATGCTGGGCTGGGCTGTCAAGGCGCGCGCCAGCGCAACGCGCTGCTGCTGGCCGCCGGAAAGCTCGGCTGGCTTACGCTGTGCGAATGCGCCCAGCTGCACTTTCTCCAGCCATTCCCTGGCGCGTGCCGACTGCTCCTGCTTGGGCAAGCCATGCAAGGCTGCCGCGACATTCTGCAGCGCCGTCATGTGGGGGAACAGGCCATAGTGCTGCGGGACATACCCGATGCGGCGTTGCTGGGGTTTCAGCTTGACGCTATCGCTGAACCAGGTGTCGCCGTTGAGGCTGATGGTGCCGGATTCGGCATGCTGCAAGCCTGCGATCATGCGCAACAAGGTCGATTTGCCGCAGCCTGACGGCCCTAGCAAGGCCAGCAGCTCGCCGGCCTGGCAATGCAGTGCCGCATTGAGGGCAAATGGCCTTTGTTGCCGGATGTCCAGCCGCAGTTCAGATTTCATGGTAGTTTCCGCGACGGCCAAAGCGCTTGGAAAGGCTGTTGGCAAGCGCGAGTACGATGATGGAGAACAGCAGCAGCATCAAGGACATGCTGCCCGCCGCTTCGAAATCCAGCGCCTGCACCCGGTCATAGATGCTGATCGCGATGGTCTTGGTTTCGCCCGGCAAGCTGCCGCCCACCATGAGGACGACGCCGAATTCGCCCAGCGTGTGCGCAAACGTCAGCACCATGGCAGTGACGATGCCGGGCCAGGCCAAGGGCAGCTCCACGGTCAGCAAGGTACGCAACGGGGACATGCCGCAACACGCCGCGGCATCGCGCACCTCCTGCGGAATGGATTCAAACCCGCGCTGGATCGGCTGCACGGCAAACGGGATATTGACGATGATGGAGGCAATCAACAAGCCGGAAAAATGGAACACCAGCAGGTGGCCGGTCCATTGCATCAGCCATTGCCCGAGCCATGACTGGCTGCCCAGGCCGACCAGCAGGTAATAGCCCACCACGGTGGGCGGCAGAACCAAGGGCACGGCCAGCAAGGCCTCTATCACCGGCTTTCCCGTAAACTGGCGGTAGGCCAGCCAGCGCGCGGCCAGCAACGCCAGCGGCACCAGCACGATAATGGTCATGACGCCCAGCTTGAGCGACAGCCCGAGGGCGATCCAATCCATCAGCGTCTACTCGCCGGGCAGGACGAAGCCGTAGCGGCCGAACACTTGCCGTGCCGCAGGTTGCTGCAGGAAGTCGTAGAATGCCTTGGCATTGCTGCCGGAGTTCTTGAGCAATACCATGCGCTGGCGTTGCGGGCTGTGCCAGCTTTCAGGGATTTCTGCATATTTCACGGTATTGACCAATTGGGGTGATTTCACGAGCGATAGCGCCACAATGCCGCCGTCCGTAGAGCCGCTGGTGGCAAACTGGGCTGCCTGGGCGACGTTCTCCCCCAGCACCAGCTTGGGCTGGATCTGCTCCCAGATGCCCGCATGCTTCAGCACCTCGACCGCACGGCGGCCGTAAGGCGCATGCTCGGGGTTGGCAATGGCAAAGCGTTGCAGTTTGCCAGCCTTCAAGGCCGCCTGTAAACCCTTGAGTTCGGGGTCGACTTCCAATGCGGCCTGCTTGAGAGTCACGATGACCAGGTGGCCGGTAGCGTACAATACGCCTTCGTCCCGGGTGAAGCCGCCGCTATTGAGCTTGGCCACATATTCCTCATCCGCGGAAAGGAAAAGCTCGAAGGGCGCGCCATTGCTGATTTGCGTCGTGATGGCGCCAGAGGAGCCGTAGGTGACGGCGGGCTTTTCCCCGCCTTGTTTCTCGAATGCCTGAGTGAGTTCCTCGAGGACGAACTTGAGGTCGGCTGCCGCCGCGACCCGCGCAGGTTCCGCATGTGCGGCCAAGCTGAATAGCAGGCCCAGGGATAAAGCCAGGCGCAAGGCGGTTGATTTCATGATGATATGCTTTCTTTGGAAAATGGCGGGTTGACGAGTGACTGCATTATTTTCTTTAAAATATAACGAAATATTATAATCAAGCCGGTCAAAAAAGAACATGTCTACACAACCTCCCCATCAGGCATTGCTGGAATGGCACGAAGGCCAGCCCTATTCTGCGCATTTCGGCGATGTGTATTTCTCGCGCGAAAGCGGACTGGAAGAGACGCGCCATGTGTTCCTCCGCCACAACCAGCTTGCCGAACGCTGGCAGGCCATGCAGCAGGACACATTCACCATCGTCGAGACCGGTTTTGGTACCGGGCTCAATTTCCTCTGCGCCTGGGAATTGTGGGAGCGGATAGCCCCTTCCCATGCAAGGCTGCATTTCGTCAGCATCGAGAAATTCCCGCTCGGCCACGCCGACCTCGCCCGCGCATTGGACTTATGGCCTGAGTTAAGGCATTACAGCGCGGCCCTCCTCTCCGAATACCATCAGATCGTTCCCGGCTGGCAAAGGCTGGTGTTTTGCCAGGGACGGGTGCAGCTGACACTATTGATTGGCGATGTGCTCGCATTGCTGCCGCAATTGAACAGCCGCGCCGACGCCTGGTTCCTGGACGGCTTCGCGCCCTCGCGCAATCCGGAAATGTGGCAGGAGGAGCTGTTCGCCACCATGGCTGCTTTCTCGCACAAGCAGACCACCTTTGCCACGTTCACCAGCGCAGGCATCGTCAAGCGCGGACTGCAGGCCGCCGGGTTCGAGGTGCGCAAGGTCGCCGGGCACGGGCGCAAGCGCGAAATGCTGTGCGGCCGCTTCACGCGGGGCGAACGTCCCGCCAGGCAAGCCGGACGCGCCGTCGTCATCGGCGGCGGCATTGCCGGCACAGCCAGCAGCCACGCGCTCGCCACGCGGGGCTGGCAGGTCAACCTGGTCGAGCAGGAACCGGCGCTGGCGCAACATGCCTCAGGAAACCCGGTGGGCGTGCTCTATCCCAAGCTCGCGCGCAAGGACGTGCCGCTGGGCCGCCTTTCGCTTGCAGGTTATCTGCATAGCCTGCGCCTGCTCCGGCAGCTTGGGCTGGATGCAGCCTTCCATGCGCGCTGCGGCATGCTGCAACTGGCCTTTGACCAACGCGAGCTGGAGCGCTGCCGGACCATCGCCGAGCAGGGGCTTTCACCCGAACTGCTGCACTGGGTCGACCGGGAACAGGCCGGCAGGATTGCGGGCATTGCCTTGCAATATGGCGCCCTGCATTTCCCCGAGGCCGGCTGGGTCAGGCCGCGGGCTTATTGCAAAGCGCTGGCCGCGCACGCCAACATCACGCGGACATTTGCCGCGCGCGCCACCGAGTTAAGGCAGCACGGCAACGGCTGGCAGGTATGGACGGGTGAACAGCTATTGGACGAGGCAGACATCGTCGTCGTCGGCAATGCCGCGCAAGCTGCCGGCTTTGCCCAGACCCGCCATTTGCCGCTGGAGCAGGTACGCGGGCAGATCAGTCAGCTCAAACATGTCGCTGGTGCACCGGTGCTGCATACCCTGCTGTGCACGGACGGCTACATCAGCCCGTTGATCGATGACGGCTATTGCCTGGGAGCGACTTTTGTCCCGGGAGACACCGCGACCTCGGTGCGCGATGAAGAGCACGAGCAGAACCTGGACATGCTCAAGCGCATGGCGCCGTCGCTATACGCCGCCCTGACGCCGCAATCGCCGACAGGACGTGCCGCCGTCCGCTGCACCAGCCCGGACTACCTGCCGCTAGTGGGTCCGGTACTGGATGCCGCCCTGCTGGAGGCCAAGCCGCCGCGTTACACTGCCGATCCGGCCTCCAGCCTGCCTTGGCTGCCAGGGCTGTACGTCAATACCGGCCATGGCTCCAGGGGGCTCACCACCGCCCCGATCGCGGCGGAAATGCTGGCCTGCGCCATCCATCACGAACCCGCCCCGGTCGATAGCGAGCTGCTTGCCGCCCTGGACCCCAATCGCTTCGCGTTGCGCAAACTGGGATTGAAGCGCCTGGTGAGCGGCCTGGCATGCCACCCGCTGCGTTGATTGTCTTTAATATGGTTTAATGCAGGGCATGAATCCAGACCAGCTATTCCATGCGGCCCTTGATGCGCACCGCCAGGGGCAACTGAAACAGGCGGAACAATTCTACCGGCAGTTGCTGGCCGCCGCTCCCCGGCATACCCACGGTTTGCATTATTACGGCGTGCTCTGCCACCAGTCCGGCAGGCACCAGCAGGCTATCGAATTGATAGCTAACGCCATCCGCATCAACCCAGGCAATGCCGACCAGCACAACAACCTCGGGCTGGCATTGCGCGCCGACGGCCAGCTTGATGCCGCCATCCAGCAATTCCGCCAGGGCCTGGCATTGGCGCCTGGCGACGGCGACCTCTGGCAGAACCTCGGAGCGGCGCAATATGCGGCAGGCGACCTTGCCGCTGCAAGGGCTGCGTACATTGAAGCAAGGCAGCGCTCGCCGCAGGATGCAGACATCCATGCCGGGCTGGGCAATGTGTTGCAGGCCCTGGGCAACCAGGCGCAGCAGGCGGGCGATTTCGCCGAGGCCGAACGGCATTTCCGCGACCTCGTTGCGTTGCAGCCGGGTAACGCCGCGTGGCACTACAACCTCGGCAACGCCTTGCGCGAGCAGGGACAGGCAGCCGTGGCAGCGGAAAGCTACCGCAGCGCGCTGGCAATCTCCCCGGAGGATGCGGATGCGCACAACAACCTGGGCAACGTATTGCGCGAGCTGCAGCAACTGCCTGAAGCCGTCGCCTGCTACGAGCGTGCGCTGGCGATCAATCCCAGGCTCTACCATGCCCGCGTGCATTTGGTGCACCAGCGGCAGCACCTCTGCGATTGGCAACACCTCGATGCCGATATTGCCGAGATCAGGCGCTGGGTCAACGACACTCCCGAGGCCCAGGTGTCGCCGTTCGCCTTTCTCTCCATGCCTGGCACCACGCCTGCGGAGCAGCTCAAATGCGCGCAGAACTGGACGAACAACCGGCACGGACAGCTGTTATCTGCAACGCCATTAACACAAGCAAGTTTCCTGCAAGCAAAGTCCCGGACCGGCGGAAAGCTGCATATCGGCTACCTGTCCTGCGATTTCCGGCTGCATCCGCTCGCCTCGCTCGTCACCGAGATGCTGGAACTGCACGACAGGGAACATTTCAAGGTCAGCGCTTATTCCTATGGCGTGGATGACCGCACCCCTGCAAGATTGCGCCTGCAACAAGCCGTGGACCACTTCGTCGATATCCGCCCGCTGTCGTTGCAAGCCGCCGCAGAGAGGATACATGCCGACGAGGTGGACATCCTGGTCGACCTCACCGGCTATACCCAGTCCAGCCGCAGCGGCATACTGGCGCTCCGCCCTGCGCCGGTACAGGCATCCTGGCTGGGCTTCCCCGGCACTATGGGCGCGCCGTTCGTCGACTACCTGATCAGCGATGCGGTCATTACGCCTGAAACCGAGCAAGATCATTATTCGGAGCGGCTGGCATTGCTACCACACGCTTACCAGCCCAACGACCGCAAACGCCCGGTGGCCCCGGCGCCCAGCCGGGAGTCCTGCGCCCTTCCTGAAAATGCGTTTGTGTATTGCTGCTTCAACCAGGGCTTCAAGATCACGCCCGGGGTGTTTTCCTGCTGGATGCGGCTGCTGCAAGCGACTCCCGGCAGCGTGCTCTGGCTATTGCAAGGCCACCCCGAGGCCGGCCGGAACTTGCAGCAGGCGGCGGAAAGCCATGGCATTGCGGCTTCGCGCCTGGTCTTCGCCCCGCGGGTGCCGATGGACCAGCATCTTGCCCGGCATGCCCATGCAGACCTGTTCCTCGATACTATCCCCTACAATGCCCATACCACGGCAAGCGACGCCTTGTGGATGGGCGTCCCGCTGATCACATGCCGCGGCGGCACCTTCGCCAGCCGCGTGGCTGCCAGCCTGCTGCAGGCTGTTGGCCTGGGCGAGCTCGTGACAACGGACCTGGCAGCCTATGAAGCGCTGGCGCTGAAACTTGCCCATGAGCCGGCGCTGTTAAAGCAGTACCGGGACCAGTTGCTGAGCACGCGCGAGCATTCGGCGCTTTTCGATACCGGGCGCTTTACCCGCGACATTGAAGCGCTTTACCTCAGGCTATCGCAGTTGAAGCAAGGCTAGTTCCCTCAGGCTCGGCAGGCAGGCTGCTCAGCATTGCCATGGCGGCGATATTGATGTCGGCCACCAGGATGCTGCTCAAGCCGCCATCCGCATCGAATAAGGGCAAGGATACCGTGAGGCAGAAATCCTCGGTCGCGGTGGATAGGTAGATGCTCGAGATATAGGGGTTGAGCGAGTCGCGCACCGCGGTGTAATAAGCCTGCAGGCTGCGGTCAGCCCCTGCCCCGCCCGCCTTGATCTTGCCGTACATATTGGGATTGATCCAGTTCGCGAAACGCTGGCTGCCGTCCGGGTTGAGCTCGAACACCACTTCGAAGAACGGATAGTCGGAGAAGCAGCTATCCAGGCAATGCGCATCCGCATTGCGCGGCACGGTCTGCAGCAGCTTGAGCGCATTGAGCGCGCGCGATTGCCAGTTAATGTATTCATCGCTGCGGGGAATGACCAGGCGTGGCGGGTCCGACTCCACGACAATGATACTGCCGATATTGGATTTGCCGATTTTCTTGAGCGAGGCGGCGCGCTCGGCTGCTGCCACGCTATTGGAAATGCGCCCCTGATTGCCGTTGACCACCGCGATGGAGACGCTCGCGACCGGGTGGTCCTTGCCGTCCTCGGTAGTAAAGAAGCCGCGCTCCAGGTCGCTGCTGTCGTACAGGTGCACCGCCAGTGCCTGGAAGTGGCTCACCACCTTCAATAGCAAGTTGACCAGCCCCGGGTCCTCATGATCCAGGATCAGGACGAAATCGTCGCCGCCGATATGGCCGACCAGCACGCCCGCACGGTTGTTGAACTCCTGGCGCACGATCTCGGACAACAGGCGGATCATGGCATCGCCGCGGATGAAGCCGTAACGGTCGTTGTAGGCCTTGAAGTGGTCGAGATCGATATAGACCAGCTGCGTAGTGGGGTTGTTGCGCAAGCTCACATCCAGGGACTGGCGCAGCGTCGGCCCTGTGGTGAGGTGGCTCAAGGGATGCAGGTTGCCCGAGCTGGTCTTGCGGCTGATGATCTGCGACATGATTTCCAGCGGATGCACAATGCCGATATAGACGCCATCGTCGCTGACCATGATCCAGGGCTCGATCTCGCCGCGTTCCAGGTACAGGCCGCGCGCCAGCGTGGCCGAAGGCATGCGCGAGGTAATCATGCGCGGCAATGGGTCGCAGTAATTGCCCAAGGCATCGTTGCGGTAGGTGAACACCTTGCCGCGCTTCAGCAAGCCGATAGGCCGCAAATTGTCCAGCACCACGGCGCAGGCCACGTCCGGGTTTTCAATGAACACCTTCCGGGCTTGGTCTATGGGAGTGTTGACCTCGATGGTGATACCGCGGCTGACGAATTCGTTGATGCGGAATTCATCCGGGATCGAGGAGCGATGAGACTCATCCCGCGCCGGCAGCGCCGTCACCATTTGGGCCGGCACTGCTTCGGGCTTGGCAAAATAGAATCCTTGCGCATACACCAGGCCGAGATCCTGGCAATAGGTAATATCCTCCACGCGCTCCAGCCCCTCGGCCACTATCGTGCATCCCAGGCGCTGCGCCATGGAGATGATCGCCTCCAGCAGCACGGTGCGCACGCGGCTGCCTTGCGCCTCGTGCACGATGGCCCTGTCGATCTTGATGAAATCCGCCTTGACGACCGCCAGGGTACTCAGGCCGTTGAAACCCGAGCCCATATCGTCAAGCGCGATGCGCAACCCCTGGGTGCGGATCACGTCGCAGTGCTTGGCTAGCACCTCGGGCGACACTTCCTCGCTTTCCACAATTTCGATCACCACGTCGCGGTGCTCCATGCCGTGGCGGTCAAGCGCATCCAGCATCACCGACAGCCAGTCCCCGCGCATGATGGTTTGCGGCAAGACGTTGATGAACAAGGGAGTGCCGTGGGGAATAGCCTTGGCCTTGCCCGCCAGGGCTAAGTCCTGACACACCATGTCGAGCTCGACGGCGCGGTTCACCTGCCTGGCCAGGCGGAACGCATCCTCGCCGCTCAACATCCTGCCATCGGGGTCACGCAAGCGGCACAAGGCCTCGTAACCGAAAATCTTGCCGTTCTGGGTGAAGTCCACGATGGGCTGAAAGTGCATTTCCACGTGCCGGCTCAAGTCTTCCAGCAGCCACGGGTGCCGCATGCGGGCATAAAAGGTATTGAACGGCATGACGCCGGTCATCAACTCCTCGATATCCTGGCTGCCGTCCGGCCCGTACCAGACGTAGGCCTCTTCGAGCACTTGCTCCGTATATTCGAGCGAAACCTTGTCGAGGATATTCAAGAGCTCCTGGTCGTGTTCGCACGGGAACGCCAGCACAACAGGCGAGGCCCCTTGGGCGGCATGTGCTTCGGAGGCTGATTGCAGGGAGCTGTTCAGGAGTTTTATATAGAGCTGCATGGCCTGTTCATACGCAAAAGTGGGGAAATTCTGCATGAGGCAATGCAATCCTTATGCCAACGACATGACGTGACGATGCTTTTGCCTATTTTGTGCAGAACCGCCCTGCCACTCATGGCAAAGCAGGCTGCAATCTGGTTTTTCCATGCCGGCTTCCAGTTCAATCTCCCACGCATGCCAGGAGCTGCGCCTGGAATTGGTGCGGACGCCGGCCTGCGATGCAATGCGCGCACCAGCATGGAGCCTGCGCCTTGTGATACAGTAGGCACAAACAAAAATCAGGAAGGCAACATGGCGGCAATCGACATCACCCCCATACTCAAGTTCATGGTCGATAAAAACGGCTCCGACCTATTCTTCAGTACCGGCACCGCCATCCATATCGACATCGAAGGTCAGACCATCCCGATCAATGCCCAGGTCATGGCCCCGGGCATGGTGAAGGAAATTGCCTATGCCCTGATGTCGCCAGCCCAGCAAAAGGAATTCGAACAGACGCTGGAGATGAATTTTGCCCTCAGCCTGCATGGCCTTGGGCGCTTCCGCATCAATGTCTTCCGCCAGCGCGGCGAGGTGGCGATGGTGGTCCGCTATATCAAGCACATCATCCCCAGCCTGCAAAGCCTGGGGCTGCCTCCCGTATTGAACGAGCTCATCATGCGCCAGCGCGGACTGATCCTGGTGGTGGGTGCGACCGGCTCGGGAAAATCCACGACGCTTGCCTCCATGATCGACCATCGCAACGCCAGCCGCGATGGCCACATCCTGACACTGGAAGACCCGATCGAGTTTATCCACGACCATAAGAAATCCGTCGTGGACCAACGCGAAATCGGCATCGATACCCTGAGCTTCGAGAATGGCCTGAAGAACGCCATGCGGCAAGCGCCTGACGTCATCCTCATTGGCGAGATCCGCGACATGGAAACCATGAAGCACGCGATTTCGTATTCCGAGACCGGCCACCTCTGCCTGGCTACATTGCATGCCAACAACGCCAACCAAGCGCTCGAGCGCATCCTGTCGTTCTTCCCGCCGGACGGCAAGCAAGGCATACAGCTCAGCCTCTCGCTCAACCTGGCGGCGATCATTTCCCAGCGCCTGGTTCCCGGGATCAAAGCCAAGCGCGTCGTCGCCACGGAAGTGCTCATCAATACGCCCTACATTGCCGAGCTTATCCTCAAGTCCAAGCTGGAAGAGGTGAAGGAAGTCATGGCCAACAACCAGGACATCGGCATGCGCACCTTCGACCAGTCCCTGTTCGAGCTCTTCAGCCAAGGCGACATCTCGGAAGGCAATGCGCTGGCAAGCGCCGATTCGCGCAACGACTTGTCGCTCAAGATCAGGTTCACGAACGAAAGCGCGAAGGGGGAATTCGGCGCCTAGCGCCGGTGCGTACGGCTATTGCCCGCGCACAACTATTGCCAAAGAGCATCAGGGTTTATAATGCTCCCCATGAATCCTGACCTCTACAAACTGCAGCCCTATCCTTTCCAGCGCCTGCGCGACCTGTTTGCAGGCACTGCTCCCAACCCGGAATACCAGCCGATCAATTTATCCATTGGCGAACCCAAGCATGCCACGCCGGCCTTGGTTTCCTCGGCGCTGGCCGACAACCTGGCCGGCCTTGCCACCTACCCCACCACGCTCGGCATTGCCAAGCTGCGCGAGGCGATTTCCAGCTGGATCGCGAAACGCTACCAGATCCCTGCACTGAACCCGGATACCGAGATCATCCCGGTCAACGGCAGCCGCGAAGCCCTGTTCGCATTCGCGCAAACCGTGATCGACAGCAGCCTGCCGCAGCCCGTAGTGATCAGCCCCAATCCCTTCTACCAGATATACGAAGGCGCGGCATTGCTGGCGGGAGCGGAGCCCTATTTCCTCAACACCCTGCCCGGCAATGATTTCGGCATGGCGTTCGAAACCGTGCCGGAAAGCGTCCTGCAACGCACGCAGCTCGTGTACGTCTGCTCGCCCGGCAACCCATCCGGCAAGGTATTGAGCCTGGAGCAATGGAAAGAGATATTCGCCCTCTCCGACCGCTACGGCTTCGTGATCGCCGCTGACGAATGCTATTCGGAAATCTATTTCGACGAAACCGAGCCGCCGTTGGGCGCATTGCAGGCCGCGCGCCTGCTCGGACGCGACTACAGCCGCCTGGTGGTGTTCAGCTCGCTGTCCAAGCGCTCCAACGTGCCGGGCATGCGCTCGGGCTTCGTCGCGGGCGATGCGAAAATCCTCGAGAAATTCCTGCTCTACCGCACCTACCACGGCTGCGCCATGAACCCTGCCGTGCAGGCCGCCAGCGTCGCAGCCTGGCAGGACGAAGTGCACGTGGTGGAAAACCGCCGCCTGTATGCGGAGAAATTCGCCGCCGTCACGCCGGTATTGCAGGAGGTATTGGATGTGGAACTGCCGGACGCCGCCTTCTACCTCTGGGCCTATACCGGCCAACCGGATACGGACTTCGCGTTGCGGCTATACCGCGACTACAACGTCACGGTTCTGCCGGGCAGTTTCCTCGCGCGCGAGGCGCACGGCGTCAACCCCGGGCATGGCTTCATCCGCATTGCGCTGGTCGCGTCACTGGCTGAATGCATGGAAGCCGCCGAGCGCATCCGCCAGCTGGCGAAGTCCTCCTAGACTGCCGACAGGAACTCGCTGATCGCGCGCTGCGCCTGGCCGTACAAGTCCGGCGCCAGGCAGTCCAGAATCAGGGTGTCGTCCATGCCGCGCAGCCAGGTGAGCTGGCGCTTGGCAAGCTGACGCGTGGCGGCAATGCCCTGCGCTTTCCATTCCTCGTAGCCAATATTGCCCGCGATATATTCCAGCGTCTGCCGGTAGCCCACGCAGCGCATGGAGGTCATGTCCGGGCGCAGGCCCGGGTATTTTTTCAACAGCCCCTGCACTTCCTCCAGCAAGCCGCCCTGCATCATGGCAGTGAAGCGCTCGGCAATCCGCGCATGCAGCACGGAGCGGTCCGAGGGCTGCAGGGCGATCTTGAGCAGGCGGTAAGGCAGGGTTTCGGCAGCCTGCTGCCGGTGCAGGGCCGTCATGGTCTGCCCCGTCAACCGGTACACTTCCAGCGCACGCTGTATGCGTTGCGAATCCGTCGGCTGCAATCGCGCAGCGGTTTCCGGGTCTATCGCGGCAAGTGCGGCATGCATGCCCGGCCAGCCTATCCCGGCCGCCTCCCGATCCAGTTCTGCACGGACCCCGGCATCGGCTTCCGGCAAACCGCTCAAGCCTTGCTCCAATGCGCGGAAGTACAGCATGGTGCCGCCGACCAGTAACGGCACCCTGCCCCTGTCTGCGATCTCCGCCATCAGGCGCAAGGCATCAGCGCGGAACTGCGCGGCAGAATACGCTTGCATGGGATCGATCACATCGATCAAGTGATGAGGCGCCTGCTGCAGTATGTCCGCCTCCGGCTTAGCCGTACCTATGTCCATATCCTGGTAAACCAGGGCCGAATCGACGCTGATGATTTCCAGCGGCATGGATTGCACCAGCTCCACCGCGAGGCCGGTTTTGCCGCTGGCAGTCGGCCCCATGAGGAAGATGGCGGGAGGATGGGAAACGGGCATGCTCAATGCGGTACTTATGAACTTAATACGCAGCAAGCTATTTTCCGCGCATGAACATCTTGTCCAGCTCGCCCATGGTCATCTGGAACCAGGTCGGCCGGCCATGGTTGCACTGCCCGGAACGTTCGGTGGCCTCCATGTCGCGCAACAGCGCGTTCATTTCGGGAACGGTGAGTATGCGGTTGGCCCTTACCGCGGCATGGCAGGCCATGGTGCCGAGCAGTTCATTGCGGCGCTCGGTGAACGCGCGGCTGGCGCCGTATTGCCGCAAGTCGGCCAGCACGTCCCGCGCGAGGGCGACCGCGTCGGCATCCTTGAGCATGACCGGGATGGCGCGCACTGCCAGCGTCGCCGGCGACAGCACGGCAATGTCGAATCCAAGCTGGGCCAGGCCGTTTTCAGCAAGCGACTGCTGCTCCTGTACGGTCGCAACCTCCAGCCGGTCGGCATGGAAACTCACTGGCAGCAACAAGGGCTGCATGGCGACACGGCTGGCATCCAGCGCATTCTTGAGTTTTTCGTACATGATGCGCTCGTGCGCGGCATGCATGTCTACGACGATCAGCCCCAGCTTGTTCTGGGCGAGGATATAAACGCCATGGATCTGCGCCACGGCGAATCCCAGCGGGAAATCTTCCGCTTCAGCCCTGGCTTGGACCGTAGCGGCCAAAGGAGACGGCTGCGACGCGCCGTCGCCATCAACGGCCAGCTCTGCAACGGGCGTTGCCTGCTGCTGCAAATTGCCGAACAGGGTTTGGTAAAAATGGCTGGAAGCCTCGTTGGCACGAAGGTTGATATTGCTCTGGAAGCGCGGATAGCTGGCCACAGGCGTCGACTCCGCCGTTTGCCCGCCGGCTGTGGGAGGGGCAATGCCAGGGACCAGGGAGCCGGGAAGCCCCACCGGCGCTGCCAGTGACTTATTGAGCGCGTGGAAAATGAAACGGTGCACCGACTGTCCGTCGCGGAAGCGCACCTCGGTCTTGCTCGGGTGGACGTTGACGTCCACCAGGGCCGGGTCAAGCTCCAGGAACAGGACGAATGCCGGATGGCGGTCGTGATGCAATACATCCTGGTAAGCCTGTCGTATAGCATGGCTGATCAGTTTGTCGCGCACGAAACGCCCGTTGACATAGACATACTGCGTATCACGCGCATGGCGCGAGAAAGTCGGCTTGGCGGCCATGCCCCAAAGCCTGAGCCCAGCGGCCGACTCGTCGAGGTAAAACGCCTCGGAGGCAAAATCCCGGCCCAGGATGTCCTCGAACCGCTTTTCCGCGCTGCCTGCGGCAAGCCGGGCGACGGCGCGGCCGTTATGCTGCAGGAGCATATTCACATCCGGACGCGACAGCGCCACGCGGCGGAACGCCTCCTCGCAATGTCCGAACTCGGTGTTTTCAGTCTTGAGGAATTTGCGCCGCGCGGGCGTATTGAAATACAGGTCCTGGATATCGACTATAGTGCCGGCGTCCAGTGCCGCAGGCTCGATATCGGTCAGGAAAGAGCCTTCGGAAGCAATGCGCCAGGCATGCTTTTCATCTGGGTGGCAACTGGTGATCTGGGTACGGGAAATCGCGGCGATGCTCGCCAGGGCCTCGCCGCGGAAGCCCAGGCTGGCGACGCATTCAAGGTCTTCCAGGCTGGCAATCTTGCTAGTGGCGTGGCGGGTCAATGCCAGGCGCAGCTCGTCGTGCGCGATGCCCCCGCCATTGTCCGTGACCTTGATCTGCTTGATGCCGCCCGACTGCAATGCCACGGCAATATCGCTGCTGCCTGCATCCAGGCTGTTTTCCAGAATTTCCTTGAGCGCGGACGCTGGCCGCTCGACCACTTCGCCCGCGGCGATCTGGCTGATTAACTGGTCTGGTAATAGCTTGATGGATGGCATACTGGGGCGCGGCAGGCTTCAAGGACAATCAAGCTACCTATTCTACCCCGGCACGCCATGCCAGGCTAATGTCCCGGCTGTTTATAGGCCGTCGATGAAGCGCAGGCCGTATTTCTTGACGTCGGTATCGCCCACCACTTCCGTCTCCAGGCCGACCTTCTGCGCCAGCAGATCGACCGGCACGAACTCGGGAGGACGCACCAGCAGGTCGTCCGACACCTGACGCAGCGCCTCCACCGCCTTGCCCTGCAAATGGGCATCGCGGCCGTACTGGCTGCTGAAGGTGTCGAAAATCACATAAATGTTTTCTGCCGCCTTGAAGGCGTACCAGGTCTTGGTTTCATCCTCTTCCTTGACCACGGGCAGGGTTTTTTTCAGAAAAATTTCAAGCTCTTGCCGCTTTTCCGGGCGTGCTTCCAACTTGATGTACAGCGCATATTTACTCATTGCATTGTTCCTCGGTTACCGCATTCACGTACTTTTGGTACGCACCTTTTGTGCCAGCCTGGGTTTGCCGGCTAGGGCCTGTCGTGCCGCTGGTCGGTGGACCCGGCAGCAAAGCCCCTATTTGCCATTGAGTTCCACGGTTTGCAAATACTCGGGAACCATGACATTCCATTGCTTTTCCTCTTCTATCCTGTGTCTGAGTGCATCCGCGGCGACAGGTTCACCATGCACGATAAAGGTCTGCTTCGGCGGGTGCGGGCATTGCGACAGCCATTGCATGATCTCCTGATAGTCGGCATGCGCGGACAAGTTGTCTATCGAGGCTACCTCTGCGCGCATCGGCACGTACTCGCCATGGATCTTGACGCTTTCCGCTCCGTCAAGCAGCGCCGCACCCCTGGTCCCGGCCGCCTGGAAACCGGCGAACAGCACGGTATTGCGCGGGTCGGGACCGAGCGCCTTGAGGTGGTGCACCACGCGCCCGCCGGACGCCATGCCGCTCGCGGCCAGAATGATGGCAGGCTCGCGCAATTCGTTCAATGACATCGACTCCTCGATGGTGCTCACCACCTTGGCGACCTTCGCCAGCTCCCGGCACTGCGCCGCATTGAGCTTGTGCTGGGCATGGTGGGTAAGGAAAATCAGCGTCGCATCCACCGCCATCGGGCTGTTCAAGTAAACCGGGAGGTCGGGGATCAGCCCCTCCTGCTTGATCTTGTGTATGTAGTACAGCACTTCCTGCGCCCGCCCGACGGCAAACACGGGCACCAGCACAATGCCGCCGCGCTTGGCGGTACGGTTGATGACCTCTGCCAACTGGGTTTCGGGCGCGGCTTTCTCGTGCAGCCGGTTGCCGTAGGTCGATTCCACCACGAGGTAGTCTGCCGCCTCGGGCGGCGTGGGCGCATAAAGCAACGGGTCCTCCATGCGCCCGAGGTCGCCTGAGAACAGGACGGAGGTCTGCTCGTCCTTCAGCAGCACCGTGCATGCGCCGAGGATATGCCCCGCAAGCTGTAGTTTGACGGTGATGCCGTCCAGGATTTCGGTATCTTGTCCCAGGGGTATGGCAACCAGGTGCTCCAATGCCGCCTCGGCATCTTCCTTGGTGTAGAGCGGCAAGGCCGGCTTGTGCTTGGAATAGCCGCGCTTGTTGGCGTAGCGCGCCTCTTCCTCCTGCAGGTGGGCCGAGTCGCGCAGCAACAGCTGGCACAGCGACAAGGTGACTTCGCTGCAATAGACCTTGCCGCGGAAGCCTTGCTTGACCAGCAACGGCAGGTATCCCGTATGGTCGATGTGCGCATGGGTCAGCATCACGGCGTCTATCGTCGCCGGGTCGACCGGCAGCCTGGCCCAGTTCTTCAGGCGCAGCACCTTCAATCCCTGGAACAATCCGCAATCGACCAGAATGCGGCGGTTGCCGCTGGTCACGAGGTGCTTGGAGCCTGTCACTGTCCCGGCGGCGCCAAGAAAACTGATTTGCATGTTTATTTTTCTACCATTCTGGTTTTGGCCAAGGGCGGATTCGCCGCGAAATATTTCTTGATTCCCGAGAGGATGGAGCTCACCAGCTTGTCCTGGTGCGCGCTGTCGTTGAGCTTGCGCTCCTCCTCGGGGTTGGTGATGAAGGCAGTTTCGACCAAGATGGAGGGAATATCCGGGGACTTCAGCACCGCGAACCCGGCCTGCTCGACATGGCGCTTGTGCAGGGTATTGATGGTACCCATATGGTCCAGCACCAGCTTGCCGAGCTTGAGGCTGTCGTTGATGGTGGCGGTCTGAGAGAGGTCGAGCAAGGTGCGGGCCAGGTTGGGGTCCTTGACGCCCAGGCTCACCCCGCCGATCAGGTCGGATTCGTTCTCGCGCTGCGCCAGCAGCCGCGCCATGGCACTAGTGGCGCCTGTCTCCGACAATGCGAACACCGATGAACCGCGTGCCTGCGCGCTCAATGCCGCATCGGCGTGGATGGAGACGAACAAGTCCGCCTGCATCTTCCTCGCCTTGACGACGCGGCCGTGCAAGGGAATAAAGTAATCGCCGTCGCGCGTCAGCACACCGCGCATATTGGGCTCGGCATCGATCGCGGTTTTCAGCTTCTTCGCAATCGCCAGCGTCACGTTTTTCTCGTAAGAGCCTTTGGCGCCCTTGGCGCCCGGGTCTTCGCCGCCATGACCGGCATCGATGGCAATGGTGAGTATGCGCGCATCGGGCTTTTTATTGCTCGGAGGCGCGACCACTGCGGCTGGCTTGTCGGCGGAAGGCGAGCCGGGCGCGACGTCGGGAGTAACATCGGCGATAGCCGGGGATTCCGGGGCCACCTGCAGTTCGGGTAAAGGAGCCTGCGCATTCTCCGGCTTGCCGCGCTGCTCCAGCATGGCCATCAAGGGGTCCTGGGCCGGGTAAATGTCCAGCACCAGCCTGTCCTTGTATTCGCCGGCGGGAGGCAAGGTGAAGACCTGCGGCTTGATTTCCGCCTTGAGGTCGACCACGATGCGGACGGTGCCGGGCTTGAAGTTGCCCACGCGCACCTGGCGGATATAGGGATCGTTCGGGTTGATTTTCTCGCCTAGACCCTTGAGCACGGCGCCAAGCTCGACATTGTCCAGGTCCAGCACCAGGCGTTCGGGGTCTTTCAGCATGACCATGCTGTGGCTGACCGGTTTGCTGGTTTCCAGCGTGATACGCGTGTAGTCCTCGGCAGGCCAGACCCGTGCCGCAGAAACTTGGATGATGTCGGCAGCATAGGCAGATAATAGGCCCAGGGCGAACATCCACCCCAGCAGGCAAGCTAGGAAATAAGGTCGAGTTTTGTGAGGCATTGCTTTCCTGAATCAGTATTGGCGCTTGCTATTACCCGCCGGCCCTGCCCTTCGGGCTGGAGGCGGATATCGATGTCAGGCGCAGGCAACAGCTCCTGGGCCTTCTCCGGCCATTCGACCAGGCATAGGGACTCCGGGTTGAAATAATCTCTGAATCCGGCAGCGTCCCACTCTTCCGGATCAACAAACCTGTACAAATCAAAGTGATATAAGTTTAATCTAGAAACCGTGTAAGGTTCAACCAATGTATAAGTCGGGCTCTTGACCTTGCCTTCGTGGCCCAGCGCGCGCAATATGCCGCGCACCAGCGTGGTCTTCCCTGCGCCCAGGTCTCCATGCAGGTAGATATTGATCCCGGGCGTCAGCACCTGGGCGAGCTTGGCGCCCAATGCCAACGTCGCTGCCTCATCGGCCAAGGCCAGTGTAAAATTCTCACTCATATGTCTCAAACTTTAAACAACTGGGAATCCCTCGCTGCGGATATCAAGCGCTGGGGGCTGGAGCTGGGGTTCGGACAGGTCGGCATTACCGATACCGATCTGTCGGCCGCCGAGCCGCGCCACAGGGAATGGATCGCCCAAGGTTTCCATGGTGCCATGGATTATATGGCAAAACATGGAGAGAAACGCACCCGGCCCGCGGAATTGGTGCCGGGCACCATCCGCATCATTTCCGCACGTATGGATTACATGCCGCCAAGAGCGCGCGACAGCGAAGAGGTGATGCAGGACTCCAGAATGGCTTTCATTTCACGCTACACGCTGGGGCGCGACTATCATAAAGTGTTGCGCAACCGCTTGCAGAAGCTCAGCGAGATGATCGCCCAACAGGTGGGCGAGTTCGGCTACCGCGTATTCACCGACAGCGCGCCTGTGCTCGAGGTCGAGCTGGCGCAGAAGGCCGGCCTGGGCTGGCGCGGCAAGCATACCCTGTTGCTGTCGAGGACTGCCGGCTCGTGGTTCTTTCTCGGCGAAATCTACACCGACCTGCCTTTGCCCGTAGACGAGCCCATATCCGGCCATTGCGGCAAGTGCACCGCCTGCATCGACGTCTGCCCGACGCAGGCGATCGTCGCGCCTTACCAGGTGGACGCGAGGCGCTGCATCTCCTACCTCACCATCGAGCTCAAGGAGAGCATTCCCGAAAATTTGCGGCCGCTGATCGGCAACCGCGTCTACGGCTGCGACGATTGTCAACTGACTTGTCCCTGGAATCGTTTTGCCCAGGTGACGCAGCAAGCTGATTTCCAGGTTCGCCACGGCCTGGACAACATCAGCCTGGTGGAGCTGTTTAAATGGGACGAAGCCACTTTCAAGGAGAAGATGGCCGGCAGCGCCATCTACCGCATCGGCCATGTCCAATGGCTGCGCAATATCGCGGTGGGATTGGGCAATGCCGCCACGACGCCCGAGGTGGTCGAGGCGCTGGAACAAAGGCGCAACGACCCCTCTGAACTGGTCCGTGAGCACGTGGCCTGGGCGTTGAACCGGCATGGAAACCAGCGATAAAACCACGACTGAAATTTATTTATCCGACCGTAATAAAAAAATCCGGCCCGATTGTATAATCGCCGCTCCAAAATCCGATAAAGACCGGCACATGTTCACGCCTCTCGTGTTTCGCCGCTTGAGCCTAGCGCTGTTTGCAGCCCTGGGCCTTTTTATTGCCTTCACTTTCTTCCAATACGGCATCAGCAACGACGAAGAGGTCCAGCATATCTATGGCCGCCTGCTGCTCAACTTCTATAGCTCCGGCTTCACCGACAGGTCCGCATTCGAATACCGCAACCTCTTTCTCTACGGCGGCCTGTTCGACCTGATCGCAGCCTTGCTCGAGCGTATCCTGCCGATCTGGGTATGGGACATGCGGCACCTGCTGTCCGCCCTGTTCGGCCTCGCCGGGATTGTCGCAGCCTATAAGATCGCGCGGCGGCTGGGCGGCGAGCGTGCGGGCTTTTTCACGGTATTGCTGCTTGCCATCACGGGCGCCTGGTCCGGCGCGATGTTCACCCATACCAAGGACGTGCCTTTTGCCACCTGCATGGCCTGGGCCCTGTATTACACCATGCTGGTCATGGAAAAGCTGCCGCGCCCGCCGCTCAAGCTATCGGTCA
The DNA here is from genome assembly GCF_045984355.1 of Methylobacillus draconifructus. Classification (NCBI taxonomy): domain Bacteria; kingdom Pseudomonadati; phylum Pseudomonadota; class Betaproteobacteria; order Nitrosomonadales; family Methylophilaceae; genus Methylobacillus; species Methylobacillus draconifructus. The sequence goes on along the minus strand of NZ_JBJQII010000005.1, from coordinate 59,838 downwards.
AGCTCGGCATCGCGGTCGGTTGCGCGCTGGGGCTACGTATCGGCGGCGCATTTGCCGTGATCTACCTGCTTTTGCTGCTGGGCCTGGCCGGGTTGGTCAATGCGACGGGCTGGAAAGCCCGCTTAAGTTACTGGCTGGATAGCGTGATCCGCCTGGTGCCCGCGGGAATCACCGCCTTTATCCTCATGGCGGTTTTCTGGCCTTGGGGCGTGATGTCGCCAGACCACCCCCTGCTGGCGGCCAAGTCGTTCTCGCATTTCGCATTCAATATGCTCACCATCATGGACGGCAGGGTGATGCCGATAGGCGACGTGCCGCGCTATTACCTGCCCGCCTACCTGCTGGTGCGCCTGCCTGAAGTCTTCCTGCTCGGGCTGGTTGGCCTGGCGGCGGTCGCGGCACTGCACCTGAACAAGCTGTCCGCCCATCGTGGCAAGCTCCTCCCTTGGCTGGCGGTGCTCATCGCCGCGTTGTTTCCGATCGCGTTCAATGTCATCGACAAGCCTGCGCTCTACAACGGCATCCGGCACTTCACCTTCGTCGTGCCGCCGATCGCGGTATTGGCAGGTTTGGGGCTCTCCTTGAGCTGGGATGCACTGCACAGATGGCCGCGCGTACGCTGGGGGCTGGGCATTGCCTGCGCCGCGCTATGCCTGTTGACGGTGACTACGCTGTGGCGCTTGCACCCCTATGAATATATCTACTACAACAACCTGGCCGGCACCATGGCCGAGGCGGAAGAGGAATGGGAAGGCGATTACTGGTCCAGCAGCCTGCGCGAGGCGGCCGACATATTGGAAGAGGAAATATCGTCCAAGCCCAAGCGCGACGCCGACGGCAATATCGTGCCCTACCTGGTCGCAGTCTGCGCCGAGAATATCCAGGGAACCGCATACCTTGACCAACGCTTCAGCGTCACCAAGAACTGGGAAGCGGCGGACTTTTATCTTTCCACAACCAACATGGGATGCGACGATGTCATGAAAGGCAGCATCATCGGCGAGGTGGAGCGCATGGGCGTAATCCTCGCCGTGGTGAAGGACCGGCGCCAGCTCCTGGCACACCAGCGCAAGCCCCGCATCCCGGGCAGCGCACATTGAACCCAACTGCCGTTGAAACGCGAGGGCGTATTGATGACAACAGACCGTAGCCAATCCAATCCCCACATCAGCGTGATCGTGCCCGCCTTCAATGAGGCCGCGGCGATCACCTCGACTGTCGAAAACATTGCCAACCAGCTCGCCACCCTGAGCCCGCATTGGGACATCGTCGTCATCGACGACGGCAGCCGCGACAAGACCGCCGATATCGTGCGCGGCCTGCCTGCGTATTTGCGCGCCACGCTGGTACGCTTCTCACGCAATTTCGGCAAGGAATACGCGATTACCGCCGGGCTGGAATATGCCGGCGGCGATATCGTGATCTGCATGGATGCCGACGGCCAGCATTCCTCCTCCCTGATCGGCGAGATGCTGGAAAAATGGCGCGAAGGCTATGATATGGTCTATGCTGTACGCCAGGATCGGCATGTCGAATCAGGCTTCAAGCGGTGGGGTTCCAAGGTGTTCTATGAAATCATGACCCTGGGCGAGCGCATCACCATCCCGCGCGATGCCGGGGATTTCCGCCTCATGAACCGCAATGTGGTGGACGCGCTGCGCAACCTGCCCGAGCGCAACCGCTTCATGAAGGGGATGTACGCCTGGGTTGGCTACAAATCCATCGGCATTCCCTACACCCCGCTCCCGCGCAGCCACGGCGTCAGCACCTTTTCCCGCCTCAAGCTCATGCAGCTGGCCTGGACTGGCATCACCAGCTTCTCGGTCATCCCGTTGCGCCTGGCGAGCGCGGTCGGCGGATTGCTGGCCTTGCTGGCCTTTATTTACGGCATCTGGGTGATCCTGGAAAAAATGTTCTTCCATGAATCCATCCCGGGCTGGCCCACCGTAGTGGCCAGCCTGATGTTCTTTTCCGGAGTGCAATTGCTGTTCATCGGCATCCTCGGCGAATACATCGCGCGCATTTACGACGAAGTGAAGGGGCGCCCTCCTTATATCGTCGCCGAAGTCTCCGCCGCTTACCAGAACGAGCCGCCGCAGTCATGAGCGCTCGCACGGATGCCCGCTCGGTCTCGTGGTTCACCATTGTCGGCGCCGTCGCCGCGCTGGTGCACTACCTCAGCGCCATTGTTCTCGAAGGCTGGCTTGAGTTCAGTCCCGGCCTGGCAAACTTCCTCGCCTTCCTACTGGCTTTCCCGGTGAGTTATATCGGTCATCATGCCTTGTCGTTTGCAGGCAGCGGCAATACGCACGGATACGCCCTGCCCCGCTTCCTGCTGGTGGCCTGCGCCGGGTTTGCCGGCAACCAGCTCCTGCTGCTGAGCCTGCTGCGCTTCAGCCAGCTTCCCTTCTGGCTGGCCTTGGCGGCCGTGATGGTGGTCGTGGCCGCATCGACGTACCTGCTGAGCCGTTTCTGGGCGTTCAAGAAAGGAGCTTGAAATGGCCATCCCGTTGATCATCAGTGCGGACGATTATGCCCAGGGGCCGGCTATCGACCACGGCATCCTAGACCTTATCCGCATGGGGCGCCTGACCGCCACCTCATGCCTGAGCCTCAGCCCGCGCTGGCGTGAAGCAGCCGCAGCCATCACCCCTGAGGTCAGGCAACAGGCCGACATCGGCCTGCACCTGGATTTCACTACCTATTCCCTGCCCGTGCGGCACCCGCATCCGCAATTGGTCATGCGCAGCTTGCTGAAAAGTCTGGACCCTCAGCAGCTAAAGGCCACGATCGCGCAGCAACTGGACGCTTTCGAGCGTGAAATGAACAGCGCCCCGGATTATGTCGATGGCCACCAACATGTGCACCAGCTACCGCAGGTGCGCGACGCATTACTGGACGAGCTGCAATCTCGCTATGCCGGGAAACTGCCGTGGATTAGGATTTCGCATCCCGCGCATGACGGCGTGAAAGGCTGGGTAATCTCGGCTTTAGGAAGCTGGGCGATGCGCAAGCAGGCATTAAGCCGCGGATTTGCCGTTACCGACACCTTGTTGGGCGTCTATGCGTTTGATAGCAGCGCGGCCACCTACCAAAAGCAGCTGAGGAGATGGCTTGCCATGGCAGGCAAGGAAATCGGAGCGGGACGCCTGTGCGCCCTGATGTGCCATCCCGGACTGGCTGGCACCGACGGCACGGACCCGATCCGGCAGGCCCGCCCAATTGAATATGAAGTGTTTTCCGGCCCCGGCTTTGCCGGAATGCTGCAGGAGTTGGACGTCCGGCCGGCAAAAGCCAGCCAATTGTTCGCTCGCTGATACCGCATGCTGATAATGAAACAGGCCCTTTCGGGCCTGTTTCATTATTGTGGCTTGCTGCTGCGCGGCGCTGTCGCTGCGGGTTTGGGAGGCGTTTTTTCCTGGCTCTTCTTCTCCAGGGCTTCCTTTTCCTCGGGGGTCAGCACCTTCATGACGCACTCTTCGGTACCGTAGCTGCCGCCGCTGTCGTCGGGCTCGAAATATTCCTTGCGGAAGCTCCACCTGTCCTTGCCTACCTTCTTGATCGTGGCGAGGCCGGTGCTGTGATCCACGTTGTTCTTCTTGTCGCGGATATTGAAACTGATTGCCATGCGGTTGCCGATGACCACCGCCTGGCCATGGTAGACCGTGGAGTTCACGGTTTCGGTTTCATAGTAATAGGCGCCGAACTTGCCATGGCTGCTCACGCGGTTGAGGCGCAATGCAACAACGAGGTCGTAAGCGCCAATGGAGGAGTTTTCCCCCTTGCATTCGTAAAGGCCGGTGTAGTTGACGCCGGTAAACGCTGGTTTTGCTTGAGCCAGGCCGGAAAAAGCCAGCATGGCCGAAACGATTATTACTTTTTTCATCCGAAGGACTCTGATTCTTGTGGCAATAGCAGGCTATTGTAACGCGTATATATGTCATCTCTGCAAGCCCGGGCAAATATTTCCTGCCAGGCCGGTGCAACCAATCCCATGCTGGACAGGTCTCAAACAGGCTGCCTTTTTGTATTTGCTGGCGAGGTGCTTTAATATAGTCCGTCGCAAAATCGCTGACCGAACGCGGCTTTCGCGACTCTCCAACAATACCAACATAAATTCATACCAAAACATGCTAAAAACTGCTGCCTTGTGGCGATACAGTATCTTCAACCTTCTGTTAATTGCATTGTTGGCGCACTGGTTCTGGCAGCAAAACCAGCCGGTTGCATTGCCTGACCCTGAACTGCCGGCCAACGGCAAGCTCAACTGCGTTTCCTACGCGCCTTATTACGGCAAGGGAGAAACCCCTTTCATCGCCACCACGGTGGCTGACAAGTCCAGGATAGAGCGCGATCTGCGCCTGCTCTCGGAACGTTTCGACTGCGTACGCACCTATTCCGTCAAGCAGGGCCTGGACTATGTTCCCGAAGCCGCGTCCAAGCTCGGCATGAAGGTATTGCTGGGCGCATGGATAGGTTACGTCAAGCTCGAGAACGACAAGGAGGTCGAGCTGGCGATCGAGCTGGCGAACCGTTATCCCGACACGGTCAAGGGCCTGATCATCGGCAACGAGGTGCTGCTGCGCAAGGAGCAGACCGAGGATGTGATGATCGCCTACCTGCAGCAGGCCCAGGCAAGCACCGAGGTCCCTGTCACCTATGCCGACGTCTGGGAATTCTGGCTCAAGCATCCCCGCCTGGAGCAGGCCGTGGACTATATCACCGTGCACGTCCTGCCCTACTGGGAGGACGACCCGCAGAGCATAGACAATGCGATCCCTCATGCAGAGTTCGTCATGGAGACCATGGGCAAGACCTTCTCCAAGCCTTTGTTCATCGGCGAGACCGGCTGGCCGTCGGTCGGCAAGCACCGCAACGCCTCGGTGCCCAGCCTGGTCAACCAGGCATCCTACCTGCGCCAATTCGTGCAGACTGCGCACGACAAGAACTGGAACTACAACCTGATCGAGGCCATCGACCAGCCATGGAAACGCGACCTTGAAGGCACGGTCGGCGGTTACTGGGGCCTTTACGATACCGACCTGGAGAGCAAGTTCGAATTCAAGGGGCCGGTAGCGGAGCGCCGCGACGGCCTCCAGCCATTGATCTGGGCCCTGACCGGCTTGGCGGTATTCGTCATCCTCACCCTGGCGCGCAAGGAGCGCAGGCTGCCCGCCCTGCTGGCGATGGGCTCGCTTGGCATCCTGACCGGGGCCACCGCGTACGTACAGTGGGGCTACCTGCTTGCCGCCAGCCGGGACACGATGGAGTGGATCGTGCTGGCCGGCATCAGCTTGGCCGGCATCGTTGCCCTGCTCAACTTACCCGCCTTGATCGCGCGCGGGCAAAACAAGCTGGCGCATAGCCTGTTGTTCGTGCTCGTGCTCGCCGGCATGGTCACCAGCTTCCTGCTGATCCCGAAAATGAGCTTCATCCCGCGCGATGTCGAACTGCACCCCATGATCGGCTACGTCATCTATACGATAGACGGCCGCTACCGCAATTTCCCGCTGGCGCTTTACGCCCTGCCGGCGCTGCAATACGCCATCGGCCTGGCCTTGCTGGGATTGCTGCATCGCACCACGTTCGGCCGGTATCGCAAGCTCAACATCATCGCGCTGGCGACAGCATTGATTTGCCTGATCTTGGAACCGCTGAACACGCACGCACTCTTATGGCTAGGCGTAGTCGCCTTGCTCGCATATGCGAGCTGGCCGCGCAAGGGAGCCAGGGTTTGAGGGGGCGTCTGGCGTCAATAGTAAAAAACCAAAGACAACGATATGAAATTCATCAATAAATACAGCAAAGCCCTGATCATTGCATTGGCAGTCACCCTGCTGCATTTCGGCATTTGGGAGATCATCAACCGGGCGTTGCCGCTGATCGACGCGCCGCCCATCGTCAACGGCTTCGCCTACAGCGGCTACCAAATCGGGCAAAGCCCCCAGGAACGTAAATATCCCAGCACCACGGAGATATTGAAAGACCTGGAGCTCATGAAGAAGTACACCAACCGCATCCGTATCTACGGCGCGCTGGAAAACCCCGAAACCACCGCCCTTGCCGCCAGACTGGGACTCAAGGTGACAGCGGGAGCGTGGCTGGGCCCCGAGCATGAGGACAATCAGCGCGAACTGGAAGCCTTGCTGGCAAGGACGGCGGTATATCCCAATATCGAACGCATCATCGTCGGCAACGAGGCCATCCTGCGCGCCGACCTCACGGTGGACGAAATGATCGCCTACCTGGAAGAAGCGCGCCGCACCTCGCGCGTGCCGGTCTCTACAGCGGAGCCGTGGCACGTCTGGCTACGCTACCCCCAGCTGGTCAAGCACGTAGACTTCATCACGGTGCACCTGCTGCCCTACCATGAGGGCCTGCCTGCCGAGAAAGCCGTGGATTACGCGCTGGAACGGTATCAGGAGCTGATCGACAAATATCCGCGCAAGAAGATCGTCATCGGTGAAATCGGCTGGCCGAGCAAAGGCCCCACCATCGATGCCTCCGTCGCCTCCAACGTCAACCAGGCCCGTTTCGTGCGCGAGTTCCTCGCCAAGACCGCTTTCGAACCTTACGACTACTACCTCATGGAGGCCATAGACCAGCCCTGGAAGGTGAAGATCGAGGGCTGGGCCGGGGCTTACTGGGGCATGTTCGATGCGGAGCGCCAGGAGAAATACTCCCTGCACGGCGCCGTGCCCAAGGACTTGCGCTGGGTCTCCAAGGCATTATGGGGCTCGCTGCTTGCCTTCATTCCCATCCTCATCATTGCAGTGCGGTTCCGTACTTGGGGCACAGGGGCGCAGATTTCCCTGGCAATCCTGCTTCAGGCTTGCATCACCGTGCTCGTAGTCACCTGGAACCTGCCGGGAGATTATTACTATTCGCTGCGCGACATGATCATCCTGGTCGCCTTGATTCTTGCACTGCTCATGACCACAGCGGTGCTGATGACCTATGCCGTGGAGTTCAGCGAAGTCATGTTCAAGGGCTACTGGATCAGGGGCTACAAGCCCGCCGTTCCGGTGCCTGCGGAGCAGGAAGCTTTTGTTTCCATCCACCTCGCCTGCTACAACGAACCGCCCGAGATGGTAATCGCCACCATTGAAAGCCTGGCGCAGCTCGATTACACCAATTACGAAGTCCTCGTGATCGACAACAACACCAAGGACGAGAGCAAGTGGAAGCCGGTCGAGGAGTACATGTCCAGGCTACCGGACAACTTCAAGTTCTACCACTTGCCGCAATGGCCCGGCTTCAAGGCCGGCGCGCTCAACTTCGCGCTGCAGGAGACCGACCCGCGTGCTGAGGTGGTGGGCGTGGTGGATGCCGATTACGTCGTCACCCGCGACTGGCTGGCAGTGCTCATCCCGCACTTCTCTGATCAAGGCGTGGCCGTGGTGCAGGCGCCTCAGGCGCACCGCGAATTCGAGAACAACTTCTTCCGCCGCATGAGCAACTGGGAGTTCGAGGGTTTCTTCCGTATCGGCATGCACCATCGCCATGAACGCAACGCCCTCATCCAGCACGGCACCATGACCCTGGTGCGCCGCAAGGCACTGGTTGATCTCGGCGGCTGGTCCGAGTGGTGCATCTGCGAGGATACGGAACTTGGCCTGCGCCTGCTGGAAGGCGGCTACGAGCTGCGCTATATCGACCGCGTGTTCGGCCGCGGCCTCACGCCTGCCAACTTCGAGGCCTTGAAGTCGCAGCGTTTCCGCTGGGCCTTCGGCGCCATGCAGATCCTCAAGCACCACCTGCCCAAGCTGCTGGGCAGGTCCACGCTCAGCTTCGGCCAGCGCTACCACTTCCTGACCGGCTGGCTGGGCTGGCTCGGCGACGGCCTGCAACTGATCTTCACCATGAGCTCGATCGGCTGGACCCTGGCCATGCTGGCCTTCCCCAAGTCGTTCAGCCTGCCGGTCTCCATCATGCTGACGCCGGTGCTGTGCTTCCTGGTGGTCAAGGGCGCGTTGGGCCCCATCCTCTACCGCAAGACCATGGACTGCAAATGGTCCGACATCTTCGGCGCGTCGCTGGCCGGCCTCGGCCTTTCCCATACGATCGCGCGCGGCATCATGATGGGCCTGATCCAGAAACGCGGCGTATTCAAGACCACCAACAAGGGTAAGGCCGTCAAGGGCAGCATCTTCGGGCTGCTCACGCCTATCCGCGAGGAAGTCCTGCTATTGCTGGCATTGATCGTTTCCGCCGGTGCGATGCTCTACGCCCGCGGCTTCAGCAACCTCGATGCGCAGCTGTGGGTCACCATGCTGACCTTGCAATCCCTGCCCTACTGGAGCACGCTGGCCTGCCAGATCATTGCGCAACTGCCTGACAGCAAACCTAAAGCGTAATTTCCGGAAAGCAAAATCTCGGCAAACAAAAACGGCTATGGAATCCATAGCCGTTTTTTTATTTGGACGGCTTCATCTGCACGAACATCGGAGTGCCCGCAAAATCAGGCAATGCAATATCAGCCGTGCACGAGATGGGCTGCACCGATAATCCCTGCCTGGTCGCTGCTGCCGGATGCCTTGATGTCGATCTTGCCCTTGAGCACGGGAATCGAATCTTGGTCGAGCTGGGCATGCATCGCAGGAGCAAAATACGGCCAAGCCTGGCTCATGCCGCCTCCGATCAATACCAGTTGCGGGTCCAGGATCTTGGCTATATGGGCGATGGCCCGTCCCAGGTGCTGTCCGGCCAGGACGTAAGCCTCCAGGGCAGCGGCATCGCCCTGGGCCGCCCTGTCCGCAATGTCGCGGGCGGAGAGTGTCTCTCCCGTCTCAAGCGCATAACTCGTAATGACCCCTGGCGCGGCGGCGTATTGCTCCAGGCAGCCATGGTTGCCGCAGCCGCATTTGCGCCCGCCAGGTTCCGTGATGATGTGCCCGACCTCCATGGCGATGCCATGGTCGCCTGGATAAGGCCTGGCGGCATGGATCAACCCGCCCCCCACCCCTGTGCCGAGGCCGATATAGACCATGCTGCGGGGTGCGGCTTCGAGCAACATGAACTCGCCCAATGCTGCCACCAGCGCATCGTTTTCCATCTTGACCGGCAGGCCGACCAGACGGGACAGCTCGCCGGCGATATCCACGTTGCGCAAGCCTGGCAGGTTGGGCGACTGCATGACGTAGCCCGACTGCGGATCGATGAAACCGGGAAAACCCATACCGATAGCGCCAACACCGGGGTACAGTTTGATCGCCTGCTGCAATGCGGAAAGGCTGATCCGGAGGATTTCCTGCAAGGCAATGGCAGGCGCATGCTGTTTGCAGATGGATGAGAAGTCCGCAGGAAACCTTTGTTCGTGAATGACTTTCCTGTCTTGCACCACCCCCACCCTGAGATTGGTGCCGCCAATATCCACACCCAAGCTCAATTTAGCCATGGCCGCCTGAACTCATTCCGATAATTAAGATTAATAAAATTCAATAACTATTTGTTTTTAATTACTTCAACACTCAATTCGATTCCTGAAGCAAGCTGGTCCAGCTGCCACTCCAGCATGATCGTCACCGCCTGCATGATTTTTTCAAACCCGGCTTCCGACTGGGATACGGAAAAATGCGGATAGCTGAAATAGCTGGCCGGAGCGCTGCTGTGCAGGTGTACGGCGCCGCCCAGCACGTCGTCATCCAGGAACAGTTCCTGCCAGTCGTCCAGGCTGAGGGGCTGCCCGAAGCCGCCCAGGATATGTCCTTGGCGGAAACGCCCGGCTGGCCCATCGCAGCTCGGCATGGCCAGGTTGATCTCGACCCGCAGCCTGCCCGACGCCCCGGCCACATCCAGGGCCTGGTACGCTACCCGCAACGCATTGCGCTCGAGCTTATACTGTTTGCGCAGAAAAGCCGCATTACCGCCTGGCAACCACCCGGAAAACCCGGCCTTGGCAGCGCTGTCCTGACGGTATCGAATCGGGATGTTGGCGCCGCTGTCCAGCCAGCTGTCGTGGAACAAGGCCTTGCGATAGGCGTCGGTCTCCAGGTCGCCGGGCAGGATTTCATGCTTGGCGCCCATTTGCTCGTGCGGGTTGGCAATCCCGCCGCCCTGATGGTGATGTTCCGGCGCGGCATGGATCTTGCGATGGTAGTGTTCGGCCTGCCGGGTCAGCGTATCGCCAAAGTTATGGTTAAGCGCATAGCTGTCAAGCTCGACAATCGCCGCTGTTTCATCCAGCTTGACCACCGCCTGCAGCAAGCCATTCTGGACGAAAAGCTCGTCATGGCCGTCGAGGTCGATGTCCAGCACCTGCTCAGCCTGGCGTTTATCGACCTGGTCCAGCAACGCTTCCAGCCTGATCAGCGCATGGTAGACCGCGCGCCGCAAGTGCGGCAGATACAAGCCGCCGAACAGGCCATGCCAATAGGCATCGTTCGCCTGCGCCTCATACAGGACCTTCAGTATCTCGGCCGTCTGCAAGGCCGGTTCCAGGCTGTGGTAGCGCCGGGAAAGGCCCAGCATGCGCTTGTGCATCCAATTGGACTCGGGATAGCGCATAAGGAAGTTGCGCCAGATGCCGCCCCGGACGAACGGCTTGGTGATGTCGTAGCGCTGGTGCTGCCGCTCCTGCGCCACCAGGTCGGCGTAATGGTGCGCCGCAGGCACGGGCAAGGACCATTCGTTCATCTCGATGTAGGAAGTGGTGGGCAGGTAGATCACGCCCTTCGTCCGCGCCTGCTGATGATAGTCGTTATAGCGCATGGGCTTGATCACTTCGGAATTGAGCACGCCTTCGACAAATTGGCGCAGCCATCCGCGTTCGTATACCCATTGATAGGTTTCAGGCCAGATACCGAATTTCTCGATGTCATCGAAATACACCGCGGCAGGCTGCCCGTCTTCCTCTTGGCCTGCCAGGCTTTCAAGGTAGCGCACCACCTCGTCGGCAGGCGAGAACGGCACGCGGTAGCGCAATGCTTCCGAAATGGGGAACAGGTCGACATGGCGATTATCCTCCTCCGTCGTGTAAAACCCGTTCAATGCGCCGGCATCCTTGCCCGCGCACATGAAATGGTAGTCATCCACGGTAACATACCTGATGCCGGCATCCGCCAGCGCCGGCACGACGCCCGATTCCCAGACCCGCTCCGTCAGCCATGCGCCCTGCGGCGCCTCGCCCAGCTCGCGCCGGAGAAAATGCGACAAGGTGTTGATCTGGCCGATCCGGTCCTGCACCGGGATGGAAGCCAGCACAGGCTCCGTAAAGCCGGCGCCGAACAACTCCGCCTGCCCGCGCTCCACCATCTTCCGCAACAACGCCATGTCTTCGGGAAAATGCTTGAGCATGTATTCCAGTAGCCACCCGCTGAGATGGATGGCGAAATGGAACGCTGGATATTCGTGCATCACCCTTAGGAACGGCCCATAGCACCTCGCATGGGCGTCGTCGAGCACGCTCTCGAAATTGCCTACCGGCTGGTGGGCATGCACGCCAAGCAACAACGCAACAGTTCTAGCCAATTCCTGCTCCCGTTCTATGGGTTAAATTGAGTGTTAAATCGACGATTCCACGGCCTGGCCGCGACGCATGGTGCCGGCATTGGCTGCAGTGGCGTCTTCCGAGCCGCTGCTGATGGCCTGTCCCACGCTTCCCGGCGCCTCCAGCTTGAGCAGGCTGTAGAGGTTGGCTAGGTTGCGGCGGAATAATTGGTCGAAGCTGCTCACGCTCAATGCCGAGTTGTAGTCGCCGAACCACCAGAACCAGTCCGATCCCTCGCAGATCGCCAATTGCCTGCTTGCGGCCTCGACCTCGGCATCGCTCAGCTTCCCTTCCTGCATCACGGCGTCGAATGCCTCCTTGGCTTCGCACAGCAGGTCCCAGCCCCGGTTCTTGTCGGTGCTGCCTATCCAGGTGCTGAAGCTGCCGTAGACCCAGCTGCCCGCCGCTATTGCCGGCAATTCGCCCATCGGCAGGCGGGAACCGGGTTTGAGAGATTGGGCAGCCAGCTCGCTCGGCGTGACCATGATGATGTTTTCGTGCCGGCTTAACGCCGCATAGAGCTGGCTCAGGAAGTAGTAGCCATTGTAGGGATAGTATTCCCAGGCATTTTCGCCGTCGAGAATGATGCTGACCACGGGCGACTGATCGCTAGTGTTCTGGGCATGGATATGTTCAAGGCTGCCGATAAAATCCGCCACGGCGTTATCCGCATGCTGGTTGGCATATTCGAAGCCGATCTTGTCCGACAGGTGGTCGTCGCGGAAAAAGCAGATGATGTGGTCCTTGCCATTGCTGACGCGGTAAGGCTTGTACAGGTATTCATGGCGCGGCGGCAGTTCGCTGGCGTCGAATGACTTGTACAAGCTGTTGGCCAGCACCCCTTCGCCTGTCGCGGCCCACTGCACGCCATGCTCGGCCAGCAAGGTCAGCGCCTCGTGCGACACTGCGCCTTCCGCAGGCCACATGCCGATGGGCGGTTTGCCGAACCGGCGCCGGTGCGAAGCCTGCGCCTCCTCGATATGAACCTTGGCACGCTGCTTGCCGTTCGGATAGTGCTGACTATGCGGCAATGGCGCGTATGGCATGGCGTCGCGCGTGGAACGGAAGTCCAGCAGCAACGGTAGGATGGGATGGTAATGCGGCGTGGTGGAAATCTCGATCTGCCCTGCCGACTCAAGCGCGCGATAACGCGGGATCAGGTTGCGGATCAGGTCGGCAATCACATTGAACAGGGTTTGCCTGTCCTCCAGGGTGAACTGGCTGCCCTTGCTCATGAGCGCCTGCACTTCCGGGTGGCTGCGCCTCACGCTCTCCCCGGTCCAGGCCAGGTGATACCACACGATCAGGTCGGCCATGTATTGGCCCGACAGGTAATTGAACATGCTCTTGCCGTACGGCTCGAGCTTGACGTACATGTTGTAAAGACACTGGTAATGCTGGAATGGCGCGAGCATTTTTTCATGGTGGCCCTTGAAGCAGCTGTGCAGGATCAGGCAGCGCTCATCCTGCGTCAGTGCCTTCATGTCCCGCTTGGCGAGCAGCGCCAGCAACGGGTCACGGATGTCGCCGCTGTCGAACTGTTCGACATAATCCTCCAACTGATCCAGCAGCACCGGCACGAAATTGAAGCTCACCCGCGCATCCGGATTGTTTTCCAGGTGGTAAGCCATGTCGGTGTAATCCTTGACGGCGTGCAGGTAAGTCCATGGCAACACGTATTCGCCGCTGAGGATGTCGCGGTAATCCGGCTGGTGCATGTGCCAATACAAATTGAGATACAGTTTTGGAAGCGATGCAGTCATATCTACCTTTACCTGAATAAAGCGTTGATCATGCTGCCCGATCTGCGCCGGGTTGAAAGTCAGCGTATATAGTGCAGGTTCTGCCCCAGCATGTCGGGCGTCACTAGCACCACGCCTTGCTCCGAGACATGAAAGCGCTTGCGGTCCAGCTCCAGGTTGACGCCTATCTCCATGCCGTCCGGTATGCGTGCACCGTTATCCACCACGACGCGCCGCAATGTCACATGCCGTCCGATATCGACCTTGGGCAGGATCACGGACTGCTCGATGCTGCTGTAGCTATTCACCCTGACATCTGAAAACAGCACGGAGTTTCTGACGCTGGCCCCGCTGACGATGCAACCGCCCGAAATCAGCGAATCTGTCGCCTGCCCGCGGCGCTCCTCATTGTCGAATACGAACTTGGCGGGCGGCAGTTGCTCCTGGTAAGTCCAGATCGGCCATTGCCTGTCATAGAGGTTCAGCTCGGGGACGACCTTGGTCAACTCCATGTTCGCTTCCCAATAAGCATCTACCGTACCAACGTCCCGCCAGTAATAGTTGCCGTCGGCCGCGCCTACGCAGCTGTCGGTGAAGCGATGGGCGTACACGCGGTACTTCTTGATCAGGTAGGGAATGATGTCATGCCCGAAATCGTGCGCGGACTTTGGATCATCCGCGTCGCGGATCAACTGCTCGTAAAGAAAAGCCGCGTTGAATACATAGATCCCCATACTCGCCAGCGCATGGTCGGGATCTTCCGGCAGGCTGGTCGGGTTGGCGGGCTTTTCCTCGAAGTCCACCACCCTGTCGTTCTCGTCCACGCCCATGACGCCGAAGGCGCTGGCCTCCTTGAGCGGGACGTTGATGCAGGCAACGGTCATGTCCGCCTTGTTGCGCACATGGGCGGCCAACATCTGGCCGTAATCCATCTTGTAGACATGGTCGCCGGCAAGGATCAGGACAAATTCGGCGCTGGTCTGGCGCAGAATATCCAGGTTCTGGAACACGGCGTCGGCGGTTCCCTTGTACCATTCCTCCTGTATGCGCTGCTGCGCCGGCAGCAGCTCGACGAACTCGTTGAACTCGCCGCGCAGGAAGCCCCAGCCGCGTTGGATATGTTGGATCAGCGTGTGCGCCTTGTACTGGGTGACCACCCCGATGCGGCGTACGCCGGAATTGATGCAGTTGGATAACGGGAAATCAATGATGCGGAATTTGCCGCCGAACGGCACTGCCGGCTTGGCCGTCCAGTTGGTCAAGTCCCTGAGGCGGCTGCCTTTGCCTCCGGCGAGGATGAGGGCTACCGTATTCTTGGTCAAGGTGCTGACAAAACGAGAAGAACTCAATTCATGCTGCTGCATTTTTGCCCCTCCTGATTTATAGTTTGGTCATATATCTTGTAACAACAGAGTGCGAACCGGGCCTATTCGCAATAGTCTTACTCTGTAGAACCATTATAGGCACGAAGTTTCCTACTAAGCTATAGGCAATTGACTGGAAAAGCGCTTCCCGCCTAGTTGTTCGGGAACTTACCATCTACAGAACACTGGGAACTTATTTTGACGAAACCAAAGCAAGACCCTCAATTCACTCACATCCTCAATGCCCGCCATCATGATCCTTTCGCGTATCTTGGCCTGCACCAGGACGGCAAGCAGTACGTCCAGCGCATATTCCAGCCGTTCGCAGAAAAAGCCTGGCTGCAGACCGCAACCGGCTGGGAACCGCTGCAGCGCAGCCACGAGGCCGGCCTGTTCGAATGGCAAGGCGGCACGCCGCCTCCTGTGCCATGCCGCATCAGGCTGGAGGAAGAAGGACGCAGCCGGGAAACCTATGACGCCTACTCATTCTGGACCGCCCTGTCGCCGGATGAGCTGTACCTGTTCGGCGAAGGCAGGCTGAAACAGGCTTATCGCACTTTCGGGGCCCATCTTTGCGAACAACAAGGCGTGCACGGGGTGCGCTTCGTGGTATGGGCGCCCAACGCGGAACGCGTCAGCGTTGTCGGCAGCTTCAACCACTGGGATGGCCGCATACACCAGATGCGCGTGCACGGCAGCAGCGGCGTATGGGAAATCTTCATCCCCGGGCTGACCAGCAGCGACCTTTACAAGTTCGAGATCCGCAACCGCCACAGCGGCCAGATCCTGACCAAGACCGACCCCTATGGCTTCAGCTTTGAACAACGGCCCGGCACGGCAGCCAAAGTCACGGCAAACGGCCATTACGCCTGGCAGGATGCGCAATGGCTGGAGAAACGCGCCCAGGCCGACTGGCTGCATGCGCCCTTCAATTGCTACGAGGTCCACCTTGGCTCATGGCGCCGCAATGCTGATGGCGAATTCCTGACCTATCGCGAGCTCGCACACCAACTCGTGCCCTACGTGCAGGAAATGGGCTACACCCATATCGAGTTGCTGCCCATTTCCGAGCACCCGCTCAATGAATCATGGGGCTACCAGACAACGGGATATTTCGCCGTCACCAACCGGTTCGGCAGCCCGGATGACCTGCGCTACCTCATCGACCATTGCCACCAGTCCGGCATCGGCGTCCTCCTGGATTGGGTTCCGGGCCACTTCCCCAAGGACGATTGGGCATTGGCGCGTTTCGACGGCTCGGCACTGTTCGAGCACGAGGATCCGCGGCTGGGCGAACACCAGGACTGGGGCACATACATCTTCAACTATGGCCGCAACGAGGTGCGCAACTTCCTGCTGGCCAGCGCGCATTACTGGCTGGCGGAGTTCCATATTGACGGGCTGCGGGTGGACGCCGTGGCGTCCATGCTCTACCTCGACTACTCCCGCAAGGCAGGCGAATGGCTGCCGAACCGGCATGGCGGGCGTGAGAACCTGGAAGCCATCGATTTCCTCAAACAGCTCAACATCATGGTGCATGAGGATTTCCCGGGCGCATTGACGGTGGCGGAAGAGTCGACTTCCTGGCCCATGATTTCACGCCCTGTTTACCTTGGCGGGCTGGGCTTTTCCATGAAATGGAACATGGGATGGATGAATGACACGCTCTCCTATATGGAGCACGATCCCATCCACCGGCGCTTCCACCACGACAAACTGACGTTCGGCCAGCTCTA
The DNA here is from genome assembly GCF_045984355.1 of Methylobacillus draconifructus. Taxonomy (NCBI): domain Bacteria; kingdom Pseudomonadati; phylum Pseudomonadota; class Betaproteobacteria; order Nitrosomonadales; family Methylophilaceae; genus Methylobacillus; species Methylobacillus draconifructus. The sequence continues at coordinate 43,508 of NZ_JBJQII010000005.1, read as the reverse complement.
TGCCTATAGTGAGAACTTCGTCCTGCCCTTCTCGCACGATGAGGTCGTTCATGGCAAGCGGTCCCTGCTGGACAAGATGCCAGGGGATACCTGGCAGAAGTTCGCCAATCTGCGCCTGCTCGTCACTTACCAAATGACGCTTTCCGGCAAGAAGCTCAACTTCATGGGCAACGAACTGGCCCAGGGACGCGAATGGAACGTCAACAGCAGCCTGGATTGGCAACTGCTTGATTCGCACTGGCACCAGGGCGTGCAGCGCCTGAACCGGGACTTATCCAACCTGTACCGCCAACTGCCTGCCCTGCATGACCTCGATTTCGATTCCCACGGGTTCGAATGGGTGGACTGCAGCGATAGCGACCAATCCATCATCAACTACTTGCGCCGGGCGCGGGACGGCAGTTTTGTGCTGGTGCTGCTCAACTTCACTCCTGTTCTGCGCAGCGGCTACCGTGTCGGCGTACCCCAGGCCAGGCATTACCGGGAAATCTTCAATAGCGATGCCGAATATTACGGTGGAAGCAACCAGGGCAACGGCAACGGCCTGCAGACCGAAGCACAGCCATGGATGGGTCACCCGCAATCCCTCGTGGTCACCATTCCGCCCTTGGGGGGCGTCATTATTCAGCCAGGCTAACCTGCGTAGAGCAACTGACAAAACGCTGTGAAGCGATGCTGGCTAGGCGGTCTGCCGCAGGCGGCGCAAATGGCACGGCAAGGTAGAGCAACAGTTTTGTCAACCGCGCTCTTAATGCCGAGCTTAAATATCTCTCTCGAGCACGTCCGTGAACGTGCTTGAAATGATATATTCACGCATTGCCATTGACCTCCCCCCCCCCAGATGAGTGAATACAGTGCCCTGGCCAGGCGATATGTTTATTCAAGCTTCTTCGTGTTGCTTGTTGGCTATGTTTTTCCGATGCTCGCTTTATTCATGACGGATATCGCCGCCGATCCGTATGTGTTTTTCACGGGTTTAGGTTTCATGATCTTGTGCACGGCGGTTTCCATGGGCATGAATTTCATCACCGACCGCTACATCTTTGATATCAAATCGTTAAAAAAGGAAGACAAAAGCCATTTCCGGCTACGTTTCCTCAAACGCCACCATCACCTGTTGCGCTTGCACCAGGCGACGGACTTCCTGAGCATCATGAACCTTTTGCTCAGCCCCGTCCTCTTCTACTACGTATCGCATCTCCATGGCCTTTAGCTGGCCAGGATAGGATAAATCGACGCAAGTAAGAGCAGCGCAGTGGCCCAGTTGAACGTCCGCATCCTGCCTGGCTGGGAAAGGATGCGGCGCAGCCCCACGCCGAATCCAGCCCATGCGCCAACGCAAGGGAAGTTCACTAGCATGAACACCACGCTCAAGGCCGCGACATCAGCCATGCTCGATGGATGCGGCAAATACGCAGTCAATGCAGCGACGGCCATGACCCATGCTTTAGGATTGACCCACTGAAACGCAGCGGCCTGCAGAAAACTGAATGGTTTTCCCAGTGTTTTTGTCGTGCCGTTCACCTCAGCCGTTGGAGCCGTCGCAATCTTGAGCGCAAGCCAGCAGAGGTAAGTAGCGCCCACATACTTCATCAATGCATGCAGGAAAGGATAACGCTCGAACAGGCTTTGCGCGCCCAAACCGATGAGCAAGACCATCAGGCCGAACCCGATGCTGATGCCCAGCAGATGCGGTAACGACCGCCTGAAGCCGTAGTTCAAGCCCGATGACATGATCATCAGGTTATTCGGGCCTGGCGTAATCGAGGACACCGTCGCAAACACAATCAAGCTCAGCATCAATTCCAACGAAAAATGAAACATGTTCAATACGCGCCGTCTATAACTGTTGTATTTATGTCAGCATAGTTGCATTTTTCACAAAAAACTTCACTTCCCGCTCCCCTTCCTAGCACTGATTTACTACATTTATAAGTATCATTGATGAAATATTGATGACAACACCAATTAGCCACTTATGCCATACCGCAAGCGTGCCGCTACTCCCGAACTGGATTTCGAATCCCTCTGGAACTATGCTGGAGAATGGTTCGAGGCGCCCAACCAACACCGCCAGGGATGGAGCGGCGTCAGCCGCATCCCATTCAGCAATGCGGGTGGAAACGCGCCGTTTTACGCCTTCCTCAAGCGTCAGCATAACTTCATGCGCAGGACATGGCGCCACCCGTGGCATGGCGTATCTACCTTTTACTGCGAATACCAGAACCTGCTCCAGCTTTCCCGGCGAGGCGTTCCGGTGCCGGCACCGCTGTTCTTCTCCGAGAAAAAGGAGGGAAACGACGTCGATGCCGTGCTGCTCACCGCCGAACTGGTCGGCTTTTCCCCGCTGGACCGGTTCGCTGCCGAGATTTTCAATGCAAACGTCAGCGTCGCCAGGCAGCGCAAACTCGTTGCATCGGTCGCGCATACGGTGGCAAAGCTGCATTCGGCGCGCTTCCAGCACCGCGCCCTCTACCCCAAGCATATTTTCGTCAAGGAAACATCCGGCGGCAATTTCGAGAGCATGCTGATCGATTTGGAGAAGGCGCGAATCAAGCTGCTACCGGTGCTACGCACCTTGCAGGACCTCGCCACGCTCAATCGCGACCTCATGCACCTTAGCCGCACGACCCGCTTGTATTTTCTCAAGCAATACTATGGCGTCGATAAGCTCAATACGCCGATGAAATGGATCGCCAGGCAGATACAGGCGCGTTCCGAGCGCAAAAAGAAAAGCTAAGCTATTTGGCGTTTCAGAGCGCAATCCACATCAGCCTCGGAACGGTTTCGGCCACATATGCAATCCAGGCCGGAATCGCGCGGGCAGACTCATGCGCGGCATCTGAAGCCCGGGACAAAAGCCTGCAAAGCTTCGTCAGCCTGGATGATTTATAGTAAAATGCGCTTATCTTTAGGGAGTAGCCTGCTTCTTTCCGAAGCGCCCGCATCAACATAATCGGCTTCTGTCGTGGTGCGGGTAGCCATTCTGGTTGGCGAGACTAATGGATGCCAGTACGTTCCGGTTGGGCGGTCTGGCGGCCATTTGATCGCGCCCAACCCCACGCAATGAATCCATGAATATCGTTTCTATCCTTTTTCTGGCATTGGCCATGTCGGCCGATGCGTTTGCCGCTGCAATCGGCAAGGGTGCGATGCTGCATCGGCCGCGCCTGCTGGAGGCTTTGCGCACAGGCCTGATTTTTGGCGTCATCGAGGCGATTACTCCGTTGGTCGGCTGGAGCCTGGGACGCGTGGCCGCGGACTACGTCACGGCCTGGGATCACTGGATCGCCTTCAGCATCCTTTCCATCCTGGGTATACGCATGATCTGGTCGGGCCTGAAGCCCGAGGGCGAAGTGATCGAGAAGCCCCGCAGCCATTCCTTCATACTGCTCGCGATGACGGCATTGGGCACCAGCATCGATGCGATGAGCGTAGGCGTCAGCCTGGCCTTCCTGGATGTCGACATCGTGCCGGTGGCGTTTGCCATCGGCATCGTGACCTGCATCATGGTAAGCGCGGGCGTCATGCTGGGCCGTGTGCTCGGCTCGGCCTCAAAGCACACGGTGGAGATCCTCGGCGGGCTGATCCTGATCGGGATCGGCAGCCTGATTCTTTACAAGCATCTCTACGGCGCAGGTTAGCCCGTAGCCTTCTTGCGCAGCTCCTGCGCCGTCTTGAAGGCGACAAAACCGGCGCGGTAAAGCGCCTCGGCCACTTGCCAGCGATCCTGCTTGACGCGGTTGGCCCAGAACAAGGTGCTGTAGATGCCGTCGAACAGAGAGAACAGGTAGAGATTGGCAAGATTGACGTCGATGTCCTCGGGCAACTCGCCGCTGGCAACCGCTTCGCGGATCAGTTTCTCCGTATCCGCACGGCACTGTATCTCCCACCGGTCGCGGATTTCCAGCAGAGGCAGGTTGTCCTCGTTGGTATCGCACTGCACGTAGAGAATCTGCAATACGCGCTGCACCGAGCCTGGTTCGCCGCAGAGCTTGAGGAAATACATGCCCTCCTGGTAAAGCGTTTCCAGTGCGGAGAGCGCAGGCTTGCGCTCCGGCGTCGCAGCCAAGGCGAATGCGCGCTCGCACATGGCGATCGCCAGTTCGATCTTGTTTTCGAAATGCCCATAGACCGCTCCGCGCGATACACCCGCCGCATCGGCGATATCGGACATGGTGGCGTAACTGATGCCGCGCTCGAGAATGACGCGCTCGGCGGCATCCAGAATGCTGGAGCGCGTCCGCAGGGAGTCTTCTTTCGTTTTTCTAGCCACAGGCACTCCATTTAACACTAGCTATGCATTCCGGCATTATAACCAAAATTTAATTAATCAGTCATGATTGATTATGATATAGTGCATGAAAATTTAAACGCTGAATCAATTCCAGCTACCATTCCATCTTACTCTTCATTGAGCACGCCTATGTCATCAGGATTATTTGGACGCAGCACGCCATGGCTGCTCGCGTCATTCATGCTTGGCCTCACCGCATGCAGCCAGGAACAACAAGCAGAAAATGCTGATATTCCGGAAGTCGAAGTGTACGTCACCCGCGTCGCTGCGACACCTATCGAAGCCTCCGTACCCGGCCGTTTGGAGGCCTATCGCCAGGCGGAAGTACGCGCGCGCGTTGCGGGCATCGTCACCGAGCGCTTATACCAGGAAGGCCAGGAGGTGAAGAAAGGCACGCCCTTGTTCCTGATCAACCCCGAGCTATTGACTGCCGCACGCGACCAGGCGGCCGGCACTCTGGCAAGCGCGGAAGCCAACCACCGCAATGCGCTGGACAAACTCGAACGCTACCGCGACCTTGCCAGCGACCACTCCGTGAGCGAGCGCGACTACCAGGCGGCAGCGGCAGAGGAATTGCAGGCCAAGGCGCAAGTGCTGACAGCCAAGGCGCAACTGGACAAGGCCAAGTTGGATCTTGGGTACGCCAGGGTCGCCTCCCCGATCGACGGGCGCGCGCGCCGGGCCATGGTCACCGAAGGAGCCCTAGTGGGGCTTGACTCCCCCACTCCCCTCACCACGGTTGAGCAGATCGACCCGATCTACGTCAATTTCTCACAGCCGGCGACAGAAGTCATGGCGCTGCAGCGCGCCATCAAGAGCGGCAAGATGAAAGGCATGGCGCAAAACAGCATCGAGGTGAAACTGGTATTCCCGGACGGGTCTGAATATGCGCACCCCGGCAAGCTGTTCTTCTCCGACCTGGCTGTGGACAGCAATACCGATACCGTGGCCATGCGCGCCTTGTTCATCAACCCGGAGCGCGAATTGCTGCCGGGCGCCTATGTGCAGGTCAAACTGAAACAGGCAGAAAACCCTTCATCCGTCCTCGTGCCGCGCGACGCCCTGATCCGCACGGCGGAGTCGAGCACCGTCATGGTCGTGGACGAGCAGGAGCAAGTGCAAGCCATCCCCGTCCAAGCGCCTGCGATGCTGGACGGACTTTGGGTCATCACCAGCGGCCTCAAGGGCGGCGAGCGCGTGATCGTCACCAACCCGGCCATGATGGCGCCCGGCACCAAGGTCAAGGTGCGTGACGGCGAAAAAACCGCCGACCGGCCTTAATTACTGATGGATTGAGAGTTCATGGCTCGATTTTTTATTGAACGCCCGGTCTTCGCCTGGGTGATTTCCCTGCTGATCATCCTGGCTGGCCTGCTGGCCATCCGCGGATTGCCTATCGCGCAATACCCCGACATTGCACCGCCCGTGGTGAATATTGCCGCCAGCTATCCCGGCGCTTCGGCAAAAGTCATCGAGGAATCGGTCACCGCCATCATCGAACGCGAGATGAATGGCGCCCCCGGCCTGATGTACATTTCAGCAACCAGCAGCCCGGGCACCGCCTCCCTCAGCCTGACTTTCCGCCAGGGCACCAACGCGGACCTGGCGGCGGTGGAAGTGCAGAACCGCCTGAAGACGGTGGAGGCACGCCTGCCGGAAGTGGTGCGCCGCAACGGCATTTTCATCGAGAAATCCGCCGACAGCATCCAACTGATCGTTTCCCTCACTTCCGAAGGCAACCGCCTGACCGAGATCGAGCTGGGCGAGCTTGCCTCGGCCAATGTGCTGCAGGCCCTGCGCCGGGTGGAAGGCGTCGGCAAGGTGCAGTTGTGGAGCCCGGAATATGCGATGCGCATCTGGCCCGACCCTGCCAAATTGACGGCGATGAACCTCACGGCTTCCGATGTCTCTTCCGCGATCCGTAGCCACAATGCCCGCGTCACGGTGGGCGACCTGGGGAACCGGGCGGTACCCGACCATGCGCCCATCAGCGCTAATGTCATTTCCGACAGCGCCCTAACGACGCCGGAAGACTTCGAGCGCATCCCGCTGCGCACCAAGGCCGACGGCTCGGCCATCCTGCTCAAGGATGTCGCGCGGGTCGAATATGGCGGCAGCGACTACTCCTTCGTCTCCCGGGTCAATGGCAACAATGCAGCCGGCATGGCCGTCAAGATGGCGCCCGGCTCCAATGCCGTCGCCACGGTCAAACGCATCCGCGCCACCATGGACGAACTGGTGCGCTACCTGCCGGCAGGCGTGGAATACCAGATTCCCTACGACACCTCGGCCTTCGTCGAAATCTCGATCGAGAAAGTGGTCAGCACCTTGTTCGAGGCCATCGTGCTGGTGTTCCTGGTCATGTTCCTGTTCATGCAGAACCTGCGCGCCACCTTGATCCCCACCATCGTGGTGCCGATCGCGCTGCTGGGCACCTTTGCCGTGATGTATGCGGCGGGCTTTTCCATCAACGTACTGACCATGTTCGGCATGGTGCTGGCGATCGGCATCGTGGTGGACGACGCCATTGTGGTGGTGGAAAACGTCGAGCGCATCATGGCGGAGGAAGGCCTTTCCCCTTTCCATGCCACGATCAAGGCCATGCGCCAGATCAGCGGCGCGATTATCGGCATTACGGTAGTACTGGTTTCCGTATTCGTTCCTATGGCGTTCTTCAGCGGCGCGGTAGGCAACATCTACCGCCAGTTCTCGATGTCGCTGGCGGTATCCATCGCATTCTCGGCATTTTTGGCGCTCTCGCTGACCCCGGCCCTGTGCGCTACGTTGCTGAAACCGATTGCGCAGAATCACCATGAAAAACGCGGCTTCTTCGGCTGGTTCAACCGGGCCTTCGCCGCCCTCACCGGCCGTTACCAGAAACGCGTCGCCGGCATCATCAAGCGCCCGCTGCGCTGGTTGCTCGTGTACGGAACCATCATCGCGGTCGTGGCCTTCATGTTCGTGCGCCTGCCGACGGCGTTCCTGCCCGACGAGGACCAGGGCGATTTCATGATCACGGTATTGCTGCCTGCAGGCGCCACCATGCATGAAACCATGGGCACATTGGCGCAAATCGCACATTACCTGAACGAGAACGAGCCGGTGAAATACGTCTACGAAGTCGGCGGCTTCAGCTTCTACGGCACCGGCTCCAACAGCGGCATGATCTTCGCCACCCTCAAGGACTGGAAAGAGCGCAAGTATGCCGAGCATCACGTCAAGGCGATCGTAGACCGCGTCAACATGCAGTTCATGGGCATGAAGAACACCATGGTCTTCGCGATCAACACTCCGCCCCTGCCCGAGCTGGGCTCCTCCAATGGCTTTGACCTGCGGCTGCAAGACCGCGGTTCGGCAGGCTACCAGGCATTCCTGGCGGCCAAGGACCAGCTGATGGCCCAAGGCATGCAGAGCCCGGTGCTGACCAACCTCATGTTCGCCGGCCTGCCCGAGGCAGCCCTGGTGAGCCTGGATATAGACCGGCGCAAGGCCGAGACGCTGGGCGTGAGCATGGATGAAATCAACGTCACGCTCGCCTCCATGTTCGGCTCCGACTATATCGGCGACTTCATGCACGGCAACCAGGTGCGCCGTGTCGTCATGCAGGCCGACGGCAAGGACAGGCTGGAGCTCGAGGACATCCGCAAGCTCAGGGTGCGCAGCAGCAACGGCAACCTGGTGCCCTTGTCCTCGCTCGTGAATCTGGAATGGATATCCGGCCCGCCGCAGCTCACGCGCTACAACGGCTACCCATCCTTCACCATCAACGGCAGCGCCGCCCCCGGCTACAGCAGCGGCGACGCCATGCAGGCGATTGAAAACATCGCGCGCAGCCTGCCCCGCACCATCGGCTACGACTGGTCCGGCCAATCGCTGGAGGAACGAAGCTCGGGAGCACAGGCGCCCTTGCTGTTCGGCCTGTCGGTGCTGATCGTCTTCCTTGCATTGGCGGCATTGTATGAAAGCTGGCTGATCCCATTGGCCGTAATCCTGGTGGTGCCATTGGGCGTACTCGGCGCGCTGCTGGGCGTAACCTTGCGCGAAATGCCCAACGATATCTACTTCAAGGTCGGGCTGATCGCGACCATCGGCCTTTCCGCCAAGAATGCGATCCTGATCGTGGAAGTCGCCAAGGACCTCTATGCCGACGGCATGGGCCTGCTCGAGGCGACACTGGAGGCTGCCCGCCTGCGTTTGCGCCCTATCGTGATGACGTCGCTGGCCTTCGGCGTAGGGGTGTTGCCGCTGGCGATTGCAACGGGCGCCGCCTCAGGCGCGCAGTCTGCGATCGGCACCAGCGTGCTGGGCGGCATCATCACCGCCACCCTGCTCGCCATATTCCTCGTCCCCTTGTTTTTTGCCGTGATCGGCCGCTACATCAAGCGCTCGCAGCATCATGTGCAGGAGCCTGCATGAACACTCCGTTGAAACCCGCCACCGTCGCCATCAGCCTGCTATTGGGCGCCTGCTCGCTCAATCCGCCATACAGCAGGCCGGAAGCCCCGATCCCGGCGCAATATCCCGCAGCCGGGAGCGAGGCCGCATCACAGCCCGCAAGCTGGCAGGAATATTTCACCGACCCCGAGCTGCAGCGCTTGATCAATATTGCGCTGGCCAACAACCGCGACTTGCGCATCACCGCACTGCGCATCGAGGAAGCCCGGTCCCAGTACGGCATCCAGCGCGCAGACCGCCTGCCCTCCATCGACGCCACCGCGAGCTACGAGCGCAGCAAGATGATCTTTGCCCGCGGCCAGTCTTTCGATGTCGATATGTATCGCGTGGGAGTCGGCATCAGCGGCTTCGAGCTGGACTTTTTCGGCAGGGTCAAGAGCCTGGCCGCCGCCGCGCTGGAAGACTACTTCGCCACGCAGGAAGCCCAGCAGACCGCGCGCACCAGCCTGATCGCCGAGGTTGCCGCGTCCTATATCAATGTCCGCGCCCTGGCCGAGCGCCTGGCCCTGGCGAAGGAGACCGAGAACGCGCGCAACCTGGCGTACTCGCGCATCCTGCGCCGCCAGCAGGCAGGCCTGGACAACGCTCTGGACCTCAAGACCGCGGAAATGCAGCTGGAAACCGCCCAGGCCAGCATTGCCGCCTTGCAGCGCGAATATGCCCAGGCAGTGAACTCGCTGCAATTGTTGGCCGGACAGCCGGGACTCGCCCTTGCGGCGGCGCACGGGTCGCTGGACCAGCAGGAGTTCAGCCCCTTGCCGGCAGGCCTGCCTTCCAGCCTGTTGGAAAGGCGTCCCGACATCCGCGCGGCGGAACACAAGCTCAAGGCGGCCAATGCCAACATCGGCGCGGCCAGGGCGGCTTTCTTCCCGCGCATCCAGCTCACCACCAATATCGGCCTGGTCAATGAACACCTGACCAACCTATTCTCCGGCAGCAGCGACAAGGCCTGGGCCTTCACTCCGCAACTGACCCTGCCCATATTTAACTATGGCCGCAACCAATCCAACCTTGACCTTGCCCGCGTGCGCAAGGAAATCACCATCGTGGAATACGAAAAAGCGATCCAGACCGCATTCAGCGAAGTCTCGGATGTGCTGCTAAGCCGTGAGCAGATCGAGGCGCAGATCGCCTCGCAAACGCGGGTGGCCAATGCAGACCGCGAACGCTTGCGCCTGGCGATACGCCGTTACGACAAGGGCGTTGCCAATTACCTGGAATTGCTCGATGCGCAACGCAGCCTGTTCGACTCGGAGCAACAGCTAGTCCAGCTCAAGCAATTGGCCCTGACGAACAGCATCAACCTGTTCAAGGTGCTGGGCGGCGAATGGCAGCCTTCCTGAGAAACCGCCCCTGCCAACAAAACATGGCTGGCATTTCTGCGATAGACGCCTGCTGGCAGGCCAGCAGGCATTCCTCATCTTGCTTTTTCATCAGCAAGCTATTACTTTAATTTTAAAATATAACTTATTGAAAAATAATATTTAGATGATGCATGAATTATTGCCACAACAACCAGGTGCAGACGGCGCGCCTCCTGAGCGTAAGCCGCAATATCGTGCGGGCGAGGCTGATCAAGATGGGCGCGATTTCCGCATTGAAATGACGGAGGTCCAAGGATATTCGCCACATGCCGGAACCAGCCGGCGCAATACTAGACCGCCCAACAAAACGGCAACAAACCCTGGCGTCATGGGCAGATTTACTTTAATCTGCCTGTCTGCGTTTCGCAGCAGCATTCAACCATTGCATTACCCATATGAGCACGATCAGTAAAATTTCTTCATCCACCCTGCCCACCAAGTACGGTCAATTCATCATCCATGTCTATCACGACGTGCAAACCGGCCAGGAGCATGTCGCCCTGGTGGCAGGCCATGTGCTCAACAATGAGAACGTGCTGGTACGCGTGCATTCCGAATGCCTGACGGGCGACATCTTCTCCTCCAACCGTTGCGATTGCGGCGAACAGCTGGTATTGGCGCAGAGCATGATCGCGGAAGCCGGCCAGGGCGTGCTGCTTTACCTCAAGGGGCACGAGGGGCGCGGCATCGGCCTTGCCAACAAGATCCATGCCTATGCGTTGCAGGACCAGGGGCTGGATACCGTCGACGCCAACCTGCACCTCGGCCTGCCGATCGACCAGCGCAGCTATACCGCCGCAGTGGATATACTCAAGGACCTGGGCGTGCACTCCCTGCGCCTGATGACCAACAACCCGGAGAAAGTCTCCAGTTTGCAACAGGCCGGCCTGGCCATCAATGAGCGTATTCCGCTGGTGATCCAGCCCAACCAGGACAACCTGCAATACCTGCTGACCAAGCGCGACAAGCTAGGCCATTTCTTCGCGCAGACGGAAATGCAAAGTCCCGACTTCGGCGAACTTTGAGCTTGTAGGCCTTAGGCCAGAAAAATATAAAAAAAAGAGCGGGTTAACCGCTCTTTTTGTTTGATCAGTTGAAATTCCGCTTCACGTGATGCAGGTGATAGCCGTGTTGCTCGATATCCTTGATGATCAGGCCGGCATCATAGTGCAAGTGGCGCTGTTCCTTGTCCACTTCCACATCCGCGGTCTGGTGGATCAGCTTGGCATAATCCGGATCGGGCACGTCCACCTTGGAAATATCGGCCCCTGCCCTGACCGAGATGTACTTGTTGTTACTGGTCGCACTTTTATAGATATCCACTTTCATGATGATCTCCATCTGGTTGATATTACAAAGTATTCAAAGGTACAACAGTCCGTATCTCCTTATGACCGCAATATGCCGCAGAAGTGCGATCCGCCTAATCCCTCCGCGCCGCGCCCAACTCCAGCGGCATCTTCACCTCGCCGTCATCGCTGGACTGCTTGTTCAAGGGCTTCACCTGCAATTTGCCGGCATCGAGCGCCACTGTCTCGAGCAGGTATCGCTGGACCACTTCCTGGCGCGCGTTGCCCAAGGCTTCGAGCCATGAAGGCTCGAGCTTGGCCTGCTTGTTCAACGCATCCAGCAATTTGCCGTAGTAAACCGCTTCATCCTTTTCCGCCTTGACGGCATCCAATGCCTCCGGCGAGAGCTGCTCCTTGGCGAGCTTGTCGAGCGCGGACCTTGCCTTCCTGTTTGAAGTATCCACCGGGCCCGGCTTTTCGCCAGGCTGCAACTTGATGCCCATCTTGGCGGCGACCTGGTTGCGCACGAACTGCTCCTGCAAGGCACGCCCGTCCGCCTTTTCGTCAACCACGGGAGCCACCTGCAATACCAGGGCTGGCCGCTTTGCCAACGCCTCGCTGATCACCTTGAGTTTTTCCTGCTCCGGCGGCGCAAGCTCGGCGCTGCCGGGGTCGAACGCCAATGCCTCCAGCTTGTCGGAACTGATGCCGAGCAGGTTGCCCAACGCCCGGAACGGCGAAGTCACCAGCTTGCCGAGCACGTTCACGATCGCCTTCCACACCACCTTGCCGTAGCTGAATTCGGGGTCGTCCAGGCTGCCTGACACCGGCAAGTCCAGGTCGATAATGCCGCTGCTGTCTTCCAGCAATGCGATCGCCAGGTCCAGCGGCAGGTTCACCGCGTCCTCGCTATCCACCTTCTCTCCCAGCTTGAGCTTGTTGACGACGAACTTGTTTTCTCCCGCGAGCTGGCGGTTCTTGATCTTGTATTCGAGATCGACCGACAGCTTGCCGGAGTCTATCCGCCGCCCGGCGAACTTGCCGGAATACGGCGTCAGGCGGTTCATCTCCAGGTTGCGGAATATCAGCTTGAGGTCGGTGAATTCCGTTGCCTGGAACGGCTGCACGGAACCGCGAATCCGCGCCGAGCCGTAATCGTCGACCTTGCCGTCCAACTCCACCTGGGCCGTCGTGCTTGGATTGGTTGACATGCCGTTGATCACGCCGGACAAGGTGTTGATATGGGTGCCGAATTGCGGCGTGAGCGAGAGATCGGCGAATTCGAGGTTGGCATTGTCGATGCGGATACGCTCAACCGCGACCGGGAGCGGGTCTGCGCCCTGTTCTGCGGGCTGGCTTGTAGATTGACTGGACGGCGGCGCAGCCTGGGCTGAAGCATCTGCCGGCTGCTCGCGCAGGATACGCTGGACGTTAAGCGTACGGTCTTCGTAAATGATGAACTTGCCGCGCGGCTCGGTTATCTTCAATTCGCCGATACGCAGGCTATCGGGCGCCAATGCCAGCCTAAGATTATTTGTGGATAGGCTGCGCCATCCCAGGAACGCCTGCCCGGTATCCTCTTCCACAATGTCCAGCTTGTCGGCGCTGAAGCCTCCCTTGTACTGCACCGCGAGCTTCTGGCCCTGCTTGAGGCTCAGGTTCCCTTGCGTGCTCAGCGCCCCGCTATTCAGCTTGAGCATGGCGAATTGGTTGACGTATGGCGCAAAAGGCTTGAGCGAGAAATCCGCGAGCTTAAGCTTGATGTCACCCTGCATGGGTTCCGGCGCCAGCTTGCCGCTGGCGTTGAAGCTACCGCCCTGCTTCACCTTGAATGCGAGACTTACAGGCACTGCCCGCTTGGTGTCGAGGCTCACATCCTTGACCTCCAGGCTGGCGTTTTCAATATCCAGCGCCACAGGGCTCTTCGTGCTTTTGTCGGTGAAGTGCAGGCCGGCGCCCTCGACGGCAAAACGCTTGAGGTCGAACGCCCAGGGAGCATCGTCCGTGACAGGCTTGGCCTGTGCCGCTTTGGGCTGGCTTTTCTGCGGCGTGGATGGCTGGGCAGGCTCCAGGATCGCTTGCCAATTGACCTGCTTGGCATCGCGCAGTACGTCCGCGCCCAGCCCCTTCAACACCACTGCCTCCAGGCCGGCCTTGCGCGCTCCGAGATCGACCTGCCCACCCTGTACGGAAAGGCTTTCCAGGCGTGCAACGGGTTTGCCGTTGGCGCCCGAGCGCACGGAAAACGGCCCGATATTACTTTGCAATTCGTCCACTCTGCTTTGCCCTTGCTCGCTGGCGAACTTGAGGTTGAGCGACAGGCTGTCAACGGCGACTTGCAGGGGCTGCTTGAAGGTTTCGTCCAGGTAGTCCAGCTTGAGGCCGTCGATGCTGGCCTGGTTCAAGTGGATATTCCACGGATTGTCTGCAGTACCAACATCAGCCTCGACTTCGGCAGGCGGCTCCTCGGATTGCTCCGAAGCTGTATGCAATTGCTGCCAATTCACACTGCCATCCCGTTGCCGCACCGCGTTCACTTCGCCCTGCGCAATATTGAAACTGCCGATATCCAGTTTATGCGCCTGCAGGTCAAGGGCGACATCTGTAACGGTCACGGAAGGCAACTCCAGCAACGGCTTGCCCTGCTGAGCCAGCTGGATGCCTTCGAGCACGAGCTTGAGCGCATCGAACTGCACCTGCGCCTGGTCTTGCATCTTGAACTGCAGGATCGGCAATTCGATCGACAGTTGTTTCAGCTCAAGCCGACCTTGCTGCGCTTGCGATTGCAGCAAGACGGCGGCCGCATCCTCCAGCGCCAGGCTAAAATTATTGATGGTGGCTTCAGGCTTGTCCTGCACCAGCGCGAACTGGTAATCCAGCCGCGTCTTTAGCTGGCCTGCCTCCAGCTTGACCGGCAACGCATCGGGCGGCAATACCTCGAGCAGCTTCGCCAGCTTCAGTCCCTCCAGCTCGACCTTGCCGCTGGAAACGACCGGGTTGAGGCCGAGCTCGCCTTTCCATTTGAGCGTGCCGCCCTGTTCGGGCAATTTCGCCAGGATGGCGTAATCGCCAAGGTCTTCCGGCAAGGTGGAAAACCCATCCAGCTCCAGCCCCAACGGCTCGAGCACCGCCCGGAAGGCCTCGGGACGGTTGCGGTCCACGTATTCGATATCCCCGCGCTCGATCAGGATATGATCCACGAGCAAGCGCGCCATACCTTCGCTCTTCTCTTCCTCCGGGTTTTCATTGAGCTTGGCGATCAATGCCGCCCAGTTGCTTTCGCCGCCGGGCAATACCTCGAAGCTCACATGCGGCGCGCTCAGCTGGATATCCTTGAGCCGCCATGCGAAACGGAACAGCCCGCTCAGTTCGAGGTCGGCATGCAGGCGCTCGAACCCTGCCAGCGAAGCGCCTTCCTTCGTCGTCAATTGCAATTGATCTACCGTCAATGCAATCCGCAGGGGGTCGTAATCGACCCGCTCTACTTTTAAGTGGCTCGCCAGCTTGTTTTCGGCAATCCACGGCAACAAGCGCTGGGCAATCGGGTTGACGGCGAAGTAGCCGAACAGCAGATAGGATATCCAGAACCCGAGCACCATGAGAAAAGGCAGGCTGGTCAACGCCCGCCAGGTTTTCTGCACCAGTATGTTTCTATCTGCCATCGGAAACCTCCTCGCCAGTCTGCTGGCTTATTGCTGTTAGCGCACTCTTTGATTAATGTCAGGCCGTCATGCCGAATTGAAAAGACTGACGAACCCCAATGAAAATATCCTGGCTAGGCGCTGTGTCAAAGGCAATATAAAGGTATAACAAGACAGAGCCGCAACGCCAGGAGAATTGATTACCCGCGCTAGTGCTTATGATCGAACACCAGGCTGAACGTCACCGGCACCACCGTGCTGATCGAAGGCAGCTGCGCCACTTCGCGCAGCTTATCCACTCCTTCGGTATACCCCAGCGCTGCGGCATCAAGCAATAGCGGCTCTATGGTGCTGACCAGCAAGCCCTGCTTGCCAAGGCCGACCACGCGCAAGCGGGCTTCCAGTGGAATGTTCTTGCCGTTGATGGCAAGCTGCAGCTTCACGGCCTCGATTTTGGCCTCGCCCGCAGCGGGCGCCTTGAATGCATTGACGGTATTCCCCGTGATATCGGCCTGGGGGAAGTTGGCGAGGTCGAACAGCATGGTCTTCATGCGCTCATCCCGGATCGGGATATTGGTGTTCACGCTGGCAAGCTTGATTGTCGCCTTGAAGGCGCCGTCCTGGCTGATCGTGCCTGCCAGCTGGTTGAAGCGGTGCGTCTCGCCAATGGTGTTTTTCTTGACTGATACAAAATTGAGGACAGACGCCTCGTTGTTCAACGCCCAGTCCGCCACGGCGCCCTGGGAAAACAGCAAGCCCATGCCCAGCAGGCTCGCAGCGAGTATAGAAAACTTATTCATCCTAACCTCCATCCATATACTATTGTTGTTCAATATCAAACCCGGTCGATCGCCTTGGCGAGGTAGAACCATTCGCTTCCCGGCTCGGCCCCGGGATTGGGAAACACGATGTGCACCGTTTCTGCCGCCCGGATTTCCTCCCCGTCATGGCGGGTCCCGATCAACGTCCCCGCATCGAGGCGCTCGAAGCTGCGCCATTCCTTCGCCAAGCGGTCTTCGGGATGATGCTTGTCCACGACCTCGAACAAGCGCAGGGTTTTCCTGTCCGGGGTTTCCTGCGGCTTGTGCTGGCCGCTCAATCCCAGCCACGCCAACGTATTCAGGATCGCCCGGTACGCGACTTCGGGCGCTGCAGCATCCTCATGCTGCCCGCACTCCAGGGTCAAACCATAGCCGCCCTGCGAGCGCATATATTCCGTGGTGCCCACGCCGTAGCGCACATCGGCGTCTTCTTGCCCAGCCTGGGCTTGCCGGTGGGCAACGCCGTTTGCATAAGTATCCAGCCAGCCGTCCACGAACAGCTTGACGCCCAGCCGCCGGGCCAGCGACTCTTCCTCGGCATCATGCTCGAAAGGCTCCAAGCTTCCCTGGTTATTCTTGGGCCCCAGCATGGCAAACGGTTCACCGGGAGTATGGAAGGAATGCAGGTCCAGCAATACGTCATGGCTCGCCAGCAACGGGCAGAGCCAATTGGCCACGTGGTCCTCAAACTGCTGCGGATCGTCTGTTGGGAATAACTTGCGATTGAGGTTGCGCTCGCCTGCCCGGGTGTATTGCGTACGCGCCAGCGGGTTGCAGACCGGCACGAATGTCACGCTACCCTCGACGATGCCGAGCGTGCCGCTCTCCAATTGGTCGACCACCCGGCGGATTGCCAGCGTGCCGCATGGCTCGTTGCCATGCACGCCGCCCAGCACGATCAGGCGCTTTCCTGGCTGCATCCCGCAGAAAGAAATGGACTCAAAGTGATGGCTCATGCCTGATTATCACCGCTTACGCCCTGTTTGCGCAATGTTGCCGCCGTTGATAAAAGCCATCCCCCGGATAAAGCCAGTTGGCTGTTTACAACCAATTGGCTGCAAACAGCCACCACATTTGCAACCAAAATCCGCTTTAAACAAAACAAGATATTGCTGCAATGCTATACAAATCACATCCTTACAAATAACTGACGCGCTAGGCCTGTTTATTGCTACCTATTCTCGCAAGGTCATCTTTTGTAGGGTAGATCAGCATGAGACTCACTCCAACATGGCATGGTATCGACTTACACTGGGCTTACTCAGATTTGCTGCCTACTATCTACCGTCACACCGGCTACCGTCGCACCGCCTGCGACGTGCTGCATGATGCGCTGATCCGGTTTGCCATCTCTAGCAATGCCGGGCGCATGGAACAACCTCATGCCTACCTGCGCACCATCGTTCGTAACCTGCTGGTCGATGGCTACAAGGACCAATCCCGCTTCCTGCCCTTGGTGGACGAAGAGATCGGCGCAAGCCATGAGCTGGAGCAGCCGGTGGCGCCCTCCACCGAACACCTGCTCGATATGCAGCAGAGGCTCTCCATCCTGCTCAACATCATCGACCACATGCCCGCACGCTGCAAGGAAGTGTTCGTGCTGTTCCGTATCGAGGGCCTGGCCCAACAGGAAATTGCCGAGAAACTGGGTATCTCCGTCAACATGGTGCAGAAACATATCATGCGCGCCATGCTAGACTTGCTCGAAGCAAAAGACCTGATCAATTAGCCATATCCAGGTAGCGCCTTTGCAGGCGCCGCCGCCAACCAAGAAAATGAGCCATAGCCCTGCACAACGGAACGCACGCCAAGCCGCCATCAAGTGGTTTGTCATCATGCAGGATGCCGACACCGAACATCCCGAGCGCAGCCGTTTTGAGGAATGGCTGCTTTCCCACCCTGCGCACCAACGTGCCTATCAGGAAGTATGCGCCTTATGGGAGGACCTGGATTCCTCCGACCGTTTGCTGCATCTTGAAAGCGCCATGCAGCAGAAAATCTTCATCGAGAAGACCGATCGCAGCAAAAAAATACGCACCGCCATCACCCAGACCCTGAGCGTAATATTTTTTGCTGCCATCGGCATCAGCGGCTATTACGGCTACGAGTCATGGCAGAACCAGCCCACCATGCACATGGCAGCCAGCACCGCAATCGGCCAGATCCGCTCCCAGGTACTGGAAGACGGCACCAAGCTCATGGTCAATGCCAATAGCGATATTGAAGTCACCTACACCCGCAAAGAACGCCGCGTCATCCTGAAACGCGGCGAAGCCAGTTTCGATGTCGCAAAGCACCCGGACCGTCCCTTCGTCGTGGACAGCGGCCTTGCACGGATCACCGTGCTGGGCACCCGGTTTGCCGTCAACAGATTCAGCAGCAAAGTGCGGATCAGCGTCGACCATGGCGTGGTGCGGATCGAGCCTCAGCAATATCTGACCACGGAAAAAACCGCCCCCAACCGCTATGCCGAGCACGTCTTGACGCTGCGAGACAACGAAGTGGCGGAAATCAACCTCAACGGCGAGGCCAAGCGCCTGCAACGCTCAGCGGAGGATGCCTTCAGCTTTGAGTACGGCACCATCACCTTCGACCAGGCCGGCCTGGAGGAAATCGCGGAAACCCTTTCCCGCTACCGTACTTTGCCGGTCAGCGCCGAGTTCGCCGCCCAACAGGACGTCAGCATCACTGCCGTCATCCAGTCTAAATATGTAGAGCGTTTCATCAAGGAGTTGCCTGTCATCGCTCCGGTCAAGGTCACCACGGAGGGCGACATGACCCTCCTGACACCAAAGAAAACCCAAGCCTCCCGTAAGCAATAGCATCTTGCGACACTGTTTCATACAGGCATCGCTCGTTTGCAAGATATAGGTCGGAACAAATCATCACGCATGAGCGGAGAATGTATTGGTACCTGCCCCTCTCTACTTTCAAGTCGCCATAAAAATATTTCCGAATTTTCATCACAGACATCAGGGTTTTGTTTCCCTGACGGTTATATCGGTAGTAAGACCGATTTTTCAGGAGAATTAAATTGGATATCTTCAAGCTCATGTACCGTATGGTGATCGCATTGACCGCACTGCTCTTCATCATATTGCTCGGCACCCTCTCGTTTTCCTTATAGGCAAACGGCAATATTCCAACCAAGGTTTAGCTGGAAAGCTAAAAAAACCAAGCGAATTCCTATTCATGTCTAGTTATAACCCGACATAGCAAGGTTTTCATACTAACTCTGCCGCCTCAATCGACATCCCTCTTGCCGCACTGCCGGCTGCTAAATAAAACCAGTTTTTTACACTCCCAATCCCCCTTCCAAAAATCCCAAAAAAGTCAGGAAAATCTCCCTTACGATTAACTTATTGTTTTAAATAGATAATTAATCGCCGCAATCAATTTTCAGTTTTTCTCAAAAAAATGCCGTCAGGGTTTCTCGAACTCAACGGTTAAACAAACATGAAGGGCGAATCTTGCACTCTTCATCCGACTTGAAGAAATCCGCCTGGCGTCAGGCCGTGCCTTCAATGCCGAGAAATTCGATCACAAAAACAAGAATAAAAAATTATTAGACATACACATATGGAGTAAGGGATGAGTAAGAGAGGGAGAACTTTTCATGAACAACCACAATTCAAGAAGCTATCACATGCATTGCACCGCGTTTATAGCCATAAAAGCGCTGTACTGCTGACGGCAATGGTCGGAATCATGCCGTTTCAGCCATATGCAGCCGAGCTCGACACCACATTGCCAAAAAGCAATGCAAGCACCGGCTCGTTCGCGCCCAGCAACATCGACATCCCCAGCCAGCCGCTGGATGCCGCACTCAAGCAACTCGCCCGCACCACAGGCATCAGCGTCGCCTTCGACAGCAATCTTGCCACAGGCAAGACTGCTCCCGCCGTTAAGGGCCGCATGAAAGCGGATGAAGCTCTTAGATTACTGCTTGCAGGCAGCGGGTTGGAATCCACGATTGACAAAGACAATGCCGTCATCAAGCCTGCAGCAGAAAAGTCCGCGATCGACTTTCAGCAAGTAGATGCCGTAGAAGTACGTGCCAAGCGTTTTTATGAAATTGGTCCCTTGCCAGGATTAGGACTCACAAAAGAAGAAATCCCGGGCAACGTACAGAGCATTACAGCAAAAGAAATCAAGGAGGCCCACTCTCTGAGTATGGCAGACCTCTTCAACCGCAAGCTCCAATCCGTCACGGTAAATGACTATCAGGGCAACCCCTTTCAGATGGACGTGCAGTATCGTGGCTTTACGGCAGGGCCGCAGATTGGTTCTCCGCAAGGTTTATCAGTATTTTTCGATGGTATTCGCGTCAACGAACCTTTTGGCGATGTAGTGAACTGGGACATGATTCCCATGAATGCAATTGCTACTGTTGATGTATTTCCTGGCTCCAACCCGATCTTTGGCTTGAATACATTAGGAGGGGCTTTCACCGTTAAGACCAAGGATGGCTTCAATAATACCGGCTTTGATGCAGAAATTCTCACCGGCTCCTATGGCAGAAAACAACTTCAGGCCGAAGGCGGTTGGAATAACGGGACGATAGCTGGTTTTGCTGCTGCCAATATATTTATGGAGGATGGCTGGCGCGAGAACTCTCCTAGCAAAGTGAATCAAGTATTTGGAAAAGGTAGCTATCGGGGAGACAAACTCGACCTTAACCTCAGTACCTTGGTCATTTGGAATGATTTGGTTGGCAATGGTGTATTGCCAAGTGAAATGTATAAGCAAGATCGCAATAGCGTATTTACATCTCCCGACACTACCGACAATCGCCTCTGGCAAGGTCAGCTTTCAGGTAGCTATTTCGTCAATGATAACTTCACGATTACCGGGCAGATATACAGAAGAAACAGCAAAAGACGTCAAAAAGGAGCTGATGTATTTACAGATTATGACCAAGAGCTTAAATCCTATAAAAAATCAGTGTCTGACTATACATGTTTATTCAATAGTAATAATTCTTATGGATTGCCAGACTACATAGTTATTCCAGTAGAAAACTATGATCCTAATACTAATAATATATTTACAAGTAGCTTCTTTGCTGACCTACTAGATGGTGACGGCATTAACCCTAATGATTACTCAGCATTTATAAACACGGAACTATCTGGAGATTTTCTAGCGGCAGTGAGAGATCAAACGAGAATTTTCAGAAACTTTACTGAAAATGTTATATATAACAGGGATATCCCTAATGTTGCTGAAATAGGTTCAACATCAACTAATTATTTTGACGAACCTATCTATAATGCAAATCTTAATTTCCCATATGCATCAATTGATAGCGGAGGATTAGGCGTTGCATCAACCACATTTGAAAATTACTTTTTCACAACAGATACCAACGGTAATATTACAAAAAATTATTATTTTGTTTTACCTGCCACAAATGAATCAAGTTGTCTAACAACTCAAGCTTCTGGTTTAGAACAAACTGATTCCAATGGAAATCCCATTCTAGTGGATGGTATTGGTCTTGGACAACCTGGAGTTGTAGATGGCACTCCTACAGCAGTGTTTACTGATAATCAAGTTAATCAAATCACCGATGGAGCATCTATTCAATTTAACTGGAATTTTGAAAAGCATAAATTAATGATAGGAGCATCTATTGATGATGCTCATGCCTCCTATTCCAATACTCAACAATTAGGTTTCCTTACAGCTAAGCGCAAAGCATTTTTAGATCCAAACTTAGCTAACCCTCAGTTTGCAGGTGCTGATATTACATTAGCCAATAATGATTTTGATGGAACAAATACCACAAAAAGTATTTACTTCAGTGAAAACTGGACACCAATTGAATCATTACATTTGAGTTTCTCTGGTCGTTATAATGAAACTCAAGTAAAAAATAAAATTGCTGCAAGACGTGGATTAGCTAATTACGGTATTGGAGATGTTGGATCACTACCATGGATATTCGATATATGCCCTAATGGTAATTGTGATGGTATTGAAACAGGATATCGAATTCCACAAATATACAATGAATTAAATTCTGCAGAAACTGAAAAATTTAGTTACTACTCTTTTAATCCATCCTTAGGTGCAACTTGGCAAGCAAAAGAAAATTTAAATTTATATGTTAATTTAGCAAAAGGCACACGAACTCCTAGTGTTGTTGAGCTTGGTTGTGCATTAGATCATAGCCCTACAGGAATTTTTTATTCTGATGGACAAGGTGGCTCATATGAAATTCCCAAGAGCTTATTAGAAAATAGACAATGTACTTTGCCAACTACAATGTCTGGAGACCCTTATCTCCCACAAATTAAATCTACAAGCTATGACATAGGGGTACGTGGAACAATCAATGAAAATATCAAATGGAATTTTGGTCTTTACCAAACTGATCTTAAAGATGATATTTATTATGTAAATGTGGGAAACAATCAAGGATTTTTTGACACAGTAGGAAAAACCAGGCGCCGTGGAATAGAGACTGGAATTTCAGGCATCTATAGTAAATTTAGCTTTTCTCTAAACTATGCATTGACTGATGCTACGTTTGAAGACGACTTCTTGATGATTAGTCGTGACAACAGTAGTTCGTTTTCACTTGGCCAATACGGTGAGGTTATTCGCGTAAAACCGGGTAGTCGCATGCCCGGAGTAGCACTCCATAACTTAAATGCAAGTATTAATTATGCAGTTACTGATAAATGGACTGTAGGTTTAAGTGCGGTTGCACATTCTGAAAGTTTTGTTCGGGGAAATGAAAACAATGAACACCGCCAAGGTGTTACAAGATATCGCCAACTGACCATTCCTGGTATTGGAGCTACAACAGTTGCCAGGCAACCTACGAGCAATCCAGGCACAGTAGATGGATATTTTGTTTTCAACTTTCAGACCAGCTACAAAATCAATACAGAATGGACTGCCTCTTTATTAATCAACAACCTTTTAGATAAAGAGTACTTCAGCGCAGGTCGCTTAGGACATAACCCATTTTCGCCTTCGATTTATGGTGCAATCGGCCCAGATGGTTATAACCACAATTCAGGAGATTGGCTAAGTACAAACTTTGTTGCCCCGGGTGCACCTCGAGGTATTTGGTTTAGTTTGCGATATGAATTTGACTCAAGAAAATAAAAGGATAAAAAGCAAGGGCATTTGTAACTGCCTTTGAAACCCAGATTCAACTACAACCAGCTTAGAACTTGAACGGGACTAATTGGATTGTGGTGGATTGGCACCCCGCAGGCAGCCACAAATGCCTGCTAATTGTAATCTCAAGGAGATGATGATGAAAAGCTCGTTGATTAACTTAGCAGTAATTTCTGCATTTTCTTTTTCTTTTCAATCACATGCAGGATTTGTCACTTTACCCAGCACAGGATTTTCAACCTCAGCCTATACCAATTGCTATAACAATGGCCGTGTAATTCCTTCTGGCGGTATCGCTAATAATGTCAAAGGCAATTTTGGCTCCTACCCTATTGCTGCTGCAAATTATCCAGCAACTGGTTCTAACGATACTTGCTGGGTTGCTAAGCCAGCAAGTACCGTTGTTCTTCCTGCTGGAAAAACCGGATACACATTAGTGGGAAGCCGCTCAGTTCCAATTCCTCCAGTAACTGGAGCACCATCTGGGTTTACTTCCATTGGAACTGTGACCGATATTGCATGGCGTAACTCCACTACAAATATGTGCATTATTTCCACTCAAGTAATTATGACCAATGCGGATCATGATAGCGGCACTCCAGGCACACAATATTTTGAAGTTAATGACGTTGCTCGTGGTGGTTTTAGTGGATCAACTAACGTTGATATTGCATATACTATTTTTACAACTCCTGTAACTACAGCATCCCCTGTATATAGAGCCGGAAGAACCTTTACATCTGTACAACACCGCGCTTTAGCATACGATACATTAGCTAATAAGGAGCAGAATGGGACTAATTATTTGGACCTTCCGACAAAGAATAGTGTAAATACTGCCATTACAGGGGAAAATACTCCCATTGGCCCAAGCACCCCAGCTAGTACAACATTAGCCACTCAAGATGCTGTTGTAAATTCAAACTGGGTTGATTTTACTTTGGACACTGTTTATGTAGATGATGATGGCTCGACTAATGCTGCCTCAGCATTTACTTACATTGAAGCTTCTTGCAATGCTGCTCCGACAGTGACTAATGGAAATCAGGCAATCCGTTTGAGACAAACGGCACAAGAGAATACAACATTCAAAGAAATAGCTATAGATGGTTATGCAATTGGCAGTACACCTTAATTAGATTTATTAATTAATTTGTAGTTTTATTTCTCAAATATTGGAGCAAGATTCGCTCTTGCTCCAAAAATTAAATAAAGGAAATATCATGGCTATCAAAATATTTAATAGTACAGAAACTACCTATATAGGTACATCAAATAGCGATTTAATTATTGGCAACGATCTTGATAACTTTATTGATGGTGGTGATGGAAATGATATCATCATCGGAAAAGGAGGAAATGACGTACTACTTGGGGGAGAAGGAAATGATATAATTTTTGGAGGTGATGGTGATGATATTATTGATGGCGGCAACGGCAATAATATAATTTTTGGAGGCAATGGTAACGATAATATTTATGCTGGCAACGGTAACAATATTATTCACGGAGGAGATGGTGATGATGCCATTTTCTCTGGTAGTGGAGATGACATCCTCACAGGTGGCGAAGGAAATGACTATATCTCTGGTGGAGGAAGTTCCGCAGGAGACGAAACAGTTGATGGAGATATCTTCTTAGTTACTTCAAATGACATATTATTGGGTGCTGACGGTAATGATAGTTTTGTCATTGGCAGCGAAGAGGATGCTGGAGGTGTCATTATTCAGGGAGGAACTTCTCGTTTGGATAATTCTGGCAATCAAGCCCGCTATACCGATATCCAAGAAGCTGAAGAGGGCAATGAAGATGCTGGTTTTGTTGCGTATGACAACGTTACAGGTCAATTTGTACCACTTGATGACATAGATATTGCTGAGCAAACACAAACTGATGTTCGTCTTAATCTTGTGACTCGTCCTGGATCAAGTGCAATCAGTACTTATGCTAGCAGCATTGCTGGTTATAACGCTGTTGATACTATTTACTTTACTCAATCCGGTGATTTCTCTGAATCATTAATTTTTTCCGGTATTGAACGTATTGAATTAGCCAGTGGCGTTAATATCGTTCTTTCCGCTGAACAATTAGAGGAAAATGGTGAGTCTCTAAGCCTAGGTGAACTCAATCCTGGCACTCATATCTACGGCGTCGCTGGCGGCCCTACCGAATCCGTTACCATCAAGCTGGAATTCGAGGAAGAAGAATTCGAGCCTGATGTTGAAGGAGCTGACGAGGTCGAATACGAAGCTGCCGAGTTTGAAGTAGACGACTACTCCGTTGCCGAACTCTTCCATAACGTGGACATCATCTACGACGCCACCGAAGGCGAGGCAGGCAGCTATGTCCGTATCGACGGTGCCAATGAAACCGATGGTGCCCGCGAGATCGTGCTGGGTAGCGATGGCGTGGATTACGTCACTGCGCGCCTGGGCGATGATGTGGTCTACGGCAATGGCGGTAACGACTTGCTGGTTGGTCACGGCGGTGCGGATTACCTCGACGGCGGTGAAGGCGACGACATCTTCCTGATCGGCGGCTTCGGTAGCGGCGTGCAAGGCACTACCTCCAAGGCTGACGATGGCAACCCCGAGTGGATCGCCACTGGCGCGAAGCATGACGTGATCGTCGGCGGTGAAGGTACCGATACCCTGCGCATCACCACTGGCATCGGCGCTAACACCCAGGCTGCAGGCACTATAGTGCTCAACGATGCTAACTTCCAGGAAATGGAAGTGGTGCAGGTAGGCGGCACAGTGGGTCGCTTGAACGTGGAAAACACAGCCCTGCAATTGCTGAATGACCACTACTTCTTCAATGCCGGCGGTACTGTCGCCGACCTCTCCAATTCCAAGGGCAACAATGGCGGCACCATCAACAATGTCGTAGTGGATGCTTCCGGCGTGACAGCCAACGGCCTGACCTTTGAAGGCAACGGCAACACCCAGACCTTCATCGGCACGACTAAGGATGACCGCTTCATCAGCAACGGCGGGCACGATACCCTGACCGGTGGCTCTGGTTCCGATACCTTTGCCTTTGGCAAGATTTGGACGCAAACCGTGACCGGCGATGACGACGAAGAGCAATGGTATGAAAACGTCGGGGTTGATCTCACTAACGCTGACACCGATACCATCACCGACTTCGGCAGCGGCGTCGACAAGATCGAGCTCAATACGGACCAGTTCGCTTCGTTGATCGGCTTCAATGCCGGCAACCTGGTGGTCGGTTCGGGCCCGCTAGATGCAGATGACTACCTAGTGTTCAACACTTCCACCAATACCCTGCAGTATTACGCAGACGGCAATGGCGGAAGCACAGCGGTGGATATCGCGATTCTGACAGGCGTTACCTCGATCACTGCGGCAGATATCGTGGTTGTTTAAAAGGGTCTATTGAAGTTTTGTTCACGACCGCGCCGGAGCCAGTTTTTGTACGGAGCAAGGCATGAGGAGTGAAGTTTGGTTATTCCAAATAAACGACGAATAACGCAGCACCGTGCAAAAAACCGGCCCGGCCCTTCGGGTTGCTGTGACAAATGATGCCATGCTGCGTTGCGAGACTTGACAAGGGAATGACCATTGCCTGCGTCCCGCGCCTTGCCTATCACCATTTGTCGCAGCAACGCGGCTCGCGAACAAAGCATCAACAGACCCTGGCAACAGGGCCGGTCCCGTACCGGCCCAATCGGCTTTCTACGTTTTTACTTCCAGGAATACTGTTTACGTGACTAAAAGCAGCAACTCCGCTCAACTGAAGAAATCCTTGATGGATCTCATCTCTCTCTTCCGTCGAGTGATTTTCTTCGGTTTTTTTACCAACCTTCTTGTGTTGGCGCCATCGTGGTACATGCTCGAAGTCTATGATCGCGTGATTTTCAGTCGCAATCTTGGCACTTTGCTCATGCTCACCATGATGGTGGTCTTTATTTACCTGATCATGGAAAGCTTGGAATGGGTGCGCCGCGGCATGATGCTGCAAGCGGCCGGCCAGCTTGACCAATCATTGAACCACCATATTTTCAATGCCGCATTCGCCGCCAAGCTTGCCAATGCCGGCTTCCCCGCACAGCGCGTGTTTGCCGACTATCGCAGCCTGCGGGAAATACTCTACTCCCCCGCCCTACTCGGCCTGATCGATATTCCTTTCATCGTGATCTTCGTTGTCGCGATTTTCTTCATCCATAGCAGCCTGGGATACCTGACCCTGCTCGGCCTGGCAATCCAGACCGTGGTCGCACTGCTCAACCAGGTGCGCGTGCAGCCGGTGCTGCAGGAAGCCAATCAATATGCCCTGGCGGCACAGAGTTATTTCAGCAATATCCAACAGCATGCAGACGTGGTAAGGGCCATGGGCATGCAAGCGCCGCTCGAGGCGCGTTGGCAGGACAAGCAGCAAGCCTTTCTCAGCAAGCAGGCCATGGCCTCCGAAATTGCAGGCAGGCACGCGGCATATTCGAAATTCCTGCAAATCACCCTAACGTCGCTGGTGCTGGGATTGGGCTGCTACCTGGTCGTCAGCCAGGCACTGGTCAACGGGGCCGCGATGATGATCGTCGCTTCCATCCTGGCTGCACGGGTGCTGGCGCCGTTCAGCCAGCTCATCGCCCAATGGCGCAGCCTTGCCAATGCATGGCAGGCATACGTCAGGCTAGACGAATTGCTGGAACAACACCCGACCAAGCGGCCCGGCATGGCGCTGCCTGCGCCGACCGGGCAGATCTCGGTGGAAAACCTCAGCTACGCCCTGCAGGACAACGCGCGCGAACCCTTGCTGCGCAATATCCAGTTCCGCATGCATCCGGGCGAGGTGCTGCTCATTAGCGGCCCTTCCGCCTCCGGCAAGACGACCCTCTCGAAGTTGCTGGTCGGCCTGCTGCAACCCAGCACCGGCAAGGTAAGGCTGGATGGCGTGGATGCCTTCCAGTGGGACAAGGCGGAGCTCGGGCAGCACCTGGGCTACCTGCCGCAAGAAATCGCCCTGCTAGACGGCTCGGTCGCGGAAAATATCGCCCGGTTCGGCACGCCAGACCAGGAGAAGCTGGCAAGCGTGGTCGAACTGCTGCAATTGCAAGCCTGGATAGACTCTTTGCCCGACGGCCTCGATACACGCATCGGCCATGAGGGCCACCTGCTCTCCGGCGGCCGCAGGCAGCTAGTCGGCCTGGCGCGCGCCCTTTATGGCAAGCCTGCGGTCGTGGTCCTGGATGAGCCGAATGCCAACCTGGACGAAGCCAGCGAACAATGCCTACAGCACGCGGTGCGCACGCTCAAGGCGCAGGGAACGACCTTCGTCATCATCAGCCACTTGCAAGGCATACGGCACGTTGCCGACACCATGATGGTGATGATGAAGGGCCAGATGCTGCGCTACGGCAAGCCGGATGAAGTGCTGGCCTCGTTGCAGCAAGCCGGCAACACGCCGAGGATGCAGGCATGAACAGGCCGCCCGCCTCCCTGCGCGACTACTTGGCGTTGTTCAGGCGTGAAGCCTGGGCCATTGCCGCCTTCAGCATGGTGACCAATATATTAATGCTCGCGCCCACGCTCTACCTGCTGCAACTCTATGACCGGGTATTGCTGAGCCGCAGCGAGATGACGCTGCTCGCCGTCACCCTCATCACCGTGTTCCTGTTCATGGTGATGGCGTTTTCAGACTGGGTGCGCTCCATGGTCGCGATCAAGGCCGGCGTGCGCTTCGACCAGTTGCTGACTTCCAGGCTGTTCTCTCTCGGCCTGGCAACGCAGGCACCTGCATCGAACGGTACGCACCAGGCCATGCAGGAGCTGACCTTCATCCGCCACTTCGTCACCAGCAACGGCTTGTTCGCCTTCTTCGACCTGCCCTGGACATTGCTGTATGTGGCGGTATTGTTCGTCCTCAGTCCGATATTGGGGACATTGGCAATTGCCTTGTGCCTGGTCCAGTTCGGACTCGCGCTCTGGAACCAGCGCAGTACGTCGCTACCTTTGGAAAAAACTGCCGAGGCCCGCCAGCAAGGGCTGCAATTCCTCGACAGCAAGCTGCGCAATATTGAGACGCTGCACGTTCTCGGCATGCTGCCTTCCCTGTGGCAGCGCTGGATCAGCATCCAGTCACGCTGGCATGCGCTGGACGCCCAGGCAAACCAGGTGCAGAGCCGCAACCAGCAGGTCAATAAGTTTGCGCGCTACACCATGCAATCCGGCATGCTGGGCGTAGCCGCCCTGCTGGCGGTGAAAGGCGATATTTCGATCGGCGCGATGATCGCCTCCAATGTGCTGATCGCACGCGCATTGCAGCCTTTCGACGTCATCGTGAACACCTGGAAGCAGTTCATCCAGGCCAAGGCGTCTGCCGCCAACATCGACCAATTGCTAGCCAGCACCCATGGGGATGAAAACCCTGCGTACCTGACGACACCGGACGAACCGATCAAGGGCAGACTGGCGCTGGTGCAGGTCGCGGTGAAAGCCTCCGGCGGCAAGCCCCTGCTCCGCCCCTTGAACCTGGACATCGAGCCGGGCGAGATTCTTGGCATCCTTGGCCCCTCGGGCTCGGGTAAGACCACGCTGGTGCGCTGCATCGCGGGCATCTGCGATCACCGCGAAGGCGAAATTCTCGTCGACGGCATTGCGCTATCGCGTCTGCCTGCCAATGTATATGCCGCAGCTATCGGCTACCTGCCGCAGGAGGTCGCCTTGCTGGAGGGCAGCATTGCCGAGAATATTGCCCGCTTCACGCAGCCGGACCCGGAGAAAGTGATCCAGGCTGCGCAAACCGCGGGCATTCATGACGCCATCCTGCGGCTGCCGCGAGGCTACGACACCCGCATCGACGCCGAGGCGCCCGTGCTCTCCGGCGGCCAACGCCAATTGCTTGGCCTGGCGAGGGCCATCTACCAGCAGCCTGCCTTCATCATCCTGGACGAACCGAACTCGCACCTCGACGACCAGGGCGAAGCCAGCCTGATCACCGCGCTGCTGCTCCTGAAAAACCAGGGCAAGGCCATCGTCATCGTCTCGCACCGTACGCACATCCTGAACATTACGGACAAGCTACTGGTGCTCGACCAGGGCGGCATGGTCTGCCATGGCCCGCGCGACCAGGTGATCGCAGAACTCAATCGGGCAAGGCAAACCCCGGCAAGCAAGGTGGCATAAGGATGAACAACATGAACCTGCCTTTACAACACACGGCGTCCGATGCGCCTGCGCACGAATCCAAGGTAATCCCCTTGCATGAGCAGACAGTCGGACATGTCCATGAACAGCGCACAACACGGCTGGGCTTTATCATCCTGCTGCTTGGTTTTGGCGGTTTTCTCGCCTGGGCCGCCTTGGCGCCGCTGGACGAAGGCGTGCCGACCGAAGGCGTGGTGACGGTGGAAGGACGGCATAAAACCGTACAGCACCTGAACGGCGGCATCATCAGCCAGTTGATGGTGCACGAAGGCCAGGCGGTGCAGGCCGGCGACGTGCTGTTCACCCTGGATGCCACCGCCAGCAAGGCGCGCTTCGACGAGGTGCGCCAGCGCTACCTTGGGCTGCTGGCGCAGGAAAGCCGCCTGCTCGCGGAAAAGCTGGGCGCGGGCAGCATTGTGTTCCATGAAGAGCTGATCAAGCAGCAAGGCGACCCTTATGTACAGCAGCTCATGCTGAACCAGTCCCAACTGCTGCGCGCGCGCCAAGAGGCCTTGCGCGCCGATGTCGAGGCGATGCGCGAATCCATCCAGGGCCAGCAGGCCTTGATCGAAGGCTACCAGGGGGTGGCCGGCAGCTATCAATCGCAATTGGAACTGCTGACCCAGCAATTGGCCGGCATCAGGCAACTGGTGAGCGAGGGCTTCGCGCCGCGCAACCAGCAGAACGAGCTTGAGCAAAAGCTGGCCCAGACTTACGGCATGATCGCGACAAATGATTCGAACATCCTGCGCAGCCGCAAGGCCATCCTCGAACTGCAGCAGCGCATCACCGCACGCGAGCAAACCGAGAAGAAGGAAATCGACACCGAGATGGCGCAGGTGAAGCTCGCGGTGCAGGCCGATGCCGAGAAGTACAAGCCGCTCTGGGATGAGTTGCAGCGCATCACCGTCACTGCGCCGGTCAGCGGCCAGGTCGTCGGCTTGCAGGTGCATACCGTCGGCGCAGTCATCCAGCCCGGGCAGAAAATCATGGATATCGTGCCGTTCGACGAGCCCCTGATCCTCGATGCTCGAATCCCCCCCCACCTCATCGACAAGATCCATACCGGGCAGGATGCGGACGTGCGCTTCTCCAGCTTTTCCAATACGCCGCAATTGCTGCTGGAAGGCCAGGTCAAGACCGTTTCCAGCGATTTGCTGGTAGACCCCGGCACGGGCGGCCAGGCGCCTTCCAGTTATTACCTCGCGCGCATCAACATCACTGAGGACGGCATGAAAACCCTCGGCAACCGCCGCCTGCAACCCGGCATGCCGGTACAGGTGGTGATCCGCACCGGCGAGCGCACCCTGCTTACCTACCTGATGCACCCGCTGGTGAAGCGGATTGCGGCCTCGATGAAGGAAGAGTGAGGAGCCCGCAGGATGATGACCCGCCGTTACCGCATGAAATTGAACCGATTGGCGCTGTCGCGCGCGCTCTGCGCACTGGCAATCTGCGCCAGCGCCCCGCTGCATGCCGCGGAAAACCTGCTCAGCCTCTATGAAAAAGCCTTGCAGTACGATGCGCAATACAAGGCGGCCGAGGCCAACATGGCGGCGGAACGCGAGGAGATCAACAAGAGCCGCGCCTTGTTCATGCCCAGGGTGCAATTCGGCGCCAGCGTCGGCCGCGGCGCTACGGACCGCACCACGCAAACCACCTTGGGTGCCATCGACACTCGGCTCAACTATGATATCCAGAACTATGCGCTGAGCCTGAGGCAGCCCTTGTTCAATAAGGAAAACATCGCCACCTACCGCGGCGCGGAGGCGAACGTGCAAAGCAAGGAAGCCTTGCTGCTCAAGGAAAACGCCACGCTGATCAGCCGCCTTGCCGCCACCTATTTCGAAACGCTTTATGCGCAGGAAAAAGTGGAGGTATTGCGCAGCAATATCGCCGCCACCAGCCAGCAGCTTGACCAGGCCCAGCGGCGTTACGACAACGGCGAAGGCACCGTGACCGAGATCAACGAGGCGCAAGCCAACCTGGAGCTGGCCCAGGCCGAGCTCATCACCACCGAGAATTCGCTGGCGGTGTTCAAGCAGACATTGAGCAATATGAGCGGCGTCGCCGTCACCGACATCGCCCCGCTCGACATTGCCCAGCTGCCGGCCGGGGTGCCGGATTCCGACGATCTCGAATTCTGGATGCAGCAGGCGCTGGGCAACAACCCCGAAATCACCGCCGCCCGACTCTCGGTGGAAGTCGCAAGGCAGGATGTAGAGAAAAAGCGCGCGGGGCACTTCCCCACCCTGGACCTGGTCGGCGTCCGTTCCTTTAGCGAGAACGACAGCAACAATACCCTGGGCTCGCGCTTCGACACCACCACCATTGCGTTGCAGCTCAACATGCCGCTGTTCGCAGGCGGCTTCACCAGCGCCAGCGTGCGCCAGGCTTTCAACAGGGTGGATGCAGCCGAAGAGCTGCTCAACCTGCGCACCCGCGACATCGAGGCCAATACGAAAAAATACCTCAACAGCATACGCAGCGGGCTGCTGGCGCTCTCCGCCTACCGCCAGGCGGTGAAATCGAGCGAGATCGCCCTCGAAGGCACGCAGAAAGGCTTTGCCGCGGGCACACGCACCAACATCGAGGTGCTGAACGCGCAGCAAAAGCTGTTCCGCAGCCGGCTGGAACTCAGCCGCGTGCAGTACGTGCTGGTCAACGACATCATCAATCTCAAGCAAGCCGCCGGGATGCTCAACGAGGCCCAGCTGCATGCATTGAACCAGTATTTTGCGGCGAATTGACCATGATGCCCGCCATGCCCACGCCTCCCGTCTCCCGCAAGCCCGGCACATGCTTTACGTGCTGCTTGGCAACCGGCCTGCTCATGTTCTTGTCCACTGCGCATGCCACGGGCTTCGAGCCGCTGCCGATCAGCGGCGTGCTGCTGGAGCACGGCAGCAGCGCCTATACTCTCTGCAATGCAACCGGCAAGTTCGACCCCGAAGGCCGCCATATGGCCCCGCGCAAACCCACGGCCGAGCATAGCAATGCCTGCGCTATATTTCCCGAAAACGAAATCGCCGCCCCCCTGCCCGGCTTCAAGCTGTTCAAGCACGCCAACCGCCAGGTGATGATGAACAACTCGCTGACGGGGCAAACGGACAAGAAAATCGCCAGCGTGATGGATGTGGTCTGGCGCAACCCGGCCGCTGGAGAATGCATCTACGGCACCAGGGTTTTGGCATTGTCCAGCGCGGATGCCGACTACAACGCGCAATTGCCCGGCAAGCAGTTTTTCCGCATCACGGATATCGCGAGAGGCGGCTTTGCGGGCCAGGACATTGAGGTCGCCTATGCGATGTATGCCACGGGGGCGGAGCCTGTCTATCGCATCGGCCGCAGCTTTACCGCCGTGCAGTACTACAAGCGTCCCGGCTACGAGCGCCAGCCGCTGACCGAGCCTGCCTTCCGCGAAGCCATCAACGGCGTGGAAACGACCGAGCGCGCCGTTCCTTCCTTCAGCCAGCAAACCGCTTCCCTGAACGACGACTGGGTCAATTTCACGACATTGGTCGGCCTGCCCAAGCGCCCGGCCTCCCCCATGCTGTACGTGAAAGCGCCCTGCAACAACGAAACGCCAGCCGAACAGCCGCAGGCGATCCGCCTGCGCCAGGCCATCGCCCCCTTCGTCGAACTCAGCGTGCCTGGCTTCGTACCGAGTCAATTTGCACCCAGTGGCTTGTTATCCAAGCCCGCAACCAACAGCACCACACCGCAACCTTGAGGACACCGCCATGCCGTTTTCCCACACTCGCCCATTGAATACTGATATGACCGGAAACACTGACATGACCGGCAATCCTTGCGTGCAGCCCTTGCCTGCCAAGCGGAAAAACCTCGGCTTCACGTTGCTGGAGCTGCTGGTCGTGATGGTGATCATCGGCCTGCTGGCAGGTTACGTCGGCCCCAAGTATTTTGCCCAGATCGGCAAATCGGAAGCCAAGACCGCCAAGGCGCAAATCGAGGCGCTGGGCAAGGCGCTGGACCAATACCGGCTCGACACCGGCCGCTATCCCAGCACGGAACAAGGCCTGGCGGCGCTCAACGCGCAGCCTTCGGACGAGTCCCGCTGGCATGGCCCTTACCTGCAAAAAGCCCTGCCGCAGGACCCATGGGGCAAACCTTACCAATACCGCTCTCCCGGCGAGCATGGGGATTACGATTTATGGTCGTTCGGCAAGGATGGCCAACTGGGCGGCAGCGAGGAATCTGCCGACATCGTGAGCTGGCAGTAGTGCCTAATGGATACCCTCGCGCATGAAATTCGAGCTTAAAGTCGCACTCGGCGCAGAAGTGCAATCGCTGACCCTGGAGGCCAGCGATGGTTTGCAGGCGCAGCTGCAGGCGGAAGCGCAGGGCTACAGCGTATTGGGCTTGAAGCATCTTGAAAGCGCAGGCATAGGCGCCCGGTTGCGCAAGCCCAGGTTCAACCTCATGCTGTTCAGCCAGGAGCTGCTGTCCCTGCTGGACTCCGGCCTGAGCCTGGTCGAGGCCATCGAGGCCCTGGCGGAGAAGGAAGGCCATGCCGAGTCGCGCACATTGCTCAAGCAATTGCTGGCTTTGCTCTATGAAGGCTTGCCGCTGTCGGGCGCGTTGGAGAAGTTCCCCAATACATTCCCCCCGCTCTATGTGGCGCTGATCCGCAGCAGCGAACGCACCGGCGACATGGTACAGGCGCTGAACCGCCATGTGACCTACCAGGGCCAGCTGGATGCGGTCAAGAAGAAGATCACCACGGCCTCCATCTACCCGGTATTGCTGATCGTCGTCGGCGGCTTGGTCATGCTGTTCCTGCTCGGCTACGTCGTGCCGCGCTTCAGCGCCATTTATGAAAGCGCCGGGGACAACCTGCCCTGGATGTCGCAATTATTGCTCTCCTGGGGCCGTATGCTGCACGAGCACGGAAAGGTCGCCCTGCTGGCCTCCGTCATTGTCTTTAGTCTGCTGGGCGTGGCCTTGAGCCGCCCTGTGGTGCGCAACACCTTGCTGCAGCAACTATGGAAAATCCCCGCGCTGGGCGAAACCATGCGCATCTACCAGCTGGCGCGTTTCTACCGCACGCTGGGCATGCTGTTGCAAGGCGGCATCCCGCTCGTGACCGGCATGCAGATGGTCGCTTCCCTGCTGCAGCCCAGCCTGAAACACCAGCTGCAACTGGCAGAGCATGACATCCGCGAAGGCAAGCCGTTGTCGAGCGCGATGGAAGAGCACGGCATGACCACCTCGATCGCGCTGCGCATGCTGCGCGTGGGCGAGCGCACGGGGCGGATGGGCGAGATGATGGAGCGCATCGGCAGCTTCTACGACGAGGAAATCGCCCGTGCCGTGGACTGGTTCACGCGCTTGCTGGAGCCGCTGCTGATGGTGGTGATCGGGCTGATCATCGGTGTCGTGGTGGTGCTCATGTACATGCCGATTTTCGACCTGGCCGGGAGCATACAATGAACCAGCCGCTGGATCACCCTTCCCTGCTCCAGGCCGGTTCCGGCCTCGCCCGGATTGACCTGGAGAAAGTGCAGCAGGCGCGCGCGTTGGCGCAGCAAGGCAAACAGCCGCTGCTGGACGTGCTGGAAGAAGTTTCCGGCCTCGATGCCGATACCTTTATGCATGCGCTTGGCAGGCTCATGCGCTACCCCGTGCTCGGCATCCTGCAAATGTACGAGTGGCAGCCGGATTTCCAGCTGCTGCCTTTTGCCGAGGCCGGCAGGCAGGAATGCCTCGCCTTGCGCGACAAGGCCGGCAAGCTGCACATGGTGCATGCCAACCCTTTCGATGCGCAACTATACAGCCGCATGAATCAACTGCTGCCCGAGCCTGCGCAATGGAGCATCGCCCACCGCAAGGATATTGCCGCCTTTCTTTCCCGTTTCGAGGAAAGCATGCGCGCCATGGATGGCCTGCTGCCGGAACAGGTCGAGAGCGAGAGCGGCAACAGCGCCATCGAGGACATTTCCTTGCGCTCGATCGCGGAAGACACCTCGCCGGTGGTGAAGCTGGTGCGCTCCACCCTGTATGACGCGCTCAAGGCAGGCGCCAGCGACATCCATATGGAGACCGACGCGCACGGCCTGACCATAAAGTACCGCATCGACGGCGTGCTGAGCAGCGTGGGCAGCATCCACGGCGTGATGCAGGCGGAACAAGCCATTTCGCGCATCAAGGTGATGTCCGAGCTCGACATCGCCGAGCGGCGCATTCCGCAGGATGGCCGCTTCAAGGTCATGGCGCTCGGGCGCGAAGTCGACCTGCGCGTTTCCATCATGCCCAGCGTGTTCGGTGAGGACGCGGTGCTGCGCATCCTCGACCGCAAGGCGCTTTCAGATCAGGCGCAGGGATTGAGCCTCGACGTGTTGGGCTTCGAACCGGACATCATGGCGCGCTTCCGCCTGCTGGCCGAAGAGCCCTACGGCATGCTGCTGGTCACCGGGCCAACTGGTAGTGGCAAGACCACCACGCTGTATGGCGCGATCTCCGAGATCAACCACGGCCAGGACAAGATCATCACCATCGAGGACCCGGTGGAATACCAGTTGCCCGGCGTGCTGCAGATCCCGGTGAACGAGAAGAAGGGCCTGACCTTTGCGCGCGGCCTGCGCTCCATCCTGCGCCACGACCCGGACAAGATCATGGTGGGCGAAATCCGCGATGCGGAAACCGCGCAGATCGCGGTGCAATCCGCGCTGACAGGCCACCTGGTCTTGACCACGGTGCACGCCAACAACGTATTCGACGTCATCGGCCGCTTCACCAACATGAACGTGGATCCGTACAGCTTCGTCTCTGCGATCAACGGCATCATGGCGCAACGGCTGGTGCGCACGATATGCCCACATTGCGCCATCGACGACACGCCCGACCCCGCCTTGATCGCCAAGTCCGGCATTGCGCCGGAGTCGATCGACGAATACCGCTTCCGCGCCGGCCAGGGCTGCGGGCAATGCCATGGCACCGGCTACAAGGGGCGCAAGGCCGTGGCGGAACTGCTGGTGTTCAACGACGCCATCCGCGAGCTCATCATCACGCGGGAGCCGGTGCGCAAGGTCAAGGAAGCCGCGCGCGCAAACGGTACCCGCACCATGCGAGAAGCCGCGCTCGACATGGTCAAGCGCGGCGAAACCACCCTACAGGAGATCAACCGTGTTACCTCGCTCGTTTAGCTGGCCTTCCGCCTCGTGGGCCTTTCCATGGCGGGACGAACTGCGCGTCCTGATCCAGCCGCGCACGCTCACCATGCTCAGGATCAAGCGCGGCATGAAGGCCAGGGTCGTGGCAAAGGAAGATATTGCATTGCGCTCAACCAGCGAGTCGTTCCAGAACCGGGAATTCTGGCAGCCGGCGGTTTCCAGCCTGCACCAGCAGTTGCAAAACCGCCAATGGCGAGGCTGCCAGCCCAGGGTAGTGGTCTCCAACTATTTCGCGCACTATGCCATCGTGCCGTGGAATGCCAGCCTGCATACCCGCAAGGAGCAAAGCGCGTTCGTCAGGCATTACTTCACGCAGGTCTACGGCGAGTTTTCACGTGCATGGGACATCCGCACCACGCCGGTGGCCTACGGTCACCCGACTTTTGCCAGCGCCATTGACGAGAAGCTGCTGCAAGCCCTGCGCGAGGAGTTCAATCAAGCGCGAATGCCGGTGCAGCACATCCATCCCCACCTGATGATCGCCACCGACGTCATCCGGCGCAAGCTGGCGCGCACGCCTTTACCCGACGCCTTGAACCTGGTTATGTTGGAAAACGACCGCATCACCATCGCCCTGGTGCAACACGGGCAGTGGCTGAGCCTGCAAAGCTATGCCGCGGAAAGCGACATCGAAAACCAGTTGCAGGCATTGCTGGACCGCGAATCCATCATCGCAGGCGTGGACAACAGCGAGTGGCCTGTCGTGTTCTACGCCGCGGACGGCCGGCCAGCGCTCCAGCTTCCCGGGCGCAAGGTGCACAACATCCTGCCCTCCTCGCAAGACCAACACGGCATGGAGGCATGGCAGTAATGCTACCCGTTATCTCCATCAACCACGCCCCTCCGCTGCAAGACCGGCCAGTCAAGGGAATCGTGACGCTCCTGCTGGCAGCGGCCTGCGGCATCGCGCTGTTGGGCTGGATGCAGCAATTGAATTCGGAGCGCCAACGGCTGAACGCAGACCTGCAGCAGATGCAGGCCCCGGTCAGCGCTCCCAGGCTCAACCCCAAGGAAGACCAAGCCAAGCAGCAGGAAATCGCGGCAGTGCAAGCCGCCATGCACGAACTCGCCCTGCCGTGGCAGAAACTGTTCCTGGCGCTGGAAAGCATCAAGGTCGCGGATATCAAGCTCGCCAGCATCGAGCCCAACGCCAGGCTGCACAAACTGAGGATTACGGCCAATACCAATGAAGTGGTCAATATGTTCAAATACGTGCGCGGCCTCTCCGAACAGCCCGTGTTCAACGACGTGCTGCTGATGTCGCATGAGTTTCATCACGACCAACCCATGCCGGTGCGCTTCGTCGTGGAGGCCGTATGGATACAGCAGCCATGAGTGTCGGCAAGCTGCATAAACTGCGCTACCGCCTCGGCCAGCTCGACGGGCTCAGCAAGCTGGGGCTAGGCTTGCTGGCAGCCTGCCTGCTCGTTGCCCTCGCCTATGCCTGGCCGCAGGCCAGGGCGTTGCAGCAGCTCAAGCTCGATGTCGCCGCCATGCACCGCGCCATGCCACAGCACCAGGGCCAGTGGATAGACCGTTCGCCGCAGGCCTCGCTCAATGCCTTCTACCAGTTCCTGCCGCGCGAGAGCGAAGCCACCACCCTGCTGAACCAGGTGCTGGATATTGCAGAGCAGCACGGCCTGGTACCGGAAAAGGTCGACTACACTCTGAGCCGGCAATCATCGGCAGCGTTCTCCAAGTACCAGCTCAGCCTGCCGCTGCAGGGACAATACCTCGACATCCGCCGCTTCATTGCCGATGTCATGAACACCCTGCCATCGGCCGCGCTGAACGATATTTCGCTCAAGCGCGAAGACATGCTGAGCGACCATGTCGAAGCCAGGCTCAAGCTCACGCTCTACCTGCGCAAGGACGGGCGATGAAGCAGACGCCGAGACAGTGGTTGGTGTGGGCAGCATTGACCATGACGGTAGCTGCCACGGTATGGACCGCCTTGAACGACGAGCAGGCCGACGAGGTGCAAGTCGCGGCATCGCGCCCGCAGGGCTCGCGTACCGACGTGAAGGGCCTGCCGAAATCCAGGACGTCTGGAGAATCCCGGCCAGCAGGTGCGAATTCCCTGGACGTGGCCCAGCTGCAACGCGCGCCCTGGCAGGACAGCGAGCACAATTTATTCGGCGGCGGGCAACTCGTCGCCCAGGCCGAAACCGCACAACAACCCATCGTGCAGCAGGCCATGGAAATTCCACCAGTCCCCTTTACGTATGCGGGCAAGCTGGAGGACCACGGCCAATTCACCGTCTTTCTCTCCCTCGGAGAAAAAAATGTCAGCGTCAAGATCGGCGATATCGTCGGCGACTGGAAGATCAAGGAAATCACCCCTTCCCGCATGATCCTGAGCTATCAGCCATTGCGTGCTGATGTGCCATTGATGATTGGAGAAAGCAATTGAACACCACATCGCACGCAAGCCTGAAATTCAGCGCGGTATTTATCGCGATCATGCTCGCCGCCTGCTCCGGCACGGAAATGCGGCAGAACCAGACCAACCTGGAGTTCCAGCAAGCCAGGGACATGATCAACGCCGGACAGGTCGAAGCCGGGATAGAGCGGCTCAAGAGCCTGGTGCGCACCTTCCCCGACAATCCGGAATACCGCAACTACCTCAAGCAGCAGCAAGACATCCAGCTTGCTATCTTGTTAAAAGAGGCAGACCAGCTCAAGCAGCAAAAGCGCTGGGGCGAGGCCGACATCGCCTACCGGCGCGTGCTCGAACTCGACAGCCAGAACCAGCGTGCGCAGAACGGCATCCAGCAGATGCGCATCGCCACCACGCACGACGCCATGATGCAGCGCGCCGACGAACTCCTTGCCAAGCAGGACTGGGAAGGCGCGCAGAACCTGGCCCGCACCGTGCTAGCGGAAGACTCCAGCAACCGCAGCGCGCGCGCCCTGTTCGAGCAGATCGAGCAACAACGCATGGACAAGGCGGTGAACCCGCCGCACATCCGCTCATCCTTCAAGCGCCCCATTTCCTTGGAGTTCAAGGACGTCGCCATCAAGTCGGTGTTCGAGTTCATCTCCCAGGCCGCCGCGATCAATTTCACCTACGACCAGGAACTGCGCAGCGACCAGCGCACCAGCGTATTCCTGCGCAACACGCCGATCGAGGAAGCCATCGACGTCATCCTCGCGAGCAACCAGCTCGGCAAGAAAGTGCTCAATGACAACACCCTGCTGATCTACCCCTTGAGCCGCAGCCAGGAATACCAGGAAACCTTCGTGCGCAGCTTTTACCTGAGCAACACCGATGCCAAGAAGCTCATGGCCATGATCAAGACCGTGGTGAAGACCAAGGACATCTATATCGACGAGAAGCTCAACACCCTGGTGATGCGGGATACGCCGGAAGCGATCCGCACCGCGGAAAAACTCATCATGTCGCAAGACATGGCCGAGCCGGAAGTCATGCTCGAGGTCGAAGTGCTGGAAATCAACCGCCGCAGCCTGGAAAACATCGGCATCCGCTATCCCACCAATGTCAGCCTCGGCGTGCAGGGTCGCGATACCGTCAACGGCACCGCCACGCTCACGCCAGGCAAGCTCACCATCAACGAGCTCAAGAACTTCAATTCCAACCTCGGCGTCTTCAGCATCAGCGACCCGGTGCTGGCACTGAACCTGCTGCAGCAGGACACCGACACCAACCTGCTCGCCAATCCGCATATCCGCGTCAAGAACCGCGAAAAAGCCAAGATCCACGTCGGCGACCGCATCCCGGTGCTCACCAGCGTCGCCAATTCCACCGGCTTCGTATCGCAGACGGTGAACTACATCGAGGTAGGGGTCAAACTCGACGTCGAGCCCACCATCCTGCTGCGCGATGAAGTATCGATCAAGATCGGACTGGAAGTCAGCAACCAGACCGACCGCATGGAAACGAGCTCAGGCACCGTCACCTATACCATAGGCACCCGCAACGCCAGCACCATTCTGCGATTGAAAGATGGAGAAACACAAATTCTTGCCGGCCTGATGCGCAACGACGAACAGAAGATCACAAACGGCGTGCCGGGACTTTCCAAGCTGCCGCTGGTCGGCAAACTGTTCAACAACAATAACAACGACCTGAGCAAGAAAGAGATCGCCCTGTTTATAACGCCTCGCATCATCAGCAACCTCACCCCCGAAAATGCCATCTACACGACCTTCCCGGCCGGGATAGACCGCAGCGCATCTAGGCCGGGCCGGGCCGCGGAACCAGGCGCCGTCACCGCGCAAGCCGCACCTGCTGCGCCGGTCAAGACGCCGCAGGAAATCCAGGCCGAACGCGCCGAGTCGGACCGCTCCTTTGCCGAATCGGTCATGCGTCCGGTGGAAGACATTGCGAGCCCGGACGAGCGACAATGAAGCAGTGCTCGAAACCATCTTACGGCTTTACATTGATCGAGCTCATGGTGGCGCTGGTGCTGCTGGCGCTGATCCTCAGCTCGGCCGCGCCCGTGATGCAGGTGACGGCCAAGCGCGCCAAGGAACAGGAACTCAAGCGCCACCTCTGGCAATTGCGCGACGCGATCGACGCCTACAAGAAAGCCGTGGATGACGGCCTGATCAAGAAAACTCCCGGCCAATCCGGCTACCCTCCCAGCCTGCAAATCCTGGTGCAGGGCGTGGAAAACCCGCGCGATCCCAAGAAACGGAAAATCCATTTCCTGCGCAGCATTCCGCGCGACCCGTTCGCCTCCGACCCCGAGCTGCCGAATGAAGCCACCTGGGGCAAGCGCAGCTATGCCAGCTCGTTCGAGGAGCCTGCCGAGGGCGAGGATGTCTACGACGTCTACTCCCTCTCGGGCGATACCGGGCTCAACCAGCAGCCGTACCGGGAATGGTGAGCATGCGGCCAAGTCCAGGACAAAAACCAGCAAGGATACTGGGATTCACCCTGATCGAAGTGCTGGTGGTGCTTGCCATCATCGCCACGCTGCTGAGCCTGGTCACGCCGCGCTACTTCTCCAGCATAGACCGCGCCCGCGAGAACTCTCTCAAGCATGACCTCATCGTCATGCGCGATGCCATCGACAAATTCTACAGCGATACCGGGCGTTATCCCGACACCTTGTATGACCTGGTGGAACGCAAGTACCTGCGCGCGATCCCGGAAGACCCCATCACCGAAAGCACCGAGACCTGGATGCTGGTACCGCCTGAGGATGCCAATATCCCAGGCGAAATCTACGACATCCGCAGCGGCTCGGAGGCCATGGCCGCGGACGGGAGCTACTATGCCGAATGGTAGGCGACAGCAAGGCATGGCGCTGATGGGCGCGCTGCTTGTGATCATCCTCATGGGTTTAGCCCTGGCTGAAGCGGGAAACCGCTGGAGCGACATGCAGCGGCGCGAGCGCGAGCAGGAGCTGATGAAGGTGGGCGACACCATACGCAAAGC
This sequence comes from Methylobacillus draconifructus, assembly GCF_045984355.1. Taxonomy (NCBI): domain Bacteria; kingdom Pseudomonadati; phylum Pseudomonadota; class Betaproteobacteria; order Nitrosomonadales; family Methylophilaceae; genus Methylobacillus; species Methylobacillus draconifructus. The sequence continues at coordinate 738 of NZ_JBJQII010000005.1, read as the reverse complement.
CATCGGGTCCTATTACAACCAGTCTCCCGGCATGGTGAAACAGTTTCCGCCTACACTGGACTCGTTATTGAAGGACAACCGCTTCCCCACTCCGCAACGCCATTTGCGCAAACTCTATATCGACCCCGTCACGCAAAGGGAAGGCTGGGGCCTGCTTTATGCGCCCAGCGGCGGCATCATGGGAATATATAGCCTCTCGGGCGAACGCCCTTTCAAAACCCGGAACTTCCCGCCGCCCTATCAGGAATTTGAAAAGAAAAAAGCCTATATAGACTGGATATTTGCCTACATGCCTGAGACAGACAACAGCACAGCCATGGGACTCGAATAACACGATAAGAGCGAACAAAGCTGCTTAAATGAAATAACCCGCCTCGATCCGTATCAAGGCGGGTTATTGGTCCCAACAAACACTATTCAATTTTCATCAAGGCCCAACCCTTCCTCCGTTACCTTGCCCGTAAGGGTCTGCCCCGTTATCGAAAGTGGAGCCAGGACTGGAGGGGGCGCCTATAGGCGCGCCGGGAGGAGTGCCCGGCGGCGTTCCCGGCCTGTTTGGCGACCCTGTATTGGTCGGATCCCCTGGCGACCCTTGAACGCCCGTACCTGTTGTACCTGTTGTACCTGTTGTACCTGTTGTACCTGTTGTACCTGTTGTACCTGTTGTACCTGTTGTACCTGTTGTACCTGTTGTACCTGTTGTACCTGTTGTACCTGTTGTACCTGTTGTACCTGTTG